>JANPER010000119.1:0-18710 GCA_031423015.1 Planctomycetota bacterium | reverse complement strand
GGGTGGGCCCGGGCGGCTGACGCCGCACGGGCAGCGACGGCGAGTCCCCTTCGGGGAGGGCGCCAAGGATTGGCGTTAGCCGATCGCTGGCGAGCCCGGAGGGACTCGGGTGGGCCCGGGCGGCTGACGCCGCACGGGCAGCGACGGCGAGTCCCCTTCGGGGAGGGCGCCAAGGATTGGCGTTAGTCAGGACGAGTGGTCAGACACATTCGTCCTGCTCCATCACTTCGGCTTGTCGTTCCGCTTCGCGGCATCCTCCAGAGCCTTGACGCGCGCTTCGAGCGCGGCGAAGCGAGTGTCTTCGATCGGGACGGCTGCCTGCGGCTGGTCGACCTGGGCGATGAGGTCGAGCGCTTGCGCCACCTGTTCGGCCAGGCCCTGCAGCAGAATGGTTTGCTCGGTACCCGCTGTGCCGATGTTGATCTGGCTGCCGCCGGCGCCGGCAAAGAACGGCCGCAAGGTCTGAGCTGCTATCGACGCGCGCATGTGCTGCAGCGGGGCGTAGGTCATCACGTAGACCCGGACGTTTCGCTTGAGGCGTACTTCATCGGGGGTCAGTCCGATCGCGCGGGATGATACCTCGGCGCGCTTGGCGCCGTTCAGGTTGACGAACTCCCATAGGCCCCGACCGCGGTCGAGCGGCGTGGCGATGAGGCCCTGTGCGTACGCGAGTTGACTGACGACGGCTTCACAGCCCGCCGCATCGAGGTCGAGCTTCATCTGCAGAGTCACCTTCGGGTTGCCCCCGATCTCCGTCGGGGCCAACAGGTAGTTGCGGCCCAGGAAGCGCGCCGAGGCCTCGATCACCTTGACCAGGTCGTGCTCTCCGGCGTCGAGAACGAATGTTCCGGTCGCCGTCGACTTGGTCTGGTCTTGCGGCGCGCCAGCGAGGCAAAGGGATGCAATCAGGGCGCAGGCGGCACGGGTCGTCATGGAAGTTGGCATGTTGATCTCGCTCGTTGTTGAGGGAAGGCGCTGGGACCAGGGTCTGCCTCCCTTTCTTCCGTCGCCTTTGCCGCTGCCGAGCAGTACGAAACGTGTCTGACCGGGTACTCCGTTCCTTTGATCAGCGACCGGCGGGTCAAGCCGTTGGCAACGCTGACACACTCGTACCTATGCATCCTCGCACTCGCGCCGAAGCCAGCAGCTATCAGTTCACATCTCTGCACGCCGACGTGATGGCGTTCCTCGCCGCGCTCAACGCGCGGCGCGACCGTCGCCTCGCAGTCAGTTCCTTCGGCACGAGTCCACAGGGGCGCGATCTGCCGCTGGTTGTGCTGTCGGCACACGGCATCAAGACGCCGGCGGAGTCGCGGCGGCTCGGCTTGCCGGTGGTGCTGGTGATGTGTGGGATTCACGCTGGCGAGGTCGAAGGCAAGGAAGCCGGGCTGATGCTCGCGCGCGACTTGCTCGACGGTCCGCAGAGTGACCTGTTGGCGCATCTCACGCTCGTTCTCGTGCCGTTGTTCAACCCCGACGGCAACGACGCCATCGATCCGGGCAACCGCCGCCTGCACCTCCCCAAGCTCAGCGGTCAGGTGGGGCCCGACTCGGGCGTCGGCACGCGCGTGAACGCCGACAAGATCAACCTCAACCGCGACTACCTGCGCGCCAACGCGCTCGAGATGCGTCTGTGGCTCGAACGCGTGTGGCAGGTGTGGGAACCCGATCTCACGCTCGACAATCACGCGACCAACGGCTCCGTGCATCGGTTCGCGATGACCTACGACATCCCGCACACCGTGGCGAGCGGGCGCAGCGAACCGATTGCCTACATGCGCGACCATCTGCTGCCGGCGGTGACCGCGGCGGTGAAGGCGAACCACGGCATCGAGTCGGCCTGGTATGGCAACTTCGCCGAAGACGAGCGCTGCATCGATGCTGGCGTCGACGCAGATCCGTCGGCCAAGCTCGGCGAGGGTTGGATGACCTATCCGCATCACCCGCGCTTCGGCAGCAACTACCGCGGCCTGTGCGGGCGGATGGACCTGCTGCTCGAGGCCTACGCGTACATCCCGTTCGCCGAACGCGTGCGTGCGGCCTACGCGTGGATGCTGGAGACGCTGCGCTACGTGGCGTCGCACCAAGCCGCCGTGCGCGACACCGTCGCCGCCTGTCGCGTGCCGCCGGAGCAGATCGCGGTGCGCTATCGCTTGGACGTGATGGATGCCCCGATCGATATCCTCACGCGCACGCCGCGTCGTCTCGACGGTGCAGCCATCGCGGTGACGCTGCCGCACTTCGCGCGCTTCGTCGGCACGACGGTCGTGACGCGCCCGCGCGCTTACATCGTCGGTCCGCGCGCGGCGGCGGTGTTGCGCCAGCACGGTCTGCACGTGCAGCCGGCCAGCGAGCCGGTCGAGGTCGAGGTGCCGACCGTGGAGAGCTACGGTTCAACCGGCGGCCGCGCAATCTTGGAAGCGAGCGCCGTCGGCGACATCGCCGTGTCCTGGCGCCACGCCACGCGCACGCCGCCGGCCGGCTCTTGGCGGGTCGACACGTCACAACCACACGGTGCCATCGCGGTGTACCTGTGTGAGCCCGCTAGCGACGACGGCCCCATCGAGAACGGACTCGTCACCGCCACGCCGCTCGGGACCGAGTTGCCGCTGTGGCGCGTGCGATGACGCATGGCGCCGGCTGTTGACGGTGTAAGCCTCTATAAGAAATACGCTTACGTTGATCAATCGAGTGGTCCGTCGGCAGGCCTTGACTTAGTCCGTCACTTAGTCGACCCTCCCTCCGTGCTGACCTACAACATCCACGAGGCCAAGACCCAGTTCTCGCGGTTGCTCGCTCGCGTCGCGGCGGGCGAGGAAGTCGTGATCGCCAAGGCGGGCCAGGTGATTGCCAAGATCGTGCCGGTGCGCTCGCAGGCGCCGCGTCGACCCGACACTGAGGGCAGCGACCTTTGGGTTGCCGACGACTTCGACGCCGAGTTGCCGCCCGAACTGCTCGACGGCTTCGCGGGCAAGGCGTGAGGGTTCTGCTCGACTCGCATGTGCTGCTCTGGTGGATCGGCAACTCAGCAATGCTCACGGCCGCGGCCCGCGAGCTGTTCACCACCGATGCGCACGAACTCTTGTGGAGCGCCGCGTCGACCTGGGAACTCGGCATCAAGGCAGGCCTTGGCAAGCTCCGTTTGCCCGAGCCGCTCGATCGCTTTGTGCAGCGGCACTTGCGCGAGCAGAACCTGATCGGCCTGCCGATCTACCACGACCACGCGGCACGCGCGGCTGAGCTGCCATCGATCCACCGCGATCCGTTCGATCGCATGTTGGTGGCCCAGGCGTTGGTCGAGAACGTGCCGCTGATGACGCGCGACGTGGCGCTCGCCGGCTACGGCGTGACTTGCATCGCGGCGTAGCGCGCGCGCACAGTCGCTACTTCTTCACGGAGATCTCGCGCACCACGTAGGTGTCGCCGGTCTTCTCCAGCTTCACGCGCACCATCTTGCCGGTGAGCTGCTCGATGCCCGTCGTGTCCTGCACCGTCAGCGGAATGCTCTGGCCATCGCTGTCGAGCGTGACCGTGTGATTCGTCATGTCCACCGACGTCACCTTGCCCTCGAGTTCGCTCTCCGTCGTGCTGACGGCCTTGGCCTTGCCCTTGATCTTGTCGACGGCGGCCTGCGACATCGTCTTGAGCTTGCCGCCCGCGGCGCTCATGTCGGCCGCAAACTTGTCCTTGTTCCAGGTGAACGTGAGGCCGGTCTTGCCGCCGGCGTCAGCCGTGGTGGCGCCGAACCAGCCGCGGAAGAAGCCAAAACCGAGGGTGCCGACGATCAGAACGACTGCGATGAGGAGGAGACGCTTCATGATTTGTCCTTACAGAATGGAAAGAGGGCGGAAGGTCATATCTGCTGCGGGCCCGCGGCGCGAGCTACCCGCGCGCGAAATGACCGGGTGGGCGCGCCCCGGTGGAGCCAGGTCCCCATCCGGCGTTCAGCGGTGGAGCGGCTCCACCCGCTGCAAGGCCGGTGCGATGGACGGCGACGTCTGTCGTCCGTCCATCGCTATCTTCGGTAGCGCCGACTCCACCGTAACATCCCGCCCGCGTGCCCTCGGCCTCGCTCACCAAGCGGTTTCTGTTCACCCTGCTGCTTTCCGCGGCGGTACCACTCATCGCCTTTGGCTGGTTTGCACTCGCCGGAATGCGCGAGCGCATGGAACGTCGCATCGGTGACGTGTATCTGCCGCAGCTCGCGAGCGACGCCGCGGTCACCTTGGCGGCACGGCTCGAACTGATCCGCAAGAGCCTGGCGCTGCTCGTGACGCCCGCGGCGGCGGTCCTGCTCGATGCTGGCAAGCGCCGTGAGTTCGAGGAGCAGGCCCGAACGCTGCCTGGCGTGAACGAGGACTTCGACTTGATCGCCTTGGTCGCGGCGGATGGGCGCGTCGTGCAGGCGTTCTACAATCCGCGGCTCGATCCGACCACGCGCGGCGCGCGCCAGGCGCTGCGGCCCGAACGCATCGACGGCGAGACCAGCGCCTGGTTCGCGGCGATCACTCAGGGTGACAGCGAGGTCTGGGTCGATCGCCACTTGTCGCCATTCTTGCACCGCACCACCGAGCGCAGCTCGCGCGATCCGGCCGAGCATCACCTCGGGTTGGCGCTGCGCATCGCGGCCAGCACGCCTGGTTGCCTGTTCGCCTTGATCCGTTGGGAACGCGTGCAAGAGGTCGTCGATGGCGCGGTGGCGTTTCTGCGCGATCCAGACAAGGCTGGGCTGCCGTCGGCCCAGTGCTTCGTCGTCGATGCACGCGGTGTCGCGCTCGCGCACACCGACCGCGCGTCGTACAGCGAGCCGCTCGCCCCTGAGGGCCTTCGTCAGCGCGTGCTGTCTTCGCCGCGCGGGCAGATCGCGTTCGTCGATCGCGAGGCGCACGCGCGGCGCGGCGGCTCGACGCGTATCGAAAGTCTGCCGCGCAGCCTGCCCTGGTGGCTCGGCCTGCACGTGCGCGAGTCCGAGCTGTTTGCCACCAGCCGTGAGTTTGCGCGCCTGCTGAGCGCGACAATCGTCGTGCTGGTTGCCATCCTGATCGTCTGGTCGTTGATCGCCTCGCGCGCCATCACGCGACCCGTGCGCGACCTCGCCGAGGCGACGCGTCGACTCGCGGCCGGGGATCTGAGCGCGCGCGTGCAGACCACGGGGCCCGCTGAACTCGGCGAGCTGTCGCGGTCGTTCAACCAGATGACAGAGGACCTGCACCGCAGTCGCGAGCAACTGCGCGCGGCCGAGCGCCAGGCGGCGTGGGCCGAGATGGCGCGCCAGGTGGCGCACGAGATCAAGAACCCGCTGACGCCCATGCGCATGAGTGCGCAGCTCTTGCAGCGCGCCCGTCGCGACGGCGACCCAAGGGTGCCCGAGTTGTGCGATCGATTGGCCAAGACCGTGCTCGATCAAACCGACGCCCTGGCCAAGATCGCCGCCGACTTCCGCCAGTTCGCCGGCCCAGTGCAGCGCCAGCGTGAACGCATCGCGGTCGATGCGCTGTTCGCCGATGTGGCCACATTCTTCGCCGACCTGGCGCAGGTGCGCGGGGTGACGCTGCTCGTGCACAGGGTGTCCTCGGCGATTGCCGTCGACGGCGACCGCCAAGAGCTTGCCCGTGTGCTGATCAACCTGGTGCAGAACGCCATCGAGGCGGACGGTCAGCACGTCGAGGTTGCCGCTGCGCAGCACGCAGGCCACGTCGAGCTGACCGTCGCCGACGATGGTCCCGGGGTGTCGGCCGATATGCGCGCCAAGTTGTTCGACCCCTACTTCACCACCAAGTCCTCGGGCACCGGCCTTGGCCTTGCCATCTGTCGTCGGATCGTCGAGGCACACGGCGGCGAGATTGCCCTGCGGTCGTCACGCGCGGGCGAGACAGTATTCGCCGTGCGGCTGCCGGTGTCAGCCACGCCCGCGGCGTGATGTGAGGCGGCGCGACCTTTTGCATCCCGGCCGGCCAGCAACGCGAACAGGCTCCCACGGAGTCGTTTGCACGTCGCTACGGCAAGCCGCTAATCCCTGCCCTATCCTGTCCCCCGGCGTTTGCGACGCGCCAAACCAGCCCGCCGCTGGGCCAGCTTCTCGCTCGCTGCCAAGTCTCGCCGATGCCGTCGAAGAAACCCGTTGCTGTCCTTCTAGCGCTCGCGGTTGCCGCGGTCGTCGCCGTGCTGTTTCTCCTGCTGCGTGACCCCACCGGGGGTGTGAGCGACACACCGCACGACTCGGGCAACCAGGCGACGGCGCCAGCCGAACTGAGCGCCGACGCGGCCCGCCTCGCAGCCGAGTTGGCGGCGTCCGCCGCGGGCGCGGCTACCCGCCTGCAGGTCGAAGGTCTCGGCGCGGGCGGCGCGACCGTGCGTGGCCGCGTGCTCGACGGCTGGTCGATGCAGCCGCTCGCCGGCGTCGAGGTCATCGCGGTCACCACGCTGCCCAACTTCGAACGTCTCGAGGCCCGCTTCCGCGGCACCATGATGGGGCTGTGGAAGCCGGATCCGTCGCCGCCGCGCGTGCTCGGCAGCACGCTCAGCGACAACGACGGCACCTTCGAGCTGCGTGGTCTACCGACCGGCCGCGTGTTTCTCGACGGCAAGTCGGATCGCTACTACGTGCGCACGCCGGCCAACGTGCGCCTGGCAGGCAGCGAGACGCACGACGGCATCGAGTTGTTGTGCTTCGCCGGTGGGCGCGTGCGCGGGCGCGTGCTTGGACCCGAGGGCACGCCGGTGGCGGGCGCCACGGTGAGCCTCCGCCCAGGTCCCAACGCGTTTCTCGGCCAGATCACTAGCCGCAACTACCGCTGGCTGGAGACCCCGACCGATGCCGAGGGCTTCTACGACCTGCGCGGCGTGCCCGAGGGGCACGGCTACTCGGTGTCCGCGATCGGCGGCCAGATGGCGCTGGTCGAGGCGCACGGCGTGTCGGTGCAACTCGGTCAGACGACCACCGTCGACCTGCAAGGTCTCGCCGGGGCGACGCTGCTCGGGCGCGTCGTCGATGGCGGCGGTCAAGGCCTCGCCGGCGCCGACGTGGCTATGGTCTACATGGACATCAGCCGCGTGCTGTTCAGCACCGATGGGCGCGGCGAGCCGGTGCACACCGACGCGGAGGGTCGCTTCATCCTGAACCACGTGGCGCCCGGCCTGGTGGCGCTGATGGGGGCGAAGGATGGTTTGGCGCCGTCGCGCATCGAGCAGCTCCACGTGGTCGACGGCGGTCGCTACGACGACCTGGTCTTGGAACTGGGCGAGGGCAGCAAGCTCACGGGCATCGTCCTCGACGATGTCGATCGGCCGGTCGCCGACGCGCTCATCGAGGTCGTGCCGATGGAACGGCCGCAAGACCCCGACGTGGTCAAGATGGTGCTGAAGCTGCGCCAGGTCACCGCGCGCACCGGTGGTGACGGGCGTTTCGTGATCGCCGGCGTGGTGGGCGAGAGTCTGTTCGTGCAGGCCAGCAAGCCGGGCCACGTCACTCGCGTGCAGTTCGGGGTGAAGCTGGAGCAGGAGCTGCGCTTGAAGCTCGAGCGCGGCGCGACCGTGCGCGGCAAGGTCGTGTCGACCAAGGCCGAGCCGATCACGCGCTTCCGGGTCGAGGCGCGCTCGCGCGAAGTGCGCGACGGCGAGGCCGACACCGAGAGCGAACCGCAGCGCGTGCGCCGTTCGATGGAAGGCTTCGCCGCCGGTCGGCGTGGCCGCGGCAGCGAGGCGAGCATGCGTTTGCCCGAGGGCCGCAAGATGAGTCAACGCCGCCCCGGCGATGAGTGGCAGGAGATGCAGAGCGCGGATGGGCGCTTCGAGATCGCCGGTTTGCCGCCGGGCAAGATCCGCGTGCGCGTGCGCGCCGACGGCTGGCTCGACCCCAAGGAGCACGAAGTCACGCTGACGTCTGGCCAAACGAGCGATGAACTCGCGTTCGAGATGGCGCCGGGCGCGAGCGTGCGCGGCGTCGTGATCGACGCGGCGAGCAACCGGCCGGTGCCCGAGGCGCAGGTGACCGCCTATCGCGAGACCGAGGAACGTGGCCGCGGTGGCTTCAACCCCATGCGCTTTGCCGGCGATCCCGAGGACTTCGACTTCCTCGGGCTCTCTAGCATGCGCGGCCGCAGCTCGGTGATGACCGACGCGCACGGACACTTCGAGGCGACCGGCTTGACGGCTGGCAAGTACCGCTTCACCGCGCGTCACCCCGATCGCGCCAAGGCGTCGGCCGCCGCGGTCGAGATCGTCGAAGGCAAGGACACGCCTGACGTCGAGATCAAACTCACGGCCGGCGGCAGCATCGAAGGGCTGATCACGGGGCGCGCGGGCTTGCCGGTGATCAACGCGCTGGTCGTGGCGGCGACCATCTCCACCGGCGCGCTCAAGAGTTCGACCAGCGGGCCCGACGGCGTGTACCGCATGGACGGTCTGCCGGCCGGGCGCTACCTGGTGTTCAAGTCGCGCTTGGAAGAGAACGCGACCAACCTGCTCTACGACTTGCTCGGCAACATGCGCTTGCAGACGGTGACGGTGGAAGAGGGCAAGGTCGCGCGCAAGGACATAGAAGACGAGACCGAGAACAGCGTGCGCGTGTTCGGCACGGTGCGCGACGGGCAGGAGCTGGTGACGCGGGCGATGGTCACCGCACTCGGCCAAGACAGCGATGGCATCTTCGGCATGGGGATCCGCGCCAAGCCGACCGACAACAAGGGCGAGTACGAGCTGATCGGTGTGAAGCCGGGCAGCTACTTCTTCCAGGTGGTGCGCTTCAGCCAGCGGCCGGAGCAAGCGAACCTGTCGGTCGACGTGCCCGAGGGCGTGACCGAGTATCGCGTCGATCTGACCCTGCCGCAGAGCTTCATCGCCGGGCGCGTGCTCGACTCGGCGGGCCAGCCCGCGGTCGGGATCAGCGTGAGCGCCGGCGTCGAGGGCGGCGGCGGCGATGAGCCGCAGGGCTTGCTCGGCCTGATCTTGCGCAACGGCGTCAATCGGGCGCGCACCGACGAGCAGGGCAACTTCAAGCTCACGCGCTTGCCCGAGGGCACCTATCGCGTGACCGCCAGCGGCCGGGACAGCCGGGACAGCCGGGGCAGCAGCCAGAAGTATGGCGAAGCGCGCACCGCGCCGCTGTCGATCGACGGGCGCACGCCGATCGACAACGTGCAGATCACGCTGCCGCTGGCCGGCAAGGTGCGTGGCATGGTGCGCGACGGCAACGGTGCGCCGGTGGCCGGCGCCGACATCGGCTACGCGCTCGATGGCGAGCGCAAGCGGCGCAACGACCTCATGGACATGTTTGGCGTGCAGCGCCGGCCGAGCAAGTCGGGCGCCGACGGAACGTTCGTGGTCGAGGGGCTGACGCCGGGCACCTACACGTTCACCGCCGACCTGAGCGACAAGACCTCGGCGCCGGTGCGCGACATCGCGGTGGCGGAGAATGGCGAGGCCAGCGTCGAGTTGAAGCTCATCCGTGGCGCCACGCTCAAGATCCGCGTGCGTAACATCGACGGCACGATGTTGCGGCCGGGCGACGTGCAGATCGTCGACGGTCAGGGTCGACCGGTGACGCAGCGCATGTCGGCGGCTTCGGTGTTCCGCCGCTTCATGGGCAACCAGCAAACCAAGGACGACTCCGGCTGGCGCGAGGTCGGCAATGTGGCGCCCGACACCTACACGGTGGTGATCAGCGAGAAGGACAAGCCCGAGAAGCGTTACACGCGCACGATCAAGGACGGCGAGACGGTGGAGTGGGACGTCGACATGGCGGCGGTGATCAAGGCCGAAGACAAGTAGCCGTCACGGCCTGGCTGACGAGGCGGCAGGACGGTCAGCGGCTTGCGTGGCGCGCGACGTCCGCGAAGATACTTGCCCACGACGCGTGCCCGCCCGGGTCCGGTCGTGCCCCGACCCGAGCTGACGAGGATTGCCCGATGCGTGTACAAGGTGAGCGTGAAAGCGAAAACGTCGAAATCCGGCGTGGCCGCGGCGGCGGGGTGAAGGCCGGCGCGATGGGTGGTGGTGCCTTGATCCTCGTGGTCATTGCCATGCTGTTGGGCCTCGATCCGAGCCAGCTGCTGAGCGGGCTCGGAGGGAGCCCAGACAGTTCGGCGAGCGCGGGCAGCAGCCAGGTGCAGGCGACACCGCAACAGTTGGAAGCGGAGAAGTTCGTGCGCGTCGTCGTTGCCAGCACCGAGGACGTCTGGACCGAGGTCTTCCGCCAGGTGGGCGAGACCTACAAAGTACCGACGGTCACGATCTTCTACGACGACATGGTGAGGACCGCGTGCGGCACGCAGAGTTCACAGGTCGGACCCTTCTATTGTCCCGGCGACCGACACGTTTATCTCGACACCAACTTCTTCGTCACCATGAAGAACCGGCTCGGCGCGCACGGCGACTTCGCGCAGGCCTACGTGATCGCGCACGAGGTGGGCCACCATGTACAAAATCTGCTCGGCTACTCGGCGAAGGTGGATCAGATGCGCAGCCGCGGGTCGGCGGAAGAGCAGAACAAAGCGTCGGTGCGCCTCGAACTGCAAGCCGACTTCTTGGCCGGAGTGTGGGCACATCACGCGCAGAAGCTGCGCAACATCCTGGAGCAAGGCGACATCGAGGAAGCGATGGGCGCCGCTGCCGCGGTGGGCGACGACAAGCTGCAACGCGAGGCGACCGGCAGCGTGCGCCCCGAGAGCTTCACGCACGGCACATCAGAGCAGCGCATGAAGGCCTTCAAGCTGGGCCTGCAGACCGGCGACCTCACCAAGGCGGCCGACTTCTTCTCGGCCAAGGGCTTCTGACTGGCGCGGTGCCGGTGCCGGCGCTGACGCTCACTGCACCAGCAGATCGAGCGCGTTGCTGGTGCGCAGGCCAGCGTCGACCACGAGCCACTGCGCGTACACGTGGCCACCGCGCAGCGGCGGCACCAGAGGCACGGTGAGCGGTAGGCGGGCGCAGCCCATCGCGTCGGTCGCGAGGGTCACCGACACCACGAAGTCGTGGAACAAGTAGCAGCCAGCGGCACCGGCTACGGACAGTTCGAGGGGCAGCGACAGCCCGAAGAGAGTCGTGCGGCTTACACCGAGAGTCATGATGGCAGGCGCGCCAGCGGCGGCGCCGCTCAGGGTCACGCCGAACGACGTGCCGACGCAGGGGAAGCCATCAGAACCGATCTGCGAGACGGTGCCGGAGCTGTTGGCGCACGCCCCGCCGAACGACGTCGGCAGCGTGGCGATGCCCACCTGGCCGCGAACCTCGCCGCCGGGGTTCGCGCCGGTGTGCACGTTCGAGTACCACAGGCCGGTGCGGCCATCGGTCAACGCCGCGGCAGACTGCGCCGTCGACACGCCGCTGAAGGTGGTGGGGCCGCCGGCAAAGCCGATGATCACGGGGCCATTCGAGCCCGCGGGCGCGCGGTGGATGTGTCCCGCCGTCGCGGTGAGGCCCGATGTCGCGACTTGATACGACACCGTGTTGTCCGGGTTGACGGTGAAGGCGCCCGAGCCGAACGCCGCGGTGACGACGGGAGGCACTTCCTGCGCACCGCTGAGCGCGGAGCGGAGGTCACCGACGTTCACCAGCATCTGGCCGCGGATCTCACCGCCGGGGTTGGCCGCGGTGTGCACGTTGAAGTAGAGGCCGTCAGCCTTGGCAGCCACGAGTTCGACGGCGGTGAGTCGGCGCGTGACGCCGCAGTAGTCGTTGGGGCCACCGGTCAGGCCTTCGAGCACGCCGCCGTTCACGCCGGCCGGCGCGCGATGCACGTGCGCTGCGGTGACGTTGACCAGGCCCGTGGTGCGCACCGAATACACGATGCGGTTGTCGGGCTCGTGCAGGAACGCGACACCGGTGCCGGTGGCGGTGCTGCCGTTGGGCGGAACTTCCTGCGCGGCACTGAGCAGGGCGCCGATGCGCGTGACCGCGGGCGCGACGACTTGGCCGCGGGTCTCGCCGCCGGGATTCGCTGCGGTGTGGGCGTTGAGGTAGGTGCCGCTGCTTTGCAGCGCAGCGGCGTCCGCCGCCGACAGCGTGGCGCTGCCCGTCCAGTCGATGCCGTTGGTGGTTGAAAGGCCGACGATCACACCGCCATTCGAACCGGCGGGTGCCGCGTGCAGGTGTGCCGCGGTGGCGGTGAGGCCTTGTGTGTGCAAGAAGATGGTGACCTGGTTGCCAGGGGCGAGGCAGACGATGCCCCAACCGCGCGCGCTGGTGATGACCGGCGGCACTTCTTGTGCGCCGTCGAGCGTGGCCGTGAAGTAGGTCTGAGCAGAGACGCCTGTCGCGAGTGCGACGGCAACAACGAGCGAGCAACGCAGCATTGGTTTGGTGCAGAGAGAGAAGGTCCCCTTGTGGCAGGGACGAAAGGGAAGCAGCGTGCCAGGTTCGGCCTGCATGCGCCAGTCGGGGAACGCGTGGTGTGAGCGCAGCCGTGGCTGGCTGGCTGGCTTGCAGCAGGTAGGCGGCGCCGCGCGTGTGTCAGTGGATCTGTCCAGAATGCGGATGCCATATGACTGACTGTGCGGTTTGCGTTCGCGCGGTTTGCGTTCGAGCGCTGGTCGTCTAGAACGGCGCGCGATGCGAAACTCCCCGACGTGTTGCCTGATGCTGCTGTTGGCGGCGCCTCTCGCTTGCCAAGCCGAGGGCGCGGAGGTCGCGGCCGAGCTGAAGCTGGTCGATGCCTTTCCTGGCCAGCAGGCTTTTCGGCGCCCGATCTATCTCGATCACCACACCGGCGACCCCGACCACTACTACGTCGTCGAGCAGTTCGGCCACGTGTACCGCGTGCCGCGCGACGCGAGTGCGAAGTCGCGGCAGGTCTTCCTCGACTGGACGCACAAGACGCTGCACCCAGAGAACGGTGGCCACAATGAAGAGGGCCTGCTCGGCTTCGCGTTCGACCCCGACTTCGCCAAGAACCGCTTCGTCTACATCTACTACTCGCATCGCGAGGCGCGGCGCAAGCAGCGCAGCGTCATCGCCAGGCTGAAGGTCATCGACGGCGAGGCGGGACCGCAGGCGCCACGCGACTCCGAGTTCGAGGTGATGACGGTGGCGCAACCGTTTGCCAATCACAACGGCGGCACCATCCTGTTTGGCCCCGACGGCATGCTCTACGTCGCGCTCGGCGACGGCGGCGCCGCGGACGATCCGTTCAAGAATGGGCAGGATCTCAAGGCGCTCCTCGGCAAGGTGCTGCGCATCGACGTGCGCGGCGCGACCGCCGAGAAGCCCTATGCGGTGCCGGTGGACAATCCGTTTGTCGACCAGGGCGAGGGCGTGCGCGGTGAGATCTGGGCGTATGGCCTGCGCAATCCCTGGCGCATCAGCTTCGACCGAGCGACTGGCGACCTGTGGTGTGGCGACGTCGGCCAGAACTTGTGGGAAGAGGTCGACCGCATCGTCAAGGGCGGCAACTACGGCTGGAACATCCGCGAGGCGCACATGGAGTTCCCGCCGCAAAAGAAGATGGACGCGCAGGCGCGTGCCCAGGACCAAGCCGCGGCGAAGCAGAAGTTCATCGAGCCCGTCGCCTACTACCCGCGCCCCGATGGCTACTCGATCACCGGCGGCTACGTCTATCGTGGCAAACGGCACCCTGGTCTGCTGGGTTGGTTCGTGTACGCCGACTTCGTGACCGGCCACGTGTGGGCGGTGAAGGAGGATCGCGAAGGCGGCAAGCACGTGACGAAGCGCATCGCCGAGGCCAAGGCCAAGCAGGTGGCTTCGTTCGCTGAGCTGCCGGACGGTGAGTTGCTGTTGCTGTGCTACGACGGTCGGATGTACGGGCTTTTGTGAGCGCGACCAGGACGAATGTGTCTGACACATTCGTCCGACTCGACCAGTCGGCAGGTTTGCGCGACAAAGCCACCCGCAAGCAACTCGTCCCAGAACAGCAGGAACTCGACGAAGAGCGTGCGGCGGCGCTGCGCGAACTGGCCCACGAGTTCGACCAGGCCGATGGCTTCACCCTGGCGCAGGGCGCGGGCGAGTGCGACGGCGTCGTCGGCGAGCGCTTCGGTCGCGCCTTGGTGGGCATCGAGGCGTTTGCGCGTGGCGCGCAGGCGGCGGATAGCCAGGCGCAGCTCGTCGCGCAGGAGGCCGCTGCTGACGTCGAGGTCGCGGATCGCGCCGAGGCGATCCTGGAGGTCTTCGAGCTGGCGCAAGGTCGCGGGGAGTTCGGCGCCCAGGCAGGGCGCGAAGCCGGCCAACGCGTAGCGCAGGCGCTTGCCGGCGATGCGCAGGTTGTGCAGCGCCTCGACGTTGCTGGGGTCGCGCACGGCGGTGGCCAAGGCGAGCAGCTCGTCTGAGCGCGCGGTCAGCAAGCGCTGACTTTGCGTCGAGGTCGCGGCGCCCGCGTCGAGATCAGCGAGTGGGCGAGCCTTCGTCATGGCGTAGGAGTTGGGCGCAGGAGTTCTTGAACGTCGACGAAGCGCCACAGGTCGAGCGGCTGACCTGCAAAGTGGGTGACCAGGCGCGCGGGCCAACCGGCCAGCTCGAACGCGCGCAGCGCGCCGTGCACATGCGATTGTACTTCGTGGCGGCGGCGGCGCAACGCGTCGCGCGCGGCGAGCAACGCGGGCGCGTCTTGTCGGTCGCCGATCTCGACGTCGACCAGCGCGAGCGCGACGTCGAGGTCGCGGCCTTTGCCCAGCTGCGCCGCGAGTCGGCCGAGCGCGCGGCGTGCGGCGCGCACCTGGGAAGGATCCCACAACGCGGCAAAGTCAGCCAGCGCGGTGCGCGCGCGACGCGTCGCCACGCGAAGGCGCCGCACCGCGTCGGCCTCGCCGTGCCACGCTGCGTCGCGTAGCGACAGCAAGCGTCGGAGCTGCGTCAGCACGACGTGCTGCGCGGTCGCCGCCAACGGCCATTGCGCCTGCGTCTCGGTGTCGAGCGCAGCGGGGAACTCGAAGCGAGCGAAGGCGGGACGCATGGTGGGACTGCGAGAAGTCTGCCCGCGGGTCGGCCATCGTGCATGCGCGTGGGGGGCGCGCAATGGCCCAACGCGGGGTCCCGCGGGCCGGGGCGGCTTTGCGCCGATGGCACGGACTGGACCGCGGCGGCTAGCGGGGTACGGTTCCCCGCTCGCTCGAGGCACGAGCCACCGAGTTTGCATCCCCAGGTCGCCGCCATGCCAAGTCCTCGCACGTTCTTCCCCGCCCTCCTCTCGATCGCGCTCGCCGTCGCGGGCTCGGCGCAGGCCAAGTTCAGCAACGGCACGCACGAGGACGCGAGCATCGGTTTCCGCGTGAAGGTGCCCGACAAGTGGACGCCGTTGCCGGTCGACAGCAGCGAGAAGTGGGTGGTCGGCACGTACGTGGCGGCCAACGAGCGCGTCGGCAAGACCAAGGAGATCCCGTATCGCGCGCACCTGCGCATCATGTCGTTCCCGGGTCACAAAGGCGGCGCGGAGCCGGCCGAGTCGCCGAAGGGAGGCGACGAGTCCAAGCCGCAGACGAACTACAAGGACTGGTTCGTCGATGGCCTCAAGTCTTCCGGGCTCAGCTACGTCGCAGACTCGGAGAAGACGGAGAGCCTGGCCGATGGGCCGGTGACCAAGCTGGAGTTCGTCACGCCGCGCACCGGCGAGAAGGACTCGGTGCTGAAGTACCTGTGCTGGGTCTATCAGCGCAAGGCGGATGGAACGACGGTGGCGCTCGAGTTCAGCCAGCTCAGCGACCACTTCAAGTCCGACGTCGGTGACTTCGAGCAGAGCCTCAAGACCTTCAAGTTCCTGACGCCCACGACGGTCTCGATCGCGACTCCTGGCACGAACGAGAAGCCGCTCTGGCTCAGCGATCGTGCCGCGTGGCAGGCGATGCAGAAGGCGGCGCGGCACAAGGTGCGCGAGCAGCTCGAAGCGCAACAACGCCAAGCGATCGCGAGCAGTCCCCCGGCCGACTGGGAAGTCGCCACCGCGAAGCGCTTCGTCGTGCTGTCGCACTCCAACCCCAAATACAACGCGCTCGTGCTCGACGTCGCCGAGGCCACGTGGGACTGGCTCGACAAGCGCTTTGGCGACCTGAGCGACGACTACGTCATGGCCGGCACGATCCGGATCTGCCGCGACAAAGCCGAGTTCGACTCGTACCTCAAGGGGGTGAACGAAGGCGACTCGTTCAACACGAAGAGCGTCGAGGTCGTCGACTTCAGAGACGAGGACTTGGGCGCCGCGGGCGGCCAGTTGGGACTCATCGGCGGCCTCGCCAACAACTACTTCTACGGCAAGGATCCTCACGCCTGCGCCTTCGTCCCGACCTGGCTGTCGACGGGTCTCGCCAACTATCTGTCGTCGGGTGAGGTCGCTGGCAAGCGCTTGGTGTTCAAGTCGGCGAACCGCGAGAAGGCGATCATTCGCGAGGTGACGCGCGACAAGGCGGCGCGGACGTTTTTCGACCTGATCCACACCGCTGGCGATGACATGCCCAGGGACCGGCAGTTGGCCGAGCGGATGGCGGCGCAGTTGGGCTCGTTGATCCGCTTCCTCGAGAGCAAGGATGCCGAGCGCATCAAGCCGCTCGCCAAGTTCATGTCGCGCTACTTGGTCGCCACGGTCAAGGCCGGCGAGCAATGGAAGACGCAGAACCCGGACGTCGAGAAGGAGGTCAAGACGGGGGCCGAAGCCGAGGAGCAGGCCAAGGCGGAGGCGAAGAAGAACAAGGAGATGCGGCGCTTCATCCTCGACACGGTGAACAAGGAGGTCGCTGGCTTCGCGCAGAAGGACTGGCTGGTGATCGAGGCGGCTTGGAAAGCCTGGCTCAGCAAATAGCTGAGCCGGCCGATTCTCAGCTCACTGCGTGATCGCCAGCGCGTTGCTGATGGCGAACCCGCACACCTCATCGCTGACCCGATACACCGCCTGCACGTAGACCGTCTTGCGCATGGGGTCGGGTGACCGCATGTCGAGCAGCAGTTCGCTCGAGCTGGCGCCAAGCGCGGAAACTTGCACACCATGCAGCGGCACGAACACTTGGCCGCCGCAGAACGCTCGCGGTGAGGGCTCGATGGTGAAGCTCGCCGCGCCCAACACTCCTTCGCCTGGCGGCGTCACCCGCAGGGTCACTTTGCCGTTGCGCTCGATGGCGTGCAGCAGCGGCTGGCGCAGCGGGCGCGGCGCGAAGCCGCCGCCGAGGTCGATGACGCGGGCGAAACGGACGCTGACCGGCACCTCGACCTGTACGTCGCCGCTGCGCACGGTGATGCGCGCGTCGCCGTCGGAACGCGCCGTGAGCGTGCCGTACGCATCGACGCTGACGACCACAGGGTCACTGCTGGTGTAGGTCGTACGCGCGTAGGTCACGTTCGCTTCTGGGCCGTCTTGGCGGGTGCCGAACACCGCAAGCTCCAGGCGGGCGAACGGGCGGGCGAGGTGCGGCGCGCTCGGTTCCACGCGCAGGGCCGTGAGCGGCCCGCGGGTTGGGTCGGCGTCGCTCGCATCGCGCAGGATCGCGGCGGCGATCGCCTGAGCGATGCGCCGGTTGCCGGCGGTGTTGAAGTGGCAGCAATTGTCGATGTAGACGGTGTCGGTCTCGGTCGCAAACAACTGCGTGAGATCGTCGAAGCGCACGCCGTCGCGCGCCAACTGCTCGCCAGCCGCGCGCATCTTGGGATACGTGCGCTCGATCCACGGCCGGTAGCGACTGTCCGCGTCGAACGCCCGGCGCAGTTCGTCTTTGGTGAGCGGCTTGCTGTCGCTGAAGTACTGGTTGGGTTGCAGGAAGTGGAAGTAGCCCACGCCGTGTGTCGCGCAGAGCTTGGCCATCGCCTGCGAACAGCGCGCCCAGGTGGCTACGCTGTCGTCCGACCACGCGTCGTCGCTATCGGCGGCGCTCACGCCGGGTCCCGTGATGTGAAAGGGCAGGTCGGTGCGCTTGATGGCCTGCAACGCGAGCAGCTGGGCTCCCAGCGCGCGATCGAGCCAGCGATCGACGCTGTCCCACGCGAGGTTGGCGGCGATCGACCAGCGCCAGAAGCCGCCCGCAAACCCGCCCGCCAGGCTGCGCTGGGTGTCGGCGAGGACCGTGGCCCGGCCGATCAAGCGGCGCTGCGCCGGGTCGGGTGCGTGCTCCGCCAGCAGCGACCAATTGCGCGGATAGAACCCCGGCACACCGCGCGGCATGTTCTCGATCGGCCCCAGCGTCGCTTCGTTGAAGCCGTCCAGGTTGATGGCGAGGTCGAGTTCGCCACCGAGCGATTGCAGGTAGGTGAGCGCCAGGAGTTGCTGCGGTTGTTTGAAGCCACCAAGGCCAAGGCGCACGAACTCGATCCGCTTGTCGGCGAACGCGGGGTGCGCGCGCAGGCGCAGCGCCAGTTCATCGACCCCCTCTTCGCCAAAAAATGCCGCGACCGAGCCGCCAAAGATGCCGATCAGTACCTTGCCGGGTTGTCGCAGCTGCACCGGATCGCGCCGATCGACAAAGCCGAAGCCGTTCACCGCGAAGCCGCGCGCTGGCATCAGCATCTGGTCGTCGGTGTCGCGGTTGGCGACGAAGCCGAGGTACGGGTGAATGCAGGTGTCGCCGCCGCTGTCTTGGAACGTGCTGGTGGGCGCCGGGCCTTGCGCATCCGTCGTGCGCGCGCGCGCCGCCTGCGCCGCGTGTGTGCGCGCGAACGAGAAGCGCTCGCCGTGCACGGCGAAGCACGCGACGAATGCGATCAGCTCGACGACCAGCCAAAACGCCAGCACGAGCACGCCGGCAAACAGCAGTCGTCGGCGAAGGGGCCTTTTGCGTTTTTGTTCG
>JANPER010000118.1:0-60147 GCA_031423015.1 Planctomycetota bacterium | reverse complement strand
GTTTACCTTGTCCACCGACTTCCCGACGACGCCTGGCAGCTTCGACACCACGTACAACCTCTTCCGCGACGCCTTCGTCACACGGCTGTCGCCGACGGGGTCGAGCCTCGTCTACTCGACGTTCCTCGGGGGGACGGGCGAGGATCAGGCCTATGCCCTTGTCCTGGACTCGCAGGGTGCGGCCACGGTCGCGGGATGGACGACACTGTTGCCCGACTTCCCGACGACGCCCGGCAGCTTCGACACCACGTACAACGGCGGCGGCGACGCCTTCATCACCCGCCTCGACCTCCTCCCCACCGGCGTCACGGCCTTCGGCCGCTCGAGCCCCGGCTGCACCGGCCCTCTCGCGACCTATGTCACCTCGCTCCCGCGCGTCGGCAACGCGACCTTCGCCATCACCTGTGGCAACGCCCCACCGAGCGCGCCCGGCCTGCTCGTGCTGGCGGGAGCAGGACTCACCACGCCGATCCCGATCATCGGCATCGACCTCTGGCTCAACCCGACCAGCGCGTTCTTCGTGCCCATGGGCGCGACCAGCGATGCGCGGGGCGCGTGCGAGTTCGCCCTCCCGATCCCCAACAACACCTCTGCGGTCGGGCAGAAGCTCAACACGCAGTTCATCTGGGTCGGTCCAACCGCGCCGCCGCCATGCCCGCCGTTCGGGCTCTCGGCCTCGCACGCTCTGGAGATCACATTCCAGACGTGAGGCAGATCCAACCAAGGGGGAGGCATCGGCGCTACCGCTCTCGGCTGTGGAACTCAGTGCGAACCCTTCTTCGGCCGCAACGGCATGCCGTCGTGCTCGTGCTGGTTCCAGGTGGTCGGCGCAAAGCCGTTGTCGACCGTCGCCATCGTGATGCAGCCCGGCACCGGGCAGACGATCTGGCACAGGTTGCAGCCGACGCACTCGGCCTCGTCGACTACTGGCACGCGCACCGTCGGGTCGGCCGCCGGATGAATGCACTGGTGCGCGCCGTCCATGCAGGCGACCAGACACAGTTGGCAGCCGATGCAGGTCGTGGCGTCGATCTTGGCCACGGTCTCGTAGTTGAGATCGAGGTTGCCCCAGTCGGTGAAGCTCGGCAGCACCTTGCCCACCATCGCGTCGAGGCGCTCGAACTTGTGCCGGCGCATGTACTGCGTGAGGCCCTCGATCATGTCCTCGACCACGCGATAGCCGCGCAGCATCACCTCGGTGCACACCTGCACCGACGACGAGCCCAGCAGGATGAACTCGACCGCGTCCCTCCAGTTGCAGATGCCACCGATGCCGGAGATCGGCAGCTTGAACTCTTGGCTGTGCGCCAGCTGGCTCACCATGTGCAAGGCGATCGGCTTCACCGCCGCGCCGCAGTAGCCGCCGTTGGTGCCGCGGCCGGCGACGTGCGGGTCGAGCCGGAAGTTCTCGACGTCGACGCCGACGATGCTCTTGATCGTGTTGATCAACGAGATGCCGTGCGCCCCACCGCGCTGCGCTGCCAGACCGTGCGGCAGGATGTCCGACACGTTCGGCGTCAGCTTCACCAGCACCGGCACCTTCGCGTACTCGACCGCCCACGACGTGATCTCCTGATTGACCCGCGGCTCCTGGCCGACCGCTGAGCCCATGCCGCGCTCGCACATGCCGTGCGGGCAGCCGAAGTTCAGCTCCAGCCCATCAGCGCCCGCGTCGCATGCGCGCTTGATGATGTCCTGCCACTCTGCCTTGGTCTCCACCATCAGCGACACCACCAAGGCGTGCGCCGGGTACTTGCGCTTGGTCTCGGCGATCTCCTTGAAGTTCGTGGCCAGCGGCCGGTCGGTGATCAGCTCGATGTTGTTGAAGCCCAGCGCCGGTACGCCGCGCGCATTCAGCGCGCCAAAGCGGCTCGACACGTTCTGGATCGGGATGCCCAGCGTCTTCCACACCGCGCCGCCCCAACCGGCATCGAAGGCGCGCTGCACCTGCGCCGCCGAGTTGGTCGGCGGCGCCGACGCCAGCCAGAACGGGTTCGGCGACTTGATGCCGCCGGTGTTTGCGGACAGGTCGGTCACTTGCTGCCTCCGCGCAGATAGGCGTCGATCGCGTGGGCCGCCGTCTTGCCCTCGGCCGCCGCGTTGACGACTTCTTTGCCACCGTTGCTGCAGTCGCCGCCCGCGAACCAACCCTTGCGCCCGAGCCGCCCGTGGGCGTCGACGATCAAGCGACCGCGCTCGGTCTTGATGCCTTCGAGCGGCGCGAGCTGCTGACCGAGCGTGCCCTGGCCGATCGCGATCAGCACCAGGTCCGCGGGCAGGTTGAAGGCCGACCCGGCGATCGGTTGCTTCTTGCTGTCGGTGCGCACGCACTGCACGCGCGCCACGCGGTGCGCGCCGTCGAACGCCGTCGGCATCGCACACCACTCGGCGCGCACGCCTTCCAGCACCGCGGCCTCCCACTCGTGCGCGTAGCCGCTCATGCCCGCCTGCGTGCCGCGGTAGAGCAGCGTCACATCGTCGATGCCGAGCGCCTTCGCCGCGCGCACCGCATCGATCGCCGTGTTGCCGCCGCCGACCACGACGCAGGCGCGCGCCCCCGCCGTGTCGACGCGGCCCAGCTTGAGCTGCTCGATCCACGCGACCGCGCCGTGCACCCCAGCGAGCGACTCGCCGGGCAAGTGCATGCCGGCGTCGGCGCCGAGGCCGATGCCGACGAACACCGCGTCGTGCTGCCGTTCTAGCTGCGCCAACGACACGTCGCGGCCGACGGTGCAGCGCGTCTTCACGTCGATGCCGCCGATGCCGAGGATCCATTGGGCCTCTTCGCGCCCGCGCTCGGATGACATCTTGTACGACGCGACGCCGGTGACGTTGAGCCCACCGAGACTCGCGCCCTGCTCGTAGATGGTGCACCGATGGCCCGCGCGCCGCAGCTCGTGCGCGCACGCCAGCGACGCCGGGCCGCCGCCGAGCAAAGCGACGGACCTGCCGGTGTCTTTGCCGGCCTCGAAGTAGCGCCAGCCGTGCGCCGCCGCGGCGTCGGTGGCAAAACGCTGCAGCCGGCCGATCGCGATCGGCTCGCGGCCCTGGTGATTGAGCACGCACGCACCGGCGCACAGCACTTCGACCGGACAGACGCGGGCGCACGACGCGCCAAGGATGTTGGCGGCAAAGATCGTGCGCGCCGAGCCGTGCAAGTTGTCGGTGGCGATCTTGCGGATGAACTGCGCCACGTCGATCTGCGTCGGACACGCCTGCATGCACGGCGCGTCGCTGCAGAACAAGCAGCGGTTGGCCTCGGCCATCGCCTGCGCGGAGGTCAGCGGCGGCTTGCTGTCGGCAAAGGCAGTCATGCTCGCCTTATACCTTGCCGCGGGGACGCCTTCGAGAGCGCGTGCCGCGAGCTTTGCAACGACAGTGGGGAACGGCGTGCCCGATCAGCGGATGACGCGACTGCGCTCGGCGCCGTCGGCGTCGCGACGGACCTTGGCAACGCGGCCCCGGCGCCGCGGCACGCGCGAGGCGTTGCGATCCGGTGCGTCCGCGAGGCGCGGCGCGCTGGCACGCAATGCCGCGACGCTGATCGGCTTGCCGGCGGACGCATCTCGCGCAACTGGGCCAGAATCAAGCTGGCCTCGCGCTGCGGAACCGCTGAGTTCGTGGAAATCGCGAACGCTGCCGAACGTGCCGTCGCTGCACCACTGTCTCGCTCCTGTCCCGTGCCGTCTGCAAGCGACGGCCGCCAGATTCCGCGTCACGCCGCTTGTCGCCTGGCATCTGTAGTGCTTGCAGCGGGGCGTTCCCCCTCTCGAGAACCAAAGACCACGCCCGACACGACCAATGTTCACTACCTTCCGTCCGGGAACTCCTGTTCATCGCCTTCCCATCATGCATCGCCTGGTCCGTGCTGGCGCCTGCGCGTTCGCGGCACTCGGCGTCTCGGCGCAGGGTCGCGTCTGGATCGTCGACGCGGCCAACGGCGCGGGAACGAACTTCACCAACCTGCCGCCGGCGATCGCGGCCGCCGCCGACGGCGACCAGATCTGGGTCCGCCCGGGCAGCTACTCGGCGGTGAGCACCGGCAAGGCGCTGACGATCCTCGGCGACAGCGGCGCGTGGTCTGCCCCGGCAATCGAGGTGTCGGGCCTGCCTGCCGGCCGCGACTTCGTGCTGCATGGTTTCAACAGCAGCAGCGTCCAGCCGCAAGTGCGCGTGCGCAACTGCGCGGGTCGCGTGCTGTTGGACCGCCTGCGACTGTCGCCGCCCTCGGGTCAGCTCACGTACAACACCCCGGCGATCGAGATCGTGAACAGTGCGCTGGTGACCGTGCAGCAAGGGACGGTGACGGGCTACCCCGCGGTGACCGCGTCCGCGAGCACGGTGCACGTGACCGACTCGGCGCTGACGGGGGGCAACGCGGTGTTGACCTTCACGATCCAGGCGTCGCAGCCGGCCGTGAACATCACCGGCGGCAAGCTCGAGGTGACCAACAGCCAACTGCGCGGCGGCAACGGCTTCGTCGCCGCCCAGACCCCGCCGCCCAGACCGGCATTGATCGCCAACGGCAGCACACTGCGCATCGCCGGTGACGCGGCGAGCTGCCGGCTGATCGCGGGGACCGGCACCACGATCCCGGCGCCGGCGCTGCGCGGCACGCTGGGCAGCCTGCGCATCGACCCGAACGTCGTGTTGACGCCATACCTCACGGCGCCGCCGATCGAAGGCACGATCGCCGTGCAGACGCTGCGCCTGCCGGCGCTGCGCGCGCTAGGTGCTCCTCCGGGCGGCGTCGTGCCCCTCGACCTGTTCGCGCCGGTCGGCGACCTCGCGGCCCTGTTCGTCGGCCAGCCGGCCGACCTGCTGCCCCTGCCGATGTTCGGCGGCGATCTCGGTCTCGATCCGACGCGGATGCTGCACATCCTCGCCTCCACGATCGGCGCGACCGGCCACCTCACGCTCAACGTGCCTGTCCCGAACAACCCCAGCCTGCGCGGCGCCAACTGGGTGTGGCAAGGCGTGTCGGGGACGCTGCAGGGCGGGCTCCTGCTCACCAACCGAGCGAACTACAGCAACGCCTGAAGCGAAGCACCGAGCCAGTGTCAACGGACCGCAGAGTGAAAGGGTGGTCGTCACGAGCGCGGCAAGCCGCGGCATTCGACGAGCAGCGCGACCCATCGTTTGCGTCAACTCGTCACGATCGAGCGTGCGACGGCTGCAACGCAGCCCGAGCGAGTACACGAAGTCGGCGGTCGCGACCTGCCTGGGCGCGATCTCCATCGCTCCGACCACGCGCGCGGTCGCACCCTGCCCCAGGATCGCGACCGTGAACTCCGCCCCCGAGCAGAACTCCTCGATCAGGACGGGCTCGCGGTAGTGGTCGAGGAGCGTGCCGACACGCTCGCGCAACGACCCCTGGCTGTCGATCTTCGAGTTCCTGCGGATGCCCATGCTGGAGCCTTCGAACAGTGGCTTCGCGAACAACGGATACTCGAGCGCGAGCGCGTCGAGGTCGCGCGCGCTGTCGAACGACGGCGAAGCGCGGGGTCGCGACGCCCGAGCAACCGTTGCGGCCCAAGGCCGCGATGGGCGCCGCGGTCGAGGCCGGCCGGTTACGCCCTCGATCGTCGCGACTATCTGGGCCGGATCGATCATGCACGAGCTTCGTCGCGTCTCCGTCATCACGTGGGCGATCGCGCTCAGTTTGCCCGCGCAACTGACCTGGGTGCGGAAGCCGCACCCTCAGTTGCTCGAGGCCGCAGTGACCTACGACCCGACGACGCAGCGTGTCCTTGCCTACGACGGCACGACCTGGTCGTGGACCAGAGACGGTTGGGTGCAGACCACCGGATCGGTGGGGCCGCGCCAGCGCGCGGCCATGGCCTATGACCGCGTGAGCCAGGGTGTGATCCTGTTCGGCGGCGACGGATCCAACCATGTCAGTTTGTGGCGCGGGGGCCAGTGGAGTTCCGTCATCCCCAACTTGGGTCTGGCGCCCCGCAGTGAGCACACGCTGGTGTGGGATGTGACACGCGGCCGAACCTACTTGTTTGGCGGTCAAGGACAGACGACCTTCGGCGACTTCTGGGAGTGGGACGGTGCCAACTGGATCAACCGATCGACGAGCGGCCCGTCCGCCCGCGCCGGGCACGTGATGGCGTTCGACGCCGCCCGCGGCGTGAGCGTGATGTTCGGCGGACGCAACGCTGCATCGTCGTTGCTCGGCGAAACATGGACGTGGGACGGCGTGCGCTGGACGTCGCATTCCCCGTCCGTCGCACCCTCGCCTCGCCAGCGCGCTGTCCTCGCATACGACCGCAATCGACGCTGCGTCGTTCTGTTCGGCGGTAGCACCGCACAGGGCTACGTGAACGAAACCTGGGAATGGGACGGCACCTTGTGGACGGAGCGCCGGCCCGCGCGATCGCCGGATGCAGCACAAGCGATCGGTGCGGTGTTCGATCCAGTGGTCGGACGCGTCGTGCTCGTGGCGCGCCGGGGTGGGGTGTGGCACTGGGACGGCGTCGCGTGGGAGGAGGCAGCGCCGCCAACGCCGCCGAGTGGTTTCGGCCCGATGGTGGCTGACACCCTTCGCCGACGCTTGGTCATGTTCGCCAATCCCTTGTTCCTCACGCCCGGGATGGCCAGCACGTGGGAGTGGTTCGACGACGTGTGGGTCGAACGCAGGCCGGCACGCCAACCGGCGCCGCGCGAGTTTCCGGCGCTCGCCTTCGATGCCGGTCGCGGCCGAACCGTGTTGTTCGGGGGCGGCTATCAGCAGCGCAACGATACGTGGGAGTGGGACGGGAATGACTGGCACGACGTGACGCTGCCCAATGGCCCGTCACCGCGCTATTGGTCGACGATGGTGTTCGACGCGGCGCGGGCGCGCACGGTGCTGTTCGGCGGCTCGGGTTCGGGTGCGTTCGTGCTCGCCGATCACTGGGAGTGGGACGGCACGCTTTGGACACAACGCAGCTTGGCGGTCGCTCCGAGTGCCCGTCGCGCGCACGCGATGGCCTACGATCGTGCTCGCCAACGCGTGGTCCTGTACGGAGGTCAGGGTTCCGGCGGGGTGTTGCAACCCTTGCTGGACACCTGGGAATGGGACGGCAGCGCGTGGTCGCTGCGCGCCGCCGGCGGCCCGCTCTGGGGCCAGGCGCACATGGCCTTCGACGAAGCGCGCCAGCGAGTCGTGCTCGCGGGGGTGCAGAACGGGGGGACCGCAACGGACACGTGGGAATGGGATGGTCGCGCATGGACGCCCTTCATCCCGATCGGCGTGATTCCCTACCTACGCAACGGATCGCTCGCTTGCGAGTCATGGCGCGACCGGCTGGTGTTCGCGGCCGGAGACACCTGGGTGCTCTCGCGTCATCCGGCAGACGCAAGCGGCGTCGGGCCCGGATGCCCGGTCGCCGGTCGAGAACTACGCCTGTCGCCGAACACCCGGCCGCAGCTCGGGGTGCGCGGGTTCGCGCTCGACGTCTACACCAACCCTAGTGCAGCGCTGGCCATCGTCGTCAGCACGGGATCGGTGAACCTACGCCTCTATCCCGGTTGCAACCTCCTGGTGGACGCGAACCGCGTGATCGCGTGCCCCACGCTGCTGTCGAGCGGAGCCGGCTTTGCGACCGTGCCTTTGCCGTTGCCACCGACCTCGGACTTGAACGGCGTCGTCTTGTTTGCCCAGGCCGGCGTCCTCGCCGCGTCGGCCCCGATCGGGTTCGCCTTGAGCGCCCAGGTGGTGTTGCGACTGGGCGACTGAGCCGGAGTTCGTTTGGCCGCTCGCCGGTAACTTCCGCTTCTCTACCAACCCGACGTTTCGTCCAGTGTGCAGGTCGGTGTCCACTCCAAAGTCCGGCCCGCGTCCGGCGTGCCGTCGCTTACACTTGACCCATCGCGATGGCGAAGCGAAGACGCAGCCGGTTCGCGCGCGACGACGAGCCCGACCTCGATCGCTCGGAGTTGACTGAGTACGGCGGCGAGCTGTACTTTGTGGTTGGCGAGACAGAGGGCGGCGCGCCGTACGGCCTGACGCTCCGCGAGTACACCGCCGCGCTGGAGGACGAGTGCCACGAGCAGGCTTGGGTGCGCGCCAAGCGCTTGTTGCGGGCGGCGATGACGCAGGGCGACGGGCTGGACGTGGAAGTAGGACGGGTCACCAAGCTCGGACAGGGCTTGTCGCGCGACGCCTTCGTCGCCCGGGTGCGGACAGCCCGCGCCAGCGCAGACCTGGTCGTGCTCTTGCCCCGCCAGGCAAGCGCGGACCTGGCGGATCGGACGCGGCGCGAGGCCCCACTGCTCGCGCGCCTCACCGCGATCGAGCTGCCGATGCGGATTCCGCGACCGATCGCCGTGCTACCGACGACGCGGGGGCCGGCCCTGGTGCGCGAGTTCCTCGACGGCATCCCCGTCGATCTGCGCGCCGGTCGTATGCCGCGTGTTCGTCCCTGGACGATGGTGGCCGAGTTGGCCGCGGCCATCCATGCGGTGCCCGTCGAGATCCTGGGCGAACTCGCGGGTCACGCCACGCGACGCGACCATGGCGTTGCGCAGGTGGCGAGTCTCGCGATGCTCGAGCGCGCGGCCGACGCCCGCGTTGGCGACGCCTTGGCCTGGTTACGCGAGCACCTCCCGCCCGACGAACCGGCCTCGCTGCTGCATGGCGACTTGCTCGGGCAGAACATTCTGCTGCCGATGCCGAACGCACCCGACGCACGGCCCGCGCTCATCGACTGGGAGTACGCGCTGCGCGGCGATCCGGCGTACGACCTCGCGATCGTGACGCGCGGCGTGCGCCATCCGTTCCAGATCGCCGACGGCTTCGACAGGTTGCTCCGCGCCTACTGCGAGTCTTCCGCACGCGCCATCACGCCACGCGAGGTGCGGTTCCACGAGCTGAGTCTCGCGCTCGGCTGGTTCCGCGACGAAGAGAATCCGAGCGCCCGTCCGCAGCGCCTACGGCAGATCCAGCTCGTGCTCGAATGGGCGAAGCGCGGTTGTTAGGCCAGCGCCAACACCGAAGCGGCAACGATCCCTGGATTGCTCCACGCATGAACTGAGCCACCGAGCGCTGCGCGGGGTTACGCCGAGATCAAGGCGCCCAACGTCACGCCCGCGCTGGCACGGAGAGCGTGACGCCGAGGTCTCACACCAAGGTCGCGATCACTTCTTGCCGCTGGCTTCCTCGGCCTTCTTCTCGCCGCCGGCTTCCAACGCCTTCCGGTACTCAGTCAGCGACTTCTTGATGTCGGCGCGGCCGTCGATGGCGACCGCTTGCGTCTGCAGCTCGATGGCCTTCTTGACGTCCTTCTTCCAGAAGTGCACGCGCGCCAGCGTGTCGAGCACGTTCGCGTCCTTCGACTTGGTGATCTCGACGGCCTTCTCGGCGGCGCGTTGCGCCAGCTCGAGATCGCGCTTCTCGACCTTGCCCTCCGGGTCGACGATCGTCCAGGCGATCTCGTTCAGCTTGGCTTCGTCCTTCGCCGCGATCGCCGCGTCGACCAACCTGCCGCCGAGCGCGTACGCCTTGTCGTGATTCTTCGCAGTGAGCCAGCCGTTGAACTCCGCGCCCTCGATCATGTCGGCGAGGAACGGGTGCTGCTTGATCAGCGCTTCCGCCGCGGGCTCGTTTTTCTCCGGGGCCTCATTCAGCCCACGCATCACTTCGCTGACCCTCTTCTCGGTGGCGGCGATCTGATCCTTGCCCTTGATCGGATCCCAGTTGCCGGCCATCACGCCGGCGAGCGGGATGTCGAGCCACATCGGGTGCCCGATGTAGGCGACCTTGCCTGCCTTGTCGACGACGAACGAGCACGGGATGCCATTGCGCTTGGCGGCGCGCAAGTAGGCGTCGCTGGTCTTGCGGCCGTCGTCCCAGGCCACGGTGTAACCCATCCCGGCGCCCTTGTCCTTCACCATCGTTTCCACTGCGGCCAGCGAGTTGTTCGGGTCTTGGCTCGTGACACCGACGATGGTGAGGCCGTCCTTGCCGTGCGTGCTTTGCAGGTGGCTCAGGTGCGGCATGCTCTGGATGCACGGGCCGCACCACGTGGCCCAGAACTCGACGACGTAGATCTTGTCGGCGGCGAACTTCTCGACCGGGTCGCCCTTCACCCACTTGGCGACCGAGAGCGACGGGGCGGGGTCACCGACTTTGAGGTCCTGCGCCGAGACCGCGGCCAAGAAGAGTAGGAACGGGGCGGACAACGCGAATGTGTTGGTCATGGCAATGTGCGAAGAAGACTCGCGCCGTGTCGACGAGACACCGGCGACGCCGGAATCATGACGCGGCGCGACGCCGGCGCGCGTGGCATTTGTGCCATGCCACGGGGTTGCCGGCAGTCAGCGCTCGACCGCCAAGTGCATGCCAGGGCTAGGCGTCGACGACCGCGCTCAGGTGCGCAGGCGCTGCGCGCTGGCGCGCAATGCCGCGACGCTGATCGGCTTGCCGGCCGAAGCGCTGGCCGCCGCGGGCGCGGCCGACCAAGCGGACGTCGCGGGTTTGGCCGCGGTCGTCGGATTGGCGACCGGCGGACGCGACGGGTCGGCGAGGCGGCGCTTCACGTCCTCGGGTCGGTTGGCCTTGCTCACCGCGTCGTCAGCGGTGATCAGGCCCTCCTGGTGCAGGCGGTACAGCTCGTCTTCCAAGGTGCTCATCCCCACGCCGCGGCCGGTTTGCATCAGGTTCAGCATCTGCGCCGACTTCGCCTCGCGCACCAACGATCGCACCGCGTCAGTCGCCACCAGGATCTCGCGCGCGGCGACGCGGCCGCCGCCGATCTTTGGCACCAGGGTCTGCGAGATCACGCCCTGCAGGGTGCCCGAGAGCTGCACGCGCACCTGTTGCTGCGCGTCGGTCGGGAACACGTCGACGATGCGGTCGACGGTCGAGATCGCGCTGGTCGTGTGCAGCGTGCCGAACACCAGGTGGCCGGTCTCCGCCGCGGAGATCGCCATCGAGATGGTCTCGAGGTCGCGCATCTCGCCGATCAGGATCACGTCGGGGTCTTGCCGCAACGCGCGGCGCAGCCCCTCGCGGAACGACGCGCAATCCTGGCCGATCTGCCGCTGCGTGATGAACGACTTCTTGTCGAAGTGCACGAACTCCAGCGGATCCTCCATGGTGAGGATGTGACCTTCTTCGGTCTCGTTGATGTAGTCGATCAACGCCGCCAGCGTCGTCGACTTGCCCGAGCCGGTCGGCCCGGTGACCAGCACGAGCCCGCGCGGCTTGGCCGCCAAATCGAGACAGATCTGCGGCAGGCCGAGCGATCGGTGATTCGGGATGGAGTCGGGGATCTGCCGGATCACCAGCCCCATCGAGCCGCGCTGCGTCAGCGCATTGATGCGGAACCGCGCGAGATCCTTCACCGCGTAGGAGAAGTCGAGGTCGTGCTCGGCGCAGAAGCGCTCCCACTGGTCGTTCGACATCAGCTCCTTGCACAGCGCCGCGCTCTCGGTAGGCGTCAGTTTGCCGCGATCGCGCTGCGGCACGATGCGCCCATCGATGCGGAGCCCCGGCTCGGAGCCGGCCCGGATATGCATATCGGATGCCCCGCGCTGCACCATTTCGTGCAGCAACTCCTGGATGCTGACTGTCATTGACGCTGCTCTCCCTGTTCCCCGTTGCGTGACCGGGTTCTGATCGTGCGCGGGTCGGGTCGAGGGTGAGGCCGCGTCGGTGCGCGGTCCCGGGTCGAGACCGGCGGCGACGCGAAACGCGAGCGTGCCCCAAGCCTGGATCGATCCATGCCTCGCTGCGGTGCAATGCTAGCTGTCATGAGCACGCGATAGCCTGCGGCGGGGTTGCCCCTCGATCGCCGTACTTGCCCTCGGTCTGGCATGTCGACGAGGCCGCCGCCCTGCGCGGTATGCTCGGTTCCTCGTTCGTGAAGGCCAGTTCGATGAGTGATGCTGCGGATGTCGTCCCCGGAGATCAGCCCTGCCGTAGTCCGGCGTCGCGGCCGTTCTGGTTCGTCGTCGGCACGTTCCTCATCGCCGCGACCAGCTTGTATGTGATCGAGCTTGCGGGGGTGGCCGAGGGGATTGGGTTGTGGGGCATCGTCCTCGCTTTGCTGACCGGAGGAGCCATCGTCGGCCGATCTACATCTTCGGCGTGGACTGCAATCGCCTCCGTGCTGTTGCTGATCCTCTCGAGTGCCCAACTCCAGCGCATTCTTGTGAGCGTCTCGTCGGCCCGCCAGCCTCCTCCAACGCTGGGGGATCTAATCGTACTCTGGTGGTTCGCCGACGAGATAGGGAAGGGCCTGGCGCAGGCGCTACCGGAAATCATCGCGTTCGCCGCAGTGGGAGCCACGACGCTCGCAGCCGTTGGCGTTCTTGTCGGATGGTGGTCGCGTGCTGCAGCGAAGGCGAACAACCACGACTGAACCTGTTCCCGCGCAGCCGGTCCCCCTCCGCGTGATTCGTTCTCAGTGCCGAGCTGCAGATCGTGTGCGGTAGCTGAGGTTATTGCCGCCGGGGAGCAACCTTCGACAGCCAATAGAACACGGCCGCCGCCAGCAGAAACCCGGTGAACCACGCGTACACGTACAGCTGATCGAAGAACCCTTCAGGACCATTTGCGGCACCACCCGCTCCCTGAATCGAGTGCAGGAAGCCTGGCACATTCGGCGCGACACCGACCACCAGCGCCACCAGCGCGCGCCAGTTCCACGCGCCGTACCGACCGTGCGTGCGATACAGGTCGGCCACGTCGAGCGTGCGGCCGCGCAGCAGCCAGTAGTCGGTCACCATCACGCCGGCGATCGGGCCCAGCAGCGCTGAGTAGCCGATCAGCCAGTTGAAGATGTAGGTGTCGGCGCTCGCCAGCAGCTTCCACGGCATGATCAGGATGCCGATCACGCCGGTGATGACGCCGCCCATTTTGAAGCTGATGCGCCGCGGCGCGAGGTTGGCGAAGTCGTTCGCGGGGCTGACCACGTTGGCCGCGATGTTCACCGAGATCGTGGCGATGCCGACGCCGAGCAGCGACACCACGGCGACGATCAGCCGCATGGCTTGGCTGTCGAGCAACGGCGCGGCGAGGCCGGCCGGCGCTTGTGCTGACGTCAGTTGCGCCAGAATGAACACCGGATCCCACAGCTGGCTCACGTCATGGCCGTGCAGGATGGCTTGCGCCGCGCTGGTGATGACGACGCCCATCGCCGAGAACGCCACCATCGTGGTCGGCAGGCCGAGCACCTGGCCGAGCATCTGCTGCCGTTGGCCTTTGCCAAAGCGCGTGAAGTCGGGGATGTTCAGCGACAACGTCGCCCAGAAGCCGACGATGCCGGTGAGCGACGGGACGAAGACGCGCCAGAACTCACCGACGGTGGCGAACTGCGACGGCTTGCTCAGCAGCGGCCCGACGCCGCCCGCGCGCAGCACGGCCCAGATGAGCAGCGCCATCGCCAGCACCAGCACGAGCGGCGCGGCCCAGTTCTCGAACACGCGCACCGCGTTCATCCCCCACAGGATGATGCCGATGTTGAGCACCCAGAACAGCGCGAACGTGATCGCCGACGGCACAGACAGGCCCAGCACGTGCGCGCCGCCGCCGAGTTCGCCGAACGCCGGCCACAGCGTCAGCAGGAACGTCTTCGTGGCCTCGCCGCCGATGTAGGTCTGGATGCCGAACCAGCCGCAGGCGACCACGGCGCGCAGCAGCGCCGGCACGTTGGCGCCCAGCGTGCCGAAGCTCGCGCGCGCCAGCACCGGGAACGGGATGCCGTACTTCGTGCCCGGATGCGAGTTGAGCAGGATCGGCAGCAGCACGATCAGGTTGCCGAGCGCGATCGTCAGCAGCGCCTGCCACCAGTTCATCCCTTTGCCGACCAGCGCCCCCGCCATCATGTAGGTGGGGATGCAGTGCGCCATGCTGATCCACAGCGCCGCGAAGTTGTAGGTCGTCCACGTGCGCTGCGCCGGCGGTACGGGCGCGAGGTCAGCGTTGTAGAGCGGGCTCGAGTAGACGTCGGTCGGTAGCTCGGCGGAGGTTTCGCGGGGGCCGACGGGTTCCGACATGCGGCGTCACGTTAGCGAGGGGGTGGCTGGCGGCGAAGCGATCGCGGCGATGCGGCGCGGGACTCCCTCGTCACGCCTCACCCAGCTCAGTATCCCGCCACGTCGGGAAGGGTCACGTCGAGCGCCACGCGGGCGCGGCCCGCGGGCACTTCGAGCGGCACCAGCGGCATCTCGGAGAGATCGCGTCGAATCTGGTCTACGGACTGTGCACGCAACGCGGGGAGATCCAGCGCGCGCTTGTGCAGCGGTCGCAAGCTGTAGCTCCCGGGGGTGAGCAGCAGCAAGTGCTCGCCCAGCGCGAGATCGCGGCGATCGTGCAGGTTGCTCGCACGGAACGCACCGCGGGAAGGCGCGCGCTGCACGTCGAACACCGACTGCACGGCTTCGCCGCGCGCATTGCGCACGCGCAACTCGACCGCCACCACGTCGATCGCGAAGGTCGCTTCGGCGGGCTTGCCGGGCCCCACCGTGACCGGCCCGCTCTCGAGCTGGCTCCCGGCGCCGCCCGGCTCGGCGACCATCACCCGCGCGCGCCACGACCCCGGCATCACCGCGCAGTGGAAAACGCCATCGAGGGCCACGCAGCGTTGCTCGTAGACCCCCGGCTCAGCGCCAACGCCGGCGACCTCACCGACGACCGACATCGATCCTGAGTAGGGCTCGCCGTCGATGGTGACGCGACCGCGCAGCTCGACTGGAACGAAGGCCTCGATCGAGACCTCGACCGCGCGGGTCTCACTCACCTGCAGCGCGGCGATTCGCGCCACGGCGGCATCTTCATGTGCAGTGCCGGACAGCGTCATGGCCAACTCGAGGTCACCGGGCGGCAGTCCGCCGAGTTCGAACTTCCCGTCGGCGTCGATACCTATCCGACGAGGGGTGTCCGTGCCGTTGCGCAACCACACGCGCGGCTCATCGGACCAGCCGGCAATGCGGGCGTGTTCGCGCAGGCGCGCCAACGCCCCAGCCGGCACCAACCGCCCCTGCACAGTGCCACCGACTCCGATCGTCAACACCAGCGGCTCGGCTTGCTCGGCGAAGATCAGGCCCTTCTGCGTGTGCAGTGTCTGGTATTGGGTCAAGGAGAACGGCCACGGCCCCGCGGAATCAACCGCTCGCACGTGCACTTCGTACTCGTCGCCGGGCACGCCAAACACCGAAGCCTCACCATGCAGATCGGTCTGCGCCACGCAGCTCGCGGCGTCGGCATCCGCACGCCACACCTCGAGTCGCACGCCAGGAACCGGATTGCCATCGGCGCGCAGCACGCGCACTTGCCGCGATTGTCCCTGACCGACCAGCAAGTCGAGCGGACCGTCGAGCTGCGTCGGCACATCGAGCGTCGCGTTTGCCGGCAGCACGGCGTTGCCCGTGACAGAATCGAGCGAGACGGAAAGGAGGCCGGGCGGCAGATCCTCGAGCTCGACGAGACCGTCGGCGTCGGCCGTCCCGTACTGCGGTAGGACTTCGTCGACCACGCGCACCACCACTTCGATCCCAGCGAGCACTTCTTTCGTCTGCGCATCGCGCACGCGCAGAGTCCCCGGCCTGTGCTTGCGCAAGGTGAGCCGAAGATCGCGCGTGCCCCACGCGACGCCCACGAGGTGCGTCGTCGTATGCTGCCCGGTCCCCGCCCACAGCTCGGCGGGCACGGGGATTCTGCTCAGACTCCGCGCGAGCACAAACCGACCAGCATGATCGCTCGCCGCCTCGCAGACGCCGAGCAGGCCCATACGCGCGGACACGTTGACCCCCACCACCGGAACGCCGTCGTCGTCGACGACTTCGCCTTCGATCGTGTCGACGGCGGGCAGCACGGTGAGCTTCAGCGGCGGGTTCTCACCCGCACCGAGCAACGTCGCGGCGCGTTGGTGGCCGTACTCCACGAACCACCACCCAGGCGACAGCGGCTTGGTGGTGGCGAACCACCCGTCGGTCACAGTCTCTTCCAAGAGGTAGCCCCGGTCGGCGAACACGCGAACCGTCGCGCCACCGACCGGCTGGTCCGCGCCGTCGACCAGTTGCCCCCGCAGCACGGCTGCCGGCCGCAACACGATCTTGCCCACGTCGGTGACCGGATCGGCCAAGCGCCGCCCAAACGACTCCTCGATGTGTCGCGCTGCGCGCACCACGACTTCAACCTTGCCCCACTGCACCGGCAGGTCGAGTCGGAACGCGCCACTCGCGCCCGACATCGCCACGACTTCTTCGCGGTCGCGCGTCGCCGTGACGCGCACGCCCGCGACTGGCCGGCCCAACGGGTCGACGCACACGCCGCGCACGGTCTTCTTGGGCGCGCATGCGGACGCAGCGGCGAACAGAACAAGCAGCGCGATGGCGCGGAACCGCATGCACATGGATTGCGCGCGAGCCTACTGGTTCAGGCCGACTCAGTCACGTCGGGCGCGCATCCACCGACCCTGCGCAGTCGACCGCCTGATCCGAGAAGGCCACCGACTTGTCACTCCGGCGCTGCCGGCGCCGCGGCTTCGGCTATGTTCCTTCCCCCGGCGCCCCGCCGCGCCGCACCTTCCACCATGGGCCGCATCTTCGAAGTCCGCAAGCACGCGATGTTCGCGCGCTGGAACCGCATGGCGAAGGAGTTCGCCCGCATCGGCAAGGACATCGCGATCGCGGTGCGCTCGGGCGGCACCGACCCGCACGCCAACTCGACGCTGCGGCGCGTGATCCAGAACGCGCGCGCGGTCAACATGCCGAAGGATCGCGTCGACGCGGCGATCAAGCGCGCCACCGGTCGCGACGCCACCAACTATCACGAAGTCATCTACGAGGGCTACGCGCCGCACGGCGTGGCGCTGCTGGTGGAGGCCGCCACCGACAACGTCACCCGCACCGCGGGCAACGTGCGCAGCATCTTCACGCGCTACGGCGGCAACCTGGGCAGCACGGGCAGCGTCGGCTTTATGTTCACACGCATGGGCGTGTTCCGCCTCGACCCCGCGGGCATCCAGCAAGACGAACTCGAACTGACGCTGATCGATCACGGCCTGCAGGAGATGGGCGAAAGCACCAGCGAGAAGGGCGAGCCGCAGCTCGTGGTCCGCTGCGCCTTCGGCGCCTTCGGCCAACTGCAGAAAGCGCTCGAGGATCGTCAGCTGGTGCCGCTGACGGCCGAGCTGGAGTACGTCTGCACCACGGCGCCGATCGAGTTGCCCGAGGAGCAGGCCAAGGAAGTGCTGATCCTCATCGACAAGCTCGACCAAGACGAAGACGTGCAGCGCGTGCATCACACGCTGGCGTAGCGCGAACGCGCGACGATCCATGGTTCGCGCCGTTCTCCGCGGACATTCGCGCCGCGATCTGTGACACTCCGCGCGTGAACGGCAAGCCGACTGAGCCGGTGCGTCCCTGCGTCGATGCGGACGCCGCGAAGTCCATCGCGCTCCTGCATTGGGGCTTGCAGGTGGTCGCCGTACAGGAACTGCCCGGCGAGCGCGACCGCAATTTCGCGATGCGGGCGGCCGACGGCGCGCGCTTCGTGCTCAAGGTCGCCGGCGCGCGCGAGAGCGAGGTCACGCTGCGGCAGCAGGACGCGGCGCTGAGCGCGGTGGCAGCACGCGAGCCCGCGGTCGCCTGCCCCGTCGTGCGACCGACGAGCGACGGCGCGCGCCGCGTGCAGGTCGAGGTGAGCAACGGCACACGCCGCGCGACGCACTGGGTGCGCGTCGTCGGCTGGGTCGAAGGCACGCCGCTCGCGACGGTGCGGCCACACACCCGCGAGCTGCTGCGCAGCGTCGGCGAGTTGGTGGCGCGCGTCGACTGTGCGCTGCGCGGCGTCGAGGTCGCGCCGACGCCCGCCGACTTTGCCTGGGATCTCGCCAACGCCCGCGACGTGATCAACGCGCGTCTTGCGGCGATCAGCGACCCGGCGCGACGGGCTCTCGCAGCGGCGGCCGCGGCTGACTTCGCCGCCGCAGTCTCAGCGCACGACACAGACCTTGCGACGGCGGTGATCCACAACGACGCCAACGACTACAACGTGCTGGTCGGGCCGTTGCCTGCGGGCAAGCTCGCGGCGCGGCAGCGACGCGCCGTCGGCCTGCTCGACTTCGGCGACATGGTGGCGAGCAAGCGCGTGTTCGGCCTCGCGATCGCCGCGGCCTACGCGCTGCTCGACAAGGACGACCCGGTGCGCGCGGCGGCCGCGGTCGTCGCCGGCTATGCCAGCGTGGTGCCGCTCACGCAAGGTGAGGTCGCGTGCTTGTGGCCCGCGATCCGAGCGCGGCTGGCGACCAGCGTGTGCATGGCGGCAGCGCAACGGCTGGCGGAACCCGACAACGAGTATCTGTCGATCAGCGAAGCCCCGGCGTGGCGCGCGCTGGCAGCCACTGCGCCGATCGAGCCCGCGCTCGCGCAAGCGCACCTGCGCGCGGCCAGTGGCCTGGAGCCATGCGCGGCGCACACCGAGGTCGTCTCGTGGCTGCGCGCGCAAGAAGACTTCGCGCCTGTCCTTGGCGAACGGCAAACGCGCGGCACGCCGATGGTGTTGGACTGGTCGGTGAGCAGCCCGCACGTATCGGTACCGGCGACGCCCGCCGACGTGCGCAAGCTCGACGCGCACGTCGAAGCGTTGCTCGGCACGGCGCCGATGGTCGTCGGCCGCTACGACGAGCCGCGCTTGGTGTACGCGAGCCCGGCCTTCGCCAGCGGCCGCACCGAGCCACGCACCGTGCATCTCGGGCTCGATCTCTTTGCGCCGGCCGGCACGCCGGTGTGCGCGCCGCTCGCTGGCATCGTGCACAGCGTGCAGGAGAACAAGGCGCCGCTCGACTACGGACCGACGGTGATCCTTGCGCACCAGACCGCCGCGGGCACGCCGTTCCATACGCTGTATGGCCACCTCGCGCGGCGCGCGTTGGACACGCTGCGGCCCGGGCAAGCGATCGCGCGCGGCGCAGCGTTCGCGGCGCTCGGCACGCCTGAGGAGAACGGCGGCTGGTCGCCGCACGTGCACTTCCAGCTGATCGCCGACCTCCTCGGGCGGCGCGGCGACTATCCCGGCGTCGCGCGCGCCAGCGAGCGCGCGGTGTGGACGAGCCTGTGCCCGGATCCTGACCTCATCCTGCGTTTGTCGGCGGCGACGCGCTTTGCTTGGCCCCAGCAAGACGCGCTGCTGCATGCGCGCCGCGCGCACCTGGGCTTCAATCTGAGCGTCGCCTACGCGCGGCCGCTGCACTTCGTGCGCGGCGACAAGCAGTTCTTGTACGACGTCGCCGGGCGCGCCTGGCTCGACGCGGTGAACAACGTGCCGCACGTCGGGCACGCGCACCCGCACGTGGTCGCAGCGGCGACGCGGCAGAAGGCGCTGCTGGAGACCAACACGCGCTACTTGCACGAGGAGATCCTGCGCCTCGGCGATCGGCTGCGCGCGACGCTGCCGCCGCGCCTGAGCGTGTGCTTCTTCGTGTGCTCGGGCAGCGAGGCGAACGAGCTGGCGCTGCGCTTGGCCCGCACGCACACCAGGCGGCGCGACGTGGTAGTGCTCGAACACGGCTACCACGGCAACACCACGACCCTGGTCGACCTGAGCCACTACAAGTTCGCGCGCGCCGGCGGCTTCGTTCCCCCACCGTGGGTCCACGTCGCGGCTTGTCCGGACGCGTACCACGCGCGCCTCGACGGCGACCCGGCCGCCGGTGAGAAGCTGGCGGTGTCGGTGCGCGACCAGCTCGCCGCCGCCGCCGCGTCGGGCGGCGCCGCCGCGTTCCTGCACGAGAGTCTGCCCGGTTGCGGCGGCCAAGTCGTCCCACCCACCGGCTACCTGCACGCCGCCTATGCGCACGCGCGCGCGGCCGGGGCGCTGTGCATCGCCGACGAAGTGCAGACCGGCCTGGGGCGGGTCGGCGAAGCGTTCTGGGCCTTCGCGCTGCAAGGCGTCGAACCCGACGTGGTGACGATCGGCAAGCCGTTCGGCAACGGCCATCCGGTGGCCGCGGTGGTGACCACCGAGGCGGTGGCGCGCTCGTTCGTGACCGGCATGGAGTACTTCAACACCTTCGGCGGCAACCCGGTGTCGTGCGCCATCGCCAACGCCGTGCTCGACGTGATCCAGCAAGAAGGACTGGCGGCGCACGCCGCGCGCGTCGGCGCTGGGCTACACGAACAACTCGGCGAGCTGCAACGCGAGCACGCGCTGATCGGCGACGTGCGCGGCGCCGGGTTGTTCTTGGGCGTCGAGCTGGTCACCGACCGCGACGCGCGCGCGCCCGCGACCCAGCAGGCCAACTACGTCGCCGAACGGCTGCGCGACGAACACGTGCTGATCAGCACCGACGGCCCGTTCGACAACGTGTTGAAGATCAAGCCGCCGCTGTGCTTTGGCGCCGCCGACGCCGCGCGCTTGGTCGAAGTGCTCGACCGCGTGCTCAGGGAAGACGGGGCGCGCGCCGGGTGACCGCGGCGAGACCCGGCATGGTCGACCGCCATCAGCACCATGACCAGGCCGCGCAGCCAAGCGATCGGTTCGACGCGCACCACCGTTGCCGCGCTATCGTCGGTTCGCATCTCGATGTCGGCTCAGCGCGGACGCGCCGGAGGCGGCAGGCCAATCGTTCTTGCTCATCAAACATGCGCGGTCTTTTTCTCGAACGTGGCACCCTGCGGCGACGCGACGACCTGCCGTCGCCGGTCGCCGTCCCCGGTGAAGTGCGCGTGCGCGTGCTGCGCGCTGGCATCTGCGCCACCGACCTGGCGCTGGCGCGCGGCTACATGGGCTTCATCGGCGTGCCAGGTCACGAGTTCGTCGGCGTAGCGCTCGATGGCGAGTTCGCCGGCCAGCGCGTAGTCGGTGAGATCAACGCCGGCTGCGGCACCTGCGAGCCGTGCCAGGCTGACGACCCGCGTCATTGCGAGAGGCGCAGTGTGCTCGGCATCGTGCAGCGCAGCGGTGCGTTCGCCGAGGAACTGAGTCTGCCGGCGCGCAACCTGCTGCCAGTGCCCGACGCCGTGAGCACCGACGCCGCCACCTTCACCGAGCCGCTCGCCGCGGCGTTGCAGATCGGCGCGCAGATCGACCTCGCTGGTTGTCCGCGCGCGCTCATCGTGGGCGACGGCAAGCTCGGCATCCTGTGCGCGCACGCGCTCGCGCTCGCAGGGGTCGCAGTGACGGTCGCGGGTCGCCACCCCGAGCGCGCGTCGTTGCTGCCGGGCGCGACGCACGTGACGAAGTGGCTCGACGATGACGCACCGCCGCGCGCGACGTTCCCCTTGGTGGTCGAAGCCAGCGGCAACCCGCTGTCGCTGGCGCGCGCCCTGGCCTACGTCGCACCGCGCGGCACCCTAGTGCTGAAGACGACGACCGAGAAGCCGGTGACCTTCGACGCGGCCGCCATCGTGGTGCACGAACTCACCGTGCTCGGCTCCCGCTGCGGTCGCTTCGCGCCCGCGCTCGCGGCGCTCGCCAGCGGGCGCGTGCCGGTAGAGAAGCTCATCGCCGCGCGCTATCCACTGGCCGACGGCGAGCAGGCTTTCGTCCGCGCCGCCCAGCGCGGCACCCTGAAGGTGCTGCTCGACATCGGCGAGGCCTGAGGCGCCAGCCGGCCGCGCTGCAGCGTTCGCGGTCGCCGTCCATCGCGTTGGCGGTGATCGCCACGATCACGCTGCGGCGCGCCTCGCCCTGCCGGCGCCGAATGTCGGCGATGCTGCGCACCAGACGGACCATGGGGCCGGCGATGCAATGGCTGTAGCGCACCGCCTGCGACGCAATCACTGCCCCGGTGGTGAGCATGAAGGCAAGAGCGGCGTAGCACATGGGCTGCAAGCCAGGCAGGTCGGCATCCAGACCGCGGGATTGATCGAGCACGCGCGAGGTGAGGAACCCAAGACACACGCCGGAGATCAGCAGGCCGACCGGCGGCGCGGCCGTCACGCGCAGCACGATGCGGAGCTGCACTCGCGGGTTGATCCATCGACTGTGCCGCCGCTCCCACGACGGTTGTGCCACACACGCAGGGGGTTCCGGGTCTCAGCTTGCGCGCGCTCCTCCTGTTGACCCGACGCCCGCCCGTACGCTACAAGCCTGCCGTGGCCGCCGCTGCGCGTATCGACGAAACGACCTGGGCCCGGCGCGCGCCTGCCTTTGCGCTCGCACTGCTGGCGCTGCTCGGTCACCTGCTGCTGACGCTGCACTTCGCGGCGCACGCGCACGTGTATTGCCCCGTGCACCAGCGCATGGAGCACGCGAGCGCAGCGCTCGATGCTGACCACGCCGCGCAAGGCGGCGGGTGCTGCGGACACGACCACGGTTCGAAAGGACCCGACGGCGGGCGGAACGACGACGGAAAGAACGGCGGCGGTCAGGACGGCGGCGGTCAGGACGACGACGGCGAGCACGACGCGTGTGGCATGCAGCCGCCCGGCAAGCTCGCCGAAGTGCCAACGCCATTCCTGGGTGCGCTGCTCGGCGACGCGGTTGCCGCGCGCGCCTTGCTGGCGCCAGTCCAGCAACGCCACGGGCTCGATCCGTTGACGATGGCGCCGAAACACTCGCCGCCGCTGAGCTGAGCGATCGCGAAAGCACGGCCGCTGTGTGCGGCCAGGCCGCGCGCGGACCTGTCCGTGCGTGCAGTGCTGCCAGGTGCAGGTCCGTCGTGCCGACGCGCCGATGCGCCTGGTGGCGGTTCGTTCTTCAGGCTCCATTCCGCTCAGTGCTCGATGTCGTCCCTGCACCGTCCGCTACCACTCCGCCCCGCGTGCGCTTGGCCCGTCGCCTTCGCATTCTTCACCGCCGTCACCCCGCTTGTCGCGCAGGAACTGCCTGACCCTGAACGCGCCGCGCTGCGCGCCGAGGCTGCGCGCGTCGCCGACTCCGTCGAAGCCAAGGCACAGCCTGGCAACTTCCTCAACGCCCTCAACCCGAGCCTGACCGTGTTCGCCGACCTCCTGTACCAAGGCGCGCGCGGCAAACTCACGGCGCTCGACGACGCCGGCAACCCGGTCGAGGTGGGTGATCGCCTGGCGTTACGCGAAGTCGAAGTCGACCTGCGTGCCGACATCGATCAGCACGCCAAAGGCGTACTGATCCTGGCGCTCGAAGAAGAGTTGCCCGAGGAGTACGGCATCACCATCGAAGAGGGCTACGCCACCTTCGAGACGCTGCCGTTCAACCTGCACGCCAAGGCCGGTCGCTTTCGCACCGCCTTTGGGGCGATGAACCGGCTGCACACCCACGATCTGCCGACGTTCGACCGGCCGCTCGTCGTGCAGCGTTTCCTCGGCGAGGAAGGCGATGTCGAGACGGGCCTCCAGGTGAGTTGGCTCGCGCCCGGCGAGCGCTGGTCAGGGCATTTGGTCTACGAGCTGCTGAACGGCGAGAACGATGCTGTGCTCGCCGGGCCCGAGGCCAACCAGCCGGCACACCTCGCGCGCGCCAGCCTGTTCCGCGACGTCGGGGCCAGCTCCTGGTTCGAGGTCGGCGGCAGCGCGTTGTTCGGCGAAGCGGTGAGCGATGCGACCGTCGGCGGCGGCGACACCCTGCTGGTCGGCACCGACGGCACTTTCCGCTGGCAGTCCAAGGATCGAACCGATCTGTCGGTGTTGATGCAGGCCGAGGTGTTCGTGCTCAACCGCGAGCTGCCGGGCGATCGCATCCACAGCCGCGGCGCCTACGGCTTGGTGCAGGTGCAGCCGACGCGCAACCTGTACGTCGGCGGGCGCTACGACTGGACCGAGTTGGCCGACGCTGACAGCGGCGAGGACACTGCGGTCAGCGCGTGGCTGTCGTGGTACTCGTCGGAGTTCCTGCGCGTGCGAATCGGCTACCAACACCTCGACGCGGTCGGGGTCGACGCCGACCACATCGTGTTCGCGCAGCTCACGACCGTGTTTGGCAGCCACCCGGCCCATCCATACTGGGTGAGCAAGTGAAAGCGCTCGCCGTTGTTGTGGCGCTGGCGTGCAGCGGCCTGGCGCAGGATTTTGGTGCGCGGGCCCGCGTGCGCGTGGTGACCACGCTGCCCGTGCTGGCCGACCTCGCGCAGCAGGTCGGCGGCGACGCGGTCGAAGTGCGCGCGCTCGGGCGGCCGAACGAGGATCCACACTTTGTCGTCGCCACCCCCACGCTGATGAGCGCGGTGAACGGCGCTGATCTGTTCGTCGAACTCGGGTTGTCGCTCGAAGTGTGGGTCGACAACGTGCTCGACGGCGCGCGCAATCCGCGCGTGCGCCGCGGCAGCGACGGTCACGTCGCCGCGTGCGCGACTCTGCCGCGGCGCGACGTGCCGACCGATCTGTCGCGCGCGCACGGCGATCTGCATCCCGAGGGCGACCCGCACACCTGGACAGATCCCATGAACGCGCGCGCCATGGCGACGACGATCGCGGCCGGACTCAGCCGCGTGGCGCCCGATCAGGCCGCGGCGTTTGCCACCAGGCTGGCGCAGTTCCAGCGTCGCCTCGACGAGGCGATGTGGGGCAAGGAGCTGGTCGACATCCTGGGCGGCGACGCGCTCGCTCGGCTGGCCTTGCGCGACGAGGTCGATCGCTTCCTTGGCGACAAGAGCTACCGCGGCCGCAAGCTGGAGACCTACGCCGGCGGCTGGCGAACGCGCGCGCAACCGCTGCGGGGCCTGCCGGTGATCGCGCAGCACCGCTCGTGGGCTCACTTCGCGGCGCGCTTTGGTTTGCGCGTCGTTGGCTACGTCGAACCCAAGCCCGGCGTCGACGCCTCGGCGGCCCACAAGGACGAGCTGGTCGCGCTTTTGCAGAGCGAACGCGTGCGCGCCGTGGTCATCGAGAGCTGCTATGCCGACACCGCGGCCCGCGCGGTAGCGGCAGCGATCGGCGTGCCGTGCATCGCGGTGCCAGCGACGGTCACCTCGACCGACGCCGCGGCAGACTACTTCGCGTACATCGACACGCTGGTGGCCAAGCTGCTGACCTGTGCTGCCGATCGTTGATGCTCGCCTCGCTCGACTACCTGTGGCTGCCGTGGCTCCTGTGCCTGCTGCTTACCGGCATGCACGCCTACCTTGGCCTGCACGTGCTGCGCCGCGGCGTGATCTTCGTCGATCTCGCGCTGGCGCAGGTGGCAGCGTTCGGCGTAGTCGTCGCGATGCTGGCGGGCTTGCCGGCCGGCAGTGTCTGGTCGCACGGCTTCGCGCTCACGTTCACCTTGCTGGGCGCGGCCGTGCTCGCGAGCGCGCCGGTGCGCACGCTGCGCGTGCCGCAGGAAGCCACCATCGGCGTGGTCTACGCCATGGCGGCCGCGGCGTGCGCGCTGCTGTTCGGCGTGCTCGACGACGCGCACGCCGCCCAAGCTTTGCAGGCGACCCTGACCGGCCAGAGCATGGTGTGGGTGACCAGCACGGAGATCGTCGAGACCGCGCTGCTCTACGCCTTGGTCGCGATCGTGCACGTGCTCGCGCGGCGGCCATTCGCCGCGATCTCGCGCGACGCCGCGGCGGCGCAGGCCGCCGGCTATCGCGTGCGCGGCTGGGACTTCGTGTTCTACGCGTCGTTCGGCGTGGTCATCACGTCGTCGGTGCAGGTCGCCGGCGTGCTGGTGGTGTTCGCGTTCCTCATCGTGCCGGCGGTGATCGGCGCGCTGGTCGCCGAGCGCGACGGGCCACGCCTGCTGGTCGGCTGGCTCGCGGGCGCCGTCGCGAGCTTCGCTGGGCTCCTGGTGTCGTATCGTCTGCCGAGCGGTCCGTCGGTGGTGCTGGCCTTGGGAACGCTGCTGGCCATCGTCGCCGTCGCGGCGCACATCGCGCGCGCGCGTGCCCGCGGGCGCACGCTGCTGCGCGTGGGCGCGACGTTTGTCGCCGTCGCTGGCCTAGCGTCAGCCATCGCCTGGTTGCCGTGGCGCACTTGGGCCATGGCGACTGCGCAAGCACACACCACCACCTCGCCCGCAGCGCCCGCGGTAACAACCGACACCGATCCCGATGCGACGCTGCGTGCAGCCGTGGAAGCACTCGCCCGCGGCGACCGCAGCGCGCTGCGTGTGTTGGGTGAACTCGCCGCGAGCGACACCGCGCCACCGTTCTTCCGCGACGAAGCCTTCGCGCTCTTGCGTCAACACGTGCCGCTCGACATCGAACACGTCGACGATGCCACGGCGCGGGCGCGCTTGCGGGCGACGCTGCTCACACTACCTGCCGAGCGCCGCTGAAGCAGGGTCGGCCGCGCGGCCTCTCGTCGCGCGCCGCCCAAGATCATCACCCCTAGTGGGGCGACATGCGCAGCGGTGCTGTCAGACGATGCTGCCCAAAGCGGATCGTGAGCGTGCCCTGGTCGCGCTGCTTGGCGTCAACCTCCAACTCGATGGCAAGCCGAGTCGCCGCGCGCTCCTCGTGCTGGATCTGCAAGGGGATCACGATGCCACCGTCGGTCTCAGCGGCTTGATAGGCATCCAGCCGGCGCGTGCGCACGCGCTGCGGATCGAGAAGCACGAGCTGCAAGCCCGCTTTGCCCACGTTCTGCAGCACGGCGTAGTACTGGCCGATGCCGACGTCGACGCCGCCCAGCTGCAGCGCCATGTTGGTGTCGAGCACGGTCCAGAAGTTCTCGCCCAAACGCCACCGCGGGCCATTGGCCGTGTCGAGGAACTTGTCAAACGCGGCCTGCCACCGCGGCTGGCCAAAGTCGATCGCCACCTGACCCGCGGAGTCAGAACCGAACCAATAGAAGATGCGCGCGTTGCCGCGCTGGCTGGTCTCAGGATACGGCGTCTGCTCGGTGGGCGGCGCGTGGCCGGCCATGCCGCCGGTCGAGCGCTGCGCCGACGAGAAGAAGACCAACAGGTCGAGGTCGGCGCCGATGTCGTGGAAGCGGTGCTCCACGCCCGCGGCGATGAACACCGCGTCGCCCGCGCCCACGTCGCGCGTCTCGTCGCCGGCGGTGCACTTGCCGCGCCCGGCGACCACGTAGTACACCTCGTCGCGGTCGTGCGGCTGCTGGCGGTCGGTGCCCGCCTTGGCGAGGCGGTAGCGGCCCGCGGTCAGGGTCGGCGCCTGGATCAGCTGCATCCACGGCGAGTCCGCGTTCACGGGCGCGGCCGCCTTCGCCGCGGACACCCATTCCACGAGGGGCTCGGGCTTCGACTGCCCGAAGGCGACGCCCATGACGAGCAGAGCGAACAACGACGCGGTGACGGATGGCAAGTGCATGGCGGCTCCTGTGGACAAGGCGGGCGTGGCAAGTGTCGCTGAAACCGACCTCGGCGACCATCGACAGGGCCACGCGCGCGCACAGCTTTTTTTTGGCAACGCTGCCTTGCCTGACTCACTATTCAACTATATGGTTGATCAGCATGCTGATTCCCTCCGCTGCCTGGCTGCCGCGCGCCCCGCTGGGAGCGCTGCTACTCACGTTGTCGCTCTGGGCACAAGACAAGGAACAGGCGACGCATCACGACGACGCGGCGGCGCCGCAGATCGCCTTCGAGGCCAAGGGGCCCGGCTGGGTGCTCCGCCAGTACCAGCTCGGCTGTCTGTCGCACCTGAGCTACCTGCTGGTGGTCGACGGCAAGGCGGCGGTGATCGACCCGCAGCGCGATGTCGACCACTACATCCGCGACGCGGCGGCACTCGGCGGCAAGATCAGCCACGTGCTGTTGACACACTCGCACGCCGACTTCGTGGCCGGGCATACCGAGCTGGCGCAGCGCGAGGGTGCCGAGATCGCGATCAGTCACGCCGCCAACGCCGAGTTCGCCCACCGCGGCCTGCGCGACGGCGACCGCGTGCACGTGGGTTCGGCGAGTCTCGAGGCCTGGGCGACGCCCGGCCACACGCCGCACGCGATGACCTTCCTGCTGCGCGTGCCCGACACCGCAGCCGAACCAGGCTTCGCGCTCACCGGCGACACCTTGTTCGTCGGCAGCATCGGGCGCCCGGATTTGCTGGACCAGCCGCCGGCGGAACTTGCCGCGCAATCGTTCGCGTCGGTGCAGCGCCTCAAGACCTTGCCGGACGCCACGATCGTGCTGCCGGCGCACGGAGCCGGCTCGTTGTGCGGCGCCCATCTCAGCCCCGACACCACGACGACGATCGGCCGCGAAAAAGCTACCAACCCCTACCTGCAGATCACCAGCCAGGCGACCTTCGTCGCCAACGTGATCAGCCACCAGCCGGTGGCGCCGCAGTACTTCGCGTTCAACGTCGAGCTGAACCGCAAAGGCCCGCCGCTCGTCAAGCGCGACGCGGCGCCGCCGGTGACCCTCGACGGCAAGGCAGCGCGCAGTCTGCTCGCGGCTGGTGCATGGATCGTCGACCTGCGCGACCAGCGCGCCTATGCCGCCGCCCACATCGAGGGCGCGATCAACGTCGCGCTGCGCGGCCGCCTCGACACCTGGACCGGCATCGTCGTGCCGTTCACCGACAAGCTCATCCTGATGGGTAGCGACCAGGAAGTCGCCGAGGGTGTCTTCCGCCTGCGTCGGATCGGCTACGACAGGATCGAAGGCCGCCTCGCGGTCGACCAGGCGGCGTGGCAACGCGACGGACTCAGCGTGCGGCAGAGCAAGCTCGTCACGCCGCAGGCCTTGGCGAGCGCGATGCAGCAGGGCATCGAGCCGTTGATCATCGACGTGCGCACCGCCGACGAGTTCGACGACCTGCGCCTAGGTGAAGTCGGCAACATCCCGGTCACCGAGAGCGAGCGCTTCGCCAAGGTGCTCGCCAAGGACGCGCCGATCGTGATGGTGTGCAACTCGGCCTACCGCTCGAGCATGGCCGTCGGCCTGGCCGAGCGCGTCGGCTTCCGTGACGTCGCATCGCTCGACGGCGGCCTGGATGCTTGGCTCGACGCGGGCCTGCCGGTGTTCGGCAAGATGGCGCCCGCGGCGCACACAGCCGCTGCGATCACCGGCAGCCCTGCAAAGAACCGGCTGGCGCTGCCGGAGCCCGTCGATCCGGCGCTGCTCGCCAAGGTGTTGCTCGAGCAACCGGCGAGCTACGCGGTGATCGACCTGCGCCCAGCCTGGCAGTTCGCCGAATGGAACGTACCAGGCTCGACGAACGTGCTCGTCGACGAACTGGTCGCGCACATCGGCAAGCTGCCCCCCAACCTCCGCGTGGTGCTCGTCGATCGCGACGGCACACTTGCGTTCGCCGCGGCGGGCGCGGTGATGGCCACGGCGGAAGGCCGCGTGTTGCGGGCACTGCTCGGTGGTTTGCAGCGCTACCACCGCGAGATCGTGCTCGGCGGCACCGCGCACTCCGACGCCGCCGCGAGCCCAACGCCTTTGGCCCCCACCCCCACGACTCCCACCTCTCCCACACCGACGCCAGTCACCAAAAAGCGCGGCGCCGGCTGCTGAGGATGAAGGACATCACCATGCCACGTCCCTACTGGAACCCCTACGTCACCGGCGTCGGCCTCGGCCTCACGCTGCTGTTCTCCTACCTGGTGCTCGGCACCGGCCTCGGCGCGTCGGGCGGCATCACCCGCATCGCGGCGACCGCGGCACACGCCGTCGCACCCACCGCCGTCGAGCAGAACGCGTATCTCGGCGGCTACTTCGGCCATGGCAGTCCGCTGGCGCACTACCTGGTCGCCATGCTGGCCGGCACCCTCATCGGCGGCTTCGGCTCAGCGTTCGCTGCTGGCCGCGTGACGCTGCGCGTCGAGCGCGGCCCAACCGCGAGCCTGATGCTGCGACTCGTGCTGGCGCTCGTCGGCGGCGGACTCGTGGGCCTGGGGGCGCGGTTGGCGATGGGTTGCACGTCGGGTCAGGCCCTATCGGGCGGCGCGATGCTGCAGGTCGGCGGCTTCGTCTTCGTCGGCGCGTGCTTTGCCGCCGCGTTCGCGCTGGCTCCCTTGGTGAAGAAGGAGTGGCGATGAACCTCTACGCACAAGACCTCCTCAACCAGCCGATCGGCCTGGTGCTGGCGCTGATCGTGGGCTCGGCCTTCGGCTTCTGGCTCGAACGCGCCGGCTTTGGGAGCAGCCGCAAGCTGACGGCGATCTTCTACCTGCGCGACTTCGCCGTGCTGAAGGTCATGTTCTCGGCGATGGTGACCGCCGCGCTCGGCCTGCAGGCGCTCAGTGCGCTGGGCTACGTCGACCTCGGCGCGCTCTACGTGCCCGAGTCGATCGTGTGGCCACAGCTCGCCGGCGGCCTGCTGTTCGGCGTCGGCTTCGTCGTCGGCGGCTGGTGCCCCGGCACCGCCACGGTCGGCGTGGCCAGCGGCAAGATCGACGCGGTCGTGTTCCTGCTGGGCGCCGGGATCGGCAGCCTGACGTTCGCTGGCCTAGAGCCGCGGCTTGGCGACTTCTTGCAGGCGGGAACGTGCAGCGTCAGCTCCCTGCCGCAGCAGCTCGGGATCTCTGGCTTGGTTGGCGCTCTCTGTCTCTTGGGCGTGGCGCTGGTCGCGTTCGTCATCGCCACCCAAATCGAACGATGGATGGCAAGGAAGGCAGCATGAACGACACACACTCGGACAACACCAAGCAGGCGGTCGCCCTCAGCGCGATGGGGTTCGCGGTCGCGGCTGCCCTCGTCCTCAGTTCGGTGCCAAAGATCGAACAGTCGGGCGCCGGCGCCGCCGCGTGGCTGCACGACATCGAGAGCGGGGCAGACCACATCGAGCCGAGGGAACTCGCGCGCGATTTGCTCGCCGACCCGACGCTCACCTTGGTCGATCTGCGCCCCGCCGAGGAGTTCGCGAGGTTCCATCTCCCCGGCGCGCACCACATGACCGTGCCCGAGGTGTGCGGCGACGCCGGCCGCGCGTTGCTCGGCAAGCAGCCGCGCCTCGTGCTGTACAGCAACGGCCCCGCACACCCAGGTCAGGCTTGGGTCGAGCTGCGCCGACAGGGGCACAGGCAGGTGAAGGTGCTTGCCGGCGGCCTCGACGACTTCAAGGCGGAGGTGCTGACGCCACCGTCGCTGCGCGAAAACGCGACCGAGGCCGCTGCTAAAGCGGACCTCGCCGCCTTCGCGCTGCAGCGCGCGTTCTTCCTGGGCGATCCGCGGCCCAACCCGTTGGCCACGTGGGCGACCGACCCGCCCGAGCTGGCCACGCCGACCATGGTGTCGCCGCGTTGGTTGCATCAGCGCCTCGGCAAAGTCGCGATCGTCGACACGCGCGCGGCCGACGCGGACTTCGCTGCGTTGCACGTGCCGGGCGCCGTGCACCTGCCAGTCAAGAAGCTGCGTGCGCGCACCGGCAACACCGAACTGTTCTTGCTGCCCGACGAGCAGCTCGCGCGGCAGTTCGGCGCGCTCGGCATCGGCGACGCGACTCCCGTGGTGATCTACGCCGACGACAAGATGCAGGACGCCACGCTCACCGCCGTCGCTCTGCTGCACCTGGGGCATCGGGCGTTGGCGATTCTGGAGGGCGGCGTGCTGCGGTGGGCCACCGAGCGTCGCCCGCTCGTCGCCACCCCCACCGCGCCCGTGGCCACGACCTACGCCGTGCGGCCGAACGCCGACGACTTCTCGATCACCGCCGATCAACTCGCGGCGCAGCTCACGCCGCGCACCACGGCGATCCTCGACGTGCGTCCGCCTGAGTTCTTCCGCGGCGAGAAGTCCACCGAAGCGCGGCCCGGCCACATTCCTGGCGCGGTGAACCGCCTCTACTCGAAGGACCTGGCGCGCACCGACGACGGTCAGTGGCTGCGCGCGCGCGCGGACCTCGAATCGGAGTACGCAGCTTTGGGCCTGGCAAAAGATCGACCCGTCGTCGCGCATTGTCGCACCGGGCACACCGCGTCGGAGACGTTCTTCACGTTGCGCTACCTGCTCGGGTACGAGAAGGTGCGCTGGTACAACGGTTCGTGGACGGAGTGGGCCGAACGCAAGGACCTCCCCGCCGTGACCAAGGACAACTGAGGACGGCGTGGCAAAGCACGAGACGATGACCAAAGCGATGCTCGAACGCGTGGCGGAGCAGTTCCGCGCGCTGTCGGAGCCTTCGCGCCTGCGGCTGATGAACCTGCTGTTCGACGGCGAACGCGCGGTGGGCGACCTGGTCGAGGCCTCAGGCCTTTCGCTGGCCAACGTCAGCAAGCACCTCGGCCTGCTGTATCAGGCGGGCTGGGTCACGCGTCGCAAGGCGGGGCTCAAGGTCGTGTACGCGCTAGCGGACGTCCGCACGCACGCCTTGTGTCGACTGATGTGCGATCGGGTGCGCGAACGCGCGGTTGCCGAAGGTGCGTTGACCGGCGTGGCTACGCCGGCCGCGAAGCCGCGCCGCCGGTGAAGGACGAATGTCTCAGCGCGGCCGAGCCGCAACCCACGAGACGCGAGGTAAGCCGATCGGCGGCTCGGCAGCGAGTCATGAGCCGTAAGACGTAAGCCATAAGTTCCGACCGCTGCCTGACCGCCCTCACCGCCGCCGCCTGTCCGCGATCTGGACTTATGTCTTACGGCTACCGACTTACGGCTTTCCACAGCCGGAGCATCCTCGCGCTTCGCGAAGATGCTTCGGCTGTGGAACTCAGACACATTCGTCCTGGTAGAACGTCGCGATGAAGCGCCTAGTCCTGCCCCTCGTGGTCGTGCTGTTGATCGTCATCGTGGCGCTGCAGAACACCGACGAAGTGTCGACCAGACTCCTTTTCTTCGATGTGCGCCTGCCCCTCGCGATCCTGCTGCTGACGATGGCCGGTCTCGGCTTCGTCACCGGCATTGCCATGACACTCTGGGCCGCGCGCAAGCGCCGCAACGCGAAGAAGGCGTGAACCAGCGCTCCGCAGCAGCGCACCCGATGTGCGTCGAGCCAGCTTGCTGGCTCGCCGTGCGACCGCGAGACACCAAGCTCACAACTCCATGCCACGGGTTCACCATCGCAGCGGCACCGGTTGGTCGCGCCAGAAGACATAGCGGCGACGCTCGACGTGCGCCGCGGTGCCAATCTGAAAAGGATCGGCCTGCTCACAGTCGAGGTCGATGACGTGCAACATGCCCGAGGCACTGCCGACGGCGAGCGTGCGGTGATCGGGAGACACGGCCAGGCTCGAGATCGTGGAACCGCAGAAGTGCTGCCAAACGTCGACGCCGTCCAGGCTCACCGCGCGCACGTAGCCGCCGGCTTCGCCAAACAGGAAACAGTCGCCGAGCACATCGCTGGCGTAGACCCGCATGGCATCGTCGATCAATCGGCACGGCTCGCGCAGATCTTCGCCGAACAGGTAGGCGGCAGTCTCGATCCCGCGAACACGACTGGTCGGCACCGCGATCGTCCCACCGTGGTACATGTGGCAGGAGTTCAGGGCCAACACCGATCCATCGGCACTGAACGCAGCGTGATGGGGATACTCGCTGGCCGTCCCGACCCGGCCGATCTCCGCCCCTGTGCTGTCGAGGATCAAGTGCTTGCTGCATTGATCGCCGACGCAGATCAGCTCGCCATCGGGGGAGATCGTGGCATGAACCATGTCGACGTGGGGTGTCCACGCGTTGTCCTCGGGGTCTGGCAGCGGATGAATTCGTCGGTTGGCGCCGGCGGAGGCGAGGAAGACCCCCTCTTCGGTGACGAGCAGAACCCGATCACCGGCGGGAAACACGAGCAGCCGCTCCAGGGTTCTTACCTTGCGGTCATGGTCTGGCTCCGGATCAAAGGCATCGGGCCAATCGAACACGCCGGTCACAGGACCGTCGAAGCCGCGCCGCAGCTCGATCCCGGCAGCGGTCGCACGCGCGACGTGAGTCCGATCGGGCGAGATCCCGAGGCCGCGCACGTCTTCCAGTGCCGTCAGCCGCTCGCTCTCGGCGTCGAGCAAGTAGCCGCGCTGACTTCGCCAACGCGAGCCAACGACGAAGGCAAGCCGGCGTGAGTCGAGCCATACGAGATGGTCGATGTAGTCGCAGCGGCCTTCGAAGCTGGCGACGAACGGCGCGTGCGCCGGCGGAAAGTCGCGGCGGAACCGGTCGACGTCGCCTTCTTCGTTGGCCTGACGCAGCAGCCCGAGAACCTGTTCTGCGAGCGCCGGATCGCGTCCGTCTTTGGCCTCCTCTGCCTTCCAGGCGTCCCAGCCGTGTTGGCGGGCGAACTCGACCATCTCGTTGATGGCCTTGGCGTAGCGCCGCCCCTCGGTGGACCACTGCTCGGCCAGATGCTCTCGGTTCATGGATCGGCGAAGTCTACCTCGACGGCTTCTCCCTGCACGCGGCTCTACGCATCGCGGAGTGCTCCCGCAATCGACTGGAGAAGCTCTGCAAGTACGCCGCACGCCCACGCATCGTGCATGAGCGTTTGTCGCTGACCAACAACGGCAAAGTGCTCTTGAAGTTGAACACGCGTTGGCGGAACGGATCGACGCACGTCGTGCTAGACCCCCTCACCCTGATCGAGCGCCTTGCAGCCTTGATCGCCGCCGGGCGAGCATCGCGTGACCGCGCGCAGGTGGCGAAGCTGCCGAGTACGGCCGCTCGCTGCTGCTCTCCGGCATGCGCGATTGAGGCGCTCGCGGAAGACACAGGCTCGGCGTCGAGCCAGCTAGCTGGCTCGCCTAATCAGGAACGCGCCGCAGCGGCGCAAGACACGGGTTCAGCGTCGAGCCAGCTAGCTGGCTCGCCTAGTCAGGAACGCGCCGCAGCGGCGCGCTCCTGACTAGAACTGCGGCATCGTCGTCATGCCTGGCATATCAGGCATCGGGCCCAAGATCCGCTTGATCAGCCACTGCTCGAAGAACGCCAGCGCCATCGAGGTGCACATGTAGACCAACAACCCGCTGGCGTAGTTGTAGAGGAACACGCCGAACAGCAGGAACATCCACCGCATCATCTGCTGCATGGTCCGCTGCTGCGGATCCGTCGGCAGCTTCATGCGGAACATCATGATGCTGTAGAGCACCATCCAGATGATCGGCAGCACGTTGAAGTGCGGCACATACGCGAAGCCCAGGTGGAACAGCGCGTCGGGTGCGCTGAGGTCCTTGATCCACGCGACGAACGGCTGCTGGCGCAGGTCGTAGCTCACACGCAGCGCGGTGAACAACCCGAAGAACACCGGGATGGTCAGGAACAGCGGCAAGCAGCCGCCGAGCGGCGGGAACATCTTGTGCTTGCGATAGAGCAGCATCATCTCCTGCTGCAGCCGCTTGGGATCCGCCTTGTACTGCGTCTGGATGGCGTCGAGTTCCGGCTTGACGCGCGCCATCTTGGCGCCGAAAGCGCGCATCGATTTTTGGCTGCGGAAGTTCAAGAAGAACACCGCGATCTTCACCAACACCGTCAGCAGGATGATGGCGACGCCCCAGTTGCCGACGATCCCGTGCAGGAACTCGAGCAGCTTGAGCAAGTACGTCGCCATCAGGGTGACGCCCGGGATGTTGCAGAAGTCGAAGCAACCGGGCGGCGTGAGGTCCTCGGTCATCACCGGGTCGAGACGCGCATACTCCGGCTGGCTGGCGAACGCGCCGAACGACTTGGGGCCCAGGTACAAACGAAACAAAAGCGACGACGTCTCGCCGGCCTTGGGCACCGGCAGGCGCAGGCCGAAGTGCGGATAGGGCACCGAGTGCGGCAACAGGTTCGGGGTTGCGTCGACGAGGTCGGGCAGCGGCTCGGCGCTGACGTAGCTCAGCGTCGTATTGGCGGCCTCATCAGGCAGCAGGAAGGCGCAGAAGAACCGATTCGTCGACCCACCCCACGTCACCACCGTGTTGCCGGCCGCGCTGGTCAGCGTCTCGATCGTGCCGGGGGTCAACGACCGCTTGACGATGTGGCCATCCTTGTTCAGCTGCACGTCGCGCCAGCCAGCCAACGCCATCGCCGGGTTGCCACCGATGACGTGCTCCGAGCGCGGATTGGGCAACATCACGCCGCGCAGCGCCAGCGGATACGACGTGCCATCGGGGTCGTCGACCTGCTGGCTAGAGAGGCGAATCTCCAGCTCCAAATCGTGTCGGCCCGCTTGGTAGCGATACACCTTCTCGAGAGTCCGGCCGTCCTGGCAGTCCAGCTTCAGCCGCACCTCGTTGCCGCTGACCGTCTGCATCCAGCGGGAGTAGTCACCGCTGTCCTTGTCGACCGCCTCGTCGATGCGCACCTTCTTGAAGCGGCGCGCCTCGCCATTCTCCTGCAACACGAGCATCATCACGTTGGCAGGTGATGGCTGCGCGATGGGGTAGTAGTCCGCATCGTCGTGCCTCGCCTTGTCGCGCGCCACCACCGACACATAGTGGTCGAGCAGCAAGATCTCGCGCACCGCGCCGCCGCGGCGATCGAACTCCACGCGATACCCAGGCTCGCCGGGTACGCCGAAGTCGTGCGTGAAGATGTCGCCGTCCTTGGCATCGGGTCCCCTCTGGAACGCGGTGGCGACGGGTGCTTGGGGTGGCGCCTGCGTCTGTTGACGCGGCAGCATCATCCACACCACGACGACGATGAGCGCGGGCAGCAGAAAGGCAGTGAGACGTCGTTCCATCGGCGTGGCGGGCGTGCGGCGGGTGTGACGACCTCGCGCGCAAAAAAGGGCCACCCGTGTTAGCGGCGCCTCCCGATCAGGTCGACAAGATTCCTACCGCACCCGCAATCATCGCCCCTGCGCCAACCGATCGGCCAAGTAGTCGGGCAGCTGCGGCACGGCTCGGATCTTGGCCATCGTGGCCTTGAAGTCGTAGTCGAGTCGGTGGAACCCTACGGCGGTGCCGTCCCACGTGGCAAAGCTGGCGCGCGGGTCACCATCGCGGGGCTGCCCCACCGAGCCGATGTTGATGATCGCGCGCTGACCGTTGGGCACGAAGCGCTGCTCGGTCGCGCCCGGCGCCAGGTACTCGCCGCGCTCCAAGTAAACCCCAGGCACGTGGCTGTGGCCGACGAAGCAGAGCTGCGCATCTTCCATGCGCTCGAACCACTCGGCCATCTTCTCTTTGTCCTGCGCGTCGCGCGGCACGATGTACTCCTTCACCGGGTCCTTGGGCGAACCGTGCACCAGCAGCAGCTTGTCCTCGCGGTGCGACTTGCGCATCTCGCCGAGGTACTTCCACATGCGCATGGTCTCGTCGCGCGGCTTGTCGCGCCGGTTGAGCTGCTCCTTGGTCCATTCGATGGCGGCGCGGGCGCGCGGATTGAAGTCGGGCGCGTAGAACATGCACCCGTCTTCATGGTTGCCCAGCAGCGAGAACTCCGCCACTTGCATCACCGTGAGCAACGTCTCGCGCGGGTCTGGGCCGTAGCCGATCACGTCGCCCAAACACAAGATGCGGTCGACGCCCAACTCCTTGATCTTGGCCAGGCAGACGCCGAGCGCCTCCGTGTTGCTGTGGATATCAGAAATGAAGGCGATCATCGCGCGGCGCACGGTAGCGCAGCTCCTGGAGGCGCGGTAGTGAGGTGCCGGTGTTTCCGCCGATGACCGACCCGTTGCTGGTGATCACTGGGCCATCGGCGGCGGGCAAGTCCAGCTTGGCGCTCGCGTTCGCGCAGCGCCACGGCTGCGAGATCCTGTCGATGGACTCGATGGCGATCTATCGCCGCATGGACATCGGCACCGCCAAGCCCGGTGCTACCGAGCGCGCGCTCGTGCCGCACCATTTGATCGACCTCGTCGAGCCGAGCGCGTCGTTCGACACCAGTCGTTGGTGCGCCGCCGCGGCCTGCGCCGTGGAGGAAGTGCGCGCGCGCGGGCGCGTGCCGCTGTTCGTCGGCGGCACACCGCTCTACTTGATGGCGTTCTTCAAGGGCCTGCTCGAAGGCCCGGCAGCCAACCCCGCGTTGCGCGCCGAACTCAGCGCCCGCGAGGCCAACGACCAGGGCAGCCTGCACCGCGAGCTGTCAGTGCGCGATCCTGAGGCAGCGGCGCGCATCCACCACCGCGACGAGATGCGCTTGGTGCGCGCCCTCGAGTACCTCACGCTCACCGGCCACAAGATCTCGGCGCGACAGACCAGCTTCGGCAGCACGGGGTTCCTCCGCGCGTGCCGCATCGTGGCGCTGTCGCGGCCGCGCGAGGATCTCCACGCGCGCGTGAAGGCGCGCACCGTCGCCATGTTGCAGGCGGGCCTGCTCGACGAAGTGCGAGCCATCCGCGACAGCGCGGGCTTCTCGCCACAAGCCGCCGCCGGCATCGGCTACCGCGAGTGTTTGCATCACCTCGTTGGCCGCTACAAGGACCTCGAAGAGCTGCGCAACATGATCCGGCGCAACACGCATCGGTTGATTCGGCGGCAGATGACGTGGTTGCGCCGCCTGCCCGAGGTGATGTGGCGCTCGCCAGACGACGGCGACGCCGGGCTCGACGCGGCGTTGCGGCCGCGCGCCTGAGCGCTCGCGCTGGAGCGCGGTCGTTGCCGCGTGCTTGACACGGCAGGGCAGGCTGCCGAAACCACTGGCATGATCGAGCCCATCGGCGCTGACCAGCATGCGCTCCTCCTCGCCCACGCGCAGGCGCTGGGCGCGACGCTCTCGCCGGCCGGGACCGATCTTCTCCTGCGCTACCTGCACGCCATGCTGCTACAAAACGCGCAGGTCAACCTCACCGCCATCCGCGACCCGCAACAGGCGCTGGTGCTGCACGCGGTCGACAGCCTGGCGATCGGCATCCTGCTCGACGCGGGGGCGGTGCGCGTCTTGGACCTTGGCTCGGGGAACGGCTTTCCCGGCGTCGCGGCGCGCGCGCTGTGGCCGGACTGCGAGCTGACGCTGTGCGACCGCACGCAGAAGAAAGTCGCCGCGATCGGGCGCGCACTGGCGGCCGCGCACATCGAAGGCGTGCACACCGTCGCGCTCGATGTCGCCCAGGCCCCCACCTTGCGGCCGGATTGGCGCGCGGCGTTCGACGTCGTCACGGTGCGCGCGGTTGGCCAACCGGCCGACGTGATGGCACTCGCGCTGCCGTTGGTGCGCGCCGACGGCGCCGTTGCCCTATGGCTGGACGCGGACACACATGCTCCCGGCGTCAGAGGCTTCTTGCCAGCGCGTGTCATCGACTACGCACTACCCGAGCCGGCGCCACGCACGCGGCGCCTGGCCTGCTACCGCCGCATCACGTCTTGAGCGAGCGGCAGCGGCACCACGGTCTTCACCATGGTGCGCAGGCTGTTGTCGATCGGGCCGTACTGCGTGGGGAAGTTCACGTACGGGTCGTCGACGCTGTAGTTGAAGAAGTGACGATCGATCAACGCGGTGATGTTGTCGAGGTCGCGGCCGATCGCGTTCGACCGGCCATCCATGCGACGGCGCACGCCGCTGAAGAACTTTTCGTTCTCGTATTCCTGGTTCAACGTCGCCAGGTCCTTGAGACCGCGCGAGGAGTCGGCCGTCGACTGATCACTCGATTGGCCGTGCCAGGAGAACGAGCTACAAGACGCGAGGAAGGCCAGGGAGGCGGACAACGCGAGAGCGGAGAGCTTGCTCATGATCGGTTCGCGGAACGTGGCGGGCGACACCCGCAGCGGAGGGACTCGCTGCGGTCCGGCACTCGCCGGAGGGGCGGGAAGGTAGCCGCGGGTGCAAGGGCCGCGCAACCAAGTTCTCGCGATTTGGCCCGGCCCACAATGAGATCTGTAGCCGGTTGGCGTAGCCAAGCCACCAAACCGAGGTATCCTCCTGCATGTGATCGTGGCGTGCATGCCGCCGCGATCTGTTCGCAGACCTACTTCGTTGCCGTGGAGGTGTAGATGCAAGATCGATCACCCGACCTGAGCCAGCCCCTGCTGGCCTGAACAGCCGGGGCAACAAAACACGCGGGCTCGCGCGCCCTAAACCAATGAGCGGTCGATTCGTCGACGCTGATGCCACAGGCAAACCTGTCGCGCGCGAGCCCGCGACCATGTACTGACTGCAAGAGCCCGGCTGCGCTGGACGAAACGTGACGGCGGTGTGGGCAAGCCGGCCGGTTCCGCTACCCTCTGCCCCCCATGGCTCGCCGCCGCGCCGCAGACGGAACGACCGACCTGCTCCCCGACCGCATCCCGGTCTTCGATCACGTGTTCGGGACCTGCCGCCAGGTCTTCGCCCGCTTCGGCTACCGCGAGATCCGCACGCCGCTGTTCGAGGACACCAGCCTGTACGTGCGCTCGATCGGCGAAGCGACCGACGTGGTGGGCAAGGAGATGTTCACCGTCAACCGTGGCGAGACCTCGGTCACGTTCCGCCCCGAGGGCACGGCCGGCGTGGTGCGCGCCTACCTGCAGGCCAACCTCGACAAGATCCGGCCGTTCCAGAAGCTGTTCTACATGGGGCCGATGTTCCGCTACGAGCGGCCGCAGGCCGGGCGGCAGCGGCAGTTCGACCAGATCGGGGTCGAAGCGCTCGGCTCGTCGAGCCCGCTGCTGGACGCCGAGGTGATCGCGCTGGCGATGCAATGCCTCACCGCGATCGGCCTCGCGAACTTCACGCTCGCGGTCAACACGCTCGGCGAACCCGGCGACCGCGCGCGCTTTCGCGACGCCTTGCGCACGTACCTGCAGCCGTTCCTGCTGGAGCGCTGCGACGACTGCCGCGTCCGCTTCGACAAGAATCCCCTGCGCATGCTCGACTGCAAGGTGAAGGGCTGTCAGCCGAGCAACAAGTCGGCGCCGACGATGGTCGACAGCCTGGCCGAGAGCAGCCGCCAGCGTTTTAGCCAGACGCTCGGCCACCTGCGCGCGCTCGGCGTCAGCTACGAGATCGACGCCAACATCGTGCGTGGGCTCGACTACTACACGCACACGGTGTTCGAGATCCGCTGCACCGACGTCGGCGCGCGCAGCGCGGTATGCGGCGGCGGTAGATACGACGGCTTGATGCGCGAACTCGACGGGCCCGACCTCGGCGCCGTCGGCTTCGCAATCGGCGTGGCGCCGGTTCTGGTAGCGCTGGAGAAGCAGAAGCACGCCAGCACGGCTCCGAAGGACAGCGACGTCGCGATCTTCGTGGTGCCGGTAACCGACGCCGAGCGGGCCGCGTGCTTTCTGCTGACGCACGAGCTGCGCGCCGCCGGTCTGTCGGCGGACACCGACTACGAGGAACGCTCGCTGAAGGCGCTGTTCAAGCAGGCCGACAAGCGCGGCGTGCGCTTCGTGCTCACGCTCGGGCCCGACGAGGTGGCGCAGCAGCAGGTGAAGGTGAAGGACATGGCCGCGGGCCAGGAGTCCGTGGTGGCACGCGCCGACGCGTGCGCGGTGCTGGCGCGAAGGCTCGCGACGTGAGACTGGGCGTCTACGGCGGCGCCTTCGATCCACCCCATCTGGCGCACCGCGCCGTCATCGAGGCCTGTCGGGCCCAGTTCGAGCTGCATCGCGTGCGCGTCCTGCCGGCCGGCAAGCACGCGTTCAAGGGCGACGCGCACCACGCGCCGGCAGAGGCGCGCCTGGCGCTGTGTCGCCTCGCGTTCGTGGAGCTGCCGTACGTCGATGTCGACGGCCGCGAGCTGGCGGCGACCGCGACCGGCTACACGATCGACACGCTGCGCGCGCTGCGCGCCGAGTTCGGCGACACGGTGTCGATGTACTTCTTGATCGGCTCCGACAACGTGCGCGACCTGCCCAAGTGGCGCGCGCACCACGCGGCGCTGGCGCTGGCGCAGTTTGCCATCGTGCCGCGGCAAGGCGTGCCGCTCGAAGCGGGCACGCTCGACGGCCTGGACCTGACCGATGCCGAGAAAGCAACGTTGCTGCAGCACGTAGCCAAGGTGACGCCCAGTGACATCTCCTCGACCGAGGCGCGGCGGCGGGTGCGCGCCGGCGAGGATGCGACCGAGCTGTTGGCGCCGAGCGTGCGCCGCGAGATCAAGCGCCGAGGCCTCTACACATGACGGCGCCCGCATGAACGCGCTGCCGGTGTGCCTGGCGCTCGAGCCGGCAACGGCGATCCCGCTCGTGCTGGCCGCTGCCGCTGGCCTCGTGCTCGCGCTGGCGGCGCGCCTGGTGAACCGACACGTCGTCGGCTTCCTGCCCGAGGACGTGCCGACCGGCGGGCGCAAACAACACGCGCACACGACGCCACAGGTCGGGTTCTTGCTCGCCGGCGCCGCCGCGGTTTGGCTGCTCGCGCAGGAAGAAGCTGCCCTCGCCGCGTCGCTCCTGCTGCTCGCGGGCGCCGGCTACGTCGACGACCGTGACAAGCGTCGCGGCGGTCTGTCGTGGAAGGCAAAGGCAATCGCGCAGCTCGCGGCGGCGGCGTTGATCACCGCCACCACCGCCCCGCGCGCCGACCTCGGCGCCTGGCTGATGGTGCTGATGTTCGCGTTCGTGCTGATCAACGCGGTGAACTTCGTCGACAACATGGACGGCGTCTCGGCGAGCCTCGGTGGACTCGGCGCGCTGCTCGCCACAGAAGGTCACGGCGCGCTCGCCGTGGCCGGCGCGCTCTTCCTCGGCTTCCTGCCGTGCAACTGGCCGCGCGCGCACCTGTTCCTGGGCGACGGCGGCACCCTGCCACTCGGGGCGCTGCTCGCCGCCGCGACGCTGCGCAGCGGTGCCGCCAGCGACGGCACGCTGTCGTGGCTCGTGCTCATCGCCCCCACCGCGATCTTGTTGCTCGACTTCGTGCAAGTGATCTGCGCCCGGCTGTGGCTCGGCTACGCGCCGTGGGTTGGCGACCGCCGCCACCTGACGCACATCGCGACCTACTCCGGTGTACCCGCCGTCGCGGTGGCGCCGCTGTTGGTGGCGCTCGCGGTGATGGCGTGGTTCGTGCTGCGGGCTTAGCCGCGCTCGCCCGTCGGTTTGGCGAGGGCCGTCGTGATCTTGCCAACCAGGTCCTTGCAGCAGGCCTCGACGCTCGCCGTCGACGTGTCCAACGTCACGCGTACGACCTCGTCGTGCGCCGCACGCCGGCGCTCGGTCAGCGCGGCGACTTCCTCGGCCAACGGCAGGTCGGTGAGCGGGGCGCGCGGGTTCTGCGTTTGACGTTCGACCAGCACGGCGAGCGGCGCCACGAGCAACACCGGCAGCACGACAGGGTCTTTGAGCGCGACGCGCACCGCGGCGATGGTCACCGCGCCACCGCCGAGCGCCACCACGGTGGGCTCGGCGCGTGCCAGCGCCTCCAACACGACGGCCGCCTCGACCGTGCGGAACGCGCTGACCCCGCGCTGCGCCAAGAACGCGTTGGCATGCATGCCCGTGCGCGCCGCCAGCGCTTCGTCGGTGTCGACGAACGCCCAGCGGAGCTGCGCGGCGAGCGCGCGACCGAGCGTCGTCTTGCCCACCGCGCGCGCGCCGAGCAGCGCGATCTTGTGCACACGCGGGGTCACAGCGCACCCGCGAGGAAGCCGCGCAGCACCGCGGTCTCGACCTCGAGGCCGGTGAACAGGCGCACCTGTTCGCGCGCTTGCGCCAAGAACATCGATAGACCCGACACCGGGATCGCGTCGTGCGCGCGCGCCGCCAGAAGGAGCGGCGTGAGCACGGGGCGATACACCATGTCGAGCACGAAGGTGCCGCGTGCCGGCGTCCATTCGGGCAGCACGCGCTCGCCGGCGAGCGGTCCCCCACTGCTGCCGACCGGCGTCGCGTGCACCACGACCAGTGGGTTGGTCTGCGTCAGCACTTCGGCACGCAGGCTCGCGAGCTGGATGTCACGCGCCCGCGCGAAGGCGCGCACCGGATCCAGTGAGCGCGCGAGCAGCGTCACGCGGAAGCCGAGCTCTTGCAGCACCACGGCGGCGGCGCGGGCGCCGCCGCCGCTGCCGAGCACCGCCGCATTCATGCCCTGGCGCGGCGCGGCCGTGAGCCCGGCTTCGGCCAGCGCGACGCGCACGCCGTGCACGTCGGTGTTGCAACCGCGCACCTGCCCGTGCGCGTCGAACAGCACGGTGTTCACCGCGCCGGTCGCCTGCGCCGCCAGATCGAGGTGATGGCAGCCGCGCGCGATCGATTCCTTGAACGGCGCGGTGACCGATAGTCCGCGCAGCCGACGGCGCGGCAGACTGGCGACCAAGGCCTCGGGGCGCGCGGTTTCCAGCGGCACGTAGACCGCGTCGATCTCGAGGTGGCGGAACGCGCGGTTGTGCAACCACGGACCGAGCGAGTGATTCGCCGGGTTGCCGAGCAACCCGAAGAGCAGCGTGCTCGACGACAACGTGCGTACGCCATAGATGCCGTGCACGCGCTCGACCGGCAACTGCCCAAGCGCCGACGCGGCGTCGGGTTCAGCACCCCCGACGCTCGAGGGTCGGGCGCTGACCGCATCGGCGCTGGCGTAGACGTAGGGCGCCCCCAACGCGCAACTGAGCACGCGCGTGATCGACGCCGCGCGGCCCATCGCGAAGGCTACCGTGGGCGACGCAATCTGGTCGGTGGCCGCCATCAGTTCGAGCACGGGCGCGGCGTCGGCGAGATCCGGCGCCGTCACCACGATCTTCGCCACGTCAGCGCCCATCGCCAACAACGCGTCGCGTCGCTCGGCCAGGTCGCTGCCGGCATCGACGAGGTTGTGGTACGAGCGGATGCACAGACGAGGGCGCGGCGTCGGCTGCCACTCCTCCCAGTCTTCGAGATCGATGCCCACCGCGCCGCCGGCCAGCGCGCGCTGCAAGACCTCGCGGCGATCTGCCAAGGTCCCGCGGAACGCGCCGCCCTCGCGTGGCGTGCGACAGGTCGCGATCACCGGCAGGCCGATGGCGCCGATCAGCGCGCGCAGATCGAGGTGTGCGGCAAGGTAGTCGAGGCGCAGCTCGATCCAGTCGGCACCGGCCATCGCCGCGCGGCTTGCCATGCGGCGCGCGCCGTCGGGCGACTCGGCGAACACCGTAGCGATGATGTCAGCCACGGAAGGCCTCGAGCGCGCGCGCCACGCGCGCCACGTCGACTTCGCTGAGGTCGCCGCGCGCCTGCGCGATCGTCGCCGCCTGGCGCATGAGGGCCACGAACGCGTCGCGACCCGGCACCGCCGCGGCGCTCGCCGCGTCAAGGTGGCGCTGCAACATCGCGGCGTCGCCGCGCGCCGCTGGACCCGTGAGCGCTCCTTGCGCGCCCAGCTCGTCGCTCGCCGCGAGTGCGCCGCGTAGCAGACTGGAGACCATGGCGTCGACCTGCGCGGCGACCTCGGCGGGCGCTGCCCCGGACGCGAGCGACGCCGAGAACCAGCTGGTCGCCAGCGCGCGCAGCACGGTGATCCCGTTGGCCGCCAACGCGCAGCTCGCGTGGTACAGCGCCCGATCGGCGATCGTCAGCGTGATGGGCTGCAGGCCGGCGGCGCGCGCCAGCACGTGCAGCAGACGACGACTGGCGGGCGGCCCGTCGATCAACGCGGCGCGTTCGCCTAGACCAAGCTGCTGATAGCCGACGTCGACCGAGGGAAACGGACACAGGGGATGCAGGCTGCCGGCGCGCGCGCCCGCGACCACCAGCGGCTGCAAGGGTTCGAGTCCCGTCGCGCCGCTGGCGTGCAGCCACAACGCGCACGGCCGCACCGCACCTGCCTGCGCCGCGGTCTGCGCCGCAGTCGCGATCGCCGCATCCGGGACGCTCAGCAACACCACCGTCGCCTCGGCCAGGTCTTTCCATGCCGCAAGGCTGCGTCCGCCCGCGAACTCCACCGCGCCCTGGCGCGACGCCTCGCGGCCGCCAAAGAACCCGAGCAGTCGGTAGCCAGCTTCGCGCCACCGCCGGGCCAGCGCTTGGCCGACCTTGCCTGGTCCGATGACGGCGAAGGAAGTGGGCACGGCATCAACCCGTGCGCGGACGCACGCCTTCAGCGTGGCCGGCGGCCACAGCCAACAGGGGCTGAAGGTCGGCGCAGCGCCGACCAGAATAGGCCGCCGGCGCTGTTGTTCCTTGGTCGCTTCTCCTGCCGCTGCCGTCAACCGAATCTTCGCCCCACGCGAAGAACCGCGGCAGGAGAAGCTCAGTGATCGGTTGCGGCGGCCTCGCCGCTCGCGCTGTGCGGCTGCACGCGCTCTTGGTGCCGGCGCGCCAGGTCTTCCACATACTCGCTGTCGACGTGATCTTGGATGTCATCGAGGTCGTCGAACGAAGCCGGAACGTAACCGGCCACCTTGGACCGTTCGACCTCTTCCGTGAACGCTAGCACCACGGCGCGGTGCAGCGCGATGCGACACGCCGCGTTGATCGGATGCGCGAGGTCGGCATGTAAGCGCGTGCGACCCTGCTCATCGCGCAGCGCCCGGTTGCCCGGCAAGCGCGTGCCACAGCTCTGACAGAAGCTGGCTTGCAGGTAGTTCTTGCCCGAGCAACGCGTGCAGCGATCACTCAACTTGCGGCTCGGCATCGCCACGAACGGCCCCCGGGCGCCGTCGATGATCTTCAGGTCGCGGACCACGAAGGAGTCGTCAAAGGTGACGCTGCAGTATGCCTTCAGCTTGCTGCGCGGGTCTTCGGTCAGCTTGATGCGCACCTCGGTGATGTTCACGACAGAAGCCCCCCCAGACGTTGGAATCATGACCCTCGGAGCCTCAGCCGCCGGGGCCAGAGGACGCCGCGGTCGGCGCCTCCTCCTCGGCGATCGGCAAGCGCGAAGCCACCATGCCATCGGCAGTTCGCGTAAGCAGAACACGCGCACTCGACCCTACCAAGCCTTGCAGGCGTGTGTGCGCCTGCGCCGCGGATTCGGCTTGTGTGAACGCCAGAAACAGCGTCGATCCGCTGCCCGACATCGACACCGACGCAAACCCCGCCTCGACCATGGCGCCCCTTAGGTGCGCCAAGTCGGGGTAAAGCTGCTCCGCCGAAACCGCCAGGTCGTTGTGCCACGGCTGTGTGGAAAGCCCCGAAGACACCCGCAATCCCTTAGTGGAACCGGGGTTACCCTGTGGAGATTTAGCCGGGACGGGGCCTTGGGTCAATTCCGGTCGATAGTTTTTGAAAACCGCTGCGGTGGAAGTGCCAAACGGAGGCACGACCAGCACGAAGTGGGGTGAGGTCGGCGGGGGCGACGGCGTGAGCTGTTCGCCGATGCCCTGGCCGCGCGCGGTGCCGCCCGCCAAGAAGAAAGGGACGTCGGCGCCGAGGCGCACCGCCAGGGTCGCCAAGTCAGCGGCCGACAACGGTTCGCCGTGCCGGTGCTGCAACAAGAGCAGGGCCGCGGCGGCGTCCGAGCTTCCACCCCCGAGGCCACCGCCCGCCGGAATGCGCTTGGTCAACTGGAAGTGCCCGCGCGGCGACACCCCGGCCGCGGCAAAGAAAGCCCGCGCCGCGCTGACCACGAGGTTGTCGTCGTCGGCCGGCACCGGCAACCCGCCCCCATCGCCCACGACCTCGAAGGCAAAGTCGGGTGCGTCGTCAAGGACGAGCGTGTCGTGCAGGTCGAGCGCGTGGAAGGTGGTGTCGAGCAGGTGATAGCCGTCAGCGCGCTTGCCGACGACGCGCAGGCCGAGGTTGACCTTGGCCGGGGCGTGCAAACGGAGGCGCGTTCTCATGGGGAGAGCAACATGTTGTCGATCAGCCGGGTGACGCGCGAGCCGGCGCCGCCAAAGCGGGCGGCAACGTAAGCGCGCGCGCCACGCACGACAAAGTAGTCGAGGGTCGCTCGGGGTTCGCTGGCGACCACGGAAGCGCCAAGGCTCGCGAGCTGGTCTGGGGCGCGTTCGGCCTCGGCCCACGCCTGCCGCGCGACGCTGAGCGCCCGGAACAACACCGAGGCCGCGGCTCGATCGGCCGGCTTGAGGTACACGTTGCGGCTCGACATCGCCAGGCCGTCGGCCTCGCGCACCGTGGCACAACGGCGCAGCCGCAGCGGGAAGGCGAAGTCGCGCACCAGGCGCTCGATCACATCGAGTTGCTGCGCGTCCTTCTCGCCGAAGTAGGCGTGCGTTGGTCGCGCGATCGCGAACAGTTTGGCGACCACGGTGGCCACGCCGCCGAAGTGGCCTGGCCGAAGGTCGCCTTCCATGCCGATCGCTTCGGCTCCCACCGCGACGCGACTCGCAAAGCCCTCGCCGTACATGGCGTCGGGGTCGGGCGCGAACACGACGTCGGCGCGTTCACGTCGCAGCAACTCGACGTCCGCCGAGAACGGCCGTGGATACGCGGCGAGGTCTTCGTGCGGCGCGAACTGCAACGGGTTGACGAAGATGGTGGCGGCCACGCGATCGCATTCCGACCGCGCCTTGGCCACGAGCGACGCGTGCCCGGCGTGCAGCGCCCCCATCGTCGGCACCAAACCGAGCGTGCAGCCGCCGCGCAGCCAGTTCGTGCATAGCGCGGCGAACTCATCGACGTCGCGCACGACGCGCGGCGCCGTCGGCCGCGCCAAGCGCTGCGCGTCGACGCCCAGTTCGCGCAGCGGTCGCAGCACGAACTCGCGCTCGAGCATGCGCGGGTGCGGCACCTGCAACTGTTTGGTGTCGATCGTTTGCTCGCCGTACAGCAGGAGATCGAGGTCGAGCGGGCGTGGCTGGTTCTTGCTGCCGTCGCGCGTGCGCCCAAGCTCACGCTCGACCGCCAGACACACGTCGAGCAGGACCTGCGCTTCTAGCGACGTGCGCAGGCGGATCGCGCCGTTCATGAATCGACCCTGCGGCGGTCCGCCGACGGGATCGGACTCGTGCAGCGGTGACACCGCCTCGACCACGACGCCGGGGACCATACGCAAGCGCGCGACGCCGGCGGCGATGTTGGCCGTGCGATCACCCACGTTGGCGCCGACGCCGAGGTAGGCCACCACCTCCCGCATCAATTGAGCCGCCCCTCGATCACATCCGGCGTGTCGTCGTCACTCGGCGCGCGGCCGGGCGGGTCCATCGTGCCGCGCGTGAGCAAGCGGTAGATGCCGAGCACGATGCCCGAGAGCACGTAGGCGATGGTGAGTGCCAGAAGCGCGAACTGCCATTCGACGGCCGCCACCACGACCAGGACGACGAGGGAGGCGAGGTACGGGAACGAATGGCCGCCGCGGAAGACGCTGTTGACCAGGTGCGGGAAGGGGAAGCGGCTGACCATCAGCAGGCCGAGCATCGTCACTGCTACCGGCAGGGCTGGGAGAATGCTCTGGTAGACGAACTCGGGGAGAATGGAGCGGCTGAACGTGTGCTCGTCGGGATGCGCGCAATAGAAGGCGACCAACGCACACACCACCGCCGCCGCCGCAGGCGACGGCAAACCCTTGAACTCACGATGATCGTCGGCATCGGCGCTCGGCGTCTCGACGTTGAAACGCGCCAGACGCATCGCCGCACACAGCACGTAGATCACCGTCGCGCCGTAGAACAGCTTGGGTTTGAGCTGCAAGAGCTGAGGGTCGCAGCGCGCCGCAAACTCCAGGAGAACCTTGGTGATGAAGGCCGGCGCCACGCCGAATGTGACGACGTCGGCGAGGCTGTCGAGCTGCGCGCCAAACTTGGTCGACTGGTTGGTGAGCCGCGCGACGGTGCCGTCGATGGCATCGAACACCATAGCAACGAACACCAGCAACGCCGCCACCTCGAAGGTCTCGGTGACCGCCGACATCTGCGGCTTCACCGGGCTGCGGAGCGCCGCGTCGGCGACTTTTGCCATCGCCAGGAAGCCAAAGAAGAGGTTGCCGAGCGTGATCAGCGACGGCAACACCGGCACATGGCGGAGGTCGCGTAGGCGCGCGCGCGTACCGGGCCGGGCGGGGTTCGCCAACATGGGCGCGGATGATACGACGCGGGGTCGTGGGCGCCGGGGTGTGTTTGGTAGTTCTGCGCGGCGGCGCGCCAGGCGCGACGCCGCTCAGGCGAGCCAGCAGAGCTGGCTCGACGCTGCGCAGCGAGTCGAGCGACTGGAGCCGGAGCGGTGTGATCCCCGTGGTGAACGTCGAGCCCGAGTGTTGAGCGGCGCTGCGGCGCCGCAGTCTAGGTGCGCTCCGGCAACTGCGAGATCAGCGCGCGGGCGATCTGCTTGGTCACGTCGATCACGCGCTCATCGCGGTAGCGCGGGGCAGCGCCCTCGCGGCCGGCCTTCACTTCGCCATCCAGCGTGCCGCCCCACAGCACGGCCTTGGTGGAGGCCGAAATCATGGTGGCCTCGACCGCGAAGCGCACGCGCGCGCTCGCCATCACCCGCGACTCGTCCCAGGCGGTGATGCGCACGGCCAACACGGCGTCTTCGTTCAAGCGGCCGGCGACGCGCGCCAGCACCTCGGGGCGCGTCATCGACGCGTTCGCCACGGCGGCGCCATGCTCGCGCACCACCGGATCGACGACCCGGCTCGACAGCGGCGTGTAGCGGCGCTGCACCAGCGCGGCGTACACCTCTTGCCGGAAGGTCTCGAGCACTTCGCGCGCATTGCCGCCGCGGGTCGCATCCTCCACCGGCACCACCGCCACGTTCGAGGGATTCGCGGCTTGCAGCCCGTCGCTGGCTTGCAGCGAAGAATTCACCGCGGCGGGTGGCAGCGGCACACAGCCGAAGGCCAAGACCGCGAGCGAGAGGGCGAGGCAGCGGGACAGCATGGGGTGCAATGATACTGAACGGCCGACGCCGCCCAACTACGTTTTGCCGCCCGCACCACCCGCTTTGGTCCCCCAGGCCCGCGCGCTGCGCACGCACGACTCGCAACGCCCACACGGTTTCTGGCCGCCGTCATAGCAGCTCCAGAAGTGCTCCGGCCGCAAGCCGATCCGGCCCGCGACCCCCACGATGCCGCGCTTGTCGAGGTCCAGAGTCGGACTGATGACCTGTACTCGGCGTAGGCATCCGTGCGCCAAGACCGCGCTGAACGCAGTCACGAACGCTGGTGAGTTGTCGGGAAAGGTCTGCGCCTCCTCCGCATTGAAGCCCGCGAGCACGAAGCCCGCGTCCATCGCTTCGGCGAACGCCGCGGCCGCCGCGCACAACACCACGTTGCGCGCCGGCACCCACACCGCGCGCGCGGTCGCCGCGTCGCCCGGCGCCTCGACCACCGTTTGCGGCAGCTGCTGGTCGGCAACCACCAGCGCGCTGCCGGCGCGGCGCGCCGGCTCCGCCAAAAAGCGTAGATCGACGTTCTGCCACGGGACCGACAGGTGCGCCGCGAGCGCGCGCGAAGCCGCCTGCTCGCGCACCGCCGCGCGCTGACCGTAGTCCGCCGTCAACGCCAAGGCGACGCGACCGCCAGCCATCTGCCACATCGCCAGCGCGACGCCGGAGTCGAGGCCGCCCGACAGCAACACCACCGCGGCGTCGCCGGTGCGCGCGGCCTCGCGCCAGTCCACCGGCGATTCAGTTGACGGTGAAGGCGACTTCATTCGAGCGCCCCATCGTCACTTCCGCGCGGCGCAGCTCTTCCAACAGGAAGTCGCCCGGCAGCGCGGTGATCGAGAACGCCAGCGTCTCCCGCGCTCGCACTCGCCAGGTACCGGCTGCCAGCCCCACCGCGCTGGTGCCGCTGAGATCGGGAAGCTGCCACGTGGTCGTGCCGCTGAGCCCCGTCCGGTCTTCGCGCAGGATCGACCAGGTGCGACCCGCGGCATCGGTCGCGATCATCTCGGTCATCGCCAGCCCGCCCGGAATGATCGAACCGCTGAGTCGATCCTCATAGGTCACACTCGGCGCGCCGCTCGATGCACCGCCCGGCAGCGCGATGGTCGGGATGCCCGGCGTCGGCCACGTGCCCAAGGTAGTGCCCGCATTGAAGTCAGTGACCAGTGAACGATGACGCGCCACGTTGCCCGGCGCGTCGCGCGCCTCGAGCGACACCCACAGCACCGGTGAGAGCGGCGCCAGAATCTCCGTGTTGGCCCTCGAGTACGACGACGTGACGTTGAACGCCGTCGTGCTCCCACCAGGTGTCGCCACACCAACTCCGAACGTCGTCGTGCCGGAGATGCCCAGCATGCTCATCGCCACGCGAACCGAAGGCCCGTCCACGATCGGCAAAAGGCCCGTCGACGCCGCAAAGTCACGCATGTAGGGCGTCGTGGCTCCCACCGACGGCACGGCGATGCTCACCGCCGCGGTCGACGCGGCCCCGGCCACCGCGGGCACAAGCGCCGGCGTGGCCGTGAAACCACTGACACCACACATCAAGCAGCCGGTGTGGCTCAGGGCGCCATTGCCGAGCGCGCTGAACGTGCCGCCAAGCCCCATGATGACCAGCAAGCGACCAGGTCGAATCGGGGTCGGCGGCAGGAGAAACTGCGCCGACGGCGCCAACATGTCGAGAAGGTCGTCGTCGAACGCATTGCACCCGACGCGACCGGCGGCAACGCCCATTCCCAACAAGACCGCGCCCTGCAGCGTCGCGGTCGCCCCCACCTGCGGTCGCAAGCCAAGCGACACGAAACTCGCCGCGGTGGTGAGCAACGACTTCATGTGGTAGCCCGGCGCCACCACGGTGACCGAGTAGTTGGCGGCACCGAGCGCGCTGAACATCGCGCGACCGTCGGCACCAGAGTTGAGCGACTCGCGCCCCACCGCCGGCTTCTGCGGCATGCCTGGTTCGATCGAAATCAGGGCGCCAGCGATCGGCCGCAGCGTGGCGTCGTCGAACGCTTCGACCACTAACGTCCCGGCAAGCGCGCCGGTGATGCCCCCGCGCTGGGTCACCGTGCCGGTGATCGGCTGGCTCTCGTTGCCCGCGGCGTCGGTCAAGGTGAGCGTGTAGGCGATGGGCGCACTCGCTCGTCCCAGCGCGAGTGGACGCAGCATGAAGCGCCCCCCGGTCGTGGTGCCGAAGTTGGTCGTGGTGGTGCCGAGCACGGCGACCGTCGCCGCGGAGATGCGCTCGGTGGCGGTTCCGTACAGGGTCACGAACTCCTGGTCGACGATGAGATCGAGGCTGCTCCCCGCGAGGCTGGGAGGTCCGATGCTCGTCAGGGTTGGCAGACCGATGTCGATCACCGGCTCGTTCGCCGCTTCGGCAAGGCTCCAGCCCGATGTACGCGCCGCCCGCCGCACCCGCACCGCGAACGTCGCGGGACCGTCGCCAAAGCGCGGCGCGTCCACGGTGCCCAGCAGGTTGGGCAGCGGCACGATGACGCGCGTCACGCCATCAGCCTCGATGGCCTGGCGCGCCTCGACGAAGTTGACATCGCCAGGGGGTTCGGTTCGACGCTCCAAGCCGTAGACCCGGACCACCACTTCGTCACCTGAGCGCGAGTCACTCGGCAAGGTCACTTCCATCTGCGCGGATTCCAGGTTGGCGCGGTTGATCTTGTTGACCAGGCCAGGCATCGGATTGGCCAACGCCACGACATTGGCCGACGCAAACGGCAGCGTGCGAAAGCGCGTGAATGGCGAGCGCCCGAGGAAGTCGAGCTTGCCGTCGTTCGCGAACGTGATCGTGTCGTCGACGGTGATCCGCACCTCGCTGTCGGCAGGGAGACGCCCCGTTGGCACAAACTGCGCGATGCGAGTGTCGGCGACCCCTGCGTCGATGATGGGTGCGCTCACGGTGCCAGTGATCGCGGCACCGCTGCCGTCGGACACGGTGAAGTTGCGCAAGGTGACGCTGTTCGGCGTCGGGGGCCGATCGAACACCAGGTAGAGCGGCACCTCGCGCGGCTGGTCGCGGCCAGCGTCTTCGGGAATCGTCGTGACGATGCGTCCATCCGGCGCCGCCTGCAAATCGGCATCGGGGGTGAACGTGCCCACGACAATCGGATCCCCCGTCGAACCCAAGCGGATGCCGTCGGTGTCGCGCAGCTCGGGGCTCACGACCACTTCGATCTCGATCGTGGCCTGCTGCTGCGCTGGCGGCCACGCCGGAAGCGGACGCATCAGCACCACGCTGCCGCCCTGCAGGAAGTTGTAGCCCGTGGTCAGGCGCTGAGTCGTGCCCTTGACGCGACAGAAGATCAGCGGCTCGCCCTGCGCCGGCACCGCCAAATCCTCGTTGATCGACTCATTGAAGATCACGACGACCGGCGCCGTGATGGCCCAGCCGGCACCGGTGGGGAACGTGGCGCGCACCTTGGGACGGCCGTCGAACACCGTGCCACCCACTTCCGCCGCCGAGATCGTGGTCGCACTGGCCTCGCCGCCACCACCGCCGCCGCCGCCGCCTGGATCAAAGGCACGCCCCACGTTGTCGCACGCGACCAGACCGAGAATGCACACCGAAGCGACGGTGCGACGAAGGGTGCGACGAAAAGAAGGGCGATTCATGACAAGGCGAGCGCGCAAGCGGGCTGCGACGTGCTGGCGGCTCAGCTTATTGCGTGGGAAGCGAAGGGCAACCGATCGCTTCGCCCGGCTACCTGTCATCGCCCCGCGGACTCGCCCTCAACGCGGCCTTGGGCCGCAACCACGGGTTGCATGTCGGCGCAGCGCCGACCAGCATCGAGCCAGCTCAGCTGGCTCGCCAGAGTTGTGCGCCGTCTGGGGCGGCCCACCGCGAAAGGGCCCAAGGCCGCTTTATTGCTGGAGCTTCCAGAGCCGCTGAGTAGTGGCGAATTGAGCGTCATGGCGAATTACGACCGTCGTAGATTTCGCGCGCCCCGCGAGCATTCGCGGCTCCTGCAGCTCAACGGCCATCCGGCGGCGTCGCCAGGTCGCGCGGCGCCGCCAGCTGCACCGGCCCATCGAGCGCCGCAGGCAGGGTGCCGCAGGCGGCGACGAGTTGCTCGACGACCGCCTGCACGGCGACGCCGAGGGCCTGCACGGCGTCGCCCGCCCGCGCCTGCTTGGCCGCGGTCTGCGCCGTCAGTTCGCCCGCCCACACCAGGGCATGGTCGGAGGCGCGCCGCACCTGCGCGTCGAACGCCACAACCGCGTGCGTCGCGTCGCGTTGACGCGCGTAGTGAAACTCGGTGATCGTCGCCGCCAACCACAAGTCTTCGCGCCCCACATCCGTGCTGGCCTTCACGTCGAGGAAGCCGCCCGAGCGGCGCAGCGCGCTCACCACGACGTCGGTCAGCATGCGGTCGAGCGGCCCGGCCCACTGGTCGAGCTGATGCAGCTGCACCAAGCTTGGGCCATCGGCCACCATCACGTGATCGGGCGACACGTGGGCCGCAAGGCGAAGATCCTGCACACGCAGCACATGCACAGGAGGGCGCGACGCCGACTTGCTGGCGCACAGCGGCAGCCGATACGTGCGCGCGACGGGCACTTCGACCGCGCCGCAGCTGCCAAGGAACGCCGACAAGAACGCCACGACACCCGGCTTCGCCTTCATCGTTCGCCCCCCGGCGCCGCCGCCGGCTCGGTCGCTTGTCGGCCGTAGATCAAGCTGGACGGCGCCATCTGCAACATGCGCGCGAGCCCGCGCACGTCGCGCATCGCATCGCGAAAGCCGACCAGCGCGTCGTTCCATACGCTGCGATTACCAGCCAGCAGACTGCGCGCCTCGGTGACGAACACCGCAAGGTCCTGCTGCATGGCGGCAAGGCGCGTCGAGGTGTCGGAGAGACTGGTCACCAGGCTCTTGGCCGCATCGCCACCCACCAGCGCGCGCACGTCGCCGACGCCACCACGCAACTCAGCAAGCGCCACGTCGGCCTGCTTCAACACGTCGGTCAGCTCGAGTGCGGCGCGTTGGACGGGTCCCACCACAGCGTCGATCGCGGGCGGCAACTTGCTCGCCGTGACCTCGAGGTGCACCAGCATGCTGTCGATGCGCTGGCAATTGTCATCGTCGAGCACGGTGTTGAGCCTCGCCAACAGCTTCCCCGCTTCGCGCAGCACCGCCGGCACGCTGTCGACGACCTCGGGCAGCGACCGCGTGAACTCGGCCATCGGATTGACGGCCGGTGGGATCGTGGCACCAGAGGCGAGCCGTTGGCCGCCCGACTCGTAGCCCGCCAGTTCGATCGTCACTTGCCCGGTAACCAACAAGCGGTCGAGGCGCGCGCACGTGACGCTCTGCACGACGCACCGGTCGACGCCGACCTCGATCTCCACCAGCGACGAGCCGTCGTCGAAGCGGATGTCGGCCACCGCGCCGGCCGGCACGCCCTGAAAGTTGACCTTCGACCCCACGACCATGCCCTTCACGTTCTCGGTGAAACGGATGAAGTAGCGCGCGGTCTGCCGCTGCAGCGACGAGCTGAGGGTGAACGCGATCAAGCCGACGAACAACGTGGCAGCGCCCACGACCACGAGGCCGGCGCGGTAGTAGCGACTGCGCCGTCGCATCATGCGGACCCCTGGTGCGAGCGTGCCTCGTTGCCGACGAAGTCCTTCACAGGGTCATCACCTGCAGGAAGTCGGTGGCGCGCTCGAACTCTTCGGCCATGCGGCGCTCGATGAAGGCGCGGATGCGCGGATTCGGGTCGTTCCACACCACGTCCTTCTCGCCCAGCGCCGCCACCTTGCCATCGAGCATCATCATGATGCGATCGGCTATTCCGTAGGCCGAAGGCAAGTCGTGCGTGACGACCACCATCGTGATGCGGAAGACCTGGTTGAGCTTCAGGATGAGGTTGTCGATTTCTGCGGCAGTCACCGGGTCGAGCCCGGCCGAGGGTTCATCGAAGTAGACGATCTGCGGATCGAGGGCGATGGCGCGCGCGATCGCCGCGCGCTTGCGCATGCCGCCCGACAGATCCGCCGGCATGCGGTCTGCGGCGGCCAGCAACCCCACCATGTCGAGCTTCATGCGCGCCGTCTGCAGGATCACGTCGTCGCGCAGCTTCGTGTTCTCCCGTAACGGCAACGCCACATTGTCGAGCACCGACAGACTGCCGAGCAGCGCGCCGCCTTGGAACGACAACCCCATGTCGAGGCGCAGGCGGTTCAGCTCGTCTTCCCCCACGTGGTAGAGGTACTTGCCGTTCATCGAGATCAGGCCCGCCGTCGGTGCGCGCAGGCCGCAGAGGTGGCGCAGCAGCGTGGTCTTGCCGCACCCCGAGGGTCCGAGGATCACGAAGACCTCGCCGCGGTGAATCGCGACATCGATGCCCTTCAGCACTTCGCGATCATCGATGACCGAAGTGACGGCGATGGCGCGCACGATGTCGTCGCGCGGCAGCGGGTCGTCGGGACCAGGAATCGCTTGGGGCCCCATGCCGATCAGCCGAGCAGCAAGCGCTGTACGGTGACGAACAGCGCGTCGATGACGATGATCAGGAAGATGCTGACGACCACCGCGTTGGTGGTCGCGCGCGCCACCCCGACGCTGCCGCCGGAGACCCGCAACCCGAGCGCACAACCCACCACGCCGATGGTGACGCCGAAGGTCGCACTCTTCACCGAGGCGACCAGCACGTCGAGCAGGTGCAGGGCTTGGCGCGTCTGCTCGCGGTATGCCGACAGCTCGATGTCGGCCTTCATCAGCGCGAACAGCGCGCCGCCGCAGATGGCGACCAGGTTGAACACCAGGGTGAGCGCAACGCTGGCGACCGCCAACGCGAGCACCTTGGGCAGCACCAAGAAGCGCACCGCGTGCACGCCCATCTGGCGCAGCGCGTCGATCTCTTCGCTCACCACCATGGAGCCGAGCTGCGCCGCGTTGCTGCTGCCCGAGCGCGCGGCAAGCACGATGGCCGTCATCAGCGGCCCGATCTCGGTGATCACCGACACGCCGACCATGTCGGCCATGTAGATCTCGGCGCCCCACACGCGCAGCTGCACCCAAGCCTGCATGGCGAGGATCAGTCCCAGTAGGAAACCGATCAGGCTGACGATCGGCAGCGCTCCAATCGCCGCGGTGTCGAGTTCATCGCTGATGCGATCGAGACGCAGCGCACGCCGGCGCAGCGGTTCGATCACCAAGCTGCCAGCTGTGGCCGCGGCCATCTGCAACACGGCGCCCGCCGAGCAAAGCGCCGGGTCCACGAACGCACCGATGCGACTGATGCGATCTTGGCGCTCCGGCACCGCTTGCTCTTCGAGCAGGCGATCGATCGAGATCAGCGACAAGAACTCCAGCATGGCCGCCGACGCGCCCTTCAGCTTCAGCTCGACCTTGCTGGCACGCGCGAGCCGCATGGCCTCGAGCACGCCGCCCATGCCGGCCGAGTCGAAGGTCTGCACGTCGGACAGATCGAGCACCAGGCGACTCGGCGCGGCCGCGAGGTGCGTGGTGATCTGGCCAAGCACGGCGCCCGCCGTCGTGCCGTCGAGTTTGCTGCCGACTTGAATGCTCGCCGAGGCCTGCACGATCCACGGCGTTCATCGACTACCAACCGGGCCGGGCTGAATGCCCCTGGCAGGACGGCCTCAGCCGGCGCCCGGCGTCATGGGTTTCGCGTGGCACACGTAGGTCGGATCCTTGAAACGCCCGGTGGTGTCGGTCAGCACGTAGCTCTTGCCGGGCTTCTGGGCGGCAAAGTCGCAGCACGCCAGCATCTCTTCCAGGCAGCGCGGCGACATCTGCCACCAGTTGCACTGGTCCCACTGGCCGACGAAGCGCGCCACCGGCTCGTCGCCGAACTCGAGCGCGGCAGCGATGGAGATGATCAGCCTGCCATCGTCGCGGCACACCGAGCGCATGCGCTGGATTCCGAGGACGGGGTCGCGCACGTGCATGAGCATCGAACCGCAGAACACCATGTCGAACGTGCCGACACGTTCCGGCGTCAGGTCGTAGATCGCCATCTCGACCTTCTTCACCCGCGAGCAGCCGAGGACTTCACGCACCAGATCGAAGCCAGCGCGCATCACCTGGCGATCGATGTCGTCGCGCTCCTCGGCGCGCTTGGCATCGAAGCCCTTGCGGTAGCGCGGCGTCCAGTCGTGCGCCTTCCAGCCTGGCAGGTCGACGGCCACCACCTCGGCGGCGTCGCGCCGGTCGAACTCGAACGAGAAGAAGCCGTTGCTGGCTCCCACGTCCAGCACCCGCATGCCGGTCATGTCCGCCGGAAAGTCGTAGTGCTCGAGGAACGACGCCATGTGAAACGCGCCGGGCGTCCGCAGGCCATCCCCCAGGTCGATGGCGTGATACCACGAGCCGATGGCCCTCACGCGAGCTTCGATCGAATGACGGTCGGAAGGGGACATCATCGCAGTCGAGTGGCCATGCTTGTTCTTGCGGGACCAGCCCACTGTAGGGTCGTATGCGTGTCTCGCCACCATCCGCCCAGTTCACTCGTCGGCGCGGCATGTTCATGTTGGCCGCGCGGTCGTGGCGACGACCTGGATCTCGTCCTGGCCCCTTCGGCTAGGTCAGCGAAAGTGGACCTGCATCACCGGCACAGCTGACACTTCGACCTCTCCGGTCGCGGGCCACGGCGTAGTTTGGGTTGCAGTGGTGGTGTTCGGCAACATCGCCGACCAGATCGGTTGGTGACCCAAGGAACGGACGACTTGGTCAGGCACAGTCGACCGGTCACCTCAGTCGTTGCTCGGAGGCATGATCACAGCGTCGATGACGTGGATCACTCCGTTGCTCGCCAGCACGTTAGTCGCCACCACATTGGCGCCGCCGACTTTCACGCTGCCTTTGTCACTCACGGCAACAGTCACGCTGTCGCCCTGCAGCGTCTCCGCCGTAGTCATCTTGACCACGTCGCGGGCCAAGACGCGGCCCGACACCACGTGGAACTTCAAGATGCTGACCAACTTGTCCTTGTTCGCCGGCTCGAGGAGCGAGGCGAGGGTCGCCGGATCGAGCTTCGCGAAGGCCGCGTCGGTCGGCGCGAACACGGTGAACGGGCCTTCGCCCTTCAGCGCGTCGACCAGGCCGGCCGCGGTGAGCGCCTTGGCCAGCGTGCCGAAGGTACCGGCCGCCACGGCCGTGCCGACGATGTCCTGGCGCTCGGGCGGCAGCATCACGCCGTCGATCACGTGGATCACACCGTTCTTGGCCCACACATCCGTCTTGACGACGGTGGCGCCGCCGACCTTCACACCACTCTTGGTGTCGACGGTCAGCTCTTCGCCGCGCAACGTGGTGATCTTCTTGCTGGCCACGACCTTGGCGGCCGCCAGTTCGCCGCTCACTACGTGATAGGAGAGAATGTTGACGAGCTTGGCCTTGTTCTTGGGCTCCAGCAGACTGTCGATCGTCTTCTTGCCGAGCTTGGCAAAGGCTTCATCGGTCGGTGCGAACACCGTGAGCGGGCCCTCGCCGCGCAAGGCGTCGACGAGGCCGGCTGCCTTGGCTGCCGCCAGAAGTGTGCTGAAAGAACCGACTTCGGCCGCGACCGCAACGATGTCCTTGGTCGGACGAGCGTCCTTGGTGTCGTGCTGCGCGCAGGCGACGCTGGCGACGACCAGCGTGAGGAGGGAAGGAGCGAGGCGTGAGATCATGAGATAGGGTTCCAAATGCGATTGGTGAACTTGATGTCGATGGGCACTCATGCCCGCCGACATATGGGTTTTCGCTCGAGGCTCAGGCGCGGATGCATTCAGGTCGGCATCGGGACGAATGTGTCTGACCGTTCGTCCTGCTCAGCGCGGCAGAGCCGCAACCAACGAGACGCGAGGGCGGCTGCATGAACGGCTCTGCCGCGAGTCGTGAGCCGTAAGACGTAAGCCCTAAGTCCCAGACCGCTGCCTACCTGTCTGACCGCCTGTCCGCGTTCTGGA
>JANPER010000117.1:0-62964 GCA_031423015.1 Planctomycetota bacterium | reverse complement strand
GACGTAAGTTGTTAGCTGTAAGACATAAGCTCAGAACGCGGACCGGCGGCGACGTTGAGACAGTCAGACCGCGATCTGGAACTTAGGTCTTACGTCTTGCGGCTCATGACTCGCGGCAGAGCCGCCGTTGGGCTCACTTCGCATCTCGTTGGTTGCGGCTCTGCCGCCCTGAGTGCCCAGATCGACGTGATCGAGCCAGCGGGCACGCCGGCTATCATGCGCGCCGATGTCGATACCTCGTACCGAAGTCGCCGCCGTCGGCTCCGTCACCTTTGGTGGCCAGGCCCCGCTTGCCCTCATCGCCGGCCCTTGCGTGATCGAGAGTCGCGAGCACGCGTTGCGTCACGCGGCGGCGATCGCGCAGGTGTGCCGCGCGGTGCGCGTACCGCTGGTGTTCAAGAGTTCCTTCGACAAGGCGAACCGCACGTCGGGCGATAGCTTCCGCGGGCTCGGCATGCAGGAAGGCCTCGCGATCCTCGCCGAGATTCGCGCCGAGGTCGGCGTGCCGGTGCTGACCGACATCCATGAGTCGACCCAGGCGGCGGCCGTGGCGGAAGTCGTCGACTGCCTGCAGATCCCGGCGTTCTTGTGCCGGCAGACTGACTTGTTGCTCGCCGCCGCGCACACCGGCAAGGCGATGAACGTCAAGAAGGGACAGTTCTTGGCGCCCGAAGACATGGCCAACGTCGTGGCCAAGCTAAAGACCGCCGGCGCCAAGAATCTGCTGCTCACCGAGCGCGGCGTGACCTTCGGCTACCGAACACTGGTAGTCGACTTCTCCGGCTTTCCCACGCTGCGCGCGACGGGGCAGCCGTTGGTGTTCGACGCCACGCACTCGGTGCAGCGCCCAGGTGGACTCGGTCAGTCGTCGGGCGGCGACCGCACCAAGGTGCCCTACCTCGCGCGCGCGGCGGTGGCGTGCGGCATCGACGGTCTGTTCATGGAAGTGCACGAAGATCCCGACCGCGCGCCTTCCGATGGCGCCAACATGCTGCCGCTGGCGCAGCTCGAGGCACTTCTCGAGAGCCTGCTGCGCGTCCGCGCGGCGGTGGGCATGGCGTAGGGGCGGCGAGTCACTGATCTTCCCGCTGCGACGCGCGGCATCAGTCGATGTCGACGACGAAGCTGCCCGCCAGACCAAGATCGCCGCGGCGTTGCAGCGTGGAACACAGCACGCGCAGCGACGGGGTCGGTTGCACGCTGCGCTCGGTGTCGTCGACCACCAGTACCAGGGGCGCGTCGAGTCGGCACAGGCGCGCGTCCAGCGTGACCCGCACGCGGCCAACGCTCTTGCGCGTAACGTGCAAGCGCTGGTCGCGCAGGCTGGCGCTCACTTGTTGGCCCTTGGCGGGGGTCTCGACTCCCACCCAGTAGTGGTCGCGCACCACGGTGTCGGTCAGTTCCCAGGCCAAGTCGCTTGGTGGCGCCACGCGGTGCAAGGGCACTAGCTCGGCGAGCTTGTCCCGGTCGGGTAGGCCGGTGTGGCGATGCCCTTGCAGAATCGCGGCGGTCACCGGATAGCGACCCTCGTGCGCGCTGCGCAAGGCCTCGACCTGGGCGGCAAACTCGCGGCAGCGATCGGCCCGACCATGCGCCGTGTCGCCGACGCCGACCATGAACGAGAACGCCAGATGGTGCAAGCCGACGGCCGAGGTCTCGCCGCCGGTTGGCGCCGCGGCGCTCGCGTGCACCGCGGCAAAGCGGTCTGGCATCTTGGGCCCGATGGCGAACGCGCCGTAGCCGCCGTGCGAGTAGCCGATCAGCACCACGCGCGCGGGGTCGACGTCACCGCACACCGCGAACTGCAAGATCAACCGCTCGATGAGCGGATAGACGTAGTCGGTGTAGAAGCCGTTCCAATCATCAGTGGGCGCGCGCAGGGCCAAGTAGCGGTAGCCGCCCGCGTCCGGCTGGTCCTTGTAGTAGCGCTGCATCACGCCCCACTGGCTGTCGTTGACTGACTTGGGCACGCCGCCGCCGCCGTGCATCGCGATCACCAGCGGCGAGCCACCGCCCTCTGGATCCTGCTGGGGCTGGCGCGTGCCGACGTCGCGCACCGTGTAAGCGCTCTCGTAGCCGTTGCACCGCACGCGGCCCGCGGCGTAGTCGGCGCGCAGGTCGGGGTGGGGCGCGGCACGGAACGCGTCCCATGCGAGCCCGCGCAGCCGCGCATCGCCCGCGGGCGTCGCGAGTTCGGCGTCGAGATTGCGGTCGAACTCGAAGGTCGCTTGCGCCGCTGGGTCTGCGGCGAAGAAGCGCAGCATCTGCGCGCGCAGCGCCGCGTCGGCGGCGGCGCGCGGATCGACCGTCGTGTCGTCTTGCTTGGCATAGCGGGCCGTCACGTCGACGCCGTGCAACACGACCCCACGGGTCCAGCCGGCGGCGAACGTCTTGCCGGTAGCGGCGAAGCTCACGGCCCAGATCGCGTGTGCAGAATCCGCGCCACGGCATTGCGCGGCGTCGCCCACGAACCACGCCCGATCGAAGCCTTCAGGGTCTGGCTCGGCGGCGCCCACGAAGCGCCACGCCGCGCCGTCCCACACTTCGACCCACGTGTGGTTGCCGGCCTTGTGCGGCCACCGCACCGACACCACGCGCGCCGGCACGCCGACGGCACGACACGCGTCGGCCAGCAAGATCGCGAGACCCGTGCACGACGCCTTGCCCTGCGCGATGGACTCGCTCGGCGCTTGGTCGGCGCGCGCGCGCGCGGTGGAGTACTGCACCTCGAGCGCCGCGAAGATCTGCGCGTTGAGGCGCAGCGCCGCCTCGCCGGGGCTCTTGCAGTCCGCCACCAACGGCGCAAAGCGCTGCCAGAAGCCGCTGCGCCAGTCCTCGCGCCGTTCGTTAGCTTGGGCGTACGGCAGCACGAAGGCGCGAAACAACTCGTCGTCGATCGTTCCCCACGGGGCGCGCGCGCGCGCCGCGTGCGCCAGGTCGACCTGTTGCAGCAAGAACTCGGCCGACAGGGTCTGCGCGTCGCTCGCCGGCATGTGGGTCAACAAGAACTCCAGGCTCGCGCGCTGGTCGAGCGGCACCTCGGCGAGGCTGCGGCTCAGTTCGATGCGGTTGGCACCGGCAACTGTGAGGGTGGCGTCGATGCTTGGCGCCGGTCCCTGGGCGGCGACATGAGGCGTGGCGGCGAGGACGACGCAGCACAGACGAACGCGGAGATCAAGGCAGGGAGGCGACATCGCACCAGCAGGAGAGGGCACGCCGCGGCGGGTTTCCAGCGTCGTGGCCTGATTGCGCCCGCTTCAGTTTGAGGGGTTGCCGGCCAGGTCGAGGCGTGGCATCCTCTCTGTGTCGTGACCAGCACTTCGCTGCGCATCGACGTGGAGGTGTCAACGCATGCGAACCGTCTCGTGTGGCAAGCGCTCGGGTAGCGCCGTCGTCTCTCTCTCTCTCTCTCTCTCTGTGCGCTGAGTAGCGCTCCTTTGCGTGCGCAAGTGGGCGGCCATCCGCACGTGGCGCCACTCACTCCTGGAGCAACGCTCGTCAATCCCAACGACCGGCGCGTGTCGCCCCTGATGAACCAAGCCGACGGCAGCTGGAACCTCGGCGAGTCGCCGTACGGCATCGATCGCGGCGGTGCGATCGAAGCGGATCCTCTGATGGCGACGAGCCCGCCGCCGACACCACCCAACTTCGTGCCGCAGCTCAACAGCAATACCTGGGAGCCCTATCCCGGCCGTCCGCTCCTGCAGCACTACATCGGTAGCTTCCGCCCGCCGGCCGGCGTCGGGCCATTCGGCGAGACGCGCGCGTCGTTCGAGGTGGTGGCGCCGGTGAACATCCCGAGCAACAAGAAGATCGTCGTCGCGCTGCTCACCCGGCAGACGTTTGCGTCCACCGTGGTCGCCAACCGCCCGTACGATCCGCACGTCTACCCAGGCAATCCGGCCCACTTTGACATGATGACGGACGGCTACGGTGGTCCCCACGTGGACTTCGCCGATCGCTACGCTGGGTCGTCGCCGCCGCATCCTGGCCTTGTCGTCGGCGGCGTGCAGCACACTCCGCGCACGTCTTTCCGGCCGGTGACCTCCGAAATGCAGAGGCTGCGCCAGACCCGTGCCGCGGTCGAGAAGCTGCTCACGGATCCGCCTTACTCACGCAATCCCGCCGACATCGCCTACTACGTCGATTGCGGATCGTTCGGTGGATTCACGGCGCCGCTGGCCGCGCTGTACTACCCCAAGGAGTTCCACGCGGCGACGGGCTACGCCTTCTCGGGAGCCATTCGCAGCATGCAGTCGGACTTCGATTCGCTCCAGTTCTGCACTGCGCTGCTGGGGACAGATTCGTCGGGGTCAGGCTACACCATGCGCGACGCGGTGGAGTTCCCGCTGTGGTGCCGCACTGAGGGTACTGACTTTGCCAGCGTGAGCTTCACGAACCGGTTGGCGCGAGGGCACGTGCAGCGGCCGACGTATTTCGTGGTCGGGGACGAAGACATGGTGACGCACGGCACCGATTGGATCAGGGTCTTTTTGGGGACGTCGGGCTTGACCGTGCCGGTTTCAGGCCGCGTCACGGTGCCCCGTCTCATTCCAGGGAACCATCCTCCGTTCGACGTGATGTTCTCGATCATGACCAAGACCGGCCACTCCCCACCGCGGTTCAACGTGTTCTCGCTGGAGGGCCTGCCCACTCCCCGCCAGACGGATCAAGGCATCGAGATCTTCGACGTCATGGTCGCGAAAGCCTACGCGGAGATCGGCATCGGTGCCCTCCACATTGACGAGCCACAGGTTGGTCGCAAGCTCACGAACCAGAACAACCTGCCTTCCCTCGACCCCAGCGCCCCGGCGCTCAACCACAGCGGCAACCGCACATACAACGGCGGCATCAACTCGTCGCTCCTCACGGAGAACCCGGCGTTCAAGCGCTACGGTCAGGGCACGTGGCTCGGCGCCAACGAGTCCCTGAAGGTGGTGACGCTCCCGGGCCACGATCGCGCCTCCGTGTTCGTCGGCAGTGCCGACGGCTACGTCACGCGCCTCATGATGGAGAACCGAACCTCGGGATCCACGACCATCCAACCCCTGTTCGAGAAGGCGCGCTCCAACATCAGCGGCACGGCCTACGCGCTCGGCTACGGCACCTGGGGCCTCGATGTCGGCGACATCCACGCCGCCGAGGGTCTCGAAGTCGCGGTCGCGTCGCACCACCGCATCGCGATCTTCGGCGCGCTCAACCTCAACTTGATCAGCGAGGTGACTCTGCCTGATTGGGAGTACACGAGCCCGCGCAAGCTCGAGGTGGCCGACCTTCATGGCGATGGCTTCGAAGAGATCGTGTTCCGCACCTTGCACGGTCACCTCGTGGTCATGAGCGGCTCCGGCACGACACCGCAGATCCTCTACCGGCACGGCGAAGGGGGCATCATCGACCTCGTGGTTGGCAACCTCACCCCGCCCGTCAACCCGTGGCTCAAGCGGCCGATCTACCTGTTGTCGGCGCGCGGCCATGTCGTGCGGCTCGAGATCGATCCGAACGCAACGGGCGGCGCCGATGCCGGCAGACTGGCGGCCGCGTCCCCACTCCAGTACGGCGGCCTGCGCGATCTCGACATCGTGCCCTACCAGGGGGAAGAGCGCCTTGCTGGGCTGTTCGTCCCGCACCCGGCCGAGCTGAAGGCGGTTCGGTTCTTCTCCTTCGACACCTGCACGCCAACGGGTGGCTTCGGCAACGTCGTGGTGCCGCCGCCGCCGCCGACGACGGAAGTCGAGATGCTGTCGCTGGAACACGGCAATCCAGGCGGCGACATGGAACCCACCTTCACCTACGTCGCGGGGCATGGTGAGGATCGATACGTGATCTCGGCGACCGGCAAGGTCTCGGTGTGGAACGGCCAAGCGTGGATCGGCTTCAAGACCCTCGCTTCCTTCCCGCCAGCCGCTGGCCACGGCTGTGTGCAGGCCGGCAACATCGATCCGGCGCGTCCCGGCGAGGAGGTCGTGGTGTCGACCACGGCGGGGCGCGTGGTGTGGTTCACGCTCGACGATTTGACGACGGCAGGCGAGGCGATCGACGCGCCCAACTACGTGCGCTCGAGCGCGCGCTATGTGTTCAGTACCGCCGATGGGCTGTTGCACGAGGATCGCTGCAACATGTCGCTGGCGGCGACGTCGGCGATGGCCGCGGTACCGGCCAGTGGCTCGAGCGGCAAGCTGCGCGTCGTGGATCCCAACGGAGTCTGGTGGGATGTCGATCCCGCAGGGAGGCCCACATGGGTGCGCGATCTGCCACGCGGCGCGTGGAGCCTCATCGACGCCAACGCAACGAGCCTGCGGGCAGAGTCGGGCGGATCGGGTGTCCACGGTTGGACGACGGTCGCGGCAAACCCTGGCCCCGGCGTCTTGTTGCGTGCGAGTCCGTACGTCCCATTCCCTGGCTCGGGGATCAGCCAATGGTGGGAGGCGGGAAGCCTTCAGGGCATCGACCTGCGCACCGTCAACGACTTCGTAGACGGTTATTGGGCGCTGCCGTACGGTGGCGCCACCTACTACGACGCGCCAACCGGGCAATGGTGGAGTGCTTGGTGGCAGAACTACAACTCCTACACCAACCTCGTGCAGCGGGCGCGCTACACGGTCTTGGGTGGAGAGGCCAGGATTCAACACATGTGGGGGTCGACGGGACCATCCCATGGTGTGTCGCCGATCGATCTCTGGCCCCCGTCCAGTCCACGGTACCGCAACCCCATCCGCTCCGAGGCAGCTCAGGTGACGCCGATGAGCTTCCATGCCATGGCCATCGGCAGGGTGCTCTTCAATCAGACCAAACCACAGGTGGTGCTGGCTACCGGAGGCGGACGCATCCTTCTGCTCGACGGCGACACAGGAATGGTGATCACCGAAGGTGGATCGACGATCGAAGCGCCGGACTATGGCTTGGGGGGGATGGCTCTCGATGTCGTGGATCTCACGGGAGACGGGTACGACGACGTCGTGTTTGCGCCCGTCTACAGTCCGCTTTCCGGGCTGGGAGGCACGGTGCGGTCGCACATCCACGTGCTGAAGAGCAATGCTGCCGGTGACGGACTTGAGGCAGTCAGCCCTGCGGTGCCCGTGGGGAGCACCGCGTCTGGCATACCGGATGACCTGATCGGCTATGGCGCCTGCGGCCTCGCGGTCCTGGATCTACCGACGTCGCCACCGATCAGCAAGGCGATCGTGGTCACCACCATGAACGGCGAACTGGTGGTGTTCACGCAGTCGCTCGGCGCGATCAATCTGGCGCCCCTGTATCGCAAGGTGGTCGAAGGATCGATCGGCGCGATGAACTCGATCGTACTCGCCAATCTCGATCCGGCCGACCCGAAGCCGGAGCTCTATCTCGGTGGTTCCTCGGGGATCCGGAGGTTCGACTTCCAATGATGACGATCGCTGTGTCTCTCGGCCAATCCTGGCCAGAGAGTTGTCGGATCTCATGGGGTCTTGCCGCGGTGGCTGTGTTGGCGACACAGCAGGATGGACTCCATGCACAGGCACTTCCACGCGAGCCGCTGGTTTCCTGGGGCAACCACGTGGTCGACGGCCGGCTTCGCGAGGATCGATTCACGCAGGTGTCGGCAGGTGGAGGACTCACGCTCGCACTACGTGCGGATGGATCAATCGCTGCCTGGGGCTGGAACGGCCTGGGGCAGTGCGACGTGCCCCCTCTGCCTCCGGGCATCCGCTATCAGTACGTCCATGCCGGCAGTCGGCATAACCTGGCAGTGAGGTCTGATGGCAATCTTGCTGCCTGGGGCGACAACGGCCTTGGCCAGTGTGACGTCCTGCCGCTGCCACCGGGCCTGACGTATGTCAGACCAGCCGCAGGCTTCGTGCACAGCATCGCGATCCGCAGTGACGGATCGGCGGTGGGTTGGGGCGCCGATCACCGCGGTCAAGCGAGTCCGCCAACGCTGTCACCTGGTCTGTCGTACGTCGACGTTGATGCCGGAAACAATTTTAGCGTCGGCCTGCTCAGTGATGGGTCGGTCATCGCCTGGGGCAGCAACAGCCAGGGCCAGTGCAACGTGCCAGCCCTGCCTGCCGCAACGCGATACACCAAGATTTCAGTGGGGGACGAGCACGCTTTGGCGTTGCGCAGCGACGGTGCCGTGGTGGCATGGGGCTCCAATTTCAATGAGGTCCGCAACGTGCGTGTGCTCCTCCCTGGGATCTACTACACCGACATCCACGCGGGTAGCTGGCACAACCTCGCGCGCACGAGTGATGGGCGCATCGTGGGTTGGACGCGCAACCAGTATGGTCAGTTGGAGGCTCCGCCGCTTCCGCCTGGGCTCACCTATGTCCAGATCGACGCGGGTGGCGGGCACAATGTTGCGCTCCGTAGCGACGGCAAGGCAGTGACGTGGGGCGGCAATACCCAAGGCCAGTGCAACGTGCCGGTCTTGCCAGTCGGGGTCACGTATGAAGAAGTCGGCACCGGCCAGATCGCGATGTTCGCACGGCGCAGCGACGGCTGGCTCACGGCGTGGGGCAACCACTCGTCAGGCGAGCCGCTCGTCATCAACGATCCGGATTTGCCCGTCGTCGAGATCGCGTGTGGTGTGAATCACACGTTGGCTCGGCGCGTCGATGGCACGGTCGTGGCCTGGGGCAACAACATCAACGGCCAGTGCAACGTGCCGCCGTTGCCCGCGGGTATGACCTATCTGCACATCGGCGCGGCCTACTTCCACAGCGGCGCTATCCGCAGCGACGGTGCCTACGTGGAATGGGGGGCCTCCGTCAGAGGCCGGCGACCCCCGCCGGGGTTGCGCTACGTGAAGATCGCCGCCGACGTCAACCAGACCCTGTTGCTGGTCAGCGATGGCACGATCGAACATACCAATTGCGGCGGCGGTCCCGGGGTGTGCTGGCCGTTGCCGCCGCCCGGAGTGCGCTACGTCGATCTCGTCGCTGGGCTAGGCCACTACCTTGCCCTTCGCAGCGACGGCCAGGTGACCGCCTGGGGCGATAACGACCACGGGCAGTGCAACGTGCCCGCGCTTCCACCCGGGGTCACGTACGTCGATGTCACCGCGGGCTTGAAACACAGCGTGGCTCGCCGCAGCGACGGTCAGATCGTGGTGTGGGGTCGCAACCACGTGAGCCAGCTTGACGCGCCAACCCTCGCCCCCGGCCTTGCGATGACGCACATCGCGTCCGGCATGGGCGCCGACTACACCATCGCCCTGTTCACCTCCGGCGCGTACAGCTGGACAGGCGAGGGTTGCCGCGGCACCAACGGCATCACCCAGCTCGATGCGCTGGCCCCGCCGCGCATCGGCCAGACCCTGTCGGTCTTCGTCAACCCGCCGCCGGCGACCGGGAGCGTGCTGATGGTCGGGTTCAGCAACACCGCCACCGCGTTCGGCCCGCTGCCGCTCGACCTGACCGTCGTCGGTATGACGGGCTGTCTGCTCCGCGTGCGGCCGGACATCTTGTTGCCGATCGCCGGCTCACCGGCGCGCGCCGACTTCCGGATTCCGCGCGATCCTGGCCTCGCTGGCGCACTCTTCTACCAACAGGCGCTCGTGTTCGACCCGCGCGCCAATCCGGCAGGCGCGGTGGTGTCGGACGCGGCCACGGCGCTCATCGGGATGTAGAGTGGGGTGTCGGCAGGTCGCGCAGCAACGCACTCGCGTCGGCGCGGCCGCTGTTTGGCCTGCGTCGCGCTTCGCGCGACGCAGGCTAGAACGCCACTTCAGCGACCTTCCCTGCCACGACCTCAACGCTGCGTGGCTCCGCCGCAGGGGTGCCCGGCAATTGCAACGCGATGCGCCACGTGCCCGGCTGCAAACCGTCGAGCGTGGCCTCGCCGCGGCGCAGCATGCGCGTCACCGGGGTCGCGCCTTCCATCGATGTGCAGGTTGCCGTCACGCTCGCGAACGGCGCCTGCGTCGCAGCGCGCACGCGCACGCTGCCGGCGGCGAGGAGTTGCACGTCGACGCCCTCGGTGGTGGTGCCGCGTGCCGGCTGCACCGGCTTTGAACTCGCGGCGGCGAAGCCCTTGGCCTGCGCGCGCACCAGAATCGACTGGCCGTCTTGCACGCCGCGTAGCTCGTAGCGGCCTTGCGCGTCGGTCGTCACCTGAGTGCCTCGGCGACCGCTGAACTGCGCCAGCTCGGGCATGCCGCCCATGACTTCGAGTGCGCGGGTCGCGGGGGCGGCGGCGGCGGCAATTGCCAGAGCCGCGCTCACCGTTGCGCCCACCACCGGCTTGCCGTTGTGATCGAGCACGGTGCCGCGCAGGATCGTGGTGCCGAGGTCGACGTCAAACGCGTTGCTGCCGACGCGCGTGGAGACGCGCACCGTGCTCGGCATCGCGCGCTCGCGGTGCGTGATGCGCAGGCGGTGCTCGCCGACGGGCAGGTCCTTGAGTTCGTATTTGCCCATGTCGTCGGTACGCCCGCGGCTGCTGCCGCGCCCGCCGCCAGGCAGGTTGGCAAACGTGGCCTCCAGAATCTGGCCAATCGCGGCCTCGGTCTCGTCGTCACCGACGCCCTTCACGAGGGTCAACTGCGCGCCGGCGAGCGGCACACCGTTCTCGCGCACGAAGCCGCTGAGCGTGGCCACCGCCGCCTTCGCTAGACGGAGGGTGGCCTGCACTTCGTCGATCACATCGACGCTCTGCCAGTCGTCCGCGGTGGCCTCGTTGCCGCCGGTGCGCATCCGCATCGAGAAGTTGCCGCCGCCCTCGATCCGACTGGCGCGCCCACCGAGCTTGAACTGGTGCTTGCCCGGCGCGAGGTGCGCGAAGCGCGCGATGCCGTCGGCGCCGCTGCGCTGGTTGCCGCGCGCCTCATGGGGGCCCTTGTGGTCGACGCTGGTCTCCGCCACCGGCTTGCCGTCGCTGTCGAGCACCGTCACCTCGACGCTGCCGCCGCGCAGCAGGCGAGCTTCGTGCTCGGCGCCGCGCTCGTTCAACGTCATGTCGTCGCTCTCGTAGGGCGCGAAGTCGCGCCCCTTCACCGAGATCGCGATCTTGGCGCCGGCGATGCCGTTGATCACCGCGCGCCCCTCGCCGTCGGTCTTCGCCGACTGTGGGCTGCTGGATGACTCCATCCGCGTGATGACCTCGAAGGAGTTCCCCGCCGCCTTCTCTTGTCGCTCACGCAGCTGCACGCTGGCGCCCGCGACCGGTGCGCCGTCGATCGCGCTGCGCACCTGCACCTTCACGAGTGGCGTCGGTTCGAGCTGCAGCGTGCCGAGGTCGATGCTGCCGACCAGCGGCAGCTCGATCCCCTTGCGCTCCTGCTTCTTGAAGCCAAGCGCTTCGACCGCGAGCGTCAGGGTCTGCTTCTTCTTCGGGCGCAGGTTGGCGATGGTGACCCGGCCATCGGGATACGCGCGCGCGCGCGTCATGCTCGGCGCGAACGCCATGAAGTCGAAGCCCTCGTTGCTGTTGCCGACCAACCGGTCAGACACCCACAGTTTCTCGAGGGCGGCCTTCGTGCCCGCATCGACGACGCTGAACGTCACCGTCACCCCTGCCTCGTACCGAAGTTCGAGGTCCTGCACGCCGGACAGCACTTCTCGGCGCTGCGAGCACAGCGCGTTGCCGGTGAAGCCGCGCCCGCGCTGCGCCGCCCACACGCGATAGGTTTGGCCGACCGCGAGACCGCGCAGCGTGAACGTGCCGTCGGCGGCGACGTCGACGGTGCGTTCCGCGCCGCCCAGGTCGCCGATCATCTCGCTCATGTCGCCGACCATCGACAGGATGCCGGCGGCCGGCGCGTCGTTGGCGGGCGGGATGCTGGCGAGCACGCGCAGGCGCTGCGTGCCTTCAGGGACCTCGATCAGCTTGCCGCGGATGGTCGCGCCCGGATCGACGGTCACCACCACGTCGTTGAGCACTTCACCGGGCGCGACCGACAAGCCATCGCGCCGCGCCGGCGGATGTTCGTCGTGCCGCGCGAGCAGGGCAAAGCTGCCCGGCGCGACGTGCGCCAACTCGAATCGGCCGTCCTTGTCGGTGCGCACGTCATCGCCGCTGTCGCCGCCGAAGCGGTCGGCGAAGTCGCCGCCCAGGAACTGGAACTGGAACTCGCCGCCCTCGCCGCCCCGGCCGCGTGCGCCGCGGCGCGCCACGCGGGCCTCCGCGATCGGCTGACCGGCACCGTCGAGCACGCGACCCGACACGACCGCGCCGGTGAGCACGGTCAACGCCCCGAGGTCGACGTCACGGTCGACCGGGCGCTGCACGTTGTTGCGATCGAGCACCAAGTGGGCGCGGGCTTGCACGCGCAGCTGCACGTTGCGTCCGCCAGCCGGCGCGCCGACGCGGAACTTGCCCGCCGCGTCGGTGGTGGCCTCGAGCGCCGCGCCGCGCGTGTTGCGGAACCGTTCGCGCATGGTGTCGGCGTCGAAGTCGTCGGGGTCGAAGGTGTCGGGATCGAACTCGAAGTCGGTCGTTGCGCGACACACGACCCGCGCGGCGGCGACGGGCTTGCCGCCGGCGTCGACGACCTGGCCGACGATCCCGATGGTCGGTGCGTCGGCGGCTCCGGTAGTCACGACGCGACGCTCGGCGAGAATGCCGGCGGTCGGCTGACCTGCCTTTGCGTCCGCGTCGGCCTGCAAGCTTGCGGCCGAGGTTGCGGCGGCTACAGGGTTGGAATTCGACTCGGTGTCGAGGTTCGGTTGGCCGCCACCGTTCAGGAGCCAGATCCCCAGGCCCAGCAGAGCAACGGCCAAGACGACGAACAACACGGAGCGAGATCGAGGCATGGGAAGATGATAGCGAGCGAGAGACGTGGTCTCTTGTCTGCGGTGCACTGAGGCGGGACAGGCACTCTTGCCCCACCCGCGTGACTGCTGCAGCGCTTGGTCAGCTCGGTCAGGCCGTGCGTCGGCGAGCGCGCCACGCCCGCGTCGTGGTGACGGCCAGGGTCAGGCCCGTCAGCGGCAGCACGAACCAGCGCATCACCGTTGCGAACGCCGCGGCCGAGTCGTGGTTGGTCGACTCCAGCACGAGGTAGGCGGTGTAGGCCGCGTAGTACGCGAGGAAGACGATGCCCTCCCAGCGGGCGATTCGATGGCCGGCGAAGAAGATCGGCAGGCAGGCCACGGAGACCGCGGTCATCACCGGGATGTCGAAGCGCAGCGCGGCGTCGGCGACCGCGACGCCAGCCGGTGAACTCGCGGCGGTCAGCCCCAGCACGCACAGGATGTTGAACAGGTTGCTGCCCACCACGTTGCCGACGGCGATGTCGCGTTCACCCTTGAGGCTGGCGACGACCGACGCAGCGAGTTCTGGCAGCGACGTGCCGACGGCGACGATGGTGAGGCCGATGACGAGTTCGCTCACGCCGGACGCGCGCGCCATCGATACGGCGGCGTCGACGAACCAGCTCGCGCCGAACACCAAGCCCAGGAGGCCGACGGCGATGAGCAAGAGGTCGACGAAGATGCCGCCAGCGGCCGTCGCGGCAGGTGCCTCTTCAGCCGCGGTCTTGCCGGTCTTGCGCCCTTGGCGGATGGTGAAGAGCGTGTAGACGACCAAGCCGACGGCGAGGATGACGCCGTCGACTCGGCTGATCTGACCGTCGAGCGCCATCCCGTACATCAGGAGCGACGCGCCGATCATCAGCGGTACGTCGAAGCGCACCAGCTGCGCCGACACCACGAGCGGCGCCACCGTCGCTGCCAGACCGAGGATCAAGAGCACGTTGCAGATGTTGCTGCCGACCACGTTGCCGAGCGCGATGTCGGGTTGGCCGGCGAACGCCGACTTCAGGCTGACTGCGAGTTCCGGCGTCGACGTGCCGAACGCGACGACCGTCAGGCCGACCACCAGCGGCGGGATCTTCGCCGTCGCGGCGAGGCGCGAGGCGCCGCGGACCAGCAGCTCGGCGCCGACCGTGAGGACGACGAGACCGAGCGTCAGCCAGAGAAGCGCGTCGATGTCCATGGGTCGGGTGCGGGAACATGAGTGCCGGGCGCACGCGTGTCAACTTCGACCGCGGAGGCTTCGTCGAGCGAGTCGGTGGTCGGCGCACTTGTCCTGCGTCGCGCTCTCGTTGTCTTCGGCGACAGCCGTCTGCCTTCAGCGCACGATCACGACGTCGAGGCCGTGCGTCATCGACACGTTCCCCGGCGCCCTGGGGTCGACGACAAAGGCCTGCGACACGAGGCGCGCGCCGGCCACTGAAGGCGACGCTGGCAACGGCAAGAACACGCCGGCCGCGCCAACGCCCGGCAGGCCGGCGGGCCCCGACAACACGAGCGGGAACTGCAGCACGACTTGGGTGGGATCGAGCCACAGCGTGCCGCCGAGGTAGGGAATGCCGGGGGCGTCTGCCAGCGAGACCAAGACGGCACCGGGCGCGCCGCCGAGGCCGCCGGTGGTGACTAGCGTGAACGCGCTGTTGCCGGCGTGCGGGAAGCCGCCAAACGACGACAGGCTCGGCGCGAAGCCGCCGCTTCCTGGCGTCGGGCGACCGAAGCGGCGTGGCCACGCACAGCGCGAGACTCCGACGGTCATGCCGACGCTGCCCGGCTCCGCCGTAGAGCCCACGAACAGCGAGCCGTCGCCACTCACGCCCACGTCGATCGGCGCCGCGCCGCCGCTGGGACTCAACCGGAGGCTGCCCGTTTGGCTGAGCGTGAATGCGCCGGTGGCCGCGATTCGATCGCAGAACGGCAAAGACGATGGCCTGGTCTCGACGCGTTCGAAGTCCCACTGCAACGCGGTGCCGGTCGCCGTGAGGTCGAGCGTGCCGTACTCCGTGCGCAACGCTCCCCGGATGGGGGCGGCCGAACCGATGTCGTGGTCGAGCCGACTCGTGCCCCATCGCCCGTTGACCAGGCGATTGCCGTAGCCGTTCCCCTGACGCACACCGACGGTGAGTTCGACCTGGCTGCCGACGCTCCTCACCCAAAAGAACAGCTCGCGGTCTGGCGTTACCGCGCCCCAGCCGCCGGCGTTCGTGGCGAGCGCGCCATCGGCGGCCACCGGGTACGAGTCGTTGCTGTTGTACGGCGCCGATGCGACCACGCCGCCGAGCGCGAGCGAGCGACGGTTGCCGCTCTCGGTGTAGCTGCCCGCGCCGTTGAACACGATCAAGCCCAGTTCGCCGCGCACGGTGTGCGCCGCGCCGCTGCTCACCACGAGACGCGTCACGTGGTAGGCGCCGTTGAGCGACGCGTTCGAGTGGCCGCTTCCCAGCGCGACCATGACGAACAGTTCCGCCGCGTTGTCGCACAGCTTGCGCGTGGTCGCCGCGGCGCTGGCGTCGGCGCGCAGGAACAGGGTGAACGGTTCGAGGCCGGGGACCGCGCCGTCGTCGTCGAAGGTCAGGCGGCCGTCGTCGCCGACGAAATACAACCCGCTGCCGGCGTCCGGGGATGTCTGCGTCTGTCCGTTCGGGCAGAGCACGTAGTCGGTGGCCGAGAACACGAATCGGCCGTCGATGCCGAGCATCGCGGTACCGCGGCTCACGGTGACTTCTGGCGCCGGGTTCGGTGGCGTGCAGTTGCTGTCGTACTCGGTCACGATCGTGCCGAACCGATAGGAGCCAGCGATGGGAAGGACCCCCTGGGTCGCAGCAACCGAGGTGACGAGGGAAATGACGGCGAGTAGGCGCATGCGTGGTCTTCTTGAAACGCGTCAGACCTCATGGAATCGGGCTCGCGCGCGGCCGCGACTCGTTCGAGGCGAGGGCTCCCTAGCCGGCGGCCATGCTACTGGGCCGAGTTCCCCGAGCCATACCAGCAAGCCGTGGCGTAACCAGCGGTCTGCCTCTTACCTTGGGCGCCATGTATTCGCTCGCCGCTCCGCTCTCTACTCTGCTCTCCGCGTTGGCCTTCGCGCCCGTGCTGGTCGCGCAAGAACCGCAAAAGCCGCAGGACCCGCCCAAGGTCGGCTACCGGGACACGCCGACCCTGCCTGGCTCCAAGTGGAAAGTGCATGACGCTGATCGGCCGACGCCGAAGGTGATCGAAGGCGTGACCGCGAGTCCGCAGGAACAGCCCGGCAAGGCGCCGTCGGACGCGATCGTGTTGTTCGATGGCAAAGACCTGGCGCAGTGGAAGGGGAAGGACGGCGAGGCCAAGTGGAAGGTCGAGGGTGGGGCGATGGTGGTGAATGGCACCGGCGACATCTCGACCAAGGAGCAGTTCGGCGATTGCCAGCTGCACATCGAGTGGAGTGCTCCCGCCGAGGTCAAAGGCGAGTCGCAGGGCCGCGGCAACAGCGGCGTGTACCTGATGGGCCGCTACGAGGTGCAGGTGCTCGACAGCCGCGACAACGTCACCTACGCCGACGGTCAGGCAGCCGCCATCTACGGTCAGTTCCCGCCGCTGGTGAACGCGTGCCGCAAGCCGGGCGAGTGGCAGACGTACGACATCGTGTTCGAAGCGCCGCGCTTCGAGGGCGAGCGCTTGACCAAGCCGGCGCGGGTCACGGTGTTCCACAATGGCGTGCTGGTGCAGCACGCGCAGGAGTTGATTGGCCAGGCGGCACATCGGGCCGTGGTCGCCTATGCGCCGCACCCATTGCAGGGCCCGCTGCGCCTGCAAGACCACGGCGACCCCGTGCGCTTCCGCAATGTTTGGGTGCGCCGGCTCGAGGCAGCAGTCGCGTCGGCGCGGTGACTTGGGCGTCACGTGCGCCATGCCCAGATTCAGCCCTAGGCACCCTGGCGAGCCTCGGGGACACTTCTCTGCATGACGAACACCATGTCTTTGCATCGCCGAGCGTTGGCTCTCCCTCTGCTGTTCGCGGTCGCTGCCTGCTCCGGCGGTTCTGGTCGGGTGTCGGGTAGCGCGGCGCCGCCGGCCAATCGCCTCGACTTGTTTGTGAACACGCAGACCGGCTCGGACGTGACCATCACCGGGCGACTGTCGGTGGTGGCGCTCGAAGCTGCTGATGGATCCTTCACCACCGACCTGTTGCCGGGCGACCCTGAAGTCACGCTGTCGCAGCCGATGGGTGAGTTGACTGGCCCGCGCTTGCTCGACGCACCGCCAGGCACGTATGTCGCCGCGCGCTTGGCGTTTGCGAGCCGTGAGCTCGCTGGTGTCCTTGCCGATGGCACGGAAGTGGTGATCGTGCTGCCGCAGAGCGACTTCCGGCTGCCGCTCAGCCGACCGCTGGTCTTGAACAGTGGGCCGCAGAGTTGGTTCACGCTGCACCACGACGGGCCGGTCGAGCTGGTGCGCGTCGGCGACGAACTGACGTGGAGTCCGCGCTGGGTAGCGCAGACCGCCGAGGTCGAGTTGCTGCGCGGCGCCCGCGTGCGCGTGACCGGCTTCGATGCGGTGCGGCACCTGGTCGACGGACGGCTGCTGTCGATGAACGAACTGCCGGTCGTGCTCGATCTCAGTCGGGCCGACGAGCTGCGTCGCGGTGACGAGATGGTGGGGCTCGACGCCTTCTTTGCGGCGTTGCGCGCCGACGACGTGTTGTCGGTCGACGGTTGGCTCGACCAATGGGGCAACGTGCTGGTGATCTCGGCCGAGGTTCGCGACGACGATCGGCGCGATCAGAAGAGCGAGGTACGCGGCGAGGTCGTTGAGCTGATGCCAGACCGGTCGTCGTTCCTGCTGCACGTGCTGGCGATTCGCAAGGACCGCGCGGGACTGCCGGAGGCCCGGCCGCTGCGCCTCACGGTGCAGGTGGCCGCGCGCACCAAGATCAAGTGGGTGCCGCGCCACGGCCGGCATGCCGGCCACTTGTCGTTCGCGGCGTTGCGCGTCGGCATGCTGGTCGATGTCGAGTGGCACGGCGCGGCGCCCGAGCAGCGGCTCACCGCGCACAAGGTCGACATTCAGTGCGCGGCGCGCGCCGACCTCGCCGCCGTCGTTACCGGAGAAGTGGCGTCCGTCGACGCCGGGGTGGGAAGCTTCGTGCTCGCGCCAAAGGGCCGCAGCGACTTCCGCCTCGGCGGTGAGCGGTTTGACAGCCTGGTCGTCGACGTAGACGACGGCTCTTACCTCGCGCGGCGCACCGACGGTCGATTGATGCGCATCACGTTGAATGAACTCGTGGTGGGCAGTCACGCGCTGGCGATCGTCGAGCGCGTAGAAGGCAACCGAGTCCGCGGCCTGCTGGTGCTCGTGCGCGAGTGACCCCAGGCCACGGTCGCGGCGCCGACGCGCCGCGACCGTGCGCGAGAGCGTGACAACGTCGGTCATTCGCGCCACGGTGCGATCGCGTCAGTTGCGCGCGGCGGGCACCCGCCACGAAAGCGGAGTTTGCGGGAAAGCCCGGGGTCTCTGCACGACGCACACGCGTGGACTCGGTGGCAACGGCCATTCGATTCGGCTTCGCGCCGCCGGCCAATGCAGCGCGCCAACTGCTTGGTCCGTGGCGTCAATCTGGCGCGGGGGCGATCCGATATGAGTAGCGAGGGATTCCGCGGCCGTTTGTGGTGCGGGACCAAGTCGGGACCAAGGGAGAGCCGAGCATGCAAACGACCCAGAGCCTTGCCATTCGCAGGGGCGCCAGCAAGTCGCCCGATCCAGACACCGCAGCTCGCGAGCTGCACGCGGCGATCAGCACCACCGACCCGGCCTTGATCGTCTTCTACTGCGCTGCGACCTACGACCTCGATCGACTCGGTCGCGCGCTGCACGCTCACTTCGGCGACGTGCCCATGATCGGCTGCACGACCTCTGGCGAGATCACGCCGTTCGGCTACGTCGACGGCACGATCACCGGAGTCAGCGTGACTTCGCCGTCGTTCGTCGTCGAGCTTGGCCGGCTCAACGGCGTATCGAAGTTCGAGATCGGCGGTGGGCACAACCTCGCTGCCGACATGCTTCGCCGCCTCGCCGAACGCAGCGAAACGCCGCGCAGTGACAATACCTTCGGCTTCTTGTTGGTGGACGGCCTGTGCATGCGCGAGGAGGCTGTGGTCAGCTCGCTGTATCGCCAGCTCGGCGCGATCCAGTTGTTCGGTGGCTCTGCTGGCGATGGCCTTTCGTTTAGCGCCACGCACGTGTACCACGAGGGCAAGTTCCACCGTGACGCCGCCGTGTTCGCGCTGATTCAGCCCGGCACGCCCTTCGAGGTGTTCCGTACCCAGCACTTCGTGCCCTCAGGCAAGAAGATGGTGGTGACTCGCGCCGATCCAGCCCGCCGCGTGGTCACCGAGGTGAACGGCGAGCCCGCCGGCCGCGAGTACGCCCGTGCGGTTGGCCTCGAGGTCGACAAGTTGACGCCGATGATCTTCTCCGCGCACCCGGTGATGGTGCGCATCGGCGGCCAGTACTACGTGCGCTCGATCCAGAAGGTCAACGACGACGAGAGCCTGACGTTCTTCTGCGCCATCGATGAGGGCATCGTGTTGACTGTCGCCCAGGGTGTCGACCTGGTCGAGAACCTGCAGGCGTTGTTCGACGGCCTCAACTCGCGACTCGGCAAGCCGGAGCTGGTGCTCGGTTGCGATTGCATCCTGCGCAACCTCGAGGCGGGCCAGCGTGGCCTCAAGGCGCGCATCGGCGAGATCATGGCCGAGAACAACGTCATCGGCTTCAGCACCTACGGTGAGCAGATCAACGCGCTGCACGTCAACCAGACGTTCACCGGCGTCGCTATCGGCACCAGCAAGAGATGAGCGAGGCCACGGCATCGCGGGTAGCTGAGCTGGAGCGCGAAGTGGCTCGGCTGCGCAAGATCAACGATGCGTTGATGCTGCGCGTCGAGCGCTCGATGGACATCAAGGAGGACGCGTTCTCGCTGTTTCAGGCCGCGACCGCCCTCGAGAGCAACGTCCGCGAGCGCACCGCTGCCCTGGAGCGGGTGCTCACCGAGCTGGAGCGCTCCAACAAGGAACTGAAGGTCGCCAAAGAACAGGCCGATGCCGGGAGCAAGGCCAAGTCCGAGTTCCTGGCCAATATGAGCCACGAACTCCGCACGCCGATGAACGGCGTGCTCGGCATGACGGAACTGCTGAGCAAGACCTCGCTCGAGCCGCGTCAGCGGCGCTACGTGAGCACGGTGCAAAGCTCCGCCAAGTCGCTGCTCGTGATCCTCAACGACATCCTCGACTTCTCCAAGATCGAGGCGGGCCGCATGGACCTGGAGGTGATCGAGTTCGACTTGCTGTCGGCGGTCGATGAGACGATTGAGATTCTGGTGGCGCGCGCCGAGGCCAAGGGGATCGAGCTGAAGTTGGCGGTCGAAGACCGGGTGCCGACGATGGTGCAGGGCGACCCAGGGCGATTGCGGCAAGTGCTCACCAACCTCATCGGCAACGCCGTCAAGTTCACCGATCGCGGTGATGTGATCGTCCGTCTGGCCCGCGAGCCAGGGCGGCCCAATTGGTACCGCTTCACGGTGCAGGACTCCGGCATCGGCATTGCCCCCGAAGTTCTGCCCCAGTTGTTTCAGTCGTTCTCCCAGGCCGACGGCTCGATGGCCCGCAAGTACGGCGGCACAGGGCTCGGATTGGCGATCACCCGACGCCTGGTCGAGATGATGGGCGGGACCATCGAGGTCGAGAGCACGCTCGGCGTCGGCTCACGCTTCGCGTTCACGATTCGGCTGGAGGAAGCGAGCCACGCCGCGGCCAGATCGCCGGGCGCAAGCGCGCCGACTCAGGTCGTAGCGGCCTCGACGAACGATCAGGTCATGCCGCTCGGGCTGTCGATCTTGGTGGCCGAAGACAACACGGTCAACCAAATGGTCTGTGTCGACATGCTGGCGCTATGCGGCTGCTCGGCGCACGTGGTGGGCACGGGTCGGCTGGCGCTTGCGGCGTTGGACAATGGCACCTGGGACGTCGTCCTCATGGACTGTCAGATGCCCGAGATGGACGGCTTCGTGACCACGCGCGAGATCCGGGCGCGGGAGGCGCAGCGCAATGACGGGGCCCACATCCCGATCATCGCGCTCACCGCCAACGCGATGGCCGGCGACGAACGCCGCTGCCTGGACTCGGGCATGGACGACTACCTGAGCAAGCCGTTCGAGTTGGCGCAGCTCTGGCACGCGCTCAGGCGTTGGGCGCCGGTGCGGCCGGTCGCCAGCGCGCGGGCGGCGGCGATCGACCAGGCCGCGATCGACAAGTTGCGGCAGCTGCGCGGCGGCCAGGTGGGCAGTGAGGTTCGCATCGTGCGCGCGTTTCTCGATACCAGCCAAGCGCTGGTCGATGACCTGCGTCGAGCCCTGCAACAAGGCCAGGCGGAAGACGCGCATCGCGCCGCCCACACCCTGAAGTCGGGGTGCGCCTACGTTGGCGCCGTGGCGGTGCGTCGCTTGGCGAATGAGATCGAAGAGTTGGCGCGCTCGGCATCGCTCGAGCGTGTGGGAGCTCTGGTCGACGAACTCGGCGGCGAGCTGGATCGCGCGCACACCGAGCTGCGTCTGCTGCTGCCGGAGAAGGTCGCGTGACGGTGTCAGGCGGCGTGTTGGCGATCGACGACGACCCCATGAGCCTCGCGGTGCTGGAGGAGGTCTTGGACGGTCGCTTCGAGCTGACGACCGCGCCGTGCGGTGTGGCTGGCGTGGCGTCGGCCGAGACCACGCGCCCCGACGTGGTGCTGCTCGATGTCGTTCTTCCCGATATCGACGGGTTCGAGGTGTGCCGTCGGCTGCGCGCGATCGGCGCGCTCGCGCACACCAAGGTCCTGCTGGTGTCAGCCTGTTCTGCGGTTGGCGAGCGTTTGCGCGGCTACGAGGCGGGTGCGGACGACTATGTGACCAAGCCGTTCGACGCTGAGGAGCTGTTGGCGAAGATCCGGGTCTACCAGCGTCTGAAGACCATCGAAGAGCTGGATCGGCTGAAGGGCGATTTGATCGACCTGCTGGCGCACGAGACGCGGACGCCTTTGAGCGGCGTGCTGCCCGCGGCGGAGCTGCTCGATTGCCCGGGCGACATGCTGGAGACCGACCGTCGCCTCTTGGCGCGCATTGTGCTCGAAGGTGGCCGCCGCCTGTCGATCCTCAACGAAGCGACACTGGCACTGTCGCAGGCACGCTGTGGCCGGCTCGATTTGACGCCGGTCGACCTCGACCTAGCGCAGTTGGTCAGCGCGGCCGTCGCCCACCTCCACGCGGTGAGTGAGGCGGGCAGTCGCCTGCGGGTCGAGATTGCTGGCCCGACGTGGGTACGCGCCGACGCGACGCGGCTGCGTCTGGTCGTCGATGCGCTGCTCGACGTGGCGCTGCGTGCGTCGGACGCGTGCCCGCGCGTGCAGGTCGTACCCGCTGCCGAGTTCGGCCGCCTCCTGGTGCAGATGCCGGACCGGCGCGCGCCGCTCGCCGACGCCTCGGTACAGTTCGCCGCGATCGAGCGGGGTGGTCAGGTGGTCGGCGTTGACCTCGGTCTGTGGCTGTCGCACGTAGTCGTCACGGCGCAGCAGGGCACAGTGCGCACGGTGTCGCTCGGGGACGCCTACGCCGTCGAGGTGTGCCTGCCGACGGCATCGCCTGGCGCGTGACGTGGTGTCAAGGCCGGCGCTCGAAGCGATACACGTAGTGGTGATTGCGCGCCTTGAGATCAGGCCAGTCGGTGAACTTGCCTACGGTCTCGCATCGCCAGTTGGATGGCAGGCTCGCTGGCGCCAGCGCCTCGCGCTCGACGACGGCGTAGACCTCCGCGATCGGATACGCGGACAGCGACGTGGCGAGCTGGTCACGGGTCACGACGTCGACCGTCAGGTTGCGACGGTCGAAGTAGTAGTAGCCGCCGATGCCGCTCTGGTTCGCGTGCGAACTCACGAAGAGCAGGCGATCCTTGAAGTCGGGGCGCGCTGCGAGTGCGCTGGCCGCCTCGATCGCGCCGCGATGGAAGTAGTGCAAGGACAGCACCAGCGCGCTGGCGACGTGTAGCGCGACGAACCACCAGCGATGTGCGCGGTCGAATCTGCGCTGCGGCTGCGCGCGGAACACGCCTACGGCAGCAATGATCGTGAACAGCATCAACCCCGGCAAGACGAAGCGGACGGCCCTCCGCTCGAGCATGCCGTGGGCGATGACGTAGAGCACGGCAGCGGCCGTCAGCATCGGATAGCGCCGTGCACCCTCGCACACCGAAGCCCACGCCGAGCGCACGAACGGTAGGAACGCGGTGACCACGGCGACGGCTGGCACATAGAGCCACGCCGAGTCCTTGGCGAACGTGTTGGCGACGCCCTCGAACACGTTGGCGCGCACGTATTCGATGGGGCTGTGCAGGAACGAGCCCCACGTCCACAGATCGAGCAAGCCCTGCGCGAGCACCACGAGGCCGAACGCGGCGCCAAAGCCCAGCGCTGCGGCCGGGCGTCGTTGCAGCGCGAAGTACGCGAACAACAACGGAGCAAAGAGAGCGTCTTGGAACCTACCGGTGAACGCGATTCCCAGCAGCAAGCCCGCGAGCCACGCGTGCAGGTTGCGCGGCCCGCACGCGCAGAGCACGCCGCTCACCGCGAACTGCGCCGCCCACATCGGCCCGTTCGGCTGAACGCCGGAGTAGACGAAGAGGCCGCTCACCGCCGCCAGCGCCAGCACGGGGCGAGCCTGTGGTAGCGGGCGCCAGCGCACCAACAAGTGCCAGAGGCCAAGCAAGGGCAGCAACGACACGATCGCATGCATCCCGCGCATGACGACCATACGCAGCGAAGGGTCGGTGACACCGAGGGTGTGTGCCGCGCGCAGGGCGCCGGCGAGCAGGCCGGGGTAAGCCCATGAGCGCAGGCCGCGCTCGTATTCCCAAGGCCGCCACCAGGTGGCATCGAACGCCAGGTGATAGGCGGGGTCGACATACTGAAACTGGTGATCGAGGAACTCGTAGCCGCGCGCCCAAAGCACGGCCGGCAGGCGCAGCAAGAGCGCGATGGCCAGGAACGGCAAGAGTCGCGGCGCCGGACCATCCAAGAGTCGCGCAAGAGACGTGAGCAGGAGCTTCATCGGATTTGCGTTCGACCCTGCGATGGGCGTCCTGGCCGCAGTGGACCGCACGGGAACATAGTTGGCGCGTCGCGCAATGCGTCGTCCCTTCGCCGCGATCACGTGCCGGCTATCATTCGTCCAGGTGTCCCTGCCCCGCCCATCCCAACCCGTCGTCGCCTCCGTCGACTGCCTAGCCGCGTGAACGACGAGCGCCCAGACTTCGGTTCCAAGGCCGACTTCTACACGTTTGCGCCGGAGACTCTGGCGCACGAGCTGCCGCAGTTCGAGATCAAGCGTGAGGTGGGCAAGGGCTCGATGGGCGTCGTGTACGAGGCCGTGCGCCTGGCCGATGGACGTCGGGTCGCGCTCAAGATCCTGCCGCCGAGTTTGACTCTCACCGAGCGGGCGCTGGCGCGCTTCATCCGCGAGGGGCAGATCATGCAGCGCATCGATCACCCGTCGCTGTGCAAGGTGCTCGACCTCGGCCACAAAGCGCGGCTGCACTACTTCGTGATGGAGTTCGTCGATGGCTTGACCCTCGACGATCGCCTGCGCGCGGGGCCGATGCCGATCAACAAGGCGGCGGAGATCGGCGCGCTCGTGGCGCGGGCGCTGCAGTTTGCGCACGACCACGGTGTCGTGCACCGCGACGTCAAGCCGAGCAACGTCATGCTGTGCCAGAACGAAGACGGCGTGAAGATCACCGACTTCGGCCTCGCGCGCGAGGCGGGCACCGGCTCGATGACAGAGAGTGGCGCACTCGTGGGCACGCCGATGTACATGGCCCCCGAGCAGATTCGCGGCGAGCGCGGCGCCGTCGACAACCGCGCCGACGTGTATGGCCTTGGCGCCACGCTCTACCAACTGCTCACCGGCGAGCCGCCGTTCCAAGGGCCGAGTACGCAAGCTGTACTGCAGCAGGTTCTGGCCAACGATCCGCTGCCGCCGCGTCGCCTGCGTCACGATGTGCCGGCAGACCTGGAGGCCATCGTGCTCACCGCGATGGAGAAGCAGCCCGGCGACCGCTACGGCTCGGCGCTGGAGATGGCGGAGGACATCGAGCGGTTTCTGCGCGGCGAGCGCGTCGTGGTGCGGCGTCCCGGCGCGCTCAAGCTGGTGTGGCGGCGCGCGCAGAAGCACCCGACCGTCGCTGGCATGGTGCTGCTCATCTTGGCGCTCGGCATCAGCGCGTTCGTTCTGGCGCACAGTCTGCGGCAGCGCGGCCTCGATGCTGACCTGGCGCGAGCCGAGTCGGCGTTGGCGCAGTCGGCCTTGAACTATGACGACGAACAGCGACGCGTCACCGCGGAGCAGCAGCGCGACCTGCTGCACAGCGCGGTGGCGCACGCATCCGGCGTGTTGGCGCGCGACACCGACTTCGCCCGCGCCTGGTTCGTGCGGGCCAAGGCCTACCATCGGCTGCAGAACTACGCCGAGGCGTTGCAGGACCTCGACCGCGCCGCCGCGTTGGGCGGACCGTCGGCGAGCATCCTGCACTACCGCATCGACACGCTTCGCCAGCTCGGTGGCCGCGACGCGCAGGCCCAGCTGCGGCGCGACCTCGTGCGCCTGCTCGACCTCGATGGCGGCCCGCACGCGTGGACGATGGTGGTCGACCATCTGCTCGATCTGGCCCAGCATGCCGAAGCCAGCAACGAGCGCGATGAACTCTTGGCGCTGGCGGAACGCGTTCTCGATCGCGCTTCCGTCGACCAAGCGAGTCCGCGCGCGGCGGTGGCCCGTGCCCAACTGCGCGAGCTGCGGGGCGACCAAGAAGGCGCGATTGCGGCGATGCAACAGGCGCGGCGTGAGCACCGCAGCGACGCGGCCGTGCAGGCCGAGGCGGCGCGGTTGTTCGCTCGCCTCGGTCTGGCTACGGATGCGAATGCCGCGGCCGCCGTCGCCCGCGCCCTGGACCCCACCTTGGAGTCGGCCATGCTCGAGTCCGACCCCCCTGAGGCCAAGCGGCCGCCGGCGATCGCCGGCGCCGAGGTCAGGGGTTTCTTGGAGTCGCTGCAGGTCCTGCTGGACACCATCGAACCGGCGGCGGCTGGCGGGGTGGGTCGCCGGTAAGCGGCGGCCGCGGCGCGAGACCGATCGCCGGCAGATTCTGGCGGCGGAAGGCTGGCCGAGTGGCAATCACGGTGCGACCGAGCGTTTTCGGTCGACGCTGCGTGCGTTCGCGCGCAGCGCAACAGGAGTCGGACCACGCTGGCAGGGGGCCCGACTCCTGTCTCTTTTTTTGCTTCGCTCCGGCGGCGGCGCCGCCAAGGGTCACTCCCCTGATGGGACGGCGATGGGTATCGTCTCGCCTCCTGCCATGTTGGTGTCATGAAGCCGCACGCCCTCGCCTCGTTCGCTTTGCTCGCGAGCTTTGCCCTGCCGCAAGGCGGCGTGTCCCCCTCGCCGCCCGAGTTGCCGGCTTGGCCACAGGACTGGGCCGTGCACCGATTTGCGCCCTTGGTCGATGCGCAGGGTCTACCGGTCGCGCGCCGGGTGTTGGCCGGCGGATTCGTCGACTTCGATCGCGAGGGCAACCGCGACGTGTGGTTCATGACGCAGGCTGGCCCCGGCCAAACGCAGATGCACACGCTGCTCGCCAACACCGCCGACCTTGGCCGCTTTTGGCCCTGGGGCGACTACGCGCCGAACGGCTTGCGCGATGCGGCTACCTATCGTTCGCGTGCCGCGTTCGACATGGTGGTCGGGGTCGACCCAACGACTGACAGCCTCTCGCATCATTTCTTCTCGCCCAACACGGCCGGCTCCGATCCGCGCATCGGTGGCTTCTGGGGGCGCAATCCTGGTTGGGTGGTGGGTCTCGGTTGCTACGAGATCGAGACCAGCAACCACGATGGCACCGATCACGACGACCTGCTGGTGCTCAGTGAGGTCGCCGGTGGCGGCAGTGCGGTCAAGTTCTTTGTCATGGCGGCGCCGTTTGGTGGCCTGCCGTCGCCCCAGCACATGGTGTCGTTGACCTTGCCGTGGCGCCTGGACTCATTGCGCGCGCTCGACTTCGACGGCGACCGGCGCACCGACGCGGTCGTGCACGCTCCCGGGATTGGCGTTCTCGTTCTGGTGCGTGGCGAGAAGGCCTTCAAGCTGGCTGACTTCTTGCCGTTGACGTCGGGCTTGCGTGACCTCTGCGTCGGCGATGCCGACGGCGATGGTCGCGACGAGGTGGGGGTCGTTATCGATGGCGGCGTGATCCTGCTGAACGGCACGCCGACGCCGCGCGTCCTGTCGAACCCATCGGGCGTCGGACCGATCAACGGGGCGCGCATCGTCGACATCGACCGCAGCGGCACCGCCGATGTCGTGGCGACGCTGGTCAGTGGCGATGCGGTGCTCGTGCACCTACGGCAGGCTGCGGGCTTCGTGGCGCCGCTGGTTCACCGCCCTGGGGTTGCACCCGATCCAGGTATTGGCGCGCTGGGACAGACGATGCTCGCGTTCGATGTGGATCGCGATGGCGACGACGACGTCGCCGTGCAGATGCGCGACGGTGGTTTCGTCACGCTGCGCTCGCGGCGCGAGGCGTTGGGACCGTTGATCTCCAACGTGGTGCATGAGGGTCGCTTCAGCGAGAGCTACATCGCCGAGCGCGTCGATTTCACCATGCCGCCGACTTGGCCGGCCGCCGGGATCGACTCGCTGGAAGTCGGTGTCTACATGCGGCATCCACAGCAGGCCGCCAGACCCTGGGTCTTGTGGGGGCACGCCGTGCTGCCCGTGCCGGCATCCCAGCCGATCACCGCCTCGGTCCGCCTCCTCTACTTGGTCGACCTCACGAAGCTGCAGTTCCTGACCTCGGCTTACCTCTACCCGCAGGGCTTCGCCGTGAGCGGCGACACCATGCTCACCGTGCACGGCCGCGTAGGACAACGGCGCTACCAGTCGATGCTCGTGTTCCACGAAGGCCGCGGCGACGAGAACAAGTCGACGCTCGGTGTGCAGTGGCGCGTGATCGCTGCGCCCCCACTGCCGCGGACCGACGCGCAGCTGTTGCCCTTCTGAATCGGCATGTCGACCTCTGAACAGTGTGTCCTGCGTGAAGGGCCGCCGCGCGCCCTCGACGAGTTGCGCGTGTTGCTTCTGCACCACGGCGTGGACTCTCGCATCACCAAGGCCAATGGCTGCGCCCCCGGCGGTTGAAGCACGAACGTCTGGCTCGCGGTCGCGCGCCAGGATCTGACACGCGCCGAGACGGTGCTGACCGAGCACCTGCGGAGCACGGCGACCGAAGCCGAACTGCGCGCGATGGACACGGTGGTGGACTTCGACCTGCCCGAAGCCACGTGTCCGGCGTGCGGCACGCGCTTTGGCACGCAGGCAGCGGCGTGTCCCGACTGCGGCCTGCGCTTTTCCTAGGCCTGCCAGCTCACTTCGGCTTGGCTTGATCGGCGACGGCTTGGGCCGCCGCCTTCGCCGCCGCGGGATCGCCGAGGTAGTAGTGCTTCGTGGGCTTCAGGTCGGCGTCGAGTTCGTACACGAGCGGAATCCCCGTGGGGATGTTCAGCTCGACGATGTCGGCGTCCGCCCCGCCGTCGAGGTACTTCACCAGCGCGCGCAGGCTGTTGCCGTGCGCGGCGATCAGCACGCGTTGGCCCTTGCGGATCGCCGGCGCCACCGTGTCGTGCCAGTAGGGCAAGAAGCGCTCGACGGTGTCCTTCAGGCACTCGGTCGCGGGCAGATCGCTGGGCAAAAGGCTCGCGTAGCGCGGGTCGTGCTTGGGGTGCCGCGGGTCGCTCGGGTCGAGGGGTGGGGGTGGCACGTCGTAGCTGCGCCGCCAGATCTTGACCTTCTCGTCGCCGTGCTTGGCCGCGGTCTGCGCCTTGTCGAGACCCTGCAGGCTGCCGTAGTGCCGCTCATTGAGGCGCCAGGTCTTGTGCACCGGGATCCACGACAGCTTCATCTCTTCGAGGGCCAAGTTGAGCGTCTTGATCGCGCGCTCGAGCAGCGAGGTGTAGGCGACGTCGAAGGTGAACCCTTCTTTGGCCAGCAAGCGACCCGCCGCGCGCGCTTCCTGCACGCCTTGGTCGGTGAGGTCGACGTCGGTCCAACCGGTGAACTGGTTGGTCTTGTTCCAGGTGCTTTGGCCGTGACGCAGGAGAACGACGCGATGCATGCGGCCGACGATAGGCAACGGGAAGCGCAGGACAAGCTTCGCGGGTGCAGCAAGCGGCGAGCTCCGTGTTGACCGTCGGCCTTGCGTTGGCCGTGTCGGCGGGCGACGTTGATGGCTGATGTCCGAACGCCGACTGCGCTTGACGACGAAGATCCCCGCCGCGGTCGACGGCACGGCGCTGCTCGATTTTCTGGCCGGCCGGTTCCGCTACCACGATCGAGTCGGCTGGGAGACGCGGATCGCGAGCGGTGACGTGCGCGTCGACGGGGCGATCGTCTCGCCCTGGCTGCGCCTGCGGCGAGGTGTCGTGGTGAGCTACGACGCGGCGCATCGCGAGCCACCCGTGCCGACGACGATCCCGGTGGTGTTCGAGTCGCCGACGCTGCTCGTGGTCGACAAGCCCGCGGGCCTGCCGGTGCACGCCGACGGCGCGTTCATCGAGAACACGCTGATCGCCATCCTGCGGGCGCGCCTGTCGATCTGGCTACAGCCGGTGCATCGCCTCGATCGCGAGACCAGCGGCGTGCTCATCTTGGGCAAGGAGAAGGCAACGGCGACGGACCTGCAGCAGCGCTTTCAGCGCGGCGAGGTGCGCAAGACGTACGTCGCGCTGGTGCGCGGCGTGCTGGCTGCTGACGCGCTCACGCTGACCGCGCCGATCGGGCGCGCGCCGCAGAGCTGCATCACCCTGCGCCGGGCGGCGCTCTTGCCCGACGCGGCCGGCGCTCAGGCGGCGCGCACCGACGTGCGCGTGCTGCGCCGCGGCCGGGCGCGCACGCTGCTCGAAGTCACGCCGCACACCGGGCGCACGCATCAGATTCGCGCGCACCTGGAGGCAGTGGGGCATTCGTTGGTGGGTGACGTGCTGTACGGCCGCAGCGACGACGACTACCTCGCGTGGGTGCAGCACGTGAAGGCTGGTGGCGAGGCGGCGTGGCCCGCCGGTCGCGACGCGCCGCGGCACATGCTGCACGCGGCGAGCGTCATCTTGCCGGCGACGCCTGACGTTGCCGCGCTGGCGTTCGAGGCGCCGGTGCCGGCGGACATGCTGGCGTTCCTCGACGCCTGAGTTGTGCGACTGGACTGACGCGCGCATGCTCGCGAACACAACGTGGCAGACCTTCCCTTGCGCTCGCGGTGGCGCCTCGACCCCGAGGTGACGTTCCTCAATCATGGCTCCTTTGGCGCCTGCCCGGCGGTCGTGCTCGACGCGCAGGCCGAGTGGCGCGCCCGCATGGAGCGTGAGCCGGTGCTGTTCTTGCACCGCCAGCACGAAGACTTGCTCGACGTGGCGCGCGCGCGCTTGGCCGCGTTCGTCGGCGCTGACCCCGATGACCTCGCGTTCGTGCCCAATGCCACCACCGGGGTGAACACGGTTCTGCGGTCGCTGGAGTTCAGCGCTGGCGACGAGTTGGTGACGACCGACCACGAGTACAACGCGTGCAAGAACGTGCTCGATCTGGTGGCGCAACGCACCGGCGCGCGGGTGCGCGTGGTGGCGGTGCCGTTCCCACTCAGCGACGCGCGCGCCGTCGTCGACGCGGTGGTAGCGGCGATCACGCCGCGCACCAGGCTGTTGCTCATCGACCACATCACGTCGCCGACCGGTCTGGTGCAGCCGATCGAGCCCATCGTGCGGGCCTATCGCGAGCGTGGCATCGACGTGTTGGTCGACGGCGCGCACGCGCCCGGCATGCTCGATCTCGACCTGCAAGCTCTGGGTGCCACCTACTACACCGGCAACTGTCACAAGTGGATCTGCGCGCCGAAGGGGGCGGCGTTGCTGTGGGTGACGCGATCGCGCCAGGCCGACATTCGGCCGCTGGTCACGAGCCACGGTTGGAACTCGCCGCGCACCGACCGCTCGCGCTTCCGCCTGGAGTTCGACTTCACCGGGACCGACGACTACACGCCGTTTCTGTGTGTGCCCACGGCGATCGACGTGATGGGTGGGTTGTTCGCCGGTGGCTGGGCCGAGCTGCGCCAGCGCAATCATCAGTTGGTGCTGGCGGGTCGCGACATCCTGTGTCGTGCGCTGCGCGTGCCCGCGCCTGCCCCCGACGCGATGCTCGGCTCGCTCGCCGCGGTGCCTCTACCGCAAGCCCAGCCGCCGGCGCCGCAGCCGCCGCTCTACCTGGATCGACTGCAGGTGGAGTTGTTCGATCGGCATCGAATCGAGGTTCCGGTGCCGCTGTGGCCCAAATGGCCGCGTCGGCTGATCCGCATCTCGGCGCAGGCCTACAACACCAAGGCGGAGTACGAACGTCTCGCCGCGGCGCTCACGAGCCTGGGTGTTGCCTCGGCTTGAGGCGCGGAGTCGCGGGGGCGAAAGACGATGGCGACGCCGCGTCCTTCTTGCTACTTCTTCCGTCCCCCCGCGCGCTCCCTTGCTAGCTCGACTTCACTTCCTCCGCTTCGAGTTCAAGTACCTGCTGCGCGCCGATGTCCGCCGCGAGGTGGAGCGCGAGCTGGGGCATTTCATGCAGCTCGATCCGTTCGTGGGCACGCGCCCCGAACGCAAGTACTTCGTGCGCAGCCTCTACTTCGACAGCGCCGACCAAGCGAGCTACTTCGAGAAGGTCGACGGTATGGTCCACCGCACCAAGTTTCGCGTGCGGACCTACGCGCGCACGCCGGCGGCGCCGGCGGCGACGTTCCTCGAACTCAAGGGGCGACACGATGCATTGGTGTTCAAGCACCGGGCCGAGTTGGTGCGAGGTGAAGGCGTCCGCTTCGTGGCCGGTCAGCGCGGGATGGCTCAGGAAGTGATGGCACGCACCCAGGCAGGCAGCGTGCTCGAGCGCTTTCGCTTCGACCTCGAGCGCCGTCGACTGGAGCCGCAGATGCTCATCGACTACGACCGACGCCCGTACGTGAGCAAGTACGACGCCGAGTTCCGGCTCACCTTCGACGACAACCTGCACGCCACGCGCACGCCCTCGCTCTACCCCGGTCCTTGCGAGAACGCGCGCGCCGTGCTGTGCGGCTACACGATCATGGAAGTCAAGTTTCGCTACCACGTGCCGTCGTGGTTTCACCGCATTCTGCAGAGCTATGACCTGCGCCGACAGTCGATATCGAAGGTCTGCAAGGGTATGGAAGCGTGGCGGCTCAACCCGCACATGGAGTACTGATGTTGCTCGCCTGTTTGCAAGCGCAGGACAACACTCTGGTCGCGATCGGCGGCACGGAGAACCTGCGTAACCTCGACGTTCTGCTCAATCTGTCGCTGGCGTTCATTCTGGGCGTGATCCTCGCCTACGTGTATCGCGGCACCCACAAGGGGCTGTCGTACTCGCAGTCCTTCACGCTCACGATCGTGTTCGTCACCGTGATCGTGTCGGCGGTGATGATGGTGATCGGCGGCAGCGTGGCGCGTGCCTTCGCGCTGGTCGGTGCGCTGTCGATCGTTCGCTTTCGGACGGTGGTGAAGGACACCAAGGACACGACGTTCATCTTTGCGGGTTTGGCGGCGGGGATGGCTGCCGGCACGATGCTGTACTTCCTCGCCCTGGCGACGACCGTGTTCTTCTGCGCCGTCGCCCTCGCGCTGCACCACGTGAACTTCGGCGCGCTCTACAAGAGCGAGTTCATCCTGCGCTTCATGTTCGACCAGAAGTTCAGCAGCGCGTCCTACCTGGAGAAGATCCAAGAGTTCGGCCTGCGCTCCAACCTGCTGCACATCGAGCCGAGCGGCGACGGCAAGTTCCTGTCGCTGACGTACGACGTCTCGCTGCGCGATGGCGTGACTGCGGCGCAGTTCGCGCGCGACTTCGGCATGGTGGAGGGTGCGTCGCAGGTGACGCTGATCGCTTCGAAGAACGACGTCGACTTCTGATCAGCGGCGCGCAGCACGCCGCTGATCAGAAATCGTTCAAGCGGGTGCAGCGGCGGTTGGCCGAGGTTGCGCATCTCACTTCCCGCCAACCCCCAGCTGCCGGTACTTCTCCCTGTACTTCCTGGCCAACTCCGTCTGCTTGCTGACCAACTCCACCTTGCGTCCGCCGATCCAAACGTCGCTGATCTGCGTGGTCAGTTCCCACGGCTCGCCATCGGCCACGAACAACGTGGCGTCCTTGCCAGCCGTCAACGACCCAATCCGATCAGCCACCCCAAGGATCTCCGCACACGACAGCGTGAGCGCACGTAACGCAGCCTCACGATCGAGCCCGTACGCGATCGCAGTCCCCATCGCATACGCCAAGTTGCGCTCGTTCGCGTAGCCGCCGAACTCGTGTGCCATGCACCAGCGCAGGCCCGCCGCCTGCACCCTGGCCGGCAACGTGAAAGCCTCGTCGTAGGCGGCGTCCCTTCGATCCGGCAACCGGTGCGTCGACGCCAACACCAACGGCACATCGTGCTGCTGCAACTGTTCGACGCACGTCAGCGCCGCGGTCGCCCCGACCAGGACCACCCGCAGCCCTTCCTGTTGAGCCCAATCGACGGCTTGCTCGATCTGTTCGCGCGAGTCAGCGCGGACGAACACCGGAGCCTCGCCGCGCAACACCATGTCCATGCCCAAGAAGCGCAGATCGGTCGCGGTGTCTGGGTCGGCTTGCCGCGCGCGTCCGTAGGCGCGCGCCTGCGCGAACAACTCGCCGAGGCTCGCGATCGCCTTGGCCGCGCGCTCACGCGGGTCATCCTGCGGGGGGGAGGTCTCGGCGCGTCCGCGCCGGCCGCGACCGCGCGTCGCTGGCCCGCTCACGGGCCACTCCACGACCAAGCCAGCATCCGCGCGCACCGCCATGTCCTCGGGCGTCCAGCCCGCGAGCGAGAGCACCGACAGCCGGCCTGGCACCAAGCCGCCGCTCGGCGCTACGCCGACGCTCAGCACTCCGTTCATCCGCGTCACCGGGATCGCTGTGGCGTCGGGGTTCACGCCGACGCCGGCGCGCACCTCGGGATTCGTGTCGCCGACCTCGTCGCGGTCGATGGTGTCGGGCAGCGAGCCGATCTCGCTCAGGCCTAGCGCGGTCCATGGGCTGATGAGCCCCGGCCACACGTGCTTGCCGCGCGCATCGATCAGCACGGTGGAGTCGGCAGCGATCGTGTGCGGCGCGTCCTTCTTCCACACGGCGGCGATCTTGCCGTCGCGCAACAACAGGGCGCCGCCTTCGAGCACCCCTTGATCCACCGTGTGCAGCGTGGCGTTGTAGATGTAGACCGGCTCGCCCTGACGGGGCGGCGTCACCGTGAGGTCTTGCGAACACACTCCTGCAACCGCGCACAAGGGCGCCAAGAAGAAGCTCTTCATCGTGCACCCTCCGCACAGCCGCAGTCGCCACAACCATAGAACGTGCCATCGGCGTCGTCGCCCTCGGGCGGCCGCGCACCTTCGCGTCCGCGTCCGCGCTGCGCTTGCGTGAGGACCTTTTGAATCAGCCGTTGCCGCTCACTCGCGATCTGCACTCGCGCCTGCGCGTCACGGTCGCGCTCGAACCGCGCCACCCCATCGACGTAGGTCGCCTCGCACCGTGACGTGGTGCGCAGCGGTTCGCCGTTCCACAGCGCGAAGTCCGCGTCTTTGCCGACTTCCAGCGAGCCGATGCGATCCTGCACGCCGAGTTGGATCGCCGGGTTCTTGGTGACGAACCCCAGCGCCTCGTGCGCGTCGAGGCCGCCGTATTTGATCGCCTTGCCGGCCTCCGCGTTCATGCGCCGTGCCAGCTCGCTGCTGTCGGAGTTGAAGGACACGTTGACGCCGGCGCGATGCATGATGTCGCCGTTCCACGGCACCGCGTCGTACACCTCGATCTTGTACGCCCACCAATCGCTGAAGCTCGACGCGCCGAGCGCCGACTGCTTGATCGCCTCGGCCACCTTGTAGCCCTCGAGCACGTGTTGGAACGTGCCGATGCGGAAGCCGAAGTCGGTCGCGACGCGGCACAGCATGAGGATCTCGTCTTGCCGATAGCTGTGGCAGTGCACGAGGCGCGTGCCGGCCAGCACCTCCGCCAACGCCTCGAGTTCGAGATCGCGCGCCGGCGCCGGTGCCCTGGCCCGTTCTTCGGCGGACAGCGCCCGGTGCCGAGCATGCGCCCGCTCGTACTCGCGCGCAGCCGCGAAGCGATCCCGAATCAGCGCCTCGACGCCCAGGCGGGTGCGCGGGTAGCGCGTCACCTCGTCGCGCGACCGCGAACGCTTTGGGTTCTCGCCGAGCGCGAACTTGATGCCGCCAGGCGCTCCCGCGAGGAGCATGTCGTCTGGATGCGCACAGCCCCAGCGCAGCTTGATGACGCCGTTCTGGCCGCCGATGGGGTTGGCCGAGCCGTGCAGCACATTGGCCGCGGTGAGCCCGCCCGCCAGCTGGCGATAGAGGTTGATGTCGTCCGGGTTCAGCACGTCGGCGATGCGTACCTCGGCGGTGACCGCCTGGCCGCTCTCGTTGATGCTGCCGGACACGCCGATGTGACTGTGACAGTCGATCAGGCCGGGCGTCAGATGCAGGCCGCGCCCATCGATCACGCGCGCAGTGTCGTCTGCGGGCGCGCCAACCGCAGGGCCGACGTACTCGATCTTGCCGTTGCGCGCGACCAAGGTGCCATCGCGGATCACTCCCTGCGCGCTTGCTGTCCAGATGGTGACGTGCTCGACGATGACGCTGGCCGGCGCCGCGTCCGTTCCGATTGAGCCGTAGGCGCCAAACGGCAGCGGTAGGACTTCCGCCACCGCGGTATCCTCGGCGCTCGCGGGATCCTGATCGGCAGCCTTCGGCTCCGCCGTGTCGCGGGTCGCTTGCCAAGCGAACGCCGTTCCATCCGCGAGGATGCCTTGCCCCGCGATCGCATCGCCCTCGACGTTGCCGCTCATCACGCACACGCCGCGGTCGCCGAGTGCATCGCCCGGCAACAAGAAGCTGACGCGCGTGCCGCGCCGTTGGAACCCGCGCGCATCGGTGGTCTTCTCACCCACGCGCAGTTTGGCGCTGGTGTTGGTCAAGTCGAGCTTGCCCTGCACCGAGCGATTCGCGGCGATCTGCGCGGCCCACTGCCAGCTCCCGCCGAGCGGCGCGTCGACGTCGCGCGTCGGCCCCCACTTGCCGCGCACCCAAGTGCCCACGATCGTGTTGCCCTTGGCGTACGGGAAGCTCGTGTCCTTGCCGCGCACGACCATGAGGTTGGCGATCATTCCAGGCTCGACCGTGCCAAGGCGCGGCTCACCGAGCAGCTGCGCCGGAATCGTCGTCAACATCGCCAGCGCGCGCGTCGGGGCCAAGCCGTGCGCCACCGCTTCGCGCAACCGGGCGGGGAACTGTGTGCGGTCCTGCAGGCGGTCCGAGGTCAACGCCACCGTCACGCCCGCGGCGTCGAGGCGGCGGGCGTTGGTTGGCGCTTGTTCCCAGGTCATGAGTTCGCGCAGACTGACGCGGTCTTGGTCGGCTGGCGTGGCGACCTCGGGGCTCGGTGGGAAGTCGAGCGGGACGACGAGCGGCACCTTCGCGGCGGCGATGGCGGCAAGCCGGCGGAACTCGGTGCCGTTGGCGAAGACGTGCACGGTGCGGTTGAACTCGCGACCCAGCTTGGCCGCGCGCAGCACATCGAGTTCGTCGTGCGCATGGAACAGGAACGGCATGCGCGGCGTGGATCGCAGCGCGTCGAGCGATGGGCCTGCGTAGAAGGCGTCGCCCTGCGCGTCGCACAGGGTCTGCCGTACCAAAGCGATCGCGCCCATCAGTGAATTGGGGTAGTCGCCGCCGGCCGGAGCCAAGTCGATGCTGTGGTACGTCGCCGGGCGCAGCACCGCGCTGCGCGGCATCTGCCCGGTCAGCGGATCGTCATCGTCAAGGGTCACGAGGGCGCTACTGCCGCGAAAGACACCGACGCTGGGCGCGATGGCTGCGGCCGCGAACCCCAATTGGCGCAGTTGGTCGCGTACCTTGCGGTCGAGGCTGGGCGCGTCGGCCGCGCGCACTTCGGCACGCACGCTGCGGTTCCAGTGACGGCCAGGTCGGTTGACGGGTTCGGCGACATCCACCGGCACGTGTGCGTCGATCAAGCCGGCGTAGATCGTCAGGCCGGAGTAGTCATGCAGGCGCGCCCCAGCCGGGGGCAGCAAGTTCGCGCCGGCGGCGACGATCTCGCCGTCGCGAATCACGACCGTGGCATCGCTGATCGTGCGCTCTGGCGTGGCGACCAAGGTCGCGTGCTGGAGCGCGTGCCAACCGGGGTCGACTTGCCGCGGTCCGTTGAGTGGGGGACTCTGGGCAACCAGCGACAGGGTGATCCCAGTCGAGGCGAGCCACGCGGCGACGCGGAAGAGCGCGAGCAATCGCATGGGCACAAGATACGAAGGGGGCGCGGGTGTCGGTCAACCCTCCCGCGTTGTGCGGATCGCTCAAACACTCGTGCTCAGGCTTGCCCGCTCGACCGTGGCCCCCTCACTTTGGTAGGGTGAACGTTCCTTTGCAGCGCCAAACGGGTGACAAGTCCATAAACCATTGACAATAAGGTGCTTCTACCGATGTCGCACGAACGTCGTGATGCCTTGTTGCAGGTGGCCCCGAGCCCTTCCGCCGTTCCAATTCTCTCCTGACTGTGACATAAACTGTTGCTCAGAAGTGAGATCTGGATCAGTCAGGCACCCGGGTGCAACTCTGGCACGGGAGGTGCTGGACAAGGGCGTCAGCTTAGGTCACGACCCTTAGGTCGAGAGAGCAAACAAATGGCGGATCCTGTCATCTCGGTAGTGAAGCGCAACCTTCGCTTGGCCCGCAGTCGACTCAGTATCTCGCAACGCGAGGCGGCGAAACGCGCCGGCATCTCCAAGTCAGTGCTGGAGAAGTACGAGTCGAACGAGAACGACCGCATCCCAAACACCCGTCAGCTGTTCCGGCTTGCGGAAGCGTACGAGCTGAGCATCGACTATCTGCTTGGCCGGTCGGAGGTGGGGGATGTGCAGCGTCGCCTCGTTCCCTCCTCAAGGGCGATCGCGCGCAGCCTCGGCAGCTTGAGCATCGTCGGGGTCTAGTCTCGCTCGGCACCGACCGTGTTTGGTCGAAGCTGCCCGTCGTCGGATGCCGATCCAGTGCGGTAGCCTCGACCGGCACGCAGTGGATCCCCTCGCCGCCCCCCTGAGCCAGTCTGCCGCGACGAGCAACCCGCTGCGCCTCGCGCCGGCCTTCACCCATGATGCCGGTGGCTTGCTGCTCTTGGTGCCGCTCACGCAAGCGGGGGCGAACCTCGACGCGGTTGTGGCGCTGAACGACACCGCGCGCCGCTTGTGGACGGCGAGCGAGGGCGGCCTCGACGAGGACGGTCTGGTCCGCTGGTTGATGGGGCAGCACATGAGGGCGCCAGCGGCGCAGGCTGAAGTGGCCGCTTTCTTGCAACAGCTGCGCGCGCACGGGCTGGCCGCTGCGGCGCCGGTGACGGCGGCACCTCCATCTGCGGCGTTCCCCTCGAGCCAAGAAGACGCTGCCCCCGTGAGTGCAGCGCAACTCGCGGGACTGGCCCGCGCGATCCTCACGCGCGGACAACGCCTGTTCTTCCGCGCGCGCGGCCTCAGCATGCGGCCTCAGATCCCGCACGGCGCGGTCATTGAGGTGAGCCCTTGCTCGGTGGGGCGAGTGCGGCGCGGTGATGTTCTGCTCTACGTTGCTGGTGAGGCGCACCTCGTGGCGCATCGGGTGCTGCGGCACGTCGCTGCCGGCGTGAGCCTGCGCGGCGACAGCGCGGCGCGCGTCGATTGGGTGTCGCGGGACGCCGTGCTGGGTTTGGTGACCGCGCGTCTCGAGCCGATGTCGAATGGCTGGTGCCGCGTGTTGCTCGACACGCGCAGTCGTCGGCTGCTGGGACGGCTGTCGAGTGCGGCACACCGCGCGCTGCGCGGCGCGCTGCGCCTGATCGTGGTGCGACCCCTGCGCGCGCGTCCGACCCTGCGCCGTCTGGCGCAGCGGGGCACGCGGGCGATGTCATGGCTGCTCGGGGTCGGCGAGCAGCGGCGCGCCCGGATGCGCCGTCGGTTCGACATCGCGACCGCAGCGTTGATGACCACCGCGGAGAAAGACGAGCGCCGCCGCGCGTTGTACGCGCGCGCCTCGGTGCGCGCCTTCACGGCACTCGACGAGAACGTCGAGGCTGGGTTGACCTTGATCGAAGAGGTGATGCTCGCGCGCCATCCCTTGCCGCACGGGAACGTGCTCGTGCTGGGCTGCGGGCCAGGACGCGAATGCGTCGCGCTCGCGCGCCTGGGGCATGCGGTGACGGGTCTCGATCGCGACACCGAGATGCTCACTCAGGCGGCGGCGTTGGCGGCGCGGTGCAGCGTGCAACTCGAGTTGATCGTCGGCGAAGCCGACGCGTTCGATCTCGGCGCGCAGCGCTTCGCCGCGGTGGTCGCGTTCTCGGGCCTCTACAACATGGTGCTGCCGCGCGCCCGTCGCGTCGCGCTGCTGCGTTGCGCTGCCACCCATCTGGCGGCGGGTGGCAAGGTCTACCTGACCTTCCTCTCGGACTACGTATCTCCTGGCGCGCCGCCACCGCCGCGCGTCAAGACCCTCGGCAGCGCGATCGACGACGATCACGAGGATGGCGATCTCTGGTTGCGCAACGAGGCGGTTCACATCTTCCCCGACAGCGAACGCTTGCGGCGCGAAGCCGAAGCCGCTGGCCTCGCCGTCGTCACGCTGTTCCGCGACCAGCGCGCGTACGACCGCGCCACGCGGCAAGTGCGTGGCTACGCGATTCTCGAGCCACGACCGTGAAGACGTTGGCGCGCGGCTTCTGGCTGCTCGTGCAACTTGCAGGCGGCCTGCTCGCCCTCGCGTGGTTTGTGATGGCGCGGCGTGGTTGCCCGTTGCTACTGACGCATCATCAGGACCGCGACGTGCGGGGCCGTGACCAGCAGATGGGCGTGCTGCTCGACGCTCTGGCGCCGCGCTGCATCGAGGTGGCCCGCGTACCGCTGACGCGGGAAAGCCTCGGCCGCGCGATGAGCGCGCGCCCGTGCTTGCCGTACGCGGCGATCGTCGCGGTGGCGCGCATCTTGGCGCCGCGGGCTCGCGACCGCGCGCGGGTGCTCGCGGCGCGCACGCGCGTGGTCCGATCGCTGCTGCGCTTGCTCCGCCCGCGGGTGGTCTTCTTGATCGACGAGTCGGGATCTGGGCAACCGTTCGTGCGCGCGAGCCGGACCCTGGGCATCCGCAGCGTCGGCATTCAACACGGCGACTTCGCGCCCGGCAGCGCTCTGTACGACCGCGCGTCGGCACACGACGTCGTCGCCGCCGACGTGTTGTGTGTATGGAGCGACTGGTTCCGCGCCCGCCTGCTCGCGATCTCGAGCATCTACACGGCGGTGAACACGCGGGTGACGGGACGCTTGCGATACGACTCCGGCGAGGCGACCGGTGTCGCGCACGAGGCCCTCGCTGTGGCGGTGCTCGGCGAGGCGAAGGCGCAGTTCGACGTGGCGATCTCGCCCTTCGTCGAGGCGCTGCGTGCGGACCCGAGCATCGTCGTGGAGGTGCATCCGCATCCAGCGGTGGCCGCTTCGGCGCGCGACCTTCAGGCCACCCTGCGGTGGTGCGATGTCGCCGTCGGGATGCGCTCCTCGGCCTTGCTCGAGGCGCTGTGGTGGCGGCGGCCGATCGTCGTCGTCGACGCGGGCGAGGGCAGCAACGACTGGGTCGCGGCCGGTGTCGCGGCCGCTTGCCGACAACCGGGTTCGGTCGTCGGAGTGTGTCGCTCCGCGGCGCGCGAGCATGAAGGACTCGAGCGGGCGCGGGCGACGGTGTGGGGTGCGTCACCAGGACAAATGTGTCAGACACATTCGTCCTGGTCGGTTGAGCAGGTGATCGAGGCCAGCCGTGGGCCAGTCTCCGGCTGAGCCTCCGACCGACGATCTGCGACCTGAACCAAACCTCCGGTGTCATGGCGGCGCTGTTGGCAAAGGCTCCATCCCGGCGCTGAGTTGTCACCACCGCCCGAGCTGTCGAGGTAAGCTAGGCGCGGCCTCTCTGCCGAAGAACTCCCTCCAGAACCGTCTTCCAGCCATGCAATCAGAAGAACTCCCCGTTGTGCAGCCAGCTCGCGACGACAAGTCGCCTCCCCAGTTGCTTCCCTACGAACCGCCGAAGGTCCAGTCGGTCAAGCTCAGCGACGAAGCTGCTGAGTCGTTGACTTGAAACCTGGTGTCCACCTCCTGAGGTGGAGCGGAGCCGTGTGCTCCGCAGTCGACTTTGACAGATCCTGACGGCCAAACGCGCGCGCAGTTGAGCGGACGATGTCCTCGAACCAAACCGCTGACTCGGTGCGCGCGCAAGCAGCTGCGATCAAGCCGCGCGCTTTCAGCCTCGAGCTGACGAAGGGCTGCAACCTGCGTTGCGGCTATTGCTACTACGCCGCGCGCGAACACGCCTACGACCCGCGCACCGCGATGTCACCGGCGGTGGCCGAGCAGTCGGTCGATCTGCTCCTGCGTGAGGCCGAGGCAGGCGCGGCGGTGCACTTGCACTTGTTTGGCGGCGAGCCGCTGCTCAACCTGCCCTTGCTGCAACACGTCGTCGAGTACGGCGAGCGGCGCGCGCAGGCGACCGGGCGCGCGATCACCTTCGAGGTCACCACCAACGGCACGCGTTTCGGCGAGCGGACCGACGCGTTCTTGAACGCACATTCCATTCACGTCGGCGTCAGCTTCGACGGGCCACCGGACGTACAAGACGCCTCGCGCCCGGCGCTCGTTGGTTCCTCGTACGCGCTGGCCGCGCCTGGCATCCGGCGCTTTCTGCAGACCCGCAAGGACACGCCGCTGGCCGCCAAGACGCACGCCAGCGTGGTGATCACGCGGCGCGAACTCGACCTCGCTCGCATTGTCGATCACCTCGAAGACCTCGGCTTCCAAAAGATCATTCTGTCGCCGGCGACCGACCTCACCGGCCAAACGCACGGGTTGCGCGAGGCGGACCTTCCCGAAGTGCTCGCCGCCTACGACGTCCTGGCCGCGCGCTACGAGGCGAACGCGCGCGCGGGCAAGGCGACCTCGGTGACGTGGTTCCCGAATCTGATGGGCCGCGTGCTGTCGGGCGAACGGCGCGGCGAGTTCTGCCAAGGCGGCCGCGACTACCTTGGCGTCGCCGCCGACGGCACGCTCGCCCTCTGCTACCGCTTCTACGAGAACCCCGAGTTCGCCATGGGCAGCGTGCAGACCGGCGTCGAGCGCGGCGTGACCGAGCGCCTGCTCGCGTTGCCAGTGGAGAAGAAGCCGGCGTGTTCGGTGTGTTGGGCGCGCTACTTTTGTGGTGGCGGTTGCCACCATGAGAATCTCATCAGCACCGGTGGGTTGGGTGAGCCGAACAAGATCACGTGTGCGATCCTGCGCCACAGCATGGACCGCACGTTGGAGAGCTGGGCGCGGCTGTCGAGCGCCGGTGGCGTGGGCGAGCGACTGCCGGTGCTCGCCAACGGGGCGATCATGACGGCGCCCGCCGAGTTGGCGTGGGACGCCACGCCGCGCACGCGGGCCTCGTGCCACGTGCGCGAAGTGGGGCAGGAACGCGTGGTCTACGAGCCGAACAGCCACGAGGTCGTGATCCTCAACGGCACGGCGCACTTCATCTTCACCTTGTGCGACGGCGCGCATACCGTGCGCGCCATGCTCGACGCCTTGCTGGCCCGCTTCGCGGCGCCGCCCGACGTGTTGGAAAGAGACCTGCGGGCCACGCTGCACCTGTTCGCCGCCAAGGGGTTGACCGGCCCTACAGTCAACAAGAACTAGGCTAGCTTCCCCGATGGGGTGTCTCCCTCCTCAACAAGCCAAGCACCCTCGTCGCATCGCCTGATCCGGTGGCCAAGCCCTCACCTCGCTTCGCTCGACGCTGGCTCTTGTCAGTGGTCGGCCTCGTCTCGTCGCTCGTCGCGGCCGAGGTCTTCGCGCGCATCTGGGTCGCGTGGCGGTGGCCGCCAGAACGTATCGAGCTGCTCACCACGCACAGCAGCACGCGCGGCCGGTTCAACAGCCACCCGAACCTGCCCTTCACGTTGAACCCTGCCTGGCCGGGCCACAACGCGCTCGGCTTCCGCGGTCCGCTGCCGACCACCCCCAAGCCGAAGGGCACGCGGCGCGTCGCCTGCATCGGCGCGTCCACCACGTACGGTCTCTACGTCACGCCCGAGGAGGCATTCCCCGCGCAACTTGCGGCGCGGCTCCAGAGCACGGACGCGCGCTGGGAAGCGATCAATGCGGGCGTCCCCGGCTACGTATCGACCGAGATCCTGACCAATCTCGTGCTGCGCGTGCTGCCGCTCGAACCCGACGTGGTCGTCATCATGGAGGGGCGCAACGAGGTGTTTCCGCAGGCCTACAACGCCTTCCAGCCGGACTACACCCACTACCGACGACCCGGCTTCAACTACCTGGTGTCGAACTACGCGCACAAGCACGTCTTCCGCTGCTCGCGCTTGGCGATGTTGCTGTGCACGGTGGGCGGCGAACGCTTTGGCTGGTCGGAAGCCGCGGAGCACCCGCTGTACGGCGGCATCGTCTGGGAGAACCGACCGAACGCGGCGCAGCTCGCCGACAACCTCGGCGATCCGGCGCGCGCGAGCACTTGGCAGCGCAGCCTGGAGTCGATGGTCGCGGTCTGCCAGGCGCGTGGCATCCGCGTGCTCCTGTGCACGATGGCCTTTCGTCGTGGCATGCTCGCGCTCGACGAGTTGCCGATAGACGCCGCGGTAGCCGCGCTGATGGCCGGCCAGGTCGAACGAAACAACGGCATCGTGCGCGAAGTCGCCGCCAAGGCGGGCGTAGCGGTCGTCGAGACCGCGACCTTGCAAGAGCGCGCCGAGGTCTTTGTCGACGACTGTCACGTCAATGCCGAAGGGCATCGCCTGCGCGCCGAGATGGTGGTCGAGGCGTTGTTGCCCTTGCTCGATCGATCGAAGTGATCGCGTCACGTCACGCACGAGCGCGTAGACTCGGCGGTCGGCGCGGTGACTGATTCGGTTTACTTCTCATTGCTCGGAACGCCGGTGTGCGTGGTCAGCCCGGTGGCGGCGGCGTCGGCACGGGTGCGCGCTTGCTACGGTGAACCAGGGCGCCAACCGAGCGCGGCGCCGGTGGTTTCGGCGTCGATCCGGCCCGACGGCGCGGCGTGGTCGATCGCGGTGGACGGCCGAGCGCCGGTGGTCGCGCCCGATCTGATCGCCGCGGTGCGCGCGCTCAACCACGAGCTGATGCACGCGCTGATGCGGCGCCATCAGCAGCTGTTCTTCGTGCACGCCGGCGTCGTGGCGCGCGGCGGGCGCGCCATCGTGTTGCCTGGCTTGTCCCGCGCCGGCAAGTCCACGCTCGTGCTCGCCCTGTTGCACCGAGGTGCACAGTTGCTCTCCGATGAACTCTTGGTCTACGACCCGAGCGCGCGCGCGTTGCTGCCGTTCCCGCGGGCCGTGAAGGTGCGCGACGAGTGCGTGGGCTACTTCGCGGCCTACGCGCCGCACTTCGTGGGCGATGGCGAAGGCCGCTTCCTGCCGTTCACCGCCCTCGACGCCGCCGTGATCGCGCCGCACGCCACCGCTGGCATCATCGTGGCACCCCGCTGGCAACCAGACGGCGACAACCAGCCGCGCGCCATCACGTCGGGGCAGGGTCTGTTGCACCTGGCGCAGTCGGCGCTGAACTTTGGCAGTCAGCGCGAGCGCAGCGTCGACCACCTGGCGGCGCTGGCGGGCGACAGCGCGTGCTTCGAGATGGCCTGGCGCGAGCCGCACGCGGCGGCAAGTGCCTTGCTCGAAGGCCTGGAGGCGAGTCTGCGATGAACGACGACGTCGTCGTGCGCCTCGAGGCGGTGGGCAAGCGCTTCCTGCCACCGCCGGCGCCGTGGCGGGCGCTGTTTGGTCGGCCACAGCCCCCGCCGATCGACGCGCTGCGCCACGTCGACCTCGAAGTGCGGCGCGGCGAGATCCTCGGCCTCGTCGGCGACAACGGCGCCGGCAAGACCGTGTTGGTGAAGCTCGTCGCGACGTTGACCGAACCCTCGCATGGCCGCGTGCAGGTCTTCGGCCTGGACTCGGTGCACGCGTCGCGCGCGATTCGCGCCCGCATTGGCCTCGCGACCTGCGACGAGCGCAGCTTCTACTGGCGACTCACGGCGCGGCAGAACCTGACGTTCTTCGCGCAGATCTACGGCACGTCGGGCAAGGCGACGCGTCAGCGCGTCGACGCGCTGCTGCACGAGGTCGACCTCGCCGAACAAGCCGATCGGCCGTACCGCACGCTGTCGGCCGGCAACCGGCAGCGCTTGGCGTTGGCCCGCGCGCTGCTGCCCGACCCCGAGCTGCTGCTGCTCGACGAGCCAACGCGCAGCCTCGACCCCGGCGCGGCCAAGCGTCTGCGCGCGCTGATTGCCGATCGAGTGCGTCTGCACCCGCATTGTGCGGTGGTGTTCACCACGCATGATCTCGCCGAGGTCGACGACTTGTGCGAGCGCGTCGCCGTGCTCACGCAGGGGCGTTGTGTGTGGGCTGGCGGCGTCAGCGACCTGCGCCGCCGTTTCGGTGGCGACGACGTCGTGACCCTGCGCGTGCGTCGATTGCCCGCGCTGACGCAAGCCGATCTTCGCAGCGGTGGCTCTGCGCTGGCGTTGCGCCAGCTCGGCAACGACGACATCGAGGTGCAGCTTCCCGTCACCGACGACCACGGAGCGGCGTTGCATGCCCTGCTGACCAAGATCGTGCGCGCCGGCGGCGAGGTGGTTGCATGCCAGACCGCGCGTCGGCCCCTGCACGACGTATGCAGTGCGTTGATCGTTGGCGCTGACGGGTCGCCGCCCGAGCCCCGGGCCCAGGGAGGTTCGCATGCGTGACTTCATACGCACGCTGCGCGCCTTCCTCGTGCGCGACGCCTTGATGGCGCTGAGTTATCGGCTGGAGTTCGCGCTGCAGCTGGCGACCGTGTTCTTCTACGTGTCGGCGCTGTACTTCCTGTCGCAGATCATCGGCGACAACGCGACGCTGGCGTCGTACGGGGGCTACCTGCCGTTCGCGGCGATCGGCTTGGCGGTGGCCAACTACTTCCAAGCGGGCTTCGACAGCTTCAGCAAGGCCATCCACCGCGAGCAGTTGCACGGCACCCTCGAGGCCCTGCTGCTGGCGCCGCTGCGTCTCACTACGGTGGTGGTCGCGTGCTCGGGGTGGCGCTTCCTGTGGACGACCTTGGTGTCCGCGGTCTACGTGCTGGCCGCGGTCGTGCTCTACGACATCGAGTTGAAGGGCAACCCGGTGCTGGCGTTCGGCCTGTTGGTGCTCACGACGCTGGCGTTCGCCAGCCTCGGCGTGCTCTCCGCCAGCTTCGTGATGGTGTGGAAGCGCGGCGATCCGATCGGCATGTTGCTCGGCGGCGTGTCGACTCTGCTGGGCGGCGTGTTCTTTCCGGTGAGCGCGCTGCCCGATTGGCTGCAGCGCGTCGCCTACTGTCTGCCGATCACGCACGGCCTCGACGGCATCCGCGCCGTCGTGCTGCAGGGTGCGAGCCTGCGTGACGTGCAGACCCCCCTGCTGGCCCTGGCGGCGTTCGCGGCCGTGGGCGTGCCGCTGAGCCTGGTCTGCTTTCATCGCGCGGTGCGGCGAGCGCAGCGTGAAGGCACGCTGCTGCATTTTTGAGCGCATGGCGCACGACCTCGCAGCGATCCGGGCGGCCCTGTGGCAGCGGGCGCTCCCTGCGGAGCGGTTGCTCTTTGCGTGTCTACACAGCCAACTCGACGCGCTGGCTCGCACCCGCTTGGCGTCGTGTGCGGCGGCGGTGTCGGCGTGGGACCAGGTGCTGCGCATCGCGGTGCAGCACCAGGTCGCCCCGCTCGTGCTGCACGCACTCGGCCAAGCCGATGCTCTGTCGCACGTGCCGGAGGCGGTCCGCGCCAGTCTGCATCACGAGATGCTGCGTAACGTGGCGGCGAAGGCAACCATGCGCCGTACGCTGCTGGCCGCGTTGACGGAGTTCGGCGGCGAAGGCGTCGACGTGATGGCGGTCAAGGGCACTAGCCTCGACCTGCGCCTGCGCGACCCGGCGCTCACGGTCTCCGGCGACATCGATCTGTTGCTGCGCCAGGCGTGGGGCCAGGTGGATTGCCGTGTGCACGCGCGCGTCGCCGCGCTCAACGCCGGCACGCCGGTCGTCGACGTCGACTTCGAGCGCCACCCCGACCTGGTCATGAACGGCGTCTTGCCGGTCGACTTTGCCGCGATCTGGGCGGGCGCGACGCGCGGCGGGCTCGACGGTGCGCCCCTGTTCACCATGCGCGTCGAGCACGAGCTGTTGTGCGCCTGCATCAACAGCGCGCGCAAGCGCTTCTTCCGGTTGAAGTCGCTGTTCGAGTTGGCGGAGTTGGTGCGTCTGTACCCCGATCTCGATTGGGACGAGGTCGCGCGCCGCGCGCGCGCCTGGCGGTGCGCGGGCGTCGCGTTCGTCGCGCTCACCGCCAGCGCGGCCACTGCTGATGCGCCCATCGTCTCCGATCTCGCGCCGCGCCTCGGCCTGTCGCGAACACGCGCGCGGCTGCTCGTGGCGCTCATCGAGCGCATGTCGTTCTCGCGCCTTGGCCGTCTGCACGGTGGCCTGCGTGTGGGCGGCAAGCGCATCGGCCGGGGCTTGCTTCTCGTGCACGCGAGCCTCGGTGTCGGAGGCGCGCTGCGCGCAGCCGCACGCGCGTTGGCGCAGATGGGTGGCAACGTCAAGCGCTAGCCGCGCAGACGCGGCTGCTTGGCGCGGCGGAATGAGCCCAGCGCCCGCGGCGCGACCGACGTAGAACGTGGCGCATGCTCCCGCTCACTCGTCGTTCCTTTCTTGGCACCGGCGTCGCCTTCCCCAGCGCCGCTTGGCTCAGCGCAGCACTGCCCACGGCGCGCGCCGGCAAGCTCCTGGTGCTCGGCGGCACGCGCTTCCTCGGCCCGCCCATCGTCGAGGCAGCGTTGGCGGCCGGCTGGGAGGTGACCCTTTTCAACCGCGGCCGCTCCGATCCTGGCCGCTTCGCCAAGCTGGAACAGATCACGGGCGACCGCGATGCCGGCACGCTCGACGGCCTGAAGGGGCGCGCGTTCGACGCCGTCGTCGACACCTCGGGCTACGCGCCGCTGCATGTGCAGCGCGCGTGCGAACTGCTGCGCGACCAGGTGGCGCACTACGTGTTCGTGTCGACGGTCTCCGTCTACCCCGATCAGTCGGCGGCGAACGTCGACGAGAACACGCCGGCGAGCGCGCTCACGCCCGAAGCGATCGGGGCGGCGACGACGATTCGCGAGGGCTCGGCCAACTACGGCCCAATGAAGGCCGAGTGCGAACGCGCCGCGGAGCGCGCGATGCCGGGCCGCGTGACCATCGTGCGCTCGGGCTTGATCGTCGGCCCTGAGGACACCTCCGATCGCTTCACCTACTGGCCGGCGCGCGTCGCGCGCGGCGGCGACGTGCTCGCGCCAGGCGCGCCCGACGCGGAGGTGCAGTTCGTCGACGTGCGCGACCTCGGCGCGTGGTGTTTCGATCTCGCCGCCCGGCACGTCGCGGGCGTCTTCAACGCCGTCGGCTTCGGCGGCCGACTGTCGTTCGCCGAGTTGCTGGCGGGCTGCAAGGTCGGACTCAACCTCGACTGCGCGTTCACTTGGGTCGACGACGCGTTCTTGCGCGAGCAGAAGGTCACACCCTACCGCGACCTGCCGTTGTGGTTGCCGAAGGGCCAGCGCGGCCACTTCGATAACCAGCGGGCGTTGGCCAACGGCCTGCGCTTGCGCTCGGTCGCTGCGACCATCGCCGACACACAGGCTTGGCAGGCCACACGCCCGGCCGACCATCGGTGGCGTGCGGGGATGAGCGCCGCGCGTGAGCAGGAATTGCTTGCGGCGTGGCGGGCCAAGCGGTGATTGGCGGCCCGTCGTCAAGAATGTGACGTCGGTGTCGGTGCCGAGCCTGGGACTGCGTCCGTACGAGCGAGGCCCTCCCTCCAAGCTCGAATCATGGTCGCACGCAGTGTCTCGGTGTTCTTCTCGCTCGCGGCCTTCGTCGCGACCCAGCAACCCGCACCTGTCGCCCCGCCCGTGGGCTCGTTCCAGCCTACCAAGAGAACGTGAGTGGCGGCACCGACCTCGTGGCGTTCGTGCTGCCGGCGGATGGGTCCCGGGCGCTGCGGACGACGATCGCCGCGGCCGATCAGCACGGGCGCCCCTCGATCGCGGGCGACGGCACTGACTTCCTGGTGGTGAACACCCGGCCGACTCGACTGAACAACGACGACGTGTTTGCGGTCCATCTACGATGGGACGGCACGCAGCTGCAGGTGGTCGCGACCCACGATCTCACCACGCGCGAGCCGGGGGCGATTCCAAGTCTCAATCAGCGCGATCCGGTGGTGAGCCACGACGGCTGTCGCTTCGCCTACGCCTACCTGGAGCCGGGCGGCACGGCGTTCGACGACGCGTTCGGCGCGACGATCCTGCTGGGCAACGGCCCGCCGACCTTTCACGACGGCCACCAGCTCCTGGTGACCAGCGCCGACCGCGCCGAGCTGAACCCCGCGCTCGCGAGCATCGGCGAGATGGGGGGGCCGCGCGGGCCGTACTTCTTCGTCTGCGATCAGGTCATCGCCACCAGCAACACCGACGTGGTCGGCGCGATCTACCACGGCACCACGAACACGATCGGCGTGCGCTCGGTGCGCACTTCGTGCATCTTCAATGATGAGAGCCTCACCGTCGCCGGGCCGCCGGCGCTAGGCAACACCGTGCGCTTCACGCTGGCCGTGCCCATCGGGTCAGCACCGATCCTGATGATCGGCCACGAGATCGCGCCGCTGCCGCTGTGTGGGTTGTGCCGGCTGGGTCTCGACCCGTTGGTGTTCTTGGCCACGGCTTCCCTCGACTGGTCGATCGCCTGCGACCCTAACCTGTTGGGCTTGCAGGTGGCCGTGCAAGGCTTGCTGCTGCAGGCGAGCGGCGGGTGTGCGCCGCCGACGACGCCCATCGCATTGCGGGTCTCGGACACGAAGGTGCTGACGGTGCAGTAGCGCCTGTGCCGCCTGCCGACCCGATCCAAATCACCGCACTTTCTTGCCGGTCCGCGTCGGCGACTGCGCCACTTGAGACGACATCCCCCACTTCTGTGGATCTCCTTCGATGCCGTCTCGACCTCACCTGCAAGCACCATTTGTCCCACTGCGCTGCGACCACCCTGGGCACAACGGCGGGCAACCGCACCACAAGTCCGACTGGGAGTTCGTGCAGCGCGTCATGGCGCGCGACCCGGCGGCGATCGACGGCTTCGTGCAGCGCATGCGCTGCGTCGGCCACTTCGCGGTGCGAGCCAATCTGCGCCGCAATCGATCGCTAGACCAGGAGGCATTGCGCGATGTCGTACAAGATGTGCTGGCGCTGGTCTGGCGCAAGCTGAGTGAGTACCACGGCGACGCCGCACTCGAGACTTGGGTGTATCGGTTCTGCGAGTTGCAGACGCGCAACGCCATTCGCCGGGCCGCGCCGCGCCGCACGGTGCCGTTGGTGAACGACGTCGTCGATACTCGAGACCGCGAACCAACGGACACCGACGACATGCAAAGTGTCGATGCGGCCTTACTGAGGCTGATGCCACTCGATGCCCGCATCCTGCGCCTCAAACTCTTCGAGGCGATGACATTCGAGGCCATGGCGCTACGCCTGGCTCGCTCGCCGAACACGATCAAGACCCGCTACTACCGCGCGTTGCACAAGCTGCGGCACACGGTGCCCGGGCCGGCGGACTCGTCGACATCAAGGTGTGCGCCATCGACGCCGACTGGTCGGGCTTGCGATTCACGCACCGGCGCACGTGACGCCAGGCCACGGCTAGCGCGGGAACGCGCCCGCGATCCCTGCATCCACCGGCAGCGTCGCACCTGTGGTCGGCGTGGCGCCGGACGCGAAGAACACCACCGCGGCGCCCACGTGTTCGGGCGTGACTTCGCGCTTGAGCAGGCTGCGGTTGCGGTAGTAGTCGCGCAGCCCCGCGGCGTCGAGGCCGCGCGCGCGCATGCGGTCGGGGCCGACCTCTTCCCACAGGCCGCTCGGCACATCTTCGTCGCCGAACACCGCGTCGGCGTTGATCATGTTCACGCTGACGCCGAACTCGGCGAACTCCAGCGCCGCGATCTTGCCGATCTGATGCGCGCCGGCCTTGCTGGCGGAATAGGCGCCAAAGCCGGCGCCGGGTTCGAACACGTTCTTGCTGCCCTGCACGATCACCGAACCGCCGGTGCCTTGCTTGGCCAGCACGTTGGCGGCTTCGCGCAGCACGGTCATCGTGCCGATCAGGTTGACGTCGACGACGCGGCGGAACTCGCGCGCGTCCATCGCCGCTAGCTTGCTCACGTAGGCGACGCCGGCGTTGGGCACCACGATGTCGACCCCGCCGAAGCGACGGCAGGTTTCGGCGAAGGCGTGCGCCACCTCGTCGTCCTTGGTCACGTCCATCGGCACGGCGCCCACGCGCGCGCTGCCGAACTTGTCGACAAGCTTGTTGTGGATGCGCGCCAGCGAGTCCTCGTTGTAGTCGGTGACCATCACTTCGGCGCCGGCTTCGAGCAACGCGCGGGCGATGCCGAAGCCGATGGCACCCGCGGCGCCGGTGACCAGGCTGACCTGGCCGGCGAGCACGGGTGGCTTCTGCTTGCCGAGCTTGGCGACTTCCAGCGACCAGTACTCCATCGCGAAGACCTCGCCCGGGTCGAGTTCGGTGTAGCTGCCGATGGCCTCGGCCTGCGCCTTGGCGCGCAGCGTGTGCTCGGCGATGTCGGCGGCGACGCCGGCCGCTTTGGCGTTCACGCCGAACGCGAACACGCCGAGGCCTTCGATCACGACCACGCGCGGCATCGGGTCGCCCATGAGCGTCTTGCCAGACACGCGGTGCTTGTGCGAGGCGAAGTACGTCGTGTAGTTCGCTTGGTAGTCGAGCACGGCCTGCGCCACGCGCGCCGGTTCGCGCGCCTGTTCCAGGCTCAAGTGCAGGTAGCCACTCTTGGTGCGGATCACGTGGTCTGGCGTCAACGGCCCAAGGCTCAGCAGGCGCGCTGCCTCGGGGTGGGTCGCGAAGGCGCGCAGGTCGTCGCTGCCGCGCCACTGCATGACGAACCGCGTGTGCACCTTCTTGGGGCCATTGGGCGGCGCGCTCGCACACGAGACCGCGCCGCGTACGATCGGCGCGACCTCGGCGACCAGTTTCTTGGCTTCGTCGTCGCTCAGCAGGGTGCTGGTCGGCATCAGCATGGTGCGCCGACCGCGGGCGCGGCCAGCGATGAAGCGTTCCGCCTGGTCGACCATCTCGATCATGCGCTCGTAGCTGGCCTTGGCGTTGTCGCCGAACGCGAAGATGCCGTGCTTCTCGAGCACGATCCCGGTGCACTTCGGCGCGCGGTCGAAGGCGTTGGCTACCGCGTGCGCCAGCGGGAAGCCGGGGAAGATCCACGGCAAGATCACCACCTGATCGCCGAGCGCGTCCTTCACCATCGCTTGCCCGTCGGGCTGATTGGTGAGCACCATGATCGCGTTGGCGTGCGAGTGGTCGACGAACTTCTTCGGCACGAAGGCATGCAAGAAGGTCTCGACCGACGGGTTGGGCGCGTTGGGGTCGAGCAAGCGCCGGCGCACCTGCGCCACCATCTCCTCGTCGGTCATCTTCGGCACCGCGCGCAGGCGCAGCAGGGGCGCGAGTTCGACCGCCGGCAGACCCTGCGGCTCGATCGACACCAGGTCCCAGCCGCTGCCCTTCACGCACAGCACGTCGAGCGTGTCGCCCAGGATGTCCTTGGTCTTGGTCTTCACCGAGGTGTTGCCGCCGCCGTGCAACACCAGCGTGTCATCGCGGCCAATCAAGCGCGAGGTGTACACGCGCAGCGCCAGGTCTTCGCCGTGCTGCGGCGCATACTTGTCGAGGAACTGCCGGGCTTCGGCGTCGGTCCAGAGGGAGCGCATCGGCGCCGAAAGTAGCGGCGCGCGCGGCGATCTGCGCGCGTGAAACGAACTGACTACGCGTCGCGGCGTCCATCCGCGCCGGCGGGGCTCAGAGCCTGAGCAAAATTGCTCATGCTCTGAGTTCCTTGCTGGTGGGGGAGGCGGGCCCTCCCCCACGCCGGCCGCGACACGCGGCCTCCCCCTCCTCGGCGCCTGATGGGCACCGGGCGTCTATGGCGGGTCGGCTTCTGCTCACGCTCTCAGTTTTCGTGGGGCGGCGGGTGCCGTTGGCGGGCGATCTTGCGGCTCACTGGCGCGCGGCATGCGCGCGCACCCACGCCAGCACCTGCTCCATGTCCGGCGGAATCGGCGCGGTGAACGTGAGCACTTCGCGACTCCAGGGGTGCGTGAGGGTGAGTTGGAAGGCGTGCAGCAGTTGGCGCTCGGCCGGGGGACAGCCTTCCGGCAAGGCGAAGTGTTGCTGGCTGCGCGCGCGGTACACCTTGTCGCCGACCAACGAGTAGCCGGCGTGCTCCATGTGCACGCGAATCTGATGCGTGCGGCCCGTCTTGGGGCGGCAGCGGAAGTGGGTCAGCCCGGCGAAGCGCTCCACGACCTCGTAGTAGGTCGACGCGTCGCGGCCGCCTTCCTTCACCACCACCATGCGCTCGGGGCGAGAGGGATGATCGGCGATCGCGCCTTCGATCCAGTCCGAGTCGAAGCGCGCCTCGCCAAATGACAGGCAGCGATACTCCTTCTGCATGGTGCGCGCCTTGAACTGACTCTGCAGGAAGTGGAACGACTCTTCGGTCTTGGCGAGCACCATCACGCCCGAGGTGTCTCTGTCCAAGCGGTGCACGATGCCCGGTCGGTCGTCGCCCGACAGCGTCGGCAACGGGCCGCAGTGGGCGCTTGCCAGCCAGGCGACGGTGGGTACGCGGTCGATGCGCGCGCCTTCGGCCGGGTGCGACGACAGTCCGGGCCGTTTGTCGATCACCAGGATGTAGGCGTCTTCGTGCAGGATCCGCAGCGGCTCGGCTGGCATGGCCACCGATGCGGGCGTTCTTGGCTCGGGCGGGAGCACATGGCACTCGACCCATTGACCCGCGGCCAACGTGGCGCCGGCCTTTGGCGCCTTGCGGACCCCAGGCAGGGTGACCAAGGCTCGATCGATCAGGCCCTTGGCGATGCGCCGCGAGCCGACCCGGGGGTCTTTGGCGAGGAAAACGTCGAGTCGCCAACCGGCTTGGTCGGGCGCTACTTGGACGCGAATCAGGTCCTCAGGCGACACGGGGATCATTTCGGCGGGTGTCCGACGCGGGTGCAGCGACAGCAAGCGTCCCGTCAGAGCACGCGGCTGGCGTCCCGATCAAGCGCGGCGTCTATCTTTCCACAGTTTGTTGAAAACCGTAAACGAGTTGTTGAGAGAGTTCCGGATAACTCTCTACAACGGGTGGTCCATGCGCTGGACCGTTGATCGACGGCAGCACTACTCCCTCAGCTGGATTCACGGACATGCTCTCGCCGACCTCGGGCTCATGCCAAGACGGCCATGCTGATGGCCATACCAATGGCCACCATGCGCCGCCCGCGCACCGCGTTCTTCTCGTCGACGACGAGCCCGATGTTCTCAGTGCGATGGAGGCCACCTTGCGCAGCGCCGGATTGGACCTCGTGGTCGTGGGCTGCCACCTCGAGGCGAAGACGGCACTCGCCCGCGAGCGCTTCGACCTGTTGGTCACCGACCTTTACCTGGGCGACGACGCGCTCGGCACGACGCTGGCCGACATGGCGCAGGCATTGAAGCCGCCAGTGCCCGTGATTCTGCTCACCGGCCGGCCCTCGCTGTCGAGCGCTCAGGATGCGATTCGCTCGTGCGTCGCCGAGCTTCTGGTCAAGCCGGTGGCCTCGCACGACCTGGTGAACGCCTGCCAGCACGCGATTCTCGCGGCACAGACCCGACGCCGCGCGGCGCACCTGGCGTCGCAGAACCGTGTGCTCGCCAGCGTTCTACCGCGGGCGATCGAGGTGAAGGACCCGACAACCCGCGGCCACTCGGATCGCGTGGTGCGCTACGCCGACGTGCTGGCGCAACGCTGCGGGGTGAACGACGCCGACCGCGAATCGCTGCGCCTTGCCAGCCAACTGCACGATGTCGGCAAGATCGGCATTCCCGATGAGATCTTGTGCAAAGAAGGCCCGCTCACCACGGCGGAGCGCGAGGTGATCAAGCGGCACCCGGAGATGGGCTTTGAGATCCTCGAGCCGCTGGAAGAGAGTGAAGACGTGCGCCGCTGGGTCTACCAGCACCACGAACGGTGGGATGGGCGTGGCTACCCGAACGGTCTGGCGCGCGACGAAGTCGCCCTGCCGGGCCGTATCCTGATCCTGGCCGAGGTCTACGACGCCCTTGCCGAGGTCCGTTCCTACAAGCCGGCCTGGGAGACGAGCAAGATCGTCGACCTGTTCCGGCACGAGTCGGGGAAGCACTTCGACCCGGATCTGTCGCACCTGGTGGCGGATGGCCTGGAAGGGCAGGGAAAGCGGTTTTTCGCGCCCGAGGGCATGCTCTTCTAGGTTCCACAGCCGAAGCATCTTCGCGAAGCGCGAAGCTGTTTCGGCTGTCGAAAGTCATGAGCCGTAAGTTGTTAGCCGTAAGTCCAGAACGCGGACAGGCCGCGGCGGTGAGGCGGTCAGACAGCGGTCTGGGACTTTGGGCTTACGCGGCCGCGCTGAGCGGGCAAGTCACGGCCACCTCTGCCGACCTACCCGGTTGAGCCACACCCGTTGCCGGCTAAGCTCCTGGCTTCCCTTGATTGACGCGCGTCGGATCGCACCTCCGAAGCGTCCCTGCCGCGGCCTTGGACCGCGTCTTCCTGCAACATATGACCACACTCACGTTGCGTACGGCATACGCCGTTGCTTGCTCCCTTGTCGTGCTTGCCGCCAGCGCGCGCGCGCAGGCCCCTGGCCCTGGTCAGACTGCGGGCGCGGGTCTGCCCCCGAGCCTGCTCGTGGTGCCTGAGGGCAAAGTCACCATGGGGATCGAGGCCAAGGAACTCGTCGAGTTGGCAAAGACTCTGACGCAGAACTCTCTGGAGCAGTCGAGGATCGTGTCTTCGTCGCTGACCGAACTCGGCGAGGCCACCGCGGACCTACCGGCGTTCTTCATGGCCAAGCACCCGGTCACCAACGCCGAGTACAAGGTGTTCGTCGACAAGACCGGCCACCGTTACCCGTACCACTGGTGGGCCGATGGTCGCAAGGATGACTTCTCGTCGAAGGAGCGCCAGCAAGCGGTCGCCGAGACGCTGGCCAGCATCGACAAGAAGCTCGCCTACTGGGAAGCCAACTGGAAGAAGCTGCCGTGGGCGATCCCCGCCGGCACCGAGAATCACCCGGTGACCTACGTGTCGTGGCCGGATGCCGTGTTGTATGCGGGGTGGGCTGGTATGCGCTTGCCGAGCGAGGCAGAGTGGATGCGCGCCGCGACCGGCGGCAAGTTGAAGGCCTATTTGCAGGGCGACAAGTGGGAGTCGAAGTGGCTCGAAGGTCTCAAGCTGAGCGAAGCCAAAGATCGCCGTTCGACCAAGCCGGTCGGCGCGATCAGCCAGGTCGCGTCAGGGCCCTTCGGTCACGATGACCTCATCGCCAACGTCTGGCAGTGGATGTTCGACGTCGGCGGCTACGCCAATCGCGCGCCGCAGAAGGTCTGGGACAAGGAGTTCGACAAGCTCAAGAAGCTGTCTTCCGTTGAGATCATGTCCGACTGGAAGACGGACCATCGCCTGATCAAGGGTGGCTGCTTCTTGAGCTTCTCGTCACCGAACCAGATGCGGCTCGGCGTGCGCGGGCACGCGGGTGACGCCGAGACCATGCCCGCCATTGGCTTCCGTTTGGCCAAGTCACCCGAACCCGGGCGCGACATGGCGCGCTCGCGCGTTCGTATCGAGTACGACTACTCGATGTTCGGCAACCGGATGCCGCTCATGGCCGACCAAGTTGGCGCCGAGCGCTACGTCCTCAGCGCCAACGGCGTCATCCAGGGCTACCACGCGGTCTGCGTGGTGCCGGTGAGCGACATCGGCTACAGCGACAAGAACCCCGAGACCAAGGGCAAGGACCTGGACGAGGTCAGTCGCGAGACGCCGTTGATCGTCGCTACGTTCATGACCACCGACAAGCTGACGGAGCCGGCGCTCGAGCCCGGGATCTACACCGTCTACTACCGAGCCAAGGGTGCGCCGCAGGAACTCTTGGCGGCGATCCGTACGGGCAATCACGAGCTCAAGGCGCTCAAGGCCGAGGACAAGCGCGCCGCCTCCGGAAAGAAGGACGGAAAGAAGGAAGAGAAGAAGGAAGAGAAGAAGGATGAGAAGGCGGAGGCCGACAAGCCGAACGATGCCGACTGGCGCCGGATCCTGGCCAAGTATGGCGTGACCGAAGAGTGGGTGGCGAAGAACTCCGCCAGCAAGCTGGAGAAGATCGTGCTGAAGGATGGCGGCCATGAGATTCCTCTCGAGGAGCCGGTGTTCGTGTTCAGGAACAACGGCGATCCGAGCGGGAGCAATCGCTTCGTGGCCCACATGGCTGCCGGTTATCGTCAAGCCAACGTCAAGCCGGGCTACAAGGAAGCCAAGGTCACGCAAGGTCGGGATGACTCGGGGCGCGATACCTTCCAGATCGAGTTTGGCGTGAAGAACGAAGCCAACCGCCACGTGATGTTCACCCTGTCGACTGTGCTCGATGCGGCGCCGAACGCGGCTGACGTGTGGCGCTTGCCGGCTGGTTTGACGACTGGTTCGACCGCTCCCGCCGCCCCGCCGACCAATGGCACCAACGGTGGCAATGGTGGCGGGCACAAGATGCTTGGCAAGTAGCTTGTGGCTGCTGCCGCCCTGCGGCCGATCAATCGACAACGCTTCCCGCTACTCTCGTCGCCGTGAAGATCAACGACCGCGCCAAGACTGCTTTCAGCTTTCAGGACTACTCCGGCGCCAAGACCATCGATGGTGTCGAGATCGTGCAGCTGCGCCGCTTCAACGATGACGGCGGATCGATGACCGAGCTGGGCCGGTTGCTGCAAGGGCAGCACAAGCAGCTCGCCGGCTTCGAAGTGAAGCAGATCAACTACAGCACGATGGAGCCCGGGGTCATCAAGGCCTTCCACATGCACCATCGGCAAACCGACGTGTGGTTCGTGCCGCCGCACGACAAGATGCTGCTGGTGTTGCACGACGCGCGCGCCGGTTCTGCCACCGAAGGTGTCACCATGCGCAAAGTGATCGGCGACGGCAACAGCCAGCTCGTGCGCATTCCGCCTGGCGTTGCGCACGGCGTGCGCAACATCGCTCTGACCCAGGGCCGCATCATCTACTTCGTCGACGTGCAGTTCTCGGTCGAGAAGAACGAGTGTGACGAGGGTCGTCTGCCTTGGGACCACCTTGGCACAGACGTCTGGGAGATCCAGAAGGGCTGAGCGAGGCGGTGCGCTTGCCGCGCATCCGCGAGGATGGTCGGCGCCGTTCAGGGGCTCGGCAGCACGAAGGCGGCGCGCGTGACTTCGCCGGGCGCGTTCGCCTCCACGCGCAACACCTCGTGGCCAAAAGGCGTTTGCAGCGCGAACGCACCGTCGAACCCCGCGTGCCGCGCGGCGTCGTCGCCAAAATGCGCGGCCACGTCGTCGCGCTCTACGCCGAGTGCTGCCTCGCCGAGCAGCACGTCCCCTGAGAACACGCGCACGCTGTCCACCGGGCGGCGGTCGCGCGCCCGCGCCGCCCAGCCGTGCACGGCAAGCCGGCCGTTCTCCTGCTGCGCGCCGTCGACGTACAGCGTCGGAAACGCGGCGGCAACGAGGTTGTGCGTCGACTCGCTCTCGGCGCCCACCACGTAGATGTCCTGGTGTTGCCGCAGCCCCTTCTCGAGGTGGGCAATCACGCGTCGTCCCGGGCAATGCTCGCGCACGACCCGTTCGACGAACGCGGGCGTCACGTACGTCGAGCCATACTCCTGCACATCGAGGCTGGCGGACTCGCTCACCGGCAAGAAGGCAAAGTCGTCGCCCCGCTCGGTCGCCGCGCTGCCAGGGTCCAACGCTCGGGCATGCGTGGTGAAGAGCAAGACACCATCGCGTTCGCAGGCTGCGGCGAGCTTGCCGAGCCACGGACCGAACGTTCGCTTGGGCAGGTGGGTGAACAACGAGATGCACGTCACCGCGGCGTAACGCGCGTCGATCGCGACGTCGCGCGGGTTGCTCCTGGACACAAACCCGCGCACGCCGAGCACCTGCTGCTGGAACTTGACGCCGTCGGCGTATACGTCGGACACGGTGAGTCGTGCGGCGCCTATCTTGTCGCTGAGAAAGCGCGCCACTCGGCCGTAGCCCGACGCAAAGTCGAGCAGGCTCGGCAGCGCCTCCAGCCTTCTTCCCAGCTGGCCGAGCACGTGCTCGATGGTGACGGCGATCGCGTGGCCGTCGCTCAGATACGCGCCGTACAGCAGCGGCTCGGGATGCCCGCTCGCGCGCAGGAACTTCAGCATCTCATCGTCGGGGTGAATCTCGGTGACGAGTGCCATGGTTGTGCGAGCGCCGCGAAGGTGCGCGGCACGCGCGATCCTACGGGTCGCTTTCGTTGTCCGCGATGGGCGATTCCGCCACCACGAGAACGTGCGTGGTCATGTGCCGCCGTTCAGAAGCGGGTCTCGACCGTGAACACCGCGTTGGTGCCGGGCTCGTTCAAGCCCGAGTCCATGATGCGGTAGTCGACGTTGTTGATGTTCTCGACCGCGGCCGACGCCGTGGTGCTCTTCGACAGCCTGCAAGAACCGCGCACGCCGAGCACCGCGTAGCCCGGCAGGCCTTGCGGCGGGATGCGCGACGTGTTCTGCGCGTCCGACTCGGTGTAGCGACTCGGCCGCACGTGATACGCCATGTTGGCGAACACCTCGAAGACCGTGCGGTCGCTTGGATCCTCCCAGCGCAGTGCCACGCGGCCCGACGGCGGCGGCATCGCGCCCGGCCGATCATGAATGGTGGCCCCCGTGCTGTTTACCTGATCGATGCGCGCGTCGACGTAGTCGAAGAAGCCGAGCAAGGACCAGTTGCGCAGATGCTCGCCGCACCATGCGAGGCCGACGCCGCCTTCCAGTTCAAAGCCGGCATACCAGCCGTCGCCGACGTTGGCCTTTGACACCAAGAACTGTCCAGAGCTGCTCGTCGCTCCGGTACGCACGCGGCCGATCTGACCGTCGACCCAGGTGTAGTAGCCCGTGACGCCGGCGCGGAACGTGTCGTCCTCGTAGCGCGAGCCGACCTCGGCGGTCACGTAGTACTCCGGGTCAAGGTCGGTGGACGGGATCTCCAGCTCGTTGGTGCGCGCGATGTCGAGGCGCGTGGTGTCCGACAGGTTGGGGGCGCGGAAGCCCTGGCTGACGCCGCCGAACGCACGCACGCGGTCGCTCACGCGCTGCATCAGCCGAACGCTGCCGGTGACCGCGTGCCAGTGGTCGCTTAGGTGATCGACCGTGGTGATGCCGGGCGCGGCCACGTCGTCGGCGCTGAGGTTCGCGTATTGGTAGCGCGCGCCGAGCGTCAGCTCGGTGTCGGCGCCGAGCGCGATCACGTCTTGCGCAAACAGGCCGGCCAGGTCGTACGTCGCATCGCCCGCCACGACGCCGCGCGGCAGCGCCGTCACCAGGTTGCCGCTGGCGTCGTGTTCGCGCTGTTCCGAATCGACGATGTCGTGGTACCAATCGAGGCCGACGGTGACGTTGCCGAACGCCGTGTCCTTGGTGCCTTGCGCGACGATCGCTGGCGTCTGCACGTCGGACTGCTGGAACACGCGGCGGTTGTTGCTGCGCAGGCGATCCTCGCGTTCGTAGCGGTGCTTGAAAGCGACCGCGGCCCAGACGTCATCGAAGACGCCGCCGGTGTCCTCGGCCTCGTACTTCAAGTAGGTGAGCGTGCGCCGGTGCGTGTGGTTGCGGCGCAGGTCGCTCCCAGCGGTGATGCCGCGCCAGCTGACGTTGGCCACGGTGCTGTGCGTGCGCGGCACGTCGCGCAGACTGTCGTGCTGCGCGGCGAAGGTGAGGCGCGCGTTGGCTCGAAGGCGCCACACGAGGCTCAGGTCGCCGTCGGCCGCAAGGTAGCCGGTCTGCGGCAGCACGCCGACCTCGCGGCCGGCTTCGAGGTCGCCGAAGTCCTTGTAGGTGATGCCCGCGTGCCAGCCAAAGTCATCGGCGTTGCCGTCGGTCTCGACGTGTGAAGTAGCCGACTGCTCGGCGCTGGCGTAGCGGAACAGCGCGCCGACATCAGCGTGCAGACCCGGATCGAAGCTCTGGCGGACTTTGCTGATTGCGTGCCCTACGCCGGTCGTCGCATCGGTACCCCACAGCACCGACGACGGGCCACGCACGATCTCGATGCGCTCGAAGGCGTACGTGTCGAGGTGATTCCAGTACTCGACGTTGCCGCTGCGCCACGTCGAGTCGTTGATGCGGATACCGTCGACGAGTAGCAGCGTTTGATAGCCCGTTTGACCGCGGAACTTGGGCGAGCCCTGGCCGTGCGCGGTCTTCTGCACCGAGATGCCCGGTTGTTCGCGCAACGCTTCCGGGATGCTGCGGACCTGGCGCTCGCGCACCAGGTTCTGCGCGTCCAGCAGCTCGGTGGAGTAGGGCAGCTCGAAGGGATCGGTCGCCGAGCGCGTCGCGGTGACTACCGTGCGTTGCGGTTGGCTCTGCGCGGCCTGCGGAGTGATGGGTGACTGCTTCTCGGGGGGGGGAGAGGACTGGGCGTTGACAGCCACGGCCAGGACCAAGGCGGCGAGGATGCGGAGCATGATCTGGGGAGATGCGTGCGAGTCGCGCTGCAACGATCGCCACAGGCCGTGGTTCAGGTCGCCACCGGACATCGCGCCGGTGCGTCGCTGATCAGATGTTGCCGTAGCGCAGTTCGAGGATGGTCGGGCGCACACGGGCGTCGGCCGCCGGCAGCGTCAAGACGAACAGGCAGTCGTAGTCGGAGTCATCGAGTTCTGGCTTCGCGCCGACCAAGCCGGTGATCGGAGCGCCCAAGCTGGTCGCGAGTTTGGGCAGCGTGTTCGAATGGCCGGCGACGACGGTGACCGAGCCGCTCGGCGCGTTCTGCAGTTCGCGCGCGAGCGCTTCGACCTCACGCGCGGGCCGGCTCTCGACGCTGAGCCCCAACGCCTTGGCGAGTGGTTCGAGCGTGGTGCGCGTGCGGCGGAACTCGCTGGCGATCAAGCGGGTCGCGCCTGCCTTGGCTAGCAAGCGCGCCAGTTGGCGCGCACGTTCCTCACCGGCCCTACTCAGAGCAGGATCCTTGGGGTCGCTCGCGGGGTCCTTCTCGGCGTGGCGCAGCAGGATCACCGTGCGCTGCGCCGTCGGCGCGCTCGGCTGCGGGTCTTGCGGGAGGCGAACGGGTCCGCTGGTCTCGGTCAGGCCAGGCAACGAGAGGAGAGTCAGCACGACGAGCGACCGAAGCGGCGACTGCATGCGGGCCATCGAAGGGGCGATGCCGTCATCTGGCAAGCGTGTCGGTCCGAGTTCGGCGCGCGCTCACGCCCTGCCGCGCTGACGCGCCATCGCCGCGTCGACCGCGGCATCCGCAATCGCGAACATGTGCTCCCAGCGAAAGTGTCGGCGCACGAAGGCCGCCGCGCTGTGACCGCGCCGGCGCGCGTCGGCGGTGTCAGCGAAGACGCTCAACACGCGCGCCGCCATCGCCGCGGCATCACCTGCCAGCAGCAGCCCGGGCTCGCGCTCACTCGCCGTGCCCAAACCCTGCGCCGCCGCCGGCGACGCAACCACCGGCACGCCGGCGCTCATCGCTTCGAGCACCTTGTTCTGCACGCCGCGCGCCAAGCGCAGCGGTGCGATCGACACCGCTGCCTGATCCAGCCACGGCGGCACCTCGGGCACGCGGCCGGTCACCTCGATGCCGTCGCGGCCGTGCAGCGCAGAGATCGCGGGCGCCGGCCGGCTGCCGACCACGCACAGGCGCGCGTCGCCGAACCTCGCGCGCACGCGCGGCCAGGCCTCGCGCACGAACCACAACACGCCGTCGACGTTGGGCGCGTAGTCCATGACGCCGGTGAA
>JANPER010000116.1:0-8418 GCA_031423015.1 Planctomycetota bacterium | reverse complement strand
AGCATGTCTTGCGCATGCGCGCACTCGCGCTCAGCGATCGATGGGAACTTGCTATGGCCAAGCTTCACGCAACTCGCCGCTCGGCAGTAAGGACCGCGGCGTGAGCGCGACCCATTTGCTCAATACGGGATCCACACCCCTAAGAAGGCGGTTCATGACGGTACCGGGCGCCGCAATCACCGCCCCGCGCCCTCCTCCACCGGAAACGTGAACGTCCGCTTCGTCGCAAACCGATCGGCCTGCTCGATCTCCACCTGCATCGTCCCGGTCGCGGAGTCAGCGATCGGGATCTTGAACGGATAGACCCGACGCCCCTTGTCGGTGCCGGCCGACGCCACGACCGTGGTCTTGTCCCAACTGGCATCGACGAAGCCGCCGGTGCCGACGCGACTGCGTGGGGTTGCCAGCTCGTTGGCCTGGCTCAACCCGAGGACCATCTCGCCGACGAGATACCGCTTGCCTCCCTCGCGCTCGACGCGCACCGCGCGCGGGTGGAAGGCGACCAGGTCGGACTCGACAACCTCGGTGGCGCGGTCTTGCAGCGCCTTCGCCATCGCTTGGCAGAGCTGATTGACCACGGCGGTATCCAACTCGGCCGGCACCGCGTCCGATTCTCTGCCGATCAAACCTGCCGGACAGATGAAGGACAGCAAGTAGGGCCCGACGCCGCTGGCGCGATCGAGGAAGTTCAACGACGCCTCCTTGGTCTCGCGCTCGACGCGCAGCACGCGCGCCGTCGTCTCCAGGCTCTTCCCGGGACTGGCAAGCGCCACCGACACGTCGAAGAGCTGACCCTCCAACCGGCAGTTGCAGAAGTAGCTGCGGTCGGCAACGAACCAGCCGAAGGGGCCACCCAGCGCGAACAGCGGCAGGTTGAGCCAGAACCGATCGTTCAAGGCAGTCCGGATCTTGGGGTCGTAGCTCAAGGTCGTCCGCAGGATCAGGTCGGCGCCTTGTTGCTTGGCCTGCGCGAGCAGCGCGACGCTCGCAGCGTCGGGGTCGGCGTCCGCGGGCGCCGTCAGCCGGCTGACTTTGCAGAACGCTTGACCGAGCGCCTGCTCCATCTGTTGCAAGAGCTGATTGCTGTCGACGGCGAACGCGACCTCGGTCTCGTTGCCGTCCTCCTGCGGCAACGCGGCGGTATCGGCAATCGCAACCGGCGGTACGATGGCGACGTGGAAGGGCAGCTTCGACGTCGCATTGGACGCGGTGGCACAGCCCGTCATCGTCAGGCCGAGCGCGAGGATGCAGCCTGCGAGCACAGGGAGGAAAGCACTGGAGCGATCAAGAGGCATGACTAGCGACCCTTCGCGGGTGGAGGCGCGGTGACGATACGGATGCGAATGACCTGCTCGATTGCGGCGTCGACGTCGGTGGCGGTCATGCCGCAGCGAAACCCGAGCGTTGGGAGGGCAACGGTGGGTGGCCGTTGTGCCATCAGCAAGAAGTGGTAGGCAAAGTGCTCGAAGCTGGCCCCGGCCGCGAACACCTTGTCGCGCGCGCGAGTAAGCGATGACGTCCATTCGGCGACGTTGCTGCACAGGTTGCGGATGCCGCCGCCGTCGCCCGCCGGTGTGACATCGCCGCCGCGATCCACGACCCACGCTTGCGATCCTTCGGCGCCGCCGACGTTGAGTTCCTGAGGTGGAACCCCCGGCCCCCACGAGCAGGCCCGGTACGCGCGCCCGCCACGGACCGCGTACTCCCACTCGATGTCGCTCGGTAGCCGTTTGCCAGCCCAACGGGCGTAGGCGTCGGCCTCGTACCAATCGATCTCGGTTACTGGAAGCATCGGACTCGTCGCCGATCCTAGCCGTTCTTGCAGATCGCCGCGCCGTCGTGCCTCCGGCTTGCGCTCGCGCCAGTTCGCCGGATCCAAATAGCCGTTGGCATCGCCGAGGAACGCGAGGTACTGGCCGACCGTCACCTCGTTCTCGTCCAAATAATAGTCCGGGACGTCCACCTCGTGGTTCTCGGTCGTGAGCTCGCCCTGGACCCCGATCGCCCTCAGCGCCTTCTTTTCCTCCGCGAAGGCGCGCCCGCCGAACACGTAGCCCTGATCGCCACGCACCAAGTGCATCGGCTGGAACAGCGCGTCCGACCCGACGAGCTCTTGCCAGATCACCGGCGAGCGCTGGAGTTGGAACTCCTCCAAGGTGGTGGCGAACGGCGGCGCCTGCGTCTCGTTGCCGTAGGCATCGGTCGCCACACACACGATCGTGACCGCGCGCTTCGACCACGAAGCCGGCAGTGCGAACTCGCCAACCCAGTCGGCCTTTTGTGGATCGGCGCCGCCGGCAGTCCGACACGTCGCTTCGTACTTCGCGCCGGCAGCGTCGCGCAGGCGGCACGACACCGACCGCACGCCGTTGTCGTCGGTCGCGGCCACCTGCACCTGGAATGCGTTGCCAGCCTTCGGCAGCCAAAGTGGATTCGCCGGCGACTCGAGGGTCAGGGCCGGCCCGCGCCTGGCAATTACGAACTGGCACGGCTCGGGCGGAGGAGCCCGGTTGCCGGCGGCGTCGATGGCGACGAGGCTGAGTTCGTAGGCACCATCGTCGAGCGCGTCGGCGTCGAGTTTCATTCCCTCGCACGACAGGGGCACGCTGCCGTCCGTGCTCGCGGGCAGCACGACATCGCCGCGCCGCTGTGCCATCGGCCCCGACAGAGTCCATTGCAGCGTCACTGGCTCCTCGGATTCGTCGGCCACGTCGAGGCCGGTCCACGCGTCCTGCGCGCGCACCTCGCGGTAGACCGGCGACGGAAGATTGACGACACCGAGACGGGGCGCCTTGGTGTCCCGGCGCACCGTGAATTTCTGCGTGTCCTCCGGTTCCTTTGGTCGCTCGATGCCTGGTCCCGCGTGGCGATAGGCTCGCACCGTCAACTCGTAGCTGCCGTCTTCGGCGAGTGGGAACGATGTGCGATCGTGCTGGTTCTTGTGCAGCTCGATCGGGCGGCGCACGGGCTCCTGACCGGCACGGCGGCACTCGACCTCCAGTGAGACCTGCACCTCGATGGCGCGCTGCACGGACACCGACACGGCATCGCGGTTCGTAAGGTAGCTTCCCTTGCTGGTCCCGGCGACGCCGGTGGGCAGCTGCTCCCGGTCCGGCGTCTCGACGGCGACCTGCACCCCAACCCCGCGCATCTCGTACTGAAAGCGGAGCACTCTGGTTGCCTGGCCGCGCACGGGATCGACGTGGTGAGTCGACTCCGAGTCGACGACGGTGACTTTGATCTCTCCCGCATAGGAGAGCTTCGCCGCCCGGAATGCGATCTGCTCACCATCCGGCACCGTCGCGCGCGTGATCTCGACCACCTTCTGGTCTTGGTCACGCGCCGCGATCGTGAGGCGGGAAGGCCGATCCGATTGCCACTCCAGAATCTGCGCGGTGTTCGGGTAGATCACATACGAGTCAGTGCTCGCCGCAATGCAGCCTCTCAACTTCGCCGACAACGAGAGCGGCCTCGTGTCGACCTGCAAGGCCAGCTCCTTGGTGTGCCGATTGCCAGCGTGATCGATCGCCGTCACCGCGAACTGAGCCGCCTTCACTTCGTTGGGCGCAAACCCGAAGGCACTCATCGCCACAGTATGCAACAGCCGCTCTCCGGTGGAACTGCTCGGGTCCAGAGTCGCGTTCAGAGTGACTCCCTGCATCGCGACCTGCACGCTGGCGAGCCACTTGCGGTCCGGCACTTGGAGCGCGACTTCGAGGTCGGCGCCGACCGGGTCCACGACACGCTCACCGGCGCCGCGCACCGACACCTTGTCGATGCGCCAGCGCTCCGGCGTCAGGTACACGATGCGCAGCGGTTGCGAGAACTGCGCCGCCGCTTGGTCGCCAACCCGCAGGTAGACCTGCGCACGATCGACCGCCATGGATGCGGGCGGTGCGGTCACCACGACGCTGGTCGTTCCGCCAGCGTCATCCAGCGCGACCTTCCAATCTGGAAAGGCGTCGGCCTCGGACTGCGGGTCCGCGACCCACTGCACCTTCTTGTCACGCAGCGCGGGCGCGAGGTTGCCGACCGCCACACGTACCGTCGACTGCGATGGCCCCAGGAAGATCGAGTCGTCTTCGGCCACGAGATTCAGCGCATCCGGTTTCGGCTTCGGCCAAACGATCCACAGCACCACGGCCACGACCACCGCGAGCGCGGCCACCACCGTCGGCCACCGTCCCGGCGGATGCGCGACGCGGTAGAGCGCGGCGTGTGCCTCCCGGACATCGCGATAGCGCTCGTCGCGGTTCTTCGCCAAACAGCGCTCGACGAACTGCTCGAGCGCGCGCGGGACCTTCACCCCGAGCTTTGCGAGCCTGGGCGGCGGCAACTGCAAGTGGGCGCGGATGATGTCGTGTTCGGTGCGCCAATCCCAAGGCAGGCGGCCCGCGAGCAACTGGAACGCGACGATGCCCAGCGAGTAGAGATCCGAGCGTCCGTCGAGTTCGACGATGTCGTGTTCGCCGATCAGATGCAAGCACTGCTCCGGCGACGCATACAGCAGCGTGCCGCCGCGCGCGCGCTGCACGGTCTCCTTGCCAGGCTGCGCCGGCGCATTGTCAGACGCGCGCGTCGAGATGGTCTCGCCAAGCTCCTCGTTGCTGAGCGTCCTGCTGGTGCGCAGCTCGATGCCCGCCGCCGAACGCGCCACTGCGCCGACGTGCTGGCTGATCCCGAAGTCGATGACCTTGATCTGCTCCGGTTCGCCATCGATCACGAACACGTTGCGCGGCTTCAGGTCGAGGTGCAGGAGCGAGCGGCCGTCGGGCAGGAAGTGCGCGGCGCGCAATGCCGACAGCATCTGCAGGAGGATCGAGACCACGCGTTTCCACGGCAAGCGCTGGTGTTCCTTGAGGACATCCGACAGCTCCTTGCCGCGCAGGAGTTCCATCACGAAGTAGTGCAGTCCGCCGGGCGTGCGATCGAAGGTGATCCAGCGCACGACGTTGGGATGGTCCAGGCTCGTTAGCAGGCGGGCCTCGCCGAGGAACTGCTGCAACGCGTCGTCCCTGCCCGCGGCGTCGGTGGTCAGGACCTTGACGGCCACCGCAGCGCCGAGCATCTCGTCGACTGCCTCGTACACCGTGCCGCAGCCGCCCTCGCCCAGCAGCCGTAGAACGCGGTACTTGCCCCCGAGCACTTCGCCGGTGAGGTCGCGGCGTGAACCCCTGGCCGCCGGCAAAAGAGCGGCGCGGCGCGGCGGCACGGTGGGGTCAAAGGCTGGGCGCGCGCCGGGTTCGCGCGTGGGCTCACCGTCGCCGACGGTGTCGCTCGAGTCTCCTTGCTCTGGTTGCATCGGCTGCAAGATGGTTGCAAGCGCCGCGAGTGCTCGCGACCCCAGCCGAGTCTACGAGCGTGATCGCGCACCATGACGCCGAATTCGCTGTCACACAGGCCTATCGTACGTCGCGGCTAGCCGGCGCGGCGCGAGACTGCACCGACGCACCGTGCGTGGAGGCTGCGGCCAGAAAGTGTCTGACACCTTCTGGCGCTCCGTGCAAACTCACCGCCATGCAGTACCGCCGCCTGGGTCAATCCGGCCTCAAAGTCAGCGCCGTCAGTCTGGGCTCGTGGCTCACCTACGGCAACGTCCTCGACCAAAGCGCGACCACGCGCATCGTCGCGGCGGCGCGTGAGCGCGGGGTCAACCTGTTCGACACCGCTGACGTGTATGCGCGCGGCGACGGGGAGGTCGCGCTCGGCAAGGCGTTGCGCGGCGTGCGGCGTGAGCACGTGGTGATCGCAAGCAAGTGCTTCTTTCCGATGAGCGACGACGTCAATGACTGCGGCCTGTCGCGCAAGCACGTGGTCGAGTCGCTGCACGCCTCGCTGCGCCGGCTCGACACCAGCTACCTCGACCTCTACCAATGCCACCGCCTCGATCCCGAGACGCCGATCGAAGAGACGGTGTTGGCGATGGTTGATCTGATCCGACAGGGCAAGATCCTCTATTGGGGCGTAAGCCAGTGGCCGGCGCACGCGATCGCGCAGGCAGTGACCTTCTGCCGCCTGCACGCGCTGCCGCCGCCGATCTCCAACCAGCCGCTCTACAACCTGTTCGATCGCATGATCGAAGCCGAGGTGATGCCGGTGTCGGCGCAGCACGGGGTCGGCCAGATCGTGTTCTCGCCGCTGGCGCAAGGCGTGCTCAGCGGCAAGTACGCCGGCGGCAAGGCGCCCGACGCGAGCACGCGCGCCGGCAACGACAAGGTGAACCAGTTCATCGGTCGCTACCTGACGCCGGCTCGGTTGCAGCAAGCCGATCGTGCCGCGGCGCTGGCGCGTCGCCTCGGCGTGCCACCAGCACAGCTGGCGTTGGCGTGGTGTCTGCGCTGTCCCGAGGTGGCGAGCGTGATCGTCGGCGCGACCAGCGAGAAGCAGTTGATCGAGAACATCGAGGCCGCTGCCCTCACCCTCACGGCCGCCGCGCTCGCCGAGCTGGATCAAGTCTTTCCGGTGTGAGTGCCGATCGCGATCTGTTGCCGTCGCCCGCCGCCGACACGCTGGACAAGGTCTTCCGCCAGAAGTACGGCGAACTCGACGCGCTCGGGTGGGGGCCGGCGATGCGCCGGCGCTTTGCCTACTTCAACCCCGACGAGCACTACGAGGCGCTGGTCTGCGAGCTGGTGGGCAGCGACACGCGGTGGCTCGACGTCGGCTGCGGGCGGCACCTGTTTCCGAGCAACGTCGCGCTGGCGCGCGAGCTGGCCAGCAGCGCCAAGCATCTCGTCGGCGTCGACCCCGACGCCACGCTCGACGAGAACCCCTATGTGCACACGCGGGCGCGCGCGCCGTTCGAGACGTTCGACGGCCAAGGCGCGTTCGATCTGGTCACGCTGCGCATGGTGGCCGAGCACGTCGCCGAACCTGAGCGGGTGGTGGCGGCGATCGCGCGCTCGCTCGCGCCCGGCGGCCGCGCCGTGATCTACACCGTCGACGCGTGGTCGCCGATGCCGTTGCTCACCCGGCTGGCGCCGATGTCGCTGCGCCACGTGGTCAAGCGTTTCCTGTGGCGCACGGAGTCGAAGGACACTTTCCCCACCAAGTTCAAGATGAACTCGCGCCAAAGGCTCGCGGCGCTGATGCAGGCGGGCGACCTGCACGAGGTGTCGTTTGCGTGGCTCGACGACTGCCGCACGCTTGGTCGTTTTCGCGCCGGGCAGTGGTGTGAGCTGAGCCTGCGCCGCGCGCTCCGCGCCGTCGGTCTGCGCTATCCCGAGCGTTGTCTGCTCGGGGTCTACAGTCGGGGCTGAGTGGGCGTGCGAGGCCGGCGCGCGCCGCGCTGCAACCAGACGGGGGTAAAGGTGGGTCGGACCCGGTTCCGGTCGCCTCTCTCGAACGATCCATCCCTGAGGATCTTTCGATTCGGGTCCGACCCGCGCACCTCTTGTCAACATCCGTGCCACGCTCGTCACGGTCTCGCCCTGGCCACCGAAGCGCGCGCGCGGTAGCGAACTCGTAACGAGAGTCGACCTGGACCGTTGACCGCGCCCGCTTCGTTCCGTCACATCCTCGCATGGACGCGCTGCACACCATCGAGATCACGGCCGAGAACTTCCAGCTCGAGGCCTTGCAGCAGTCGACGCAGATACCGGTGCTGTTGGACTTCTGGGCCGACTGGTGTGCTCCCTGCCGCACGCTGGGGCCGATCCTCGAGAAGCTGGCCGAGGAGTATGGCGGCTCGTTCATCCTCGGCAAGGTGAACACCGAGGTCGAACAGGATCTCGCCGCGGCGTTCCAGGTGCGCAGCATCCCGTTCGTGGTGCTGCTCGACGGGGGCAAGCCGGTCGACGGCTTCAACGGCGCGCTGCCGGAGGCCGAGGTGCGTCGCTTCTTGAAGCGCGCCAACATCGAGCCGGTGGTGCAGGCGGGGAAGCCAGTCGAAGTCGCGCCCGACTCGCCGGCGGGGCGATTCGACCGCGCGCTGACCGCGGTGCGGCGCGGCGATGTTGCCGCGGCGCAGGCTGCCCTCGATGGCTTCCCGCCCGAAGACGACCTCGCCGCCAACGCCGATCGTCTGCGCGACGGCCTGCCTTTCGTGGCGGGTGGGCCGTTGCCGGCGAGCCCGGCGGCGGCGCCGCTCGCGCTCGCGCGCGACCACTTCTTGGCCGGTCGCGTGCAAGCCGCCCTCGACGCGCTGCTGGAGTCGGTGACCCTCGATCGCAGGCTTGCCGACGGGCTGGCGCGGCGCGCGATGCTGCTGTGCTTCCTGGTCCTGGGTGAAGACCACGACGTCAGCGACGACTACCGGCGCCGCTTGACGACGATGCTGTACTAGGAGTCTGCGTCACGGGACGGCCCGGAAAGTCCGAAGAAGAGCCGGCGACTTGAGCCAGTGGTGACCGCTCGCGCGTAGGTGCAACATGGGCGCGTTCCGGAAATGCGACGATGTGAACCAGGGCCTGCTGCTGC
>JANPER010000115.1:0-17756 GCA_031423015.1 Planctomycetota bacterium | reverse complement strand
CGCATAGCCGGCGCGGCGATCGCCCTGGCACGTGACACCCCCGCGGCCCATCGCGATCTCGGTGACGCCGAGCGCTTGCAATTCGCCCGCGACCGCCGCCTCGAGCCCCAGCGTGCAGACGACGTAGTACTCGTGGAGGTCCGTCACACCAAGCGCGAGAGCTGATCGGGTCGAGTCACGGGCGGGGAATGATGGACGACACGAGTTCAGTATGCGACGCGCGGAATGCCTCGGCGCGCTACTTCACGACGAAGTTCACGAGCTTCTTCGGCACCACGATCTCCTTGACGACCGTCTTGCCGGCGATCTGGTCCTTCACCGCGTCGCGCGCGGCGCTCAAGACCACCGCGTCGGCAGCCTCAGCCGAGACCGAGATCACCGCGCGCTTCTTGCCCAGAACCTGGACGACGATCTCCACGGTGTCATCCTTCAGATAGCTCGGGTCGACTTTCGGCCACGGCGCATAGGCGAGCAGCTCTTGGTGCCCCAGGCGCAACCAGAGCTCCTCGGCGAGGTGCGGCGCGAACGGCTGCAGGCATTGCACGAACCGCGACATCTGGCGGCGCGACACCTTGTCTTTCGCTTTGGTGGCGTCGTTGACGAAGATCATCATCGCGGCAATCGCGGTGTTGAACGCCAAGCGTGTGATGTCCCCCTCCACCTTGTGGATCGTGCGCTGCAACGCGCGTTCGAGGTCTTGGTCGTCGGGGCGATCGGCTTGCAAGCCGGCGACAACCTGACCCTCGGGGGTCTCTTCGTCGACCGCCAAGCGCCACGCTCGATGCAAGAAGCGGTGCACGCCCGGCACGTCCTTGGGGTTCCAAGGCTTGCTGTCGGCGAGCGGCCCCATGTACATCTCGTACAGCCGCAGGGAGTCGGCGCCGTACTCCCGCACCACGTCGTCTGGATTGACGACGTTGCCGTAGCGCTTGCTCATCTTGGTGACGATGCGCTTGAGCGGCTCTTTGGTGTCCTTGCGCACAAAGCCCTCGCCGTCTTCGTGCACGTTCTCCATCGCCACCGTCGCGCCGCGCTGATCCTCGAACGCATAGCTGAGGATCATGCCCTGGTTGTAGAGCTTGGCGAACGGCTCCTTGGTCTTCACCAAGCCACAGTCGAAGAGGACCTTGGTCCAAAAGCGCGCATACAGCAGGTGCCCGACCGCGTGCTCGGTGCCGCCGATGTAGAGGTCGACTGGCATCCAATAGTCGCTCGCTGCGCGCGAGCAGAACTCCTCGGTGTTGTGTGGATCGCAAAAGCGCAGGAAGTACCAACTCGAACCGGCCGCACCGGGCATCGTGTCGATTTCGCGCCTGGCCGGCCGACCCTTGCTGTCCTGCGTGGCGACCCATTCCTTGGCACGGATCAGCGGCGACTCCGGCGTGCCACCCGGCTTGAAGTCATCCATGTGCGGCAACTCCACGGGCAGCTTGGTATCCGACAGCAACTCGACGCCATCTGGCGTGTGCAGCACCGGGAATGGTTCACCCCAATACCGCTGCCGGGAATACAGCCAATCTCGCAGCTTGTACTGAATGCGTGCGGTGCCACGCCCGCGCGCTTGCAGCCACGCGATCGTCGCCGCCTTGGCGTCGGCCAACGACTTGCCAGTCAGGTCGAGTCCTTCCGTCGTCGAATTGATGTAAGGCGCCGCATCGAGATGGCAGCGCTTGCCCTGCCGCACCAGAGCATCGTGGTCGGCGTCCCCCGTATCGGGCGCGAAGATCGGCGGGACGGTCAGACCAAACGTCTGCGCGAACTCGAAGTCGCGCGCATCCCCGGCCGGCACCGCCATGATTGCCCCCGTACCGTAGGTGACGATCACATAGTCGGCGATCCAGATCGGCAGGCGCGCGCGCGCGTCGGTCGGCGCGAACAATGGGTTGAGCGCGTACGCCCCGGTGAAGACGCCGATCTTGTGCTTGGCCAGGTCAGTCCGCTCCAACTCGCTCTTTTGGGCCGCCTGCTTGACGTAGTCGCTGATTGCGCTCCGTTGGCTCGGCGTAGCCTGCGGCAAAAGCGTCGCCACCAACGGATGCTCCGGCGCCAGCACCATGAACGCGGCGCCAAACAGCGTGTCGGGTCGCGTCGTGAACACGCGTAGCCGAGCCGCGCCGCCGCCTTGCACGTCGAACTCGATCTCGGCGCCCTCGCTGCGGCCGATCCAATCGCGCTGGTGCGCTTTGAGCGAGTCGCTCCAGTCCAACGCATCGAGGTCGGTCAGCAGCCGCTCGGCATACGCCGTGATCTTCAACATCCACTGCTTGAGCGGCACCTTGACGCACACGTGATCGCCGCGCTCGCTGCGGCCGTTCACGACTTCGTCGTTCGACAGCACGGTGCCGAGCGCTTCGCACCACCACACCGGCGCAGCAGACTGATACGCCAGACCCTGTTCGTGCAGCTTCTTCCAGATCCATTGCGTCCACTTGAAGTAGGACGGATCGCTGGTGGCGAACTCACGCTCCCAGTCGTAGCTGAAGCCCAACGACTTCAACTGCCGGCGGAAGGTGTCGATGTTCTTCTTGGTGGTCGTCGCCGGGTGCGTGCCCGTTTGGATCGCATACTGTTCGGCTGGCAACCCAAACGCGTCCCACCCCATGGGGTGCAGCACGTTGAAGCCCTTGGCGCGATAGAAGCGACTGGCGATGTCGGTGGCGGTGTAACCCTCGGGGTGCCCAACGTGCAGGCCGGCGCCCGATGGATACGGGAACATGTCGAGGATGAACTTCTTCGGCTTGCTGCCATCGAAGTCCTGGTCGCCAGGGTTCGGCGTACGAAACACCTGGCGGTCATCCCAGAACTTCTGGATCTTCGGCTCGATCGCGGCGGGGTCGTAGATGCCCATGGAGGGCGCGGGAGTATGCGGGGCGAATACCTCAGCGTCGAGCCAGCTCTGCTGGCTCGCTCGAGCTGCGTCGCGCCTGGCGCGCCGCAGATCAAATCGTCAACCCGAGCGCGCCCGTGAGCATCAGACCGCCCGGTGTGAACACCAACGTGTGCACGCTGAGCAGTGGAATGGGGCCGAAGGTCGGCGGGATCGGGAACGGAACGACCGGCCCCGGCCCCGGGCCCGAGGGTCCGGCTGGGATGACGATCGGTGCCAGGTTGGTGAGCATGCCCACGCCGAAGGCCGGGAACACCAACGGCGGCGCCAACGGCACCGGTGGCGCCAGCGCGAAGCCGATGATCAAGAAGGTCGGCATCCCCATCGGCACCGGCGGCGGCGCGAAGGACGCCAGCGCAAAGCCAGGGTTGCCGCCCACCCAGACCGCAGGTGGCGGGAGCGGGGCGAAGGCGAGGGGGACGAACGGCATCAACGCCGGCTGACCCGAGGGCAGGAGCGGCGCCGGGATCTGGGCCGACGCGAACGTCGGCAGGAGCGTGAGAGCGAGGGTGAAAAGGAGGTTCTTCATGGTTGGTCGGGACGTCAGGCAGGGGAACACCCACCTCCAGCGCAAGCTGCGCCGCGAGCGGTCGCGTCTTCTCGCGCAAGAAAAAAGTGCAGGGCCACCACACGCCAAGCCCACGGTGTTGTCGGGTGTTCCGAACAAGTCGCGTCATAGCTGAATCGAGCGTCGATAAGTCCCCGGGGAGAGCATGTACGGCCTCATCAACATCGCTATCCGCGAGCTGGTTCTCCGCGACCACGGAGAGGCCCGTTGGCAGGAGATCGTCGCCCGCGCTGCGCCGTCGCCCGCCGACTTCGTTGGCATGCAAACCTATCCGGACGAGATCACGTACCGCCTGGTCGCGGCCAGCAGTGACGTGCTGCGTGTGCCAGCCTCCGACCTGTTGCGCGCGTTCGGCCGGTTCTGGGCAACCGACGTTGCGCCGAAGCACTACCGCGAGATCTTCGACCTGATGGGGCGCTCGCTGGCCGAGCTGTTGCCGAACCTCCACCGCCTGCACGACCGCATCACCACGCTGATGCCGCAGCTCGAGCCGCCAACGTTCGCGTTCGCGCGACAAGCCGACGGCGCGCTCTGGCTGCGTTACGAATCGCAGCGGCCGGGCCTAGCGCCGATGGTGATCGGTGTGCTCGAAGGGTTCGCGACGGTGTTCCGCGAGAGGGTGGAGGTGACCCAAGTGGCGCATCGCGATGCGGCGAGTGGCACCTTCGATGAGTTCCGCATCGTCACGCGCCGCCTGGCGGAAAGGGACTGTGGCACAGTCGTTCCAACTCGGGTCTGACGCGCTGGCGCGACTGTTCCCGTTCCACGTCGTGTGCGACTGGTCGGGTTCGATCCAGACGTTGAGTCCAGCCATCATGCGTTTGGTTCCGTCGGCGCAGCAAGGCGACTCGATCCACCGCCTGCTGGAGATCGTGCGTCCGCGCCCGATGCGAGCCGACCCGCGCGCGCTGGTGCAGTTCCAGGACCGCGCTTGTGTGGTGCGCTTTTGTGGCCACGAACTGACGCTCAAAGGCCAGACCCAGGTGGTCAACGACGGCGCCGCGTTGCTGCTCGTGTGCAACGTGCTGGTCAGCAATCAAGACCAGGTGCGGCGCTGGGGCCTATCCATCGCTGACTTCTCGCTCGGCGACGCGGTGCCCGACTGCCTGCTGCACTTGCAAACCAGCCAGTCGGCGCTGCTCGACGCGCAACGGCTGTCGGAGTCGCTGCGCACGCGCACGGCGCAGTTGGAACACGCGCGCGCGCAGGCCGAAGCGGCCAGCTCGGCCAAGAGTTCATTCTTGGCGATGATGAGTCACGAGATTCGCACGCCGATGAACGGTATCGGCAGCATGATCGACCTGCTGCTGGAGAGCGCGCTGGAAGCGCCGCAGCGCGATCACTTGCTGATCGCGCAGTCGTCGACCGAGACGCTGCGCGTGTTGCTCGACGACGTCCTCGACTTTGCCAAGATCGAGGCTGGGCGCATGGAGTTCGCTTGCGAGGTGTTCGATCCTGGCGCAGTCCTGCGCGAAGCGGTGCGCTTGTACGAGCCGTCGGCAGAACAGAAAGGTCTGGGACTGGCCGTGTGGATCGACCCGCGCGTGCCCTTGGCGGTACGTGGCGACCCGGTGCGCCTGCGCCAAGTCGTGACCAACCTCATCGGCAACGCCATCAAGTTCACGGCGCAAGGCGAGGTGGTCGCCCTCCTGCAAGCCAGCGAGGCGGACGGCAAGGTGCGCCTGCAAGCGACGATCAAGGACACCGGATGCGGCGTCGCACCCCACGCAGTCGAGCGCCTGTTCCAGCCGTTCAGCCAAGCCGACGCTGGGGTGCACCGGCAGTTTGGCGGCACAGGCCTCGGCCTGGCGATCTCGCGGCAGTTGGCGCGCGGCCAGCACGGCGATCTCGCGCTCGCCGACAGCACGGCCGCCGGATCGGTGTTCGTCGCCACGTTCACGCTGCCCGTCGTCGACGAGCCCAAACGGCGCAGGCGTCCGCTGCGAATTGGCCTCGACCCAACCCAAGTCGCCTACGACGCGCTCGTCGACGCCTGCCAAGCGATCGGCCTCGAAGTCGCAAGCGGCGCGAGCCCCGACATGGATGCGATGCTCGTGTGTCGGAATGATGTCGCCGCGGGGAGCGACGCGTCAACCCAGGGGAACGTGCCGCGCATCGCTGTGCTAGCCCACGGCCGCACGTCGGCCGAGCAGCGCGACACGCGAACCTGGGCCAGTGGCCTCGGCGCGAGCACGCTCGCAGAACTCGACTCACTGCAGCAGCGGCTCGATGCCGACAGCCAAGCGGCGCCGGCCGTGGCTGCGACAGAGCAGTTGCCGGGCGGGAGCGTGCTGGTCGTCGACGATCACGAACTGAACCGTCGCGTCGCCCAGCGCCTGCTGGAGAAGCTCGGCATGCGGGTCGTGCTCGCGAGCGACGGCGTGCAAGGGCTGGCGGCGGCGCAGACAGGGCAGTTCGATCTCGTGCTGCTCGACCTGCAGATGCCCGGGATGGACGGCTTCAGTGTCGCGCGCCAACTGCGCCAGCACGCGACGGGAAGCACGCTGCCGATCATCGCTTGCAGCGCTGACGCGCAACGCGAGACCCAGCTGGCCGCGACGCAGGCCGGCGTCGACGACTTCCTCGCCAAGCCCTACCGCTTACACGAACTGCGCGCGATCTTGCAACGCTGGCTACGTCCGGCGCCAGCGCCGGCCTCGACGCTGCTCAACTGCCGCTGATCGTCCAGGTCAGCGCGTTGCTGACGAAGTTGTGCGCGAGGTTCGGAAAGGTGAAGCCGGCGTACTGCGTCGAGATCTGCAACCCACACAGACCAGGGTTGTTCGGAATCGGGGTGAGCGCCGTGAAAGTGCCCAGGCACGTGTTGATCACCCCGGTGGTGACACCAGGTGTGCCGAACCACGGGAAGTTCGGAAGCACGTTGGCGCAAAAGCCGAGGCTCAGACTTGGCACCGGCAGCCCGACATTCCAGAACAACACGGCGATCGCGGCGCCACGGGCGCCCGACAAGTCGAGCGAAAACGTCGGGTTGCCGATCGTCGAATCGCCGGTCATCGTGTGCAGCGGAAAGCACGTGGGCGCGCCGGCAGAGCAGCCGGGTCCGAAGCTCTGGAACTCATCGACGGGCAGCACGCACAGGCCGGTGAGGAAGAGACCGGGGATCGGGCCCTGGCAGCAACCGATCTGGGTGGTGACGCAGCCGACCACCTGGATCGCGTTGATGCCGGACGAACTCATGGCGTAGAGCGTGCCGGCGCCCGATCCACAGGTGTCGAAGGCGAGGCCGGTGACGTGCGACATCGGTTGTGTCGGGGTGATCGCACAGTCGTTGATCTGCATGGGGCCACAGGTCGGTGCGCATGGGTTGCTCTGCGGCGCCGCGGAGAAGAGGGACCATGGAAAGAAGAAGTTCGGTCCCAGCCAAGGGTCGGAGACGTACCAAATGCGGCCGTTGGCGTCGTCGGTGGCAAGCCCGCTGATCACGTGATTGGTCGGGACGGTCACCGTGCATTGGTTCACGAGCGTCAAGGCGCAGCCGGCGACGCTGTAGGTCAGGATCCGATTGTCGGAGTGACTCACGAACAGCCGATTCGTGTTCTCGTTGTAAGCGAGGCCGGTCACGACCTGACCGATTGCGAGGTTGGGAGCGGTGAAGGGCGCGCAGGTGACGGTGCACCCGGTGCGCGGATTGACCTTGGCGATGAGCAGGCCATTGCTGATCCAGGTGCTGCGATCGCGCGGGTCGTGCGCGACGCCGCCAGCCCACTGGTTTGACGTGGGAGGCAGGGTTGGTGGGCAGGTGGATACGGCGCAGGTCTGCGAGATCGTGAGCAGGCCGACGCCGGAATCGGGGAGCGCGAGGATGCGGGTGGGGAGTTGAGAGGGGATGGTTGTGGCGAGCGCCAGGAGGAGGAGGAGGGCGGGGGTGCGGAGGTGCGTCATGGGCGGGGGTGGGGTGGGGGTGTGGGGTGGTGGGGTAGGGAAGGGTGCTGAGGTTGAGGGACTGCGGCGGCGGGGAGCTGGACGTGATTGTTGTGAAAGTGGCGCTCGGACTGTCTGCAGCTCCCTCCCAAAGCTCCGAGCAGGCCAGCCTGCCCGTCGCCACGGTCGGTCGCTCGCACGGGCGCGGCGGCTTCCTTCAAGCCAATGCTCTCCTCCTCATTCGCGTAACTCATCAACTGCCGCCGCCGCGCGCGGGCGACCGACCGGGGCGGCGGGCAGGCTGGCCTGCTCGGAGCTTTGGGAGGGAGCTGCATTCAGACCAGCAGACCAACTCCAACCCCAACCCCAACCCCGCCCCTCCGGCACCGGATCAAACCCTCCCTCGCACAGAGGATGACACCGCGCCACACGCCAGACAATCAGCGCCAACCCAACCACCACCCCACGCTTCTCGACGGCTTCGATCGCGTATCCCGAACACGTCGGCGCGAAGCGGCAACACGCCGGCTTCAACGGCGACAGATACCGTCGGTAGAAGCGAATCGGCAGCAGCAAGACCCGCCGCATCATGTTCGCGGCCGGTTATCTCGCGCGCGCCCATCCCCCCGCGCCAACCGCTCGACCAACTGTCGCAGCTCCTGGCGCAACGTCGCCAGCGCCAAGCGGGCGCCGGGTGTCTTCGGGATCAACACTAGATCGAAGGCCGGCGGCAAAGTGGCGCGCTCGAGACGAAAAGCCTCGCGTAGCAACCGCTTCACCTTGTTGCGCCGCACGGCGCTGCCGTGGTCCTTGGACACCGAGACACCCAACCGCAGCGGGGCGTCGGGTCGTGGCAGGGCGACCACAACCACCTGCCGGCCGGTGAGCCGCCGTCCTCGGCTGTACACGCGACGGAAATCGCGCGACTTCAGCAGGCGGCAGACGCGCGGCAGGGTGGCCGGCGGCGTCGCGGTCACCGCCGCAGCTCTTCGAGCCGACGCAGCAGTTCGTGAGCGCGTACCAGCGAAGAGTGGCCGGCGGGCAGATTGTGCGTGGCCAAGAACTTCTGCACGTCGCGGTAGGCCTCGTCGAAGCGCTTGGCCTCGTTCAGCGCGCGGGCGCGATTGTAGTAGTCGGAGGAACGGCTCGGATCCATGGTGAGGATGCGGTCGAGCTCGCTGGCCGCGAGGTCGAAGCGGCCATGGTCGAAGTGCAGGTTGGCGATCTGCGAACGCACGGTGAGTTCGTCGTGCACCAAGCCGCCGAGTTCTTGCGCGGCCTTCTGTTCGGCTCCGACCTGCAACGTCGACTCGTACAACTTCTGTTGCGTCGACTGCGCCCCGCGACAGCGCTCGAGGTAGCTCTGGCCGTGCTCGACGGCGCCGGCGTAGTCGCCGCGCAGCGCCTTGACGTTCATCATGTGCTTGTGCGCCAGGAGCAGGAGGTCGCCGCGGCGCAGCAACATTTCGAGGTCGCGCTCCCCGCGCGCCAGATGTTGCCGCATCTCCAGTTCGTATTCCTGCAAGCGCACCAGGTGCAGCGCGCGTTCCTGTGCGCTGAGGTCGGGGCGCTGGTGCTCCGCTTCCGCTTGCAGCTTGTCTTGCATGACCGAGCGTGCCAGCTCCTCGTGGAGCAGCGCATCGCCCAGCAACATCTGCGGCGCGTGCTCCTCGAGTGGGCGCAGCGCCAGCGTTGCGTCGAAGGCCGCAAGCGCGTCGTCGAGCAACCCACGCCGCCGCGCCGGCGTGGTGGCGTAGCGTGAGTCGTTGGCTTGCCGCAGCAGGCAATAGCCCTTGATCTGGTTCATCTTGTAGTCGGTCGGCGCGATCTCGAGACCTTGCCGCACCTGGTCGAGCGCTTGCGGCAGCCGGTTGGCCTGCCAATAGATGCCAGCTTGCTCTTGGTGCTGCGCCAGGTCGGCGCGCTCCTGGGGCGACAGGCCGAACAAGGTGCAGCCGACGGTCGAGAACAAAAGCAGACAGTACGAGCGAGCGAGCATTGCTTTGCGGAATGGGCCAGGCGGAGGCACGCGGCACCACACGTTCGACGGTGAGTCTTGGGGGGGACTCGAGCCAGGCCGCGCCGCAACAGTATCGCGTGGCGTCTCGCGTTCGTGGAACGGTCTTTTGCTGCGAACTGGCATCATGTGCCCCATGTTGCCGTTGCTGCGTAGCCTGGTTGTCTCGTCGACCGCGCTAACTCTCGGCGCGGCCCAAACTCTCGGCGTGGCCCAAACTCTTGGCGTGGCACAGCCGAACGGTGGCCAGTCGACACAGGCGCACTGGACCAGCCGACTAGCCGAGATCGGCCGCGAAGATGCGCGCGCTGGCACGCTTGGGCCGGTGGGGCGGCGTCTGTGGGCCACGCGCCTGCTGCCGTTGCCCGGCTTCGTCGGCGAGGCTCATTACCTGCAGCACACGGCCGCGCTGCGTGACCCGCTGAGCGTCGAGTTCCTCACCCTGGATGGCCAGCCGGTGGAACTGGCGCTGCGTGGCCAGAGCTGGGCGCCGACGCATTCTCGCGTCGAATACACCGTGCCCATCGCGGCGGGGGGGCGCATCGTCGAGACTCGACTCATCACGGCGGCCGACGTGTTCGTGAGCCGCTTCGAGGTGTTCGGGTTGCCCGCACTGCGTCTGCGTTGGCGCGCGCCGTTGGCGCCGAACCCCACCGCGGCGGCGCGCTTCATGCCGCTGCCCATTGGCCCGGCCGACGTCGTGCTGGCGACCGCCGCGAGTCTGCGCGTCGGTGATCCACTGGCGCCCATTTGGTTGGAGGGTGAGTCGGCGACTGCGTCGGGCACGGGCAGCAGCGAGCGCCGCGCTGCTGCCTCGGCCGGCGCGGTGCTCGGCGGCGGCTTTGGCGGCGCCCGCGGCCAGCGAGCGACGTGGTCGTTCGTCGGCTCGGGCGTGGGCACCTGGACTGCGTGTCTGCGCTATGCGCGCCCTGGCACCACCGCGGCTCGCTGGTCGCTCCTGGTCGACGGCGTCGAGAAGGGCGAAGTCCAGTGTGCGCCGACGGGCGGCCTCGGCGACGAGCCGTCGCAGTTCGCTTGGGCCAAGGTCGACGTGGGAGATCTCGCGTCGGGCGTGCATGAGCTTGCGCTCGCAGCGGCGGACGAGGCTGCCGAAGTGAACCTCGACGGCTTGCTGTTGTTGCCGAGCCCGCACGAAAGCGGCGATCTGCCGCCGATGCCGTCCTGGCGCCACTTCGATGCTCTGCGCGGCGCCGTGCTCGTGGACGCGGCGATCAGCATCGATGGCGTGCCATTCGAACTGGCTGAGACGGGTCGCGGGCGCGCGTGCGAGCAAGCGACCGAGATCGCGTTGCCGGGGACAAGCGGCTTCGTGCACGTGTTGTGCATTCCCACGCAGGGCGAGGCACGCGTGGCCACGGACGGCGGCGCCGGGCATTCGCTCGGCCTGCGGCAGCGCGATTGGCGACGACACGTCGCGGTCTTGCCGGTCGGGCCCTCCGCCAAGGTGTTGCGCGTGTCGGGCGGCGTGCTCTTGAGTGCGACGCTCGAAGCGACCACGGAGACCACGCTGGACCAGCGGGACGGCGACACCGTGCTGCACGGTGTGCCAACCCACGTGGTGGCGGCGGTGCATGGCCTGCAGCAAGGTCGCTTGGTCCCGGCCAGCACCCTCGACCAGCCAGCGCGACTCCACGCGATGCTCGCGCTGTCGTCACCCCGCGCGGTGGCCGAGGCAGCGAACGCCGCGACTGCCGCAGCCGTGGCGGTGGCGGCGCAGCCGGAGCGGCCCTTGGTTTTGTGGCTCGCCGCGCACGCGCCGCGGCTCACCTGCGACAACCCGCTGCTGCAGCGCCTCTGGACCTACCGTTGGTTCCTGGTGCACCACAACACGGCGTGGCCCGAGGCCGGCAACCTGCCCGTCGGGCCGGTCGTGTACGAGGGCCGTCACGGCAGTTGGTATCCGCGCGTGATCACGTTCTCGACGCCGCACATCGTGGCAGAGACGCGTTGGCTCGGCGACCCGGCGTTGACCTTCGGCAACGTGCGCGCGCACCTCCGCCACGCGGCGCCGGGCGAAGACCTGCCCAACGTTTTGGTCGACGGGCGCGGCTTTCGCTACACGAACTGGATCGGCGAAGCCGTGGTCGAGGCGTGCAAGGTGCATGGCGATCGCCGTGTCTTGGAAGAACTGGTGCCTGCCCTGGCGCGCAACGTCAAAGACCTGGTCGCGCGCTTCGATCCGGACCACGATGGTTTGTTGGCACCCGGCGATCACTACACGACCGGCATGGAGTTCCAGCCGTCGTTTTGGTTTCACGCGGGCTATGACAACAGCAAGCCGCAGACGGAACTCGAACGCCCGGACTTCAACGCCTACGTCTTTGGCAGCGCCATGAGCTTATCGGAGGGCGCGAGCTTGCTGGGCATGACGGCGCTCGCTGATGAACTGCAAGCGTTGGCGCAGCGCATCCAGGCGGCGGTGCTGGCGAGCTTGTGGCACGCCGAGGACGGCTTCTTCTATTCGGTGCGCGAAGGCGACGACGATCCCGCGCGCTGCGCCGAGGTGATCGGCTTCTATCCGTTCCGCTTTGGTCTGGCCGGCGCGCAGGCGCCGTATGCACGCGCGCTGCGCAAGCTCGGCGACCGCGCTGAGTTCTACGGCCCGTTCCCACCCACGTCGTGTAGCCGACGCGTGCCGGTGTTCGCGGCGGCGGTGCAGCAGTGGCCCGGACCCGGCGGCGTGGTGACGCCGTGCATGTGGAACGGGCCGTTCTGGCCACACGCGACTTCGCTGGCGATCGACGCTGTCGCCCGCGTGGTCCGCGCCGCCCCAGCCAACCAGCCGCGGTTGTGCATGGCGCGCGCCGACGATGGCGCCGAACTCAGCGACGCGCGCGCACTGGGCGAGATGATCGTCCGTTTTGCGCGCTTTCATTGCGAGGATGGCGACCCGAGCCGGCCGCTGCTGCGCGAGTACGGCGACGCCGACCGCGGGCGCAGCTTTGGTTGTGCCGACTACATGCACAGCACGTTCAACGATCTGCTGATCCGGCACTGGGCGGGGCTGGTGCCGCGCTTCGACAACGCGCTGGAGGTGCGACCGCTCGACGTTGGGCTGGGCGATGTGCGCATCGACGACATCACCTACCACGGCCGCAAGGTGTCGATCGTGATCGCGGGCGAAGACCTCGAGGTGTTCGTCGACGGCAAGTCAGTGGCGAAGGGCAGCGCCCGCAGCGGCGTGTTGGTGCACGATGCGCTTTGATCGATGGTGCCACGCGTCGACGCTGGGGTTGGCCGCGGCGGTCAGTTCCCAATCGTTGGTGTTGCCGCAAGACGTCGAGCGGATCGTCGATGACCATTGCGCTGGGTGTCATGGCAAGGAGAAGCCCGAGGCTGGGCTTGACCTTGGCGTCGTGGGAACGCGTCCGCTGGCCGACGCATTGCTCACCTGGATGTCGGCGCGCGACAAGGTGCAAGCCCGCGTGATGCCGCCGCCGGGCTACAGCGAGCTGGACGACGCTGAGGTCGCGCGTCTGGTGACGTGGGTGAACGCGACCGTCGACGCGCGGCGCGCCGAGGTGACGCTGGAGGCGACCTCGGCTGGGCCACGCCGGCTGAGCCGTTCGCAATACGAACGCTCGATCCGTGATCTGTTCGGGGTGTCGGTCGCGATGGCGGCCGAGTTCCCACAAGACGACTTGGCGTTCGGGTTCGACACGATGGGCAACGCGCTCTCGTTCACGACCCTGCACGTCGAGAAGTACCTGGCCGCCGCCGAGGCGGTGGCTGCCGCGGTGATCGACGATGTCGACCCGCAAGCGCCTCCGGTGCGGCGCGTCGAGGCCGAGGATCTCGCATCAGAGCAGCGCGTCGGCACGGTGCAGGGCGAGTTCGCCAATCTGTACACGGCGAGTGAGCTGCTTGCGCGCTGGCCGGCATTGCCAAACGGCAGCTACACGCTGCGGGTGCGCGCGTACGGCGATCAGGCCGGCGACGAGGCGCCGTTGTTGGCGATCGACGTCGATGGGGTGCGGCTCTTGGCGGTGCCCATCGAGGCGGTTCGGCGCGCGCCGTCGCAGCACGAGTGCGAGGTCGAGCTTGCCGGCGGCGACCACGCCGTTGGCCTCGCGTTCGTGAACAACCACTACGACCCCGAGCACCCCGACCCGACGCGGCGCGACCGCAACCTGCACCTCGATTGGCTGGAGCTGATCGGGCCCCGGCAGACGCGTCCGGTGCCCGCGGGCAGCCGATGGTGGTTTGGCCGCGATCTCGGCGCGGGCGCAGCAGCGGCGGCGCGGCTGCGCGCGATGTTGTCGCCGTTGCTCGAGCGGGCTTGGCGGGCGGCGGTCACCGAGGATGGCCTGCGCCCGATCCTGGGCGTTGCTGAGGCGTCGCTCGCGCGGGGCGAGAGCTGGCCACGCGCGCTGCGCTTGGCGGTGACCGCGATCTTGTTGTCGCCGCGCTTCGTGCTGCGCGGTGAGGTGTCGTTGGCGGCGGACGTTTTGCCGGCAGCGACGCGGGCGTTCGAACTCGCGGCGCGTTTGTCGTTCTTCCTGTGGGGGAGCGTGCCCGACGCAGCGTTGTTGGCGCGTGCGCGCGACGGCTCACTGCTGCAACCCGACGTGATCGTCGCCGAGGTGCAGCGCATGCTGGCGGATGCCCGCGCCAGCGCGCTCGCCACCGACTTTGCCGGCCAATGGCTGGAACTGCGCCAGCTGGCGACGGCCAGCTTCGATGGCGCGCGGTTCCCCTCCGTCTCGTCGGCCCTGTTGCACGACATGCGCCGCGAGACCGAGCTGTTGTTCGAAGCGTTCCTGCGCGAGCGGCGACCGGTGCGCGATTTGCTGATCGCCGACTTCACGTTCCTGAACCAGCGACTGGCGGCGCACTACGGCATCGAGGGTGCGTTCGATGGCGAGTTATCCCGCGTGCCTATCGCCGCCCCCGAGCGTCACGGCCTCTTGGCGCACGCCAGCATCTTGGCGCTCACGTCGAATCCCACGCGCACGTCGCCGGTGAAGCGCGGCAAGTGGATCCTCGACAACCTGCTGGATGCGCCGCCGCCGGCGCCGCCGCCGGGGAGCGATAACTTCGCCGAAGGGGCGATTGTGGATCACGCCGCGAGTCTGCGCGCGCAGATGGCGATGCACCGCAGCGCGGAGAGCTGCGCGCTGTGCCACGTGCGCATGGACGGGTTGGGTTTGGCGCTGGAGCGCTTCGACGCCGTCGGCCGGCCACGCGACGGCGATGCGGGCGGGCCGATCGATGACACCGGTTGGCTGCCCGGCGGCCGCAAGGTGCAGGGCCTGGGCGGCCTGCGCGCCGTGCTGCTGCGCGACCTGGCCTTTGTGCGTTGTGTGGCGCACAAGCTCTTCCTGTACGGCGTCGGTCGGCCGCCACATCCGGCCGAACGCGTTTGGCTCGACGCCGAGCTGCGGGCTCGATCGCCCGGCGGTGTGACGCTGCCGGATCTGATCGCGTTGATCACGCGCATGCCCGCGTTTGTCGGTGTTTGAGTTCCACAGCCGAAGCATCTTCGCGAAGCGCGAAGATGTTTCGGCTGTGGAAAGACGTAGGTCGTTAGCCGTAAGACATAAGCTCGGAACTCGGACAGGCGGATGCGGTCAGACCGCGATCTGGACTCTGGACTTGGGGCTTACGTCTTACGTCTCATGACTCGCGGCCGAGCCGCCGGTTGGCCGCCTTCGCGTCTCGTCGGTTGCGGCTCGGCCGCGCTGAGGTTGGCACATTCCAGGTTGCAGTGGGCGCCCTCGGTAGAGAACAATCTGGTCGACGATGACGGTCACCCTCGCTGGTTCGGCGCGCTGCGCACCTTGGCTCCTGTTCGGGCTCCTGTTCGTGGCGCTGAGTGCTGCCTGCGCGTCACCTGGGCCGCGCGAACCCTCGGCGTTGGTTTCCGTGCCGGAGACCAGCGACGAGGCGGATCGCATGCTGGAGTTCGCACGCGAGCACTTCGATCGCGGTGACGTGGCCGAAGCGATGCGGGTCGCCGACTCGGTGCTGACCGAGGACGGCGATCACGTGGTCGCGCATCGTCTGCGGCAGGACATTCTGCGCGAACGCGGCCGCAAAGGGCTGCTGCTGCGCGAGGCCGAGGAACGGCTCTTGGCGCAGCCTGACTCGCCAGCGGCGCACTACCTGCGCGGACGTCTCGCGCCTGCCGGGGCGGCGCAGGTGGCGCACTTCGAGCGGGCGCTGGCGCTGGACGGGCGGTACTTCTGGGGCTGGATTGGGCTCGGGTGGAGCCTGCGTCGCGCCGAGCCCGAGCGGGCGCTGTCGATCTATCGCCGGCTGCACGAGCTGCTGCCGAGCAATCGTTTGGTGGCAACCAACTTGGCGGGTGCGCTGATCGATGCGGGCCAAGTGCCGGATGCGGCGAAGGTCTATGGCACGTTGCGCGGGCTCGACGGCGGGCAGGCTGCGAGCGACATCGGCATGGCCCGAGTGCACTTGCAGCAAGACCAGCACAAGATGGCCTGGGCGCCGCTGCTCGCGGCGTTGCGCGCGCGGCCCTTCGATGGCGGGGTGCGCAGTCTGCTGGAGGGCATGCTGCAGGCTGGGCTGTCGATCGATCGGTTGGAACAGATCCGCGACGAGCTGTACCAGCAGCCGGCGCGCTTGTCAGCGTTCGTGTTGGCTGGTGGTCGGCGCCTCTTGGCCGAGGTGTTCAGCCGATTGGGGGCGCCGCACGCGGCGCGCGAGGCTCTGACGGTAGAGGGGCGACCGCCGGTTGAGATCCGCGAGCGACGGGCGTGGCGCAGGATGGCGTTGCTCACCGGCGACGTGGCCGGCTACCTGGCCGACCTGCAAGCGACCTTCCCGGCGGAGTTGCTGCGCGACGAGCGGAATCAGGTGCGTGGCCGCTGGGTGGCGGTGTTGCAAGCGGCCAGCAAACCGGGGCTCGACCCGATCGCTGATCCGGTGCACGCCGGTACGCTGGTCGCCGCTCTGCGCGACGCGGGATTGTTGACCGAAGCCGACATCGTCGCGACGCACGCCATCGTGCGTGAGGGTGACGGTTACGGGGCTGACGAGCTGCGTGACCTGCGCGATCAGGTGCGTCGCTTGCTGGCGTTCGAGGGCGGCGTGCGCCGCGTTCTCTACGGCGGCTACCTGCTGTCGCAGCCGCGCTCGTTGAGCGAGACGTTCGATGAGATGCGGCGCGTGTCGGTCGAGATCCTCGGCGAAGACGTCGTCGGTGAGCCGCGCACGTTCAGCATCCCGTTCGTCGGCGATCTGGTGGATCCGTTCGGCCCTGGACTGCCGCAGCACTTCGCACGCTTCAACAAGCATCTGGTGCTAGGCCAGCGCCGCGGCCTGCCGCCCGAGGCGATGCTGCTGACGCGCTTGTCGTTGCGTGACGTCGAGGACGACGTCGATGTGCCGGTGCCGGTGCGGGCGCGCGAGATCATCGGCGAAAACAAGAGCATCGAGGCGCGCACGTCGCTGGTCGGGGGCGACATCGCTGGAGTGGCGTTGATCGACAACTACGTGGTCGACATGGATGCGGTGCGCGAGTGGGCAGGGTCGCTGTTGCGCATGCGCGAGATCGCGCGTCAGGATGGCGACGCGTTGCTCGGAGATGCCTTGCCGAAGGGGCTTGGCCCGGTGGATCCGATGGATGCGGAGTGGCGCTTGGCGGTGAGCGCACCGGAGGCCGACGCGGAGGTGTTGAGCGCGGTGTTGGACGTGATTCGTTGGCACGAGCGCGCGCACCTGTCAGACACGTTCTACTTCTTGCCGCCCGAGTCGAATCTGTGGCGTGTGCTGGGTCTGTTGCTACGCAATGGGCTGAGCGCGACATCGGTGGAGGCGGACCTGGAGGCGCGTGCCGAGTTGGCGGCATTGGCCAAGAGTCCGCACACCCGGTTGGTGTTGGCGCATATCGCCGGGTTCTGCAATCAGGGCTTGGATGGGTTCTCGCCGCACGCCAGCGGGTTCGAGCGGTTGGCCAGGGCGCTGCAGCGGCGGTTGGTTGACGCCGGGTTGAGCGAAGCTGCGGTGGCGGTGTCGCGCTGGGGGGATCTGGACGTGGAGAAGGTGCGGGAGGCGGCGCGGGGGTTGTTACGGCAGTTGTGGTGAGGGGGGTGTTGCTCTGTCTGTCTGTCTGTCTGTCTGTCTGTCTGTCTGTCTGTCTGTCTGACTGATGGCGTGTTGGTGCGGAAACGTTCAGACCGGCAGGCTGCCTGCCGGTTCTGAACGCAGCTCCCTCCCAAAGCTCCGAGCAGGCCAGCCCGCCCGCCGCCCCGGTCGGTCGCCCGCGCGCGGCGGCAGCAGTTGAGGAGTGAGCCGAACGAGGAAGAGAGCATCGCCTTGAAGGAAGCCGCCGCGCCCGTGCGAGCGACCGACCGGGGCGACGGGCAGGCTGGGGGCTCGGGGCACGGGTGGACAATCCGGTGCGGCTGGGCGCGGGG
>JANPER010000114.1:0-23054 GCA_031423015.1 Planctomycetota bacterium | reverse complement strand
AGCATGTCTTGCGCATGCGCGCACTCGCGCTCAGCGATCGATGGGAACTTGCTATGGCCAAGCTTCACGCAACTCGCCGCTCGGCAGTAAGGACCGCGGCGTGAGCGCGACCCATTTGCTCAATACGGGATCCACACCCCTCTGAACTGTCCGCGGTGGAGACCTATGAACAGGCGAAGCTCGAGCTTGCTCATGACCCCGATGTCACGCGGACGTTGGCGGTATGCTCGGCCTCACACCGTTTCTGCGTGGAGTTGATTCGTCGCGAGGTCCGACGCCTGGGCGGCACCCCATCGAATGTGAGCGGCATCTGGGGCGGCTTCGCCACCCTCCTCGAAGGCGCAGGCGGCGCAGACAGAGTTGTCGGCAGGCGGGCAACGGTCGTCGCTTTGGACCGCGGGGAGGACTACTGCCACCAGGACTACGAATATGGGCTCGACGCGCTGTCGCCGCAGACGCAGAACTTCGTGCAGCGGGAGGTGATCCCCAGACAGGGTCATGTGCACGACCTAGTTCGTCGACTGAGGCAGCGGTTATCGACGCGCTTGGCAGTTCGTGGTCCGAGCCGGCGACGGGCGAACTCGACCGCCACCGCATAGCGCCTGCAGGTGATCGGCTCATGCGCCTGGCACCCCGACCGGCGCGGCTAGGAAACGAGCACGCCACCGGCCACAATCAGGGCATGCAACGACTCCTCCTGATCAGCCTGGCCGCCCTGCTCGGCGCCTGCGGTTCCACTTCCAACAACAACGCGACGAGCGGCCCAAGCGCGAGCGCTTCGACCGCCGGATACGACCTCTACGGCGCGGGCACCTCGGCAGCCTCGGCCGTGCCGGTCAACTCGGTTCTTGCCGAACCCGCGGCCTACGTCGGCAAGCCCCTCAAGGTCAGCGGTCCGATCGTCGGCACGTGCCTCAAGAAGGGCTGCTGGATGCGCCTCGGCAGCGCCGACAAGAACGTGTTCGTGAAGTTCAAGGACTACGGCTTCTTCGTGCCCACGAGCGGTGTCGACGGACGCGACGCGATCATCGAGGGGCAGCTCGCCGTGGAGACGCAGTCGATCGACGAAGTGAAGCACTACCTGGAAGACGCGGGCAAGCACGACGAGGCCAAGCAGGTCACCGCGCCCCGCCAAGTGGTGAGCTTCCTGGCGACCGGCGTCGCCATCAAGAAGCCGCAATGAGGGTCGGCGCGATCTCATTCGCCGCGGCGGCGCTGGTGCTCGTCGCGCTCGGCGTGTGGTTCGCGCAGCCGCAACCCAACCCGCCGCTGCCGGCGCAACCGGAGCTGAGCCCGCTGGAACAGCGTGCGTTGGCCGAGCGCATGGCGACGCGCGTGAACGAACGTGAGCAAGGGGATCCGCACGTGCGCACGTCGGTGACGCCGACCGAGACCGCGGCCGTTGCGCTGCGAGGCGTGCGCGTGGTCGACGCGGGCGACGGCCGACCGATCGCCGGGGCGCGCGCGTTCGATCTGCAGGCGCGCACCGAGTGTGCCGTGGCGGGCGCCGACGGAGTGATGCGCGTGCCCGCGGGAGTTGGCGGGCGGGTGGCCTTTGCCGCCGACGGATATCTCGCCAAGCTGCCGGATCCGAGCGACGAAGACGGCGTCGCGTTGGCCGAACCGGCGCCGGCAGATCAGGTAGTCGACCTCGAACTGCGGCGCGACACGTTCACCCTGCCCTGCTCGTTTCGCTTCGCGGACGACAAGGGCACGCCGCTCGCCGAAGCCGTGCGCTTCACGATCCGCTGTCGCGACGAACCGCCGCCCATGGGCATGTCGTTCCCAACCGGCCGCCTGGCGCCGGGAACCAAGGTCGAACGCGAGGTCGCCGAGGCGTGGCAGCGGCACGTCGTGGTTCAGCAGATCATGAACGGCGGCTCGTCGCTGCACATGGGCATGCAGAGTCACGGGTCGGTGTTCGCCCCGACGAGCAGCGAGACCAGCGTGCGGTTCATAGCGGCAGGGACCTACTTGCTCGAGGCCGTTGCCCTGGGCTCCGCCTCCGCAGGCAGTCGCGAGTTCCACGTCGCGCTCGGGGACGAAGGGCCCATCGAGGTTCGCCTGCGCCCGGGTCGGTTCGCGCACGGAGTGGTCGTCGACGCCAGGGATGGGCAACCGATTGCCGGCGCGCAGGTGCGCCTGACCCAGCCGATCGCTTCGCCGAGCGGCATGGTGGAGACCAGCACTGATGGCACGTTCCGGCTCGGCCCAGTAACCGCAGCAGAAGCCTTGCTGAACGTGCACAGCCGGCGTCACCTCGACCTCGAAGCCACCGTCGCGGTCGGCGAGGCGAGCCAACTCCGCATGACGCCACGCGAGACACGAACGGTGCGCGGCGTCGTGCGCCAGCGCCCCGCGCTGCAACCCATCGCCGGGGTCGAGGTGGTGATTCGCAGCGGCCACGAAGTCGACGTCACGACCAAGACGGCGGCTGATGGCACGTTCTCGCTGCAGACGATGGCGGAGACGCCCGAGATGGTGGTGCGCGCGCCCGGGTATCTGCCTTGGCTCGAACGCATCGACGAACCGCAGGACAACTACGCGTGCGATCTGTACTTGGCGGATGCCGAGGCGCGCATGCGAGCTGGCTTGACCACCTTGATCGAGGGGCGCGTACTCGGCAGCGACGGCAAGGCTTTGGTCGGCGTGCCGGTGCAGTTGTTCACCGACGAGGTCATCGTGCCCGAGGGCATCGCTGGGCGCGGCATCCTCGAAGGGCACATTCTGCCGCTGCGACCGATGGCGATCACCGGCGCGAACGGTGAGTTCAGCCTCGAATGGCACCGCCCCGGCCCGGTGCGCCTGGTGGCGATCGACGGCATCGCGTCGAGCGACGATGGCACGCCGGTGAGCCTGGTGTTGGGGCAACACCTGCGCGACATCGTGTTGCGCCGACAGCAATAGACGACCGCTACATCTCGGTCGGCGCGGCGACGCCGAGCAACCCGAGCCCGCGGCGCAGCACGTCGCGCGCCGCCAACACCAGAGCCAGCCGCGCGCGCTTCAACTCGGGCTCGGCCGACAAGACGTGGTGGTCGCGCAGGTACGCGTGCACGTCGCCCGCGAGCTTGATCAGGAACGACGTCAGTTCGCTCGGCTCGCTGGTGTCGACCGCGCGCTGCAGAATCGCGCCGTATTCGAGCAACGACAGGCACACATGGTCGGCGTCGGCCAGCAACGACCAGTCGACGTCGGCGCGGGCCAGCGCCGCTTCGTCGGCCTCGGCCTTGCGCAGGATGCTGGACAGCCGCACCACCGCGTACTGCACGTAGGGCCCGGTGTCGCCCTCGAAGCTGAGCATCTGCTCCCAGTCGAACTTCACGTCCTTGATGCGCGCGTTCTTGAGGTCGTTGAACACGATCGCCGACACGCCCACCTGCTCGGCGATGGCGTCCTTGTTCGCCAGATCCGGGTTCTTCTCGGCAATGATCCGCTTGGTGTTGGCCACCGCCTCGTCGAGCACCTCGTCGAGAAACACCGCGTTGCCGGTGCGCGTGGCGAACTTGGCCCACTTGCCGTCTTGGTCTTTGGACAGCACCAGGCCGAAGGGCACGTGTTCGATGCGCTTGGCAAGAGCCTCTAGCTGCATCAGCTTCAGCACGCCCTTCAACTGCTCGAAGTGCAGGCGCTGCTCGTGACCGACGACGTAGAGAGCGCGGTCGAACTTGAAGGTCGCCGCCCGGTAGAAGATCGCGGCGAGGTCGCGTGTGGCGTAGATCGTGGTGCCGTCGCTCTTCTTGAGGATGCACGGCACGTCGATGCCGAACTCCTTCAGCTCGACGACCTCGGCCCCATCCGACAACGTGAGCACGCCGGCGCGGCGCACGCGTTCCAACGCGTCGGCCATCTTGTCTTCGTAGAAGCTCTCGCCGGTGAAGTGGTCGAAGGTGACGCCGAGACGCTGGTACGGTCCCTGGAACGCGAGCAACGACACCTCGCGCAGGCGTTGCCACAGGCGGCGCTCGGCGTTGTCTTCGCCCGACTCCAACTGGCGGAAGTGCTCAGCACTCTCGGCGTCGAGCGAAGGATCGGTCTTGGCCTCCTTGCCGTAGCGCACGTAGATCGCGAACAAGTGCCGCATCGGACTCTGGTGCAGTTCGTCATCGGAGCCCCAGCGCAAGAACGCGGTGATGATCTTGCCGAACTGCGCGCCCCAATCGCCGAGGTGATTGATGCCGTGCACGGTGTGACCGACGTGGCGGTTGAGGCGGACCAGCGCGGCGCCGATCACCGTCGAGCGCAGGTGGCCGATGTGGAAGGGCTTGGCGATGTTGGGTGAGCTGAAGTCGATGACGATGCTCTTGCCAGTCTGCGGCCACGGACCAAACGGCGGCTCGCCGCGCAGCGCGGCGCCGACCGAAGCGTTCGCCAACGCCGAGCGGCGGTAGCGGAAGTTGACGAACGGGCCCGTCGCCTCGGCCTTCTCGATGATGTCGTCGGGTGTGATCGCGGCCGCGATCGACGCCGCGACCTTGGGTGGCGGCTCGTTGCGCTGCTTGGCGATCGCGAAACAGGCCAGCGCAACGTCGCCGAACTTTCGGTCTTTGGGCAGCTGCAGGGCGATGGCGTCGGCCGGCGCGAGCGCAGTGAGGCGCAGAAGGAGGTGTTGCTTGAGGTCGGTCACGGGCTGAGGATGCGAGCGGGCGAGGCGGTGAGTTTCCAGGACCAACACTAGCCAGTGGTGTGCGGTCGTAGACTCTCCGCGGTGGTCGATCCCCGCGATGGCAGCCTGCAACGCCCGAGCGACGCCGCGCCCGAGCGACTCGATCGCGTGCTGCGCGCGTTCCGCCCGCAGTTGAGTTGGCGCGCGCTGCGCGAGTTGGTGACGCGGGGCAAGGTGACAGTGAGCGGGCAGATGGTGACCGACGCCGGGGCGCTGATCGTTGGCGGCGCCGAGGTCGCCATCGAAATGGAGCGGCGGCGCGCCGGCACGGTATCGCGCGCGCCCGCCACGGTGCTGCCCAAGGAACGCATCGTGTTCTGCGACCGCTTCGTCGTCGTCGCCGACAAACCGAGTGGCGTGGATGTCGCGCCGTTCGAAGCCAAGAGCAAGGTACGCGGCGTCATCGAGCCCTCGGTGCTGCCGCCGCTGGTCGATCAAGTGGCCGCGGCGCTCGGCGCGCCGGTGCGCGTCGTGCACCGCCTCGACCGCGACACCACGGGTCTCGTGATGTTCGCGCGCAACGAAGAAGCCGAGGCCAAGCTCGGCCATCAGCTACGCCGGCACACGGTGCATCGACGCTACCTGGCAGTCGCGCACGGCGAGGTGCAGGGCAGCACGATCCGTTCTTTCCTGGTGGACGATCGCGGCGATGGCCGGCGCGGTTCGACGAGCAACCGCAGAATCGGCAAGGAGGCGATCACGCACGTCGAGGTGTTGGAACGGCTGACCGGCGCGACGCTGATCGCGTGTCGCCTGGAGACCGGACGCACGCATCAGATCCGCATTCACCTGGCCGAGGCCGGCCACATGCTGCTCGGCGAGCGCGGTTACACGCGCGAACACCAAGGCCCTGCACTCGAAGCGCCCCGCATCATGCTGCACGCCGCCGAGCTGGGGTTCGTCCACCCCGACACCGGCGCGGATCTGCGCTTCACCAGCGCAACCCCGCCGGACATGGACGAGTGTGTCAGGTTGGCTGGCGGCCTGACGCGTCGGCCGCTGATCGACGAGACGTAGTAACGGGGAGCGACGCACGCGAGGTCACTCCGTGCGCTCGAGCAGCACTCTCTCCAGTCTTCGATCAGGGACGAGCCAGATGAGCGCCACGAACACGAAGAAGGCCAGGCCGAGCGGCGGCGAGATCGTCCAGGCGGCCACGATCCCGACGACGTACAGCACCGGCGAGACCTTGCCTTTGACATCCTTCGCGACGGCCTTCGCCAGCAAACAGTCGCGTCCCTGATGCCGAATGATGATCGTCTGCAGGACGTAGTACGCGATGGCGCAGCACAGCAGGTTCGTGCCATAGAGAACCGTGGGCCAGCGCTCGAAGTGGTTCTCCCCCATCCAACCGGTCGTGAAGGGCAGGAGAGACAGCCAGAACAGCAGGTGTAGATTCGCCCACAGCACCGCCCCCGAGATCGACTCGGTGAGCTGGAACATGTGGTGGTGATTGTTCCAGTTGATGCCGATGTAGACGAAGCTGAGCGCGTAGCTCAAGAACACGGGCACGAGCGGGGTCAGTACCGAGAGGTCAGCGCCGTGCGGCACCTTCAACTCGAGCACCATGATGGTGATGATGATGGCGATCACGCCGTCGCTGAACGCTTCGAGCCGGTTGGACTCCATGCCTCACTTCAACCGGTACTCGATCGCCTTCTGCCGCTCGTTCGCCACGAACTCGACCATCAACGAGCGCTTGTTGCCGAGGATCGTCGTGAGCGTCGCCAGCAGCGACTTGCTGTCCGTCACCGGCGCGCCGTTGATCGAGGTGATCACCGCGTCCTTGGGGAGGCCGAGCAGATCGAGGGGCGTGGGTTGCCGCAGCACCTTGAAGCCGCGATAGAAGACCCCGCCCACCGTGCCGCTCGCCGTGCTGCCGATCGCGTCGCGCGCGAGCAGATCCTTGCCGGTGGCCACGATCTGCGCGAGGTCAGCGCTCGGATACAGGTCGTACAGGCCCGCCGAGACGCGCCGGATCGGCGGGAAGAGGTCGTAGATGACGGCGTCGAGCCAGGCCAGCACGGCCTCGTTCGGCATGCCCTCGGCGGGAACGGGTCGCTTCCTGGGATCGATCGCGGCGAGGTATGCGTGTGCCTGTTTGCGCACCTCGGGTTCCTTGTGCACGACGAGGGCCGGCAGCAGGCCCTGGATCAGCGCGATCGACTCGGCGCCATATTGCTTGCGCAGGAGCACGAGTTCGCGCAGGAACCACAACCCTTGCGCTTGGTCGCGCGCCTGTTCGCACGCAACCAGCGCACACCACGGGTTGATGTCCAGGTCGTACGCCGGCGCATCGGGATCGTCGTACACGCGCTGACCGATCGCGCGGCCTTCGCCAAACTCCACCGGCGACGCCCCGCGCGGCCCGCTGCCCCCACCGCGATTCTTGCCGATCTGCACCCGCAAGAAGGCCAACGCGCGCTGCATGGCCTCTTCGCGAATCTGCGGCACAGGCTCGCCGGCGATGAGGGCCATGATCGAGATCGTGTCCTGGATCGTCTCGATCCAGTACGCCCCGTAGTAGGCCAGCGCGCGGTCAGCCGCGTCGCCGCTGTCCTGGCCCACGACTGCCAAGTAGCCGCCCATGCGCGTGGCCTTGATCTGCGCCCGGGCGCGCGCTTGCTGCCACTCGGCGCTGTCGCAGACCTCGCGGCCGTCTTGATCGACCGACACCCGCGCGCCCGAGCCGCTCGCGATTGCCCGCATCTGGCGCAGTTCGTCGTACAGCTCGAGCGGCGGCTGCAGGTTCTTGTTTGGCGAACGGATCGGCCGCAGATACTCGAACTGCGGCCGCATCGGCACCGTGGGCTTGGGCTTCGGCGCCGGATCCTGCGCGATGGCCAGGGCGGGAACGAGCAGGAGCACGAGGGCGGCGGAGAGTCGCATCGAGAATCGAGGCACGGGAGCGCACACCGGAGCAACGCGTGACGGCAGCAATGCGAAAGTGTCCGACACGTCGTCCTACTCGAGCCACCAGAGCAGGAGCACTTGGCCGACGCCGATCAAGACGCCGAGCACACCGCCCAAGACCTCGATGGCACGGAGTTCACGGTTCGCGACCTCGAGGATGATGCTCTCCACCTTCTCCACCGAAAAATCGGTCATCTTGCGTTCGACGATCGCGGCGACGTCGAGGCCGTTCTCGACGGCGTCTTCGAGGTGCAAGAGGATCGTCTCGCGCCGATCCAGCACGCCCTTGATCAGCGACTTCTTGATGTCATCGACGCGCTCGGGCGTCAGGAAGCCGCCGATGAGCGGCAAGCCCCGCAGCTGCGCGATCTTGGGCGCCAGACCCGATTCGAGCACATCGCCGAGGACCTTCTCGAAGTCGATCTTGCCGAATGCCTGCACCACGTCGTCGTGCGACAGCAGGTGCTGGCCCACGACACGGCCGATGCTCGCGGCGAGGTCCTTCTGCCGCCGCCCCACCAGGCCCTGCACCTTGATGCCGAGCACCGACACAGGCCGGATCGGGCGGAAGATCATCTTCACCGCGAGCCAGTTGGTGACGTAGCCGATCACACCGCCGATGGCGGGGATCGTGATCCAAGTCGCAAGAGTCGGCACCATCGGGCGGCGAAGCGTAGCGACGAGGGACTTGGGAAGCGAAACCGCGAGCCGCCGAAGTTCGCGCCAGGGTTTGCCCGCGCGCTCCGCGCGACCTACACGCGCCGCCATGAGCCTCTTGCGCGCCTTCTCCGACGAAGTGGCCCGCCTCGTCGAACGCGTGCGGCCTGCGGTCTTGCACGTGCAGACGCTGCACGCGGGCCGTCGAGCCCTGGGCGGCGGCTCGGCCGTGCTGGTGACCCCCGACGGTTTTGCACTCACCAACAGCCATGTGCTCCGCGGCGCCGACGCGGTGGAGGTGACGCTGAGCGACGGCAGCACGGCGATCGCCGACATCATCGGCGACGACCCGGTGACCGACATCGCGGTGCTGCGGGTGCCGCGCTCCTTGGACGCGGCGGCGCCGATCGGCGATTCGAACGCGTTGCAGGTTGGCGAGACCGTGATCGCCGTTGGGTCGCCGCTCGGCCTGGCCCACACGGTGACGCTCGGCGTGGTGAGCGCGCTCGGCCGCACCCTGCCGAGCCCGTCGGGCCGGCCGATCGAGGGCGTGATCCAGACCGACGCGCCGCTCAACCCGGGCAACTCCGGCGGGCCGCTCATCAACGCCGACGGCGCAGTCGTTGGCATCAACACCGCGATCGCGCCGGGGCAGGGTCTGTGCTTCGCGGTGCCGAGCAACACGGCGCAGTTCGTGCTCACCGAAGTGCTGCGCGCCGGTCGCGTGCGGCGCGCACGCCTGGGTGTGGCGGCCGAGGAAGTGATGGTGGCTCGAGCGGTCGCGCTGCGCGCGGGCCTACCGAGCAACCGCGGGATCGCCGTTCGCGCCGTCGAGCCGGGTTCGCCAGCAGCGCTCGCCGGCGTGCGACCCGGCGACATCTTGGTTCGCCTCGGACAGCGGCCGATCGCCTCGATCGCCGACTTACACCGCGTGTTGGACGCGCAAGCGATCGAGCACGAGCAGGCTCTGGAGTTGGTGCGGGCAGGCGTGGTGCAAGCAGTGCTGGTGCGGCCAGCAGAACTCGCGGCGTAGGTCAGACACGAGCGCGTATCGAGCCATCCCGGACGCGCATGGCGTTCGACCTCACGCTTCCTCCGGCACCGTCATCCGCTCAGGCGCCAGGCGCGCCGCCACGTCGGCCGTCAAGAGGCCGCGGCCCGCGAGCACGTCGGCCACGCTCTTGCCGCTGGCCAGCGCCTCGGCCGCGACCTCGGTGGCCACACCGTAGCCGAGCACGGGCACGAGCGCGGTGACCAAGCCGATGCTGTTCTCGACGAAGCGCCGGCACTGGTCGGTGTTGGCGACGATGCCTTCGACGCAGTTGTGGCGCAGCGTCACGACCGCGTTGGCCAGGATCTTCAGCGACTCGAGGATGCAGGCGGCGATCACCGGCTCCATCACGTTCAGCTGCAACTGACCGGCCTCGGCCGCGAGCGAGACGGTGAGGTCGTTGCCGATCACGCGGAACGCCACCTGGTTGACGACCTCCGGGATCACCGGGTTCACCTTGCCCGGCATGATCGACGAGCCCGGCTGGCGCGGCGGCAGCTGGATCTCGGCGAACCCGGCGCGCGGGCCCGACGACAGCAGGCGCAGGTCGTTGCAGATCTTGGAGAGCTTGATGGCGAGGCACTTCAGCGCCGACGAGAACATCACGAAGCTCTGCGTGTCCTGCGTGGCTTCGATGAGGTCCTCGGCGAGGGTCACGTCGAGGCCGGTGACCTCGCGCAGCCGATGAATCACGCGGTCGCGATAGACCTTGGGGGCATTGAGCCCGGTGCCGATGGCGGTGCCGCCGAGGTTGATGGTGCGCAGGTCGTCGCGCGCGCGGCGCAATCCGGCCAGCTCCTGCTGCAGGCTCACCGCGAACGCCTTGAACTCCTGGCCGAGCGTCATCGGCACCGCATCCTGGAGCTGCGTGCGCCCCATCTTCACCACGCTGGCGAACTCCTTCGCCTTGGTCTCGATGGCCGCAATCAGCTGCTGCACGCTCTCGATGAGGCGTTGACTGCTGAGGATCATCCCGAGCTTCAGCGCCGAGGGGTACACGTCGTTGGTCGACTGTGAGCAGTTGACGTGGTTGTTGGGGTGCAGGCGCTCATAGTCGCCCTTCTCGTGCCCCAGCAGTTCGAGCGCGCGGTTGGCGAGGACCTCGTTGGCGTTCATGTTGGTCGAGGTGCCGGCGCCGCCCTGCAGCACGTCGACGACGAAGTAATCGTGCAGCTTGCCAGCGATCACCTCGTCGGCGGCCTCAGTGATGGCGTGGGCGATGTCGGCGGGGATCGCACCGCAGTCGAGGTTGGCCAGCGCGCACGCCTTCTTGACCATGGCCAACGCCTTGATCAGGTTCGGGTAGGCGTTGAGGCGCACGCCGCCGATCTCGAAGTTGCTCATGGCGCGCAGCGTCTGCAGGCCGAAGTACGCCTCGGCCTGCACCAGACCATCGCCCAGCAGGTCGTGCTCGGTGCGGGTCTTGCCCGTCGAGAACGCGTGCGTCACGCCGCTGGTGCGGAACAGGAGCTGATCGACGCGCGCTACAACCTCGCCGAGCAGGCTCGACAGCATCCGCTTCTCCATCTCCGGGTTGCCATTCACGAACGCACGCACCCGGTCGCGATGCAAGAACACCACCTCGGTCTCCGCCATCGCGGTGGCCGTGGTCGAGTGCACCGAATCGCCGATCATCATGCCCTCGCCCAGAAGATCGCCGCGCACCAGCGTCACCACCGACCGGCGCGCGCCGTAGGCATCCGCGCGCGTCAGCTCCACGCGCCCGCGCCGGATGAGCAGCATGCGCGCCCGTGGATCGCCCTCGGTGAAGATCGCCTCGCCTTCGCCGTACGTGCGCCGCTCCACGAGCGCGAGCAGGCGCTCGGCTTCTTGGTCGCTGAGGTTGGCGAAGATGTGGACCTGGCGGAAGGCGCGGGCCCAGTCGGGACGGTCGGTCATGGTATGTAGCGGGCGGCGGGCGGGTGGGGAGCCAGCCGCGAGCGCGAGGGTATACAGGCGGCGCAAGCTCTCGTCATCGAAGCGCTGGCCAGCGACCGTGACCGCGCGCAGCAAATGATCGACAAAATCCGCGACCTCAATCAGATCGAGCGGACAGCAAAGCGCACGCAGGCCTACTTGCCGCGCAGTGTGCGCGCCGCCGCATCATCGACCTCGCGCGAGAACGCGCACGCTTGTCGATCGCCGGCGAACGCGCCCTCCACCAACCCGCGAAGCGCCGCGTGCGCCTGCGCGGCTTGGTCACCCTCGCTGCGCTCCGCATGCGCGCGCGCGCGTACGAAGTACACCGCCGGCATGTTCCAACCCTCGCCCTCGATCGTCATTTGATCGGGGGTACCGGGCTCGATGGGGGCGACCGCTGCCAAGGCCTCGTCCGCGTCGCCCAGGCGCAACGCCACCAAGCCCAGACTGACGCGGGCCAACGTGGTGTGTGCGTCCACGCTCGCGGCCACGGCTTCGCGCAAACACACGCGCAGCACCTCCAGGCGCGGGCGCTCCACCACACCGGCTTCGGCCGACTTCGCGATGTCGTAGGCACCAGTGGCGACCGACCACGCCCCCACCGGCGGCAGGTTCGCCATCGCCGCATCGCGCAGCGCGGGCTCGAGGTCTTTTCGGGCGAGAAGCTCACGCCGCGCCTGCGGCACCCAGGCGGTCGCCGCGAGCGCGCGCGTTGCCAGATCGCGTGCCGCGGCCTGCGCGGCGCGTGCCCGCGCCCGCGAGGCATTGCCGTGGTCACGGCGCGCAAACAACACCAGTGGGTCGCCGTTCTCGCACTGCAACGCCAGCCAGTCGCCGCTCTGCGGCGCCACCAGATTGAGCACCGCCTGGGTGGGCTGCTGCAATTCGAGGATCGGCTCGAGATCGACTGGCTGGAAGAAGCCCACGCGACCGTCGTAGCGCGCAACGGCGAGGCGGGTGTCGACCATGGCTAGCGCCGACGCCGCGGCCGACAGCGGCGCCTGTGCCAGCACGCCGGCACCGACCCGCGCGCGGCGGCAGATGCGTCCGCCCGGAGGCGCGCTGGTCCACTCGGCCGTGTACAGCGTTTGCCCATGCAGCACCATCGCCGAGACGGCGGCCTGACCCAAGTCGTGCCGCTGCTTCACCCGCAAGGTGTCCGGCTCGACTTCGCACAACGCGCCCCGCCCCGCGACGAAGATCACGTCGGCTTGCGCATCCCATGCCAGGCCGCCGGCGATGCTGTCGCGCGACATGTCGCAGATCGGTGCGACGCCGAGCACGCGGCGCGCGGCAACGTCGACGATGGCGACGTGGCCGCGATCATCGAGGAGCGCCAGGCGCTGGCCATCGGCGTCGGACGCCATCTGCCGCACATGACTGACGCCCGAGACTTCGACATCGCCCAGGTGCTCGCCATGATCGACGCCCCACAGCCGGACCGTGCCGTGGAACGACGTGGCAACGGCAGTGCCGCCGCTCACCAACGCCATCGCGTTCACCCAGTGCGGGTGCTGCCCCTGCCACGCAACCGCATCACAGTCGAGATCGATGCGGCGCAGGATCGCGTCAAGGCCGCCGGTGAACAGCCCGCCTTCGCCGTGCGCCGCCAACGCCGCTCCAAAGCCTACGCCGAAAAAAGCGTTGGCCTGCGCCGACAGCAGCGCGCTCCACAAGCGCACGCTGCCGTCGCGGCCGGCAGTGGCAAACAGGCCGTGCTCTTGCGTGCCGGCGATCGCGGTGACCTGGCCTCGGTGTCCCAGCAGAGTGCGCACGAGCCGCCGCAGTCGAGGCTCGAACACCAGAACTTCGCCGCCCGAACATCCCGCCAGCGCGAAGGCACCACCCTGCGTCCACCCAACGCAGCGGATGCTGTGGTTGCCATGGCTCACATGCTGCAACGCTGACACGTCAGAGCCCGCCAGCCACCAATCGCCGCTGGCGTTGGCGCTGGCGATGTCACCACGATCCGGCGGCGCCGCCAGGTTGTTGCCCAGGCGGGGGCCATCCAACATGCGCACGCGGCGCCCGTCCGACAGCCGCCAGGTGGCCAGACCACCGACAACTCGATTCGCCGTGACCTCGAGGTCGTCGGCGGTCGCACCCACGACGAACGCACCAAGCGGCCACTCGGTGCCGCCCTCGAGCGCGATCTCGCGGCGCGGTGCAAGCGTCGCAGGATCGAGGGTGACGAGGCGGCCGGCACCGAGATCGCACACGATTGCGCTGGCGTTTGGCGCCAACGCGATGCGTTCGCCCGGCGCCCCGCGCGCCCGCTGGTGCAGCAAGGCGCCGCTCTTGCGATCGAACCGGCATAGAACCCCATCGTCGTCGAGCACGAACAGCGCCGCGGCCGGCGCATCGAACGCCAACGCTTGGATGCGCGACCCGGCCTTGCGCAGGTCGCGGCGCGCGTTGGACTGGTTCACCGCGAACACCGCGACCGCACCGGACTCGCTGCCTGCCGCCAGGAACGCAGCGTCGCGCGACACCGCCACCGCACTCAAGGGCTCTTGCTGCACCGCGATCGTGAGGAGCGCGCCGTCGAGCCCACGCTCCAGATGGCGCCATTCGAAGCCGCGCAGATCCTGTGGGCACGCGTCCAGCCGCCGCCGCGCCTCGCTGCCGTTGCCAGCGCTGAGCGCCGCGTTGGCGGCCACGACGTGGGCGGCATACTCACGTCGGCGTGCGAGCTGTTCGGCCGCGCGCGCGAGGTCGCGCTGCCCAGCGACCGCAATCGACACAACGAGCGGCACGAACAGCAGGGCGCAGGCTGCCAGCGCCAGCGCCGTGGCCCACGCCGGGTGACGCCGGGCCCAGCGCACGCCATGCCGCCATGCGGTGGCAGGACGGGCCGCGATCGGTCGATGTTCCAGCGCCGCGGCGAGGTCGGCGGCAAAGGCGTGCATCGTTTGGTAGCGCCGCTCTGACTCGAGCTCCGTCGCGCGCGCGAACATCGTCGCCACGTCGGCGTCGACCGCCGGATTGCAGGCGCGCAACGGCGGCACAGTGCCATTCAAGATGCTCTGACGCGTTTGCTCGGCGCTGCCCGACTCGAACGGCGATCGCAGCGTCAACAGCTCGTAGAGGCACACGCCCAGGGCGTACACGTCGCTGCGTGCATCGAGCGCGTCGCGATCACCGCGCACCTGCTCGGGCGCCATGTACGGCAGCGAGCCGAGGAACGCCCCCGAACGCGTCATGCGGCTGGTGCCTTCCGCCACCGCAAGGCCGAAGTCGATCACCACCACCCGTCCGGCCGCGGTCAGCATGAGGTTCGATGGCTTGACGTCGCGATGCACGACGCCGCGGCCATGGGCGTGCGCCAGCGCCTCGGCCGCAGCGAGCACCAGACGCAAACACGTCCGCACCCACGCTTCCTTGAACAACTCAGTCGAGGCCGTCTCCACCCTGTCCGCGGTGTGTTGGCGCAGCACGGCGATGAGGTCGGCGCCGTTGAGCTTGCCAAGCGCCGCCGCGTCGTTCCCCCGCGCGCGCAGGGTATCGACCAGATGATCGAAACCGACGCCGACGATGTGCTCCATCGCGAAGTACGGGACACCCTGCTCGTCGCCGACCTGATGAATCTGCACACATCCAGGGTGCGCGAGGCGAGCCACCGCTTCGATCTCGCGCCGAAAGCGCTCGCGCGCGTTCTCGAAGTAGAGGCGCTCGGGGCGAATCAACTTGAGAGCGACCTGGCGCGCGAGTTGTTCGTGCCGCGCCAGATAGACCACCCCCATGCCGCCGCCACCCAAGCGTTGCAGCAGGCGGTACGGCCCGAAACGCTCCGGTAGATCGTGGTCGAGGTGACGTGCGGTCGCGGTTGTGGCAGCCGCCGCTGCCGTCGTCACCCCGGAGTCGCAAAGGAGCGCGAAGCGCCGGCGCAGCTCGGTCGCTTCTGTGGCGTGGCGCGCGCACAGCGCGTCGAGCGCTTCGACCCACTCGGCAGCAGGTCGATCGAGCACCTCGAACAGGAGTTCGTCGGTCGGGTTCATCGCTCAGGACAGTGCAAAGGAGCCGCCGACGTGGCGGTCTTCGAATACTAGGATAGTCGACGATGCCTCTACCCGATGACGAGGCGTTGGCCCTGCGCGCATCTCAGGGCGACGCCGCCAGCATCGATGACCTGCTCGTGCGCTATCTGCCGCGGCTGCGCGCGTTCATCCGCGCGCAAGTCGACGCGCCGCAGCGCCTGCACGAATCGGTGTCCGACCTCGTGCAGTCGACGTGCCGCGAACTCGTCGAGGCCGGCGCCGAGTTCGAATGGCAAGGCGAAGCACGTTTCCGGAGCTGGCTGTTCACCGCCGCGCTCAACAAGATCCGCATGCGGTTGCGCGCGCACGGCGCGCACAAGCGCCGGAGCTCGCCGGGTGCGGCCCTCGACCCCGACGCCATCCCGGACGCCGCGGCCGCGGCCAACTCACCGAGCCAAGTGGCCGTCGGGCGGGAAACCGATGCGCGACTCGAGCAAGCGCTGGATGCACTGGCCCCCGACTACCGCGAAGTGATCGCGCTGGCACGCCTTGCCGAACTGCCGCACGCCGAGATTGCCCGCATCATGCATCGCAGCGAAGTCGCCGTGCGGTCGCTGCTGGCGCGCGCGTTGGTCGCGTTGACCACGGAACTCGACGCGCAGCGCGGTCGCCCGATCTAGCCGCCAGGCATGGCGGCGCCGGCCGCCAACCAAGGTTGGGAAGATTTTTCGCGAAGGAGCGCCACGGGCGGCGGAAGTGTGCACTGCACCGGGCACTCGCGCACAAGCGCGCCAGCACAACGCCCACGAGTTTTCATTCCCATGCGACACGCTCCTTCAACTCATCGGATTCTCCTTTTCGCCCTGCTTGCTGCGCACCTGGCGACGACGCCATCGCCCGCTCAACTCCGGGTGCTCGAACGCAACAAACACGGTCTCGGCCTGACCAGTACCAGCGGCTTCTATGACCGTGGCCGCCATGTGGTGGTGGCATCTGACCGCGACCGTACCATCGAGTGGGACGGCAAGGGGATGACGACGGTGCGTTCGCCGCTGGGCACAGGTGCGCGCGCGAGCTGCTCGTTCCCTGGCGATCCCAATTCGGGGTTGGCCTTCGACGAGAACGGCACACGCCGCTACCGATCGGGGGCGTGGCAAAGCGTGCCCGCAGCCAACGAGCCGCCACGGCTGGCCAACGCGCGTTATGCCCTCGCCCTTGACACCAGCCGGCAGCGCGCGGTGCTCGCTTGCGACAGTCCGCCGAGCTACTTCGAGTTCGACGGAGCCACTTGGTCGAGCATCCCGGCGCGCAGTTTCCCCGAGGCGATGGCGTTCGACGAAAGCCGCGGTCGCATGCTGATCATCAGCAACACGCATTACTCGGAGTGGAACGGAACGACGTGGAATGACTACGGCGGCATGCTGTTCGGCGGCGGACCCCACGCGCTGTGCTATGACAAGTCGCGCGGCGTCATGGTGCTGTACGCGTCGTACAACCAGCTCTTCGAAGGCAATTGGTTGAGCATGACGCAACGCAACACAACCCGGCCAGCGCTCCCGGGCGACACCGCCTTCGTTTACGACGATTCCCGCGCACGATGCGTTCTGCTCGGTGGGTTCGATCCTTTCTCCACCAACGGCGACGAAGTGTGGACCTGGGACGGAAACTCGTTTCGCTCCGAGGTCGGCGACGCCGCGCGACCATTTTCGACCAACGACGCGATGATGGCACACGACGGTGCAACAGGCTGCATTCTGTTCGGCGGTCGCGACTCCAACGGAACAGCGATGGACAGCACCTTCCGCTTCGACGGCTCGACTTGGCAGAACCTGACAGCAGCCGGTGGCCCATCTCCACGATCCGCGGCGGCGATGACTCGCTATGGCTCGCAGGGAGTGCTGCTGTTCGGCGGCTTGGACAGCAACGGAATGGCACTGGGCGATTCTTGGGCCTACAGCAGCGCATTGTCCTGGAACGTCGTGTTGGTCACCGGGCAGCCAGCCGCGCGGCTGAACCACGCCCTCGCCAGCGACAAGAACGACGGCTATCGCCCCTACCTTTTCGGCGGTTACGACAGCAATGGCGTCAAGCTCAATGACCTGTGGCGATTGGAACCAGCCACCTTCGGTTCGCGCTGGCGCCAACTCACCACGGCCACCCGGCCCAGCACGCGCGACACCCACGCCATGGCGTTCGACGACCAGCGTCGCCGCTTGGTGCTGTTCGGTGGCCGCGACGACGGCAACACGTTCCTGAACGACACTTGGGAGTTCGATCCCCTCACCACGAGCTGGACGCAACTCCATCCCGCGCGCAGTCCTGGGGCGCGGGTCAACGCCGCGATGGTGTTCGATGCGGGCCGCAACCGCATTGTCCTGATCGGCGGCTACGACGGTTCCTACCTCAATGAGATCTGGGAGTTCGATGGCCGCACCTGGACGCCGCGCACGCCGGAAACGCCGACCTTCACCGGCACCGAGAACCCCGCTGCCGCCTACGATCCATCGACCCAGCGCATCGTGATGTTCGGCGGGCAGACGCCCAGTGCGCCTGGGAGCAGCAGCACCTACGAGCTGACCTGGGACACCGACCTGGCGGACTTGACGCAGCAGAACGCGACGCCGCTGCGGATCGAGGGACGTCCGACCTCGCGACCGTACGGGCTGCTCCGCATCAACCTGCCGCTGCGCGTGCGCTTCGATTCACCGCTTGGGCTGGCGGCGCTGTGGATCACGGCGGGATCCAGCACCACGCCGGTGCTCGCTCTGACCCCTCCCCTCGTGTGTCAGCCCAGCTCGCTCTACCTCCTGCCCCTGATCAGCGTGCCGTTCTTCATGGAAGCCAGCCTGATCCTGCCCAGCACGCTGATCGACCAGACGCTGTCCATGCAAGGCGTGCTCTACGACGGCGCGGGTTGCTGGCGCGTGACCGAGGCCTGGATGGTCCGCATGCGGCAGTAGCTGCGCGCGCCGTAGGGGCGCCGCGCGCAAACGGTCATGCGAGACTGACCATGATCCTGTCATCATGGTCCAGCCATGATCTCGAACCCTGCTCGCCGACTCATCGTGTTCTCCTGCCTGGCGCTGCCTGCTCTGGCGCAAGACCCGATTGTGGGCGGCATCGCCAGCCTCGTCTCGTGGGAGCGGCATCTGGCGCTCGAAACGGCATCACCTTTCTCCGGGCTCCCATGGCGCGCTCTCGGACCGAAGAACTGTGGCGGTCGCGTCGAGAGCATCGACTCGCCGAAAGGCCGCCCGAGCATCCTCTTCGTCGGTGTCGGCTCCGGCGGCGTGTGGAGATCCGTGAACGGCGGCCTGAGCTGGGAGCAGGTCTTCAAGAAGGAGTCAACGTTCGCCATCGGCGACGTGACGGTGGATCCGAGCAACAGTGACACCGTCTGGGTGGGAACCGGCGAGGCGCATCTCGGCGGCAATTCCTATGACGGCACCGGCGTGTTCAAGTCGACCGACGCCGGTCGAACCTGGCGCAACATGGGCCTCTGCGACAGCGCACGCATCGGCAAGGTGCTCGTCGATCCGAACCGCTCCGACGTCGTCTATGTCGCCGCGATCGGTCGCCATCGCGGCGCCGGTGGCGAGCGTGGCGTCTACAAGAGCGAGGATGGCGGCGCGAGCTGGCGGCGCGCGCTGTTCGTCGGCGAAGAGGTGGCGATCATCGACCTCGTGATCGACCCGTTCGATCCGCAGCGCCTCTGGGCGGCGGCCTGGGATCGCGGCGGTGGCGGGCAAAGCGGCGTGTATCGCACGAGCGATGGTGGAGAGAACTGGCAGCGCCTCGCGGGCGGCCTGCTCACGGGCAAGGATGTCGGCCGCGTGGCCATCGCCGCCGCCGCTTCACGCACGGGCGTGCTCTACGCCTTGATGGTCGACCACTCGCCGCCCGGCGACGGGCGCTATGACGTGGGGGGCGCACTGTTCCGTTCGGACGACGGCGGCGACAGCTGGGTGCGCACGATCGAGAAGTACGTCGATACGTACGTCGGCTGGGACTTCTGCGACGTCATCGTCTCGCCCGACAACGCCGACGCTGTCTACATCTGCGGCACGCGCCTCTTATGTTCCAGAGACGGCGGCAAGACCTTCGAGCGCGGCGGCGAGAAGGTCTTCCGCCTCCTCGACCATCCGGGCAAGGGCATGCACCTCGACATGCACGATCTGTGGATCGACCCGCAGAACCCCGACCGCATCCTGCTCGGCAACGACGGTGGCCTCTACGTGTCGATGGATCGGGCGCGCAGCTGGCTGCACCTCAACAACCTGCCGATCGCCGAGTTCTACACGGTGCATCTCGATGACGCGGAGCCGTTCCGCATCTGGGGTGGCACGCAGGACAACGCGTCGCTCGTCGCGCCGTCGACCGCTGAGCTCGTGGACGAGCGTTCCGACGCCTGGCGCTACGTCTTCCTCGACCAGTGGGATGGCGGCGACGGCTTCGCCACGTTTCCCGATCCGAGCGGCGATGGCACGGAGTACTACGAACACCAGAATGGGGACATGCACCGCAAGAGCCCGGGCGCGCCCGTGCGTTGGGAACGAGGCTCCGGCAAGCGCATCACGCCGAGCGCCGAGAAAGGGGAGCCGCCGCTGCGCTTCTCGTGGAACACGCCGCTGATGTCCTCGCGCCACGCGGAAGGCGTGCTCTACTGCGCGACGCAGTACGTGATGCGTTCGCCGGATCGCGGCGACAGCTGGGCGCGCATCAGCGAAGACCTGACCGGCGGCCACGACGCCATCGTTGCCCTGAGTGAGTCACCGCTCGATGCACAGCGTTTGATCAGCGGCGCCGGTCGGGCGCGGATCGCCCTTACCGAGGACGGCGGCAAGACGTGGCGCGCCGCCGGCGAGGGGCTCCCGAAGAAGCCGGTGCGCCGCGTGCGCGCGTCGAGCCACGACCGAGATCGGATCTTCGTCTGTCTGTCGGACGCCGGCGCCGGCGATCGCCGTTCATACGTCTACGAATCGAAGGACTACGGTCGGACGTGGACATCCATGGCGGGCGAGCTCCCGGCAGAACCCGTGAACGTCGTGATCGAGGATCCCGTTGCGAAGGGCATCCTCTACGTGGGCACTGACCTCGGCGTCTATTGTTCAATCGATGACGGCGCGAACTGGCTGTCCCTCTGCAGGGGCTTGCCGACGGCTCCGGTCGTCGACATGGCCGTGCACCACAAGGAGCCGACGCTCGTGATCGTCACGCACGGCCTGAGCGCATTCGCCACCGACGTCCGGCCGATTCGAGCGGCCAGGGATAAGAGGTAGTCCGGGTCCTGCTCTTGCTGACGACGAAGTGGCCGCGCGGCGACAACCAGCCCATTCGAGTCCCGGCTACTTCGCAGTGCCTCGTCGCCGGCCGCGCGCGGGTGGATCGTCCTCGATCCAGTCCTCGCATTGCAGCCCGACGACACGACCAAGCTCGCGAGTGTTGTTGGTCACCAGTCGACCCTCGTGCGCGACGACGGTTGCTGCGAGAACCATGTCATTCGCGCCGATGCGCTGACCCTTTCGCTCCAGCTCCGCGCGGATCTCGGCGTATCGGTGTGCACCTCGAGTGCAGAATGCGACGATCTCGTAAGGCGCCAGGAACGCGGCCACGGCCGACGCAGCCCGGTCTTTGTCCTTGCTCTTCTGCGCGCCGAGACGCAGCTCGGCCTCCACGATCGACGCAATCTTGATCGCGTGGGGTGCGCAAGCAAGAAGTCGCGCCCGGAGGCTGTCACTGCTGCCGCGCAGGTAGTCGATGCACGCGTTCGTATCCAAGAACCAAGTCTTCACCGGATGCGCTTCCTCGGCAGATCGTCCGACAGGGACGGTTGGTCGGGGCGGACCATGTCGGTGTCGGCCAAGGAGCCGAAGAGCGCCGAGTAGTCCTTGGGCCAGGTTCGCTCCAACGCCTCGACCAGGCGCTCCTTGACCCATTGGGACACCGATGTGTCGGCACGTTTGGCCGCGCGCTCGATGCGGGCTCGCGTGGCGTCATCCAGATACAGCGTGAGCTGAGACATTGGCGCCAGCCTAGCGCGAGGTGGCCCCATGGCAAGTATAGGTGCACATATGAGTGCCGGGCTGTCCCGTTTCGGATCGCTCACCGGTGAAACGCCCATCGCGGTTCGTCGACTTGGGCGCGAGCCGCGTTTCTCAGTCCACCCCCGGCTCCTCGAACACCAAGTTCAAGTCGACGCAGGCGTTCCACAGCATCACCATCGCCTGCCGGCAGTTCATCAGCGCGCACGGCGGCAGGTCGGTGTTGGCCGACATCGACTTGAGGCGCAGATACAGGTCCATCAGTTCGCGTTCGTGCGCGGTCAGCGGCCGGCCAAGAAGGTCCTTGTCGGGGATGGTCGCACTCATGGCTTGGTCCTCAAGTCCTGCAGGCGCTTGGCCTTCAACTCGAAGCGCGGCAGCTCACCAGTGCTGGCCTGCACGAGGTTGAAGCGCAGGCCCTCGTGCGCGTCGGCGAGATCCTTGCCGAGCTTCTTCTCGATGAACGGCCAGCGCGCCGCGGCACTGGGCTTGAGTTCGACCTGCACGGTGATCTCATCGCGCAGGCCGTCCTGGCGCGTGAGGATGATCTGGAACTCCTCCACCTCGCCGTGCTCGCGCACGATCGCCTCGACCGCGCGCGGATACACGTTGGTGCCGCGCACCAGCTTCATGTCGTCGACGCGTCCCAGGATGCCGCCGTCGAAGATGTCGAAGGTGCGCCCGCACGTGCACTTGCTGTGCGGCACTTTCACCACCAGGTCCTTGGTGCGGTAGCGCAGCAGCGGGATGAAGCCGCGGCCAAACGACGTGACCACCCGCTCGCCGCGTTCGCCGTAGCCCACGGGCTCGCCGCTGTCGGGATCGAGCACCTCTTCGATGAAGTGATCCTCGATCACGTGCACCCCGCCCGGTTGATGGCTGCACTCGAACACCATGATGGTGCCGATCTCGGTCATGCCCGCAGTGTCGCCACACTTGGCGCCCCACATGTCCTCGATGAGCTTCTTGGTGGCCGGGATGCTGCCGGCGGGCTCACCCGACACGATCACGCGCTGCACCTTACCGTGCTTTGGAATGTCGATCCCCATCTTCTGCGCCTCTTGCGCCATGCGCAGCGCGTAAGTGGGCGTCGCGCACACCGTGGTGGCGCCCATCTCGACGAGCTGCTTGACGCGGTTCTCTGTCGTCATGTTGCCCGACGGCAGCACCAAGCAGCCCATCTTCTCGCAAGAGTAGTGCGCGCCCCAGAAGCCGATGAACGTGCCGTAGGAGAACGCGAAGAAGACGACGTCCTTCGGGCGAACGCCGAAGCCGTGGAAGCCGTAGCACCAGCACTCGGCGATCCACTTCCAGTCCGTCCGGCCGTCGAGCACGCGCAGCGGCGTGCGCCCCGTGGTGCCGCTCGTCAGGTGGTAGCGCATCGCGTCGTCGGGCGGCTGCGCCAGCATGTCGCCGAACATCGGCGTTTGCGCCTGGCATTCCATCCACGCCTCGCGCGTCGTGAAGGGCAGCCGCCGGATGTCCTCGTAGCGCCGGATCCGGTGCGGCTTCGCCTTCGCCTGGTCCATCAGGCGGCGGTGGAACGGGCTCTGTGCGTAGGCCCGCTCCGCGACGACGCGCAACTTCTTCGTCTGGAGGCGCCGCAGGTCTTCGCGCGGCAGCGTCTCACACTTCGGGTTCCAGTAGGGGACGTCGGTGGTCATGCGTTGTCCTTCCTTGCGCCGCCCCCGCGGGCGGGGCCCCCGAGATCCTTTCCGAGCAGGTCCCACGAGAGGATCAGCCGCTGGATCTCGCTCGTCCCCTCGTAGATCGTCAACGCGATCGCGTCGCGGTAGTGGCGCTCGATCGGCAGAGCGTCGGTGTACCCC
>JANPER010000113.1:0-42005 GCA_031423015.1 Planctomycetota bacterium | reverse complement strand
TCTGTACTCCACACAAACCAATCCTTACCCAACTCTCCGTCCATCCTCTCGTCGCATGACCACTCCGCCCGCTAGCTCGAAATCTGCAACGGCATCAACTGTCAAAGGTCCCTATCAACCTATTCTGCGGAAAGTAGGCTGAACGCCGCGGACTCGCCCAATTGGCCAATCTGTTCCTGCGCGGGCCCTTAGTCGACGCGTCGGCGTGTGGCGCGTGCTCGGTATGACCAAGGAAGACACGCAGCTCAGCGGAGCGCCAGGAAGCGCTGCGCGTCGCCGCCTTCGGCGACGGCCTTGATGACGGCATTGCGCGTCCTGAGCAACCGTCGCATGTACCGCTTCAGGAACAGCTGATCCGCCAGCTTGCCGAGCAGGCCAAGCGGTGACGTGTAGTCGAACGTGTCCGTCACGCGCGTCATCTGATCGTCGCTGTCGAAGCGATGGTCGTGGTCGAACCGACGAAACGCGCCCGACACCATCGAGTCGCGGAAGTGGTGTGGACGGTCGTACGCGACGATCCTCACCGTCAATCGCTGCCGCAGGCCGAAGTGGTTCGCCTCCCAGGTGACGACATCGCCCAGGCCCAGCAGTCCTCGCGTGCGTCCGGCCACGGCCCGTTCGCGCGTGTGCGCCGTCGACTCCACGTGCAGGTCGACGCTGCGCGACAGATCGAACACCAGCCCGATGGGGGCGGCGATCAGCGTCGTGAGTTCGAGGACGGGCATCGTGCGAGTGGATCTGGCAGGAAGACATCGACGCCGCATGGACCTGGGTTCAAGCGGAACCAGGCGTCGCCCAGCACGAGCTCGACCCCTCGCTGTAGTAGTAGTAGTATCCCGGTGTCGCGTCAGCCCAACCAGAACGTTAGACGGAGCCATCGATGATGCATCGTTTCCTGTGCCATGCCGCTGTCACCTGTCTGCCCGGCTTGGCACTCAGCCAATCGCGCTGGACCGTGGATGGCCAAGGCGGCGGCACCTTCACCACCTTGCAAGCCGCTTTCGACGACCCCCGCGTGCTGCCCGGCGATACGGTCTTCGTGCGCGACGGTACCTATGCCCACGCAACCCTGCGCAAGGGCTTGTTCGTGCGCGGCGAGTTCGACGTGACGATTTGGGATCAGCCCCTGGTCGTCCGCGATCTCCCGGCCGCGCAGATTGCGAGTCTCTATCAACTGAAGACTCCCCAGGGCATGCAGTTGCAGAACTGCCTCGGTCAGGTGCTGATCGAACGGTGTGGAACACAACCCGTCGGCTATGGCTGGAACATCGAGGCGACCAATTGTGCCGCGGTGGCCGTGGTCGATTGTCGGTTCGACTGGGGTGGCGACGTGTCGTGCACGGACAGTTCGGTGGCACTGCACCGCTGTGGGCTGCGTCCGCTCATCCACGCGCGGCGCAGCAAGTTGACCATCTCCGACTGCGCGTTGAACGGCGAGGTCATCTACCACCTCGGTCGAAACTATCAGCAGGCGCCGATCTATCTGGACGACTCGAGCGCGACCATCAGTGGTGCGACGCTGCTGGGCGATCCGAGATTCGCCCCCTTGAATCCGGCAACCTACGGTCGCGGGAACAGCCAGATCGTCGTAGGAACCAGCGTCGCGATCCACGTGCCCATCACGGACATCCCCGTGGCCACGCGCGACATCCCTGCGGTGCACCTCGCCGAGACGCGCATTGCGTCGACGTCGGACGGTTCCTTCACGAGCCTTGCGAGCGGCCCGTATGTCGTCGTCTTGTCGCTCCCGCAGCCGCCCGTGTTCGTGGCGGCGCTGCAGGGCGACTTGTTCGTCGACCCCGCGCGGCTTTTGTTGGTCGCCACCGGGTCGCTGAACTTGCCCGGCTCGCAACCTTGGTCATTGCCGGTGCCGGCGTTTGGTCAGCTGTCTGGTCAGACTTTCGCAACCCAGGGCGTGCAAGTCATGGCCAGCGGGCCGGTCCTCTCCAATCCCGTGCACCGCACCATGTTCTGGTAGACGTGCAGGGTCGGTAAGCCACTGGGGCGCAACCCATCGGGTTGTGGCGACGCGCGATCACGCCAACAGATCCGGCATCACCCGCCCGAACACGTCCGTCAAGCGGTAGCGCCGACCCTGGTGCACGTAGGTCAAGCGCTCGTGATCGATGCCCAGCAAGTGCAGCAGAGTCGCCTGCAGATCGTGCACGTGCACCGCGTCGGCGTGTGGCGCGTGTTTGGTTGGCGCAATGGTGTCGCCGCGGCGGTCGACCGGGTTGTAGCCGAAGGCATCGGTGGCGCCGACCACGCTGCCGGCCCGCACGCCGGCGCCCGCGAGCCAGATCGAAAAGGCGTTGCCGTGGTGATCGCGGCCGTAGCGCGCGGCCTTGGGGTCGCCTTGGCAAAACGGCGTGCGGCCAAACTCGCCGCCCCATACGACGAGGGTGTCGTCGAGGAGGCCACGCTGTAACAGGTCCAAGACCAGGGCTGCCGAAGGCTGGTCGGTGTCGTGGCACTGGATCGCGAGCTGCGTCGAGATGTTGTTGTGCTGGTCCCAGCCGGCGTGCATGAGCTGCACACAGCGCACGCCGCGCTCCAGCAGGCGGCGCGCCAGCAGGCAGTTGTTGGCAAACGAACCGCGGCGCTGCACGTCGGGTCCATACATCGCCAAGACGTGCGGTGGCTCGTCGGTGGTGTCGACGAGTTCGGGCACGCTCGCCTGCATGCGGTGCGCCAAGTCGTACTGCGCGCTGCGCGCCAGCGTTTCCGGGTCGCCGTTTACCTCATGTTGCATGGCGTTGAGCGTCGCCAGATCATGCAGCAGCGCGCGCCGCGCCTGCCGCGTGACGCCGGGCGGGTTCGACAGGAACGGCACCAAGTCGCCCTGGCCGTGCAGCTTCACGCCTTGCAGCTGCGACGGCAGAAAGCCGCTGCCCCAGTAGTGGTCGTACAGCAGTTGGCCGCACGAGTTCTCGCGGTCGCGTGAGGTGAGGGCGATGAACGCGGGCAAGTCGGCGTTGTCGCTGCCCAGGGCATACGCCAGCCACGCCCCGAGGCTCGGCCGGCCGGGAAGCTGATGGCCGGTGAGCAACTCGGTGACGGCGGGGGCGTGGTTGATCGCGTCGGTGTGCATGCTGCGCACCAAGCAGATGCGGTCGGCGAGCGAGCCGATGTAGGGCAGCAGCGAGGAGATCTCGGTGCCGCTCTGACCAAACCGACGAAAGGGCCGTTGCGGTGGCAACAGCGGAAAGCCCTTCTGCCCCGACGTCATCGTGGTGAGGCGTTGCCCTTGCCGCACGCTGTCGGGCAGGTCGTCGCCGGCGCGGCGCACGAGTTCGGGCTTGGGGTCGAAGAGGTCCACGTGCGACGGCCCGCCGTTCTGCATGAGCCACACGATCCGTCTGGCCCGTGGCGGCCGATGCGGCCCGCCCTCGGCGTGCGCCGCGAGGCCGGCCAGCGCTGTTGTCCGCAGGAAGTCACGCCGGCTGACCGCAGCTTGCCCCAGGAAGTTGGGCGGCGGGCTCATGGGCGGCACAGCACTTCGTCCAGGTTGAGCACGAGTTGCGCCACGGCGGTCCACGCCGCGAGCTGGCCGCGATCGAGGTCGGCTGCCACCGGATGCACGCCAACCGAGACCAACTGCTGCGCCGCTTGCGGGTCACGCGCGAAGCGATCGCACTCGCGCTGCAAGGCAGCGCGCAGCACCGCGAGTTCAGCGCCGCTCGGTGCGCGTGCGGTCGCCTGTTCGAACATGCATCGCAAGCGCGCGTCGGTCTCGGCCGCCGCGCTCAGCACACGCTGCGCCAACACCCGTGCCGCCTCGACGTAGGTCGGATCGTTGAGCAAGACCAGCGCGTGCAGCGGCGTGTTGGTGTGCGATGGCCGCACCACACAGGTCTGTCGGTTGGCGGCATCGAACATGGTGGGGGGCGCGACCGTGCGTCGCCAGAACGTGTACAGCGAGCGCCGATGCTGCTCGCCCGGGCGGCCGTCGGGATAGGCGAACACGTCGAAGCTGACGTCGAGCCACAGCCCCGGCGGGTGGTACGGGTAGGCCGGTGGACCGAACAGCCGGTGATCGAGTAGGCCCGCGACGGCGAGCGCTTGGTCGCGCAGCGCAAAGCTCGACAGCCGGTAGCGCGGACTGCGCGCCAGCCAGACGGCGTGCGGATCCGCCTGGCTCTGCGCCGGCGGGCACACCGCGCTCTGGCGGTAGGTCGCGCTGTTGACGATCAAGCGTTGCAGGTGTTGCACGTCGTAGCCGCTGTCGATCAGTTCGACCGCCAGCCAGTCGAGCAACTCCGGGTGGCTCGCGCGCTCGCCGGTGGCGCCGAAGTCCTCGGGCGTGGCCACCAAGCCGCGCCCGAAGAACGCCTGCCACGTGCGGTTGACGAACACGCGGGCGAACAGCGGGTGGTGCGGCGACACCAGCCAGCGCGCCAGGCCGAGGCGATCACGCGTGGCGTCGCTTGGCAAGGCGCCGAGCACCGCCGGCACGCCGGGCGTCAGCGGTTCACCCGTCGGCTGGTCGTAGGCGCCGCGAAGGCGCAGGTGGGTCGGCCGGCGCTCCGTCCGTTCCTGCATCACCATCAGAACCGGCACGCGCTCGTGCAGATCGGCCAGCGCGGCCTCGGCGCGATGGACCACACGCTGCGCGCTTGCCCAGGCGGCGTTCGTCGCGACCACCGTCGCATAGTACGAACGCAGGCGGCGCTGCTCGGCGTCGGTGAGGGGCGTGCCCCGCTGCTTGCGCACGGCCGCTGCGATCGGTTCGGGCAACCGCGCGAGCGCCGCGTCGTCGACACCGCGCAGCCAAACGGCTTCTGCGCGGCCCACCGCGGCGTCTACGGCGCGATACGCCTCGGCCGCCGCCTTGGCAGCGGCGCGCGCCGTGTCGAGGGCGGCGCGTTGCTCGCTGTCGGCCAGCTCGATCGTGGGCTTGCTGGTTTGGAACTCGTGGTAGCTGTTGCGCCGCGACGGCCCCACCGTGCCGTCCTCGTCGATGTTGTCGAAGAAGGCGAACAGCTGGTAGTACTCGCGTTGTGTGATCGGGTCGTACTTGTGGTCGTGACACTGTGCACAGCCGACCGACAACCCGAGGAACATGGTCGCGAACGTGTGCACGCGGTCGACGACGTAGTGAAAGCGCACCTCATCAGGGATGGCGCCGCCCTCGTTGTTGATCGCGTGATGCCGCTGCAGCGCGGTGGCGACCCTTTGGTCGCGGGTCGGCTGCGGCAGCAGATCGCCGGCCAGCATCTCGACGACCAGTTCATCGAGCGGTCGATTGGCGTTCAACGCGCGCACCAACCAGTCGCGCCACGGCCAAGCTTGCCGATCGCCGTCGTGCTGATAGCCGTTGCTGTCGGCGTAGCGCGCCGCGTCGAGCCAGGGCAGCGCCATGTGCTCGCCGTAGTGGGGCGACGCGAACAGCCGGTCGAGCAGGCGGGCGTAGGCATCGGGCGACTGATCGGCGACGAAAGCGCTGACCTCGATGGGGGTCGGTGGTAGGCCCAGAAGATCGAGGCTCAGGCGGCGGATGAGCGTGGACGGCGGCGCGGGGGGTGATGGCTCGAGTCCGTGCGCGCGGGCACCTTGGTGCACGAAGGCGTCGATCGGGTTGCGCCCCAGCCATAGCGGAAGGTCGGCCGGCGGCGAAGGTCGCTGCGGGGCGACGAAGGCCCAGTGCGCTTCGTAGTCGGCGCCGTTGGCGATCCACTGGCGCAGCGTCGCGCGCTCGGCAGAGTTCAACACATGGCCGCTGCGCACGGGCGGCATCCGTTCCTTGGCATCTTGGTGTTCGATGCGTCGCACCAACTCGCTGGCCTCGGCGTCGCCCGGCACGAACGCGCCCGCCACGATCGCCTCGGCGCGCACGTCGAGGCGAAGGTCAGCCTTGCGGTGTCCGGCGTCGGGGCCGTGGCAGGCAAAGCACTTGGCGGCCAGGATCGGACGAACGTCGCGGTCGAAGCGCGGCGCGCTCGGCACCTGCGCCTCGATCGACGTATGCGTCGCGGTGACGGCAAGCAGGGCGATGACGGCGAGGCCGCGCGGCGGCATCCCCTAACCATAACGTCCCGTCGCGCGCCCCCCGCGTGTTAGCCTCGGGCTTTCGACTGCCCTGCGTTCATCGATGCTCGACCCCCAAGCTACGTATTGCCTGTGGTGTGGCGCGCCGCTGCAAGTGCGCACGCTGTTCGGTGCGCCGCGGCAGGCGTGCTCGGCCTGCGCGTTCGTGCACTTCCGACCGCCGTCGTCGGCGGCGTGCGCGGTGGTCGCGCGCGGGCGCGAGGTGCTACTGATCCAGCGCAACATCCAGCCGTGCCTCGGGGCGTGGGCACTGCCGGGTGGCTTCCAAGACTACGGCGAAGACCCCGCCGCCGCGGCGATCCGCGAGGTCGCCGAGGAGACCGGCCTCGTGGTACGCATTCGTCGGCTGCTCGATGTGTTCTACGCTACCGACGATCCGCGCCGGCGCGTGAACGTGATCGCGTACCTTGCCTCGCCCGTTGCTGGCGAGCTGTGCGCGGCTGATGATGCGGCGCAGGCGCGCTTCTTCGCGCTCGATGCGTTGCCCGACGACATCGCCTTCGCCAACAACCGCGAGATCTTCGCCCGGCTGCGCGCCGAGTTCCCGACCGGAGACATCCAGTGACAGGTCAGCCATCTGCATACCGCGCCGCCGGCGTCGACATCGACGCCAAGTACAAGGCGGTCACCGACGCCAGGGATGCCATCCGCGCCACCTTCACCAAGGGAGTGCTTGGCGACATCGGCAGCTTCGGCGGCCTGTTCGACCCACGCGCCGCGGGCGCGGACGGCCAACTCCTGGTGGCGTCGACGGATGGGGTGGGCACCAAGGTGAATGTCGCGCAGCGCGCCAACGACGTGTCGACGGTGGGGGAAGACCTGGTCAACCACTGCGTCAACGACATCCTGGTGCAGGGGGCGCGTCCCTTGTTCTTCCTCGACTACGTGGCGACGGCGCGCATGGTGCCAGCGCGCGTGACGCAGGTGATCGTCGGTGTGGCGCGCGGCTGCAAGGCCAACGACTGCGCGCTGCTCGGCGGCGAGACGGCGGAGATGCCCGGCGTATATGTCGAGGGCGAACTCGATGTCGCGGGCACCATCGTGGGATGCGTGGCGCGCGACAAGCTGCTCGACGGCAGCCGCGTGCGCGTTGGTCAGGTGGCTCTGGCGCTGCCGTCGTCGGGTCTGCACACCAACGGCTTCTCGCTGGCGCGTCGCATCTGCTTCGATCAGCTCGAGATGCAGCTCGGCGATCGGCCGAAGGAACTTTGCGGCCAGACGTTGGGGGAGGCGTTGCTCGCCGTGCACAAGAGCTACCTGAAGCCGCTGTGGCCGTTGCTGCAAGACGACCTCATCACTGCCATGGCGCACATCACGGGTGGCGGCCTACCCGACAACATTCCGCGCGTGTTGCCGGCCGGCACCGCGGTGGAGATCGAGCGCGGCGTGTTTCCGGCACCGCCGATCTTCGCGTTCCTGGTGGAGCGCGGGGGCGTGAGCACGGAAGAGGCGCACCGAGTGTTCAACATGGGCTTCGGCATGGTGTTGTTCGTGGAGAGCGCGCGCGCCGACGAGGTGATTCGGCGGCTGCGGGCGCAGAATGAGCCCTGCTACGTCGTCGGTCAGGTGGTGCGCGGTGACCGTGAGGTGAGTCTGCGGTGAGACGTGTGCTCGGGTTGAGCCTGCTGCTCGCGCTTTCGGTTGGGCCGTCGGCGCAAGACTTTGCGACGCTGTATCGCGCGGCCGAAGACACGCGGCTCGCGGCGCGCAACGATGCGGCACACGTTGCGTCGGCGTATGCCGCCGCCCTGCGCGCGTTCGACGCGATTCCGACGCAGGCGCCCGAGCGCGGGGCGGCTTTGCCCACCGCCGCCTTCGCCGCGCTGCGGGCCGGCGTTGCGCAGCGAGCGGTGACTCTGATCGGCCAATCCGTGGCGCTCGGTGGCGACGATGCGGTGCACGCGGAGGTGCAAGTGACGGCGTTGGCAATGGCGGAGCAGGCCGGCGCGGCGGTGGCGGCGATTGCCATGTGGGCGGCGCGGCAGCCGGACGCCGTCGAGCGCGCGGTCGACGCCGTGCGCCAGCAGCACGGCGGCGCGCTGTGCGAGGCGGCCGACACCGCGCTGCGCGAAGGCAAGACCGACGCGGGGTTGCTCACGTTCTCGCTGCTGGCGAAGGTCAGCGGTCGGCATCCAGTGGCGCTCGCGAATCTCGCCCTGGCCCTGCTTCACGTGGGCCGCGAGGCTGAGGCCGAGGCGCATTATCGCGAGGCGATCGCGGCGGCGCCGGATGACCACGAGCTGTGGAACGATCTCGGCCTCCTGCTCAAGGGGCTGCGTCGCGACCAAGAGGCGGTGGCAGCCTTCGTCAAGAGTCGAGCATTGGAGACCGAGAAGGCGCCGAGCGGGCCGGCCACTTCGAACCTGGTGACCATGATCCGCGCCGGCCGGGCTCCGGACTCGGCTGCGTCGATCGATGCTGCGCCGGCGCTGGCGGCAGTGCTGGCACGCTTTCCCGCGGCCGGGATGGCGCGCCACCTGCTGCTGCGCGAGTTGTTGGCTACGCCTTTCCCGGCGGGGCGCACTGACAGCGTCGCGCCGAAGCGGTAACGTTGCCGCTTGCTACGGCAAGGCCGAGACCCCGCTTCCCAACGCGAGACCTGACCCCAAATGTCATTGTCGATCACGCTGTCGCTCACGGTTTGTCTTCTGTCACCGCAAGATCAACCGGCAACCGAGACGCCGGCCGCGCTGCTTGCCAAGGGCGACCAGGAGTCGCTGCGCAGCAAAGTGCAGGACTACTTCAAGGCGCGCACCGCCAACCAAAGCGCGGACGACGCCCGCCGGGAGGGCACACGCAAGCGCGAAGAGGCCGCCAAGGACAAGCTGCGGAAGGATTGGGACGGTAAGTCGGCGAAGAAGAACATCCTCGGCAACGCCGTCGATCTGCGCGCCATCTTCACCAACTGCTTCGAGTTCGAGCGGCAGTACGGCACCGGCGACCTGCGCAACATCAAGACCAAGGACTGGCCGACCTACGACTTGGTACTGCCCAAGAAGTACCGCGCCGACGTCCCCATGCCCACCGTGCTCGTGCTGCGTGGTCAGGACGACAAAGGTTGGACTTCGCCGCTGGATTGGTACGCGGCGACCTGGAAGTCGGCGGTGGAAGCCGGCGACTTCACCCTGGTTCTGCCCGCCCTCGACAACGCGATCGACTTCGATCCTGTGGTCGACTTGACGAAGCCCGAGGGCGAAGCCGCCGACTTGGCGCGTCGCCTGGCGGTGTGGGGCACGCTCGGAGGTTTGGGCCAGGCGTTGAACTTGGATCGCGACCGCATCTACCTGGACTGCGGCAAGGGCAGTGGTGGCTACGCGTTCCGCATAGCGACCTACGCGCCGCACTTTTTTGCTGGCGTGGTGATTCGGTACCCCACCGACCCCGGCGACCTGCGTCTCGACAGCCTGGCAGGCGTCCCGTTCCTGTTGCTGCGGAGCCCTGAGACCAAGGACGTATGCGATCGCTTGGCCGAGGCGCTCAACAAGCTGGCGGCTGGCACCGCGACCGTGCTCGACGCCAAGGGGGCTTACCCGCACGCTGACTCGGCGAGCGACATCGCTGCCTGGTGCCACGGTCGCGCACGCAACTTGTTGCGGCCACACGTGGTGGTGGCCAACACCCACGACGTCATGAAGCGCGCTTTCTGGGCGTCCATGGGGACGGCTGAGTCGTTGACCGTGCCCGTGGATCAACGCCCAAGGCTCGAAGTGGTCGCCGATCGCGGAGCCAACAAGGTCACGGTGACTTGCCGCGGCGTGTCCGACTTCACGCTTCTGCTGAGCGACGCATTCCTCGATCTGGACAAGGAGATCACCGCGATCATCAACGGCAAGGCGCAGCCGCCGTTCAAGGTCGATCGCAGCCTCAACAAGCTGCTCGACAATGTCTTCAAGAAGCGCGATCCGGGCATGCTGTTTTCCACGGAGAAGACCTTCGTCGTCCCGGTCGAGAAGGCCGACAAGTCCAAGGATGCCAAGGGCGACTCGCCGACCCCGAAGTGAGGCGTGCGTTGCGCCATGGGTTTCGTGCTTTGTGCGCTGGCGCTGATCGCGCAGAGCGACGCGGATGACCTGCGCCGCCTACGGGCGGACGTGCAGGCTTGGTTCGCCGCGCATCACGCGGCCACTGCGCCCGAGGCTGCGCCAGAGGTCGATCGTCTGCGCGCGCAGGTGTCGCGGGACTGGCCTCGAGGCCAACGTGGGCAGCAGTGGTTGCGGAACCTGAGCCAACAGCAAGCTCTGTTCGCCGGTTGTTTCCAGTACTCGTCGCCGCCGTCATCGGTGTCGGCGTTGCCCGGGGTCTCGGTACGCGTGCCAGCGTCCTACGACGCATTGCGGCCGATTCCGGCGATCGTGCAGGTGTGGCCACGAACGGGGACTGCGGCCGCGGCGCGGCGGTATGGCGTTACCGTGAGCAGCGATGAAGCCATCGTCATCGAAGTCACGCCGTACGAACTGCAGTCGATGGCTCGGCCGCGACCGCCGACCGCGGCGCAGACCCTGGGCGCCGCCGCCGTGCGCGATGCGATGACCGTGGCAACTGGTGCGTTGGGGGGTCGGCTTTGGGCGTACGCCGAGGGTGAGGTGGACGACGATCTCGTGCAACGGGGCCTGTTCGCTCTGCTTGGCGTCGTGCAGCGCCACTACAACATCGATCGCGAGCGCGTGATCATGGATGCTGCCGGCGCGGCGTGCCGGCCGGTTCTGCGTGCTGCCATGTCGGCGCCCGACCGTTTTGCGGGGGTGATCTTGCGGGCGCCGCGGGCGACGCAGGACATCCCGGTCGACAACCTGGCTGGGATCCCGGTGCTCCTGCTTCGGCGGCCTGGCAACGGCAGTGAGGTGACCTCCTTGCAGAAGGCCTTCGCCATTACGGATGGCCAGTGCGATGTCTACGACGTAGGGGCGGTCGACACCGAGCAGTTGACGACTTGGTGCGGCGAACGCCGACGCGAGCTGCTGCGCAAGCACGTCCGCCTCATCATGCGACCCGACGGCATCGTCGATGGCTACTGGGTGAGTGTCGTCAGCGCCGACCTGGGCACCAGCAGCCTGGATGGTCTGGCATACATCGACGTGGTTGCCGACCGGGCGGTGGGGCGCATCACGGTGCAGACCCATCGTATTGAGCGCTTCAGTCTGTTGCTGAACGACGCCCTCATCGACCTGGACCGCAAGTTCGAGCTGCGCGTCAACGGCGTGCAGATCAGCATGCGACGTTCGCGCTCGCTGTCGTTCCTGTGCGACACGGTCTTGCAACGCTTCGACCCCGGCTTCCTGTTCACCACGGCCATCAGCATCGAGGTGCCGCGTCGCGGCTGACATGCGTGCCTTGCGAGCCGGCAGCGTCGCGTTCTTGTTGGGCGCGGCGATGATGGGTCTGGAGCTGACGGCGGTGCGCCTGCTGGCACCACACTTCGGCGACAGTGCGTACGTGTGGACCAACGTGATCGGCGTGATGCTGGTGGCGTTGGCGGTGGGCGCATGGCTCGGTGGCGCGTGGGCGGGGCGGCCGAACGCGATGCGCCGACTCAGCCTGGTGCTTGCCGTCGGTTGTGTGTGTGCTGCGGTGGCGCCGCTGTGCTCGGCGCCCATCGGTGGCTGGCTGGTGCCGCAGGATCTGTCGCTCGAGTCCGCTATGGGAGCTTTGGTGCGCGGCTCTCTGGTCGCGACGCTCTTGTTGTTCGCGCCGCCCATTCTGTTGTTGGGCTGTGCTGGACCGATGCTGGTGGCGGAGCTGGTGATGTCCGGCAGCCGCGTGGGACGGGCCAGTGGCTTGGTCAACGCGTGCTCGACGCTCGGCAGCTTGGTGGGCACGTTTGCCGCCACGCACCTGCTGGTGCCGTGGCTCGGCAGCCGAGCGTCGGTTTGGGTATGCGCCGCGGTCGTGGGTCTGTGTGCGGCCTTGGTGCGGGGGCGACGGCTGCCGGCAAGCGCAGCGCTGTTGCCCATCGTGTTGGCGTTCCTGCCGTTGGGCCCGCTGCGGCCGGCACCAGCCGGGATCGAGTTGCTTGCGGAGACCGAGAGCACGATGCAGTTCTTGCAAGTCGTGCGCGAACCTCGCGCCGACGGCGCGGTCACGATGCTGAAGATCAACGAGGGTCTCGACTCGTTCCATTCGCTGGCGCGCGCGGGCAACGCCTGGACAGACGGCGCCTACTACGACTGGCACGTCGCGGCGCCGATCTTGGCGTGCGATGGGCGAGTGCCTGACGGCAGCGACCTGCGCGTGTTGTCGTTGGGCGCCGCGGCGGGCACCTTCGCGCGTCTGCTTGCCGACGCGTTCCCGGGCTGCACCGTCGACGGTGTCGAACTCGACCGAGCGGTGGTCGAGCTTGGCGACCAGTTCTTTGGCGGGCGAGTGGCGGCTGGCACTGACTACACGGGCTTGGATGCCCGCGTGTACGTCGAACGGGCGCCGCCGGCGACGTACGACGTCATTCTGGTCGACACCTACGTGCGCCAGATCTACGTGCCGGCGCACGTCGCGAGTCTCGAGTTCTTCACGGCCGCGGCGCGTTGCCTACGGCGCGGTGGCGTGGTGTCGGTCAACTCCGGCGGCTGGTCCTTCGACGATCCGGTGGTGCGCGCGCTCGGCTCGACGATGCGCCGCGTGTTTGGCGAGGCGTGGGCGCTGCGGGTGCCTTGGAGTCGCAACTTCGTGCTTGTCGCCCGCAAAGAGCTGCCGTTGACGCCGAGTGCGTTGCAACAGGCGCGTCCTGTGCACGGGAAGCTGGCGGCGATGATCGCCCGTGTTGCGGAGCCCGACGTGTGGCGTGCCATGCCGTCGGGCGTCGTGCTGACGGACGATCGCCCGGTGCTCGACGCCCTGCAGCACGCAGCGATGGCGTTGGCGCACGCAGATCATGAATCAGCGTTGACGATCGCTGGTGGCGCGCGTGACGAGACCGACGTTGGCAACGTGGCGCACGCGCTGTTGGCGGCCGGGCGGCCGGAAGCGGTGTTGGCGGAGGTGCGGGCCGCGCGCTCGATGACACCGTATCTACGGCTGCTCGCCGGCGATGCGCGTTGGGCGCTGCATGACGTGGTGGGGGCAAGGGCCGAGTTCGAGGCCGCACTGCCGACGACTGACGATGCTGGTCTGCGCTCTGCATTGACGACGCGGGCGCGTGACACCACAGCGTTCCTCGCGGGGTTGCAGCGCGCCGCTTCCATCGCGACGCGCAACGGTTGGTTGGCGTGGCTCTTGGGGTTCGCAACTCTCGGCGGCGTGTTTTGGTGGTGGCGCACGCACGCGCCGGCGCGGGCCAGCGCGTGATGCTCGCCTGTTAGCTCACAGGATGTCGAGGATGCCGCTGGACATGTTGGTCAGCGTCTCGACGGCCGCGCGGTAGTTGAGGCCGACTGCGATCTTCGAGTTCCACGGCAGAGCCTCCTTGTCGGCGATGCCGCCGAGCGCGACCGCCGCGAACGCGCGCGACAGCTCGGTGATCGACGGATCGAACAGCATCGTCACCAGCGGCTTGATGCTGCGCCGATCGCCGATCAGGCCCAGGGCGGACGCGAGCGCGCTGAGCTTGGCGACGTTCTTGTCGGGCGCGGCAAGCATGGCGCACAGGTCGTTGGCGACCTGCTTGTCGCCCAGCAAGCCGAGCGCGACCGCCGCCTGACCCAGCAGCCCCGGTCGTCGGATCGAGCTTGCGGCCAGGGCGCGCAGCGGTTCCTTGGCCGCCGCATCGCCCATCAAGGCGAGGCCGATGCCGAGGTAGCCGGCAAACTCGTCGCGTCGTTTGTAGCGCTCGAGCAACTGGCGCAGATCGGCGGCCGCCGCCGTGCACCGACCGAGGCCCAGCCCCACCGCGACCGCGGACAAGACTTCGTCGTTCTTCTCGTCGCTGAGCACCGCGCGCAGTGCGCGTTCGATCGTGGTGTCGACTTCGGCCCGTGGATCGGCAAGCCGCGCGTGGAAACTCAGTACCCCGAGCGCCAGCGCGCTCCACGCCTTCTCCTGGTCGCGTCCCTTCTCCAGCCAGGTGAGCAGGCGGTTGCGGTTGTCGTTGCCACCGATGTCGGCCAACGCCATGAGCGAGAAGCAGCGCGCCTGGGTGTCGCGGCCGTTCCCGGCGTAGTCGTGCAGCAGCTTGCAGTAGACCTCGTCGGCGCTGTCGCTGGTGCACAGCTGGCCGAGCGCCAGCGCTGCCGACTGGTAGATGTTGATGTTGCGCTTGCCGTACTTCCCGTCCAGCTCGCCGGCGAAGCGCTGCTTGAAGACCCCGGTGGTGTCCCCACCCCGTCCCAGGATCGTGGCGATCGCTGGCGGGACGTGGGCTTGCACTTGTTGGTCACCTTGGGCGAGGGGCTTCTCGTAGTACGACCACAGCGCAGCGAGCATGTCACGTCGCAGCGTGAGTTCCTTGCCGGCCACATCGCTCCTGGTGCGGATCAAACGAACGCCGTTGATTGCGGCAACGCTGAGGTTGCGATCGGTGCTCTCGATCAGTTGGGCGAGCGTGTCGAACGCGGAACGTTTGAGGTCGATGTTGCTCGACGCGTGCGCGATCAAGCCGATGCCGTAGCACGCGAACGAGCGGGTGCGAGAGTCGACTTCGCCGCGGTCGGTGAGGCTGCGGCCTTGCGGCGTGTCGCTGGCGAGGTGCTGGAGCGTGGGCATCGCCTCGGACATCTGCGAGATGCCCAGGGCGATCGCGGCGGTCTCGCGCGTTTCCTGGTCCTTTGACTGGAGGCGCGCCTCGAACAGGGGCAGCACGCGGAACGTCGGGTGGTTCGCGCCAATCTTCGCCATCGCCACCAGGCACGACGACGTGATGTCGCGGTCGTCCGTGCTTTCGAGCGCTCGCTTCAGCGCGGGCAGGATCTCCTGGATGATGATGGTCGAGGTCGGCGCGAGTGTGTCGCGCGCGGTCTCGCGGCGTTGGTTGCCCAGATAGATGTCTTCGCCGAGGGTTGTGACCTGTTCGCGGTGCACGGCGTCCTTGAGGCGCAGGAATGGGTCCTTGTTGAGTTCCCACCAGAACGACCAGCGCGTCAGATCGGGCTCGAGCGCCGCTCCGCGGCCGGTGTGCGGGGTTCGAGCGCCGATTCCGCCGCCACCGCCGGGAGTGCCTGGAGCTCCATTGCCTGGGGTTGTGGGGTTGGAGGCTCCAGGCGTGCTCGGGGCGTTCGGCATCGGCGAGTTGGGCCGAGATCCGCGGGCGGTGCCGCGCCCGCCTCCCGGGTTGGGCGGGACGATGTCCTCAGGCCCGCGGTACTGGCCGCCATGCGCGGCGAGGTCAGGTGTGCAAGCCCACACCAAGGCGAGCGCGAGGCTCGTGGTTCGCATTCTGCTCATGTTCGTCTTCTCGTTTCCGGACCATTCAGCAGAGGCGACCGCTGGGGGCATGCGCGCCCTAGCAAGCAGCGCGCCGCCAGACGAGAAGGTGCGGGTGGTACCCGCGGCGCGTGCACCCGCGGCCCTTCTGGTCAGAGAACACGGCTTGTCAGAGCACGCGGCGCAGAAACACCGAGGCCCGCGTCACCTTTCGGTGGCGCGGGCCTCGCCAGCGTCGCTGCGACGCGCGCGCACTTGCGCGCGCGGTTCGTGAGCCGAAGCTCGCAGACTCTTACAGGATGTCGAGGATGCCGCTCGACTCGTTGGTCAGCGTCTCGACCGAAGCGCGGTAGTTGAGACCACACGCGATCTTCGAGTTCCACGGCAGGTCTTCCTTGTCGGCAATCCCGCCGAGGGCGACTGCCGCGAAAGCGCGTGACAACTCGGTGATCGACTGATCGAACAGCATTGCCTTGAGTGGCGCGATGCTGCGCTTGTCGCCGATGAAGCCGAGCGCCGAAGCGATCGCGCTGAGCTTGGCGACGTTCTTGTCCGGCGCCGCCAGCAGTTCGGTCAGGTCGCTGGCAACCTGCTTGTCGCCCATCTTGCCGAGCGCGATGGCTGCTTGCTTGAGCAGCTCAGGCCGGCGGATCGAGGTCTTGACGATCTCGCGGATGACTTCCTTCGACGACGTGTCGTTCATCAACGCCAAGCCGATCGAGATGTAACCGGCGAAGTCGTCGCGCTTCTTGTATTTCTCCATCAACTTCCGCAGGTCGTCGGCCGCGTCGTTGTACTTGCACAGGCCAAGCGCCACGGCGGCAGCCGACAGCACTTCGTCGTTCTTCTCGTTGTTCAGAACGTCATGCAGCGCGCGGCCGATGGTGGCGTCGGCGGTGGCACCCTTGCCGGCCGCCTTGGCGGTCTCGAACGCCAACACGCCGAGCGAGATGGCGGCCCAAGACTTCTCTTGGTCCTTACCCTTGTCGAGCCGCTTCAGCAGCAGGTTGCGGTTGTCGTTGCCGCCGATATCGGCCAGAGCCATCACCGAGAAGTACTTGGCCTGCGAGTCGCGGCCCTTGCCGGCGTGGTCATCAAGCAGCTTGCAGTACTTCTGGTCATCCTTGGCGGTAGTGCACAGTTGACCCAGCGCGATGGCCGCGGACTGGTAGATGCTGATGTTGCGCTTGCCGAACTTCTCTTCGAGCTCACCAGCCAATCGCTCCTTGTAGGTGCCCTTGGTGTCACCGCCGCGACCGAGGATGGACGCGATGGCGGTCGGCACGTGCGCTTGGATCTGCTGGTCGCCCTGACCGAGTTCCTTGGTGTAGTAGGACCACAGCGTGTCGACCATCTCGTCACGCAGTTTCTGTTCCTTCTCGCCAGCTTCGGGGTTGGTGCGAATCAGGCGGATGCCATTGATCGCTGCGACCTTCAGGTTGCGATCGCCATTGCCGTTCAAGAGCTCCTTGAGCCCGTCGAACGCCGAACGCTTGAGGTCGGTGTTGCTGGAGGCATAGGCGACCAAGCCAACGCCGTAGGCTGCGAACGAGCGCGTGCGCACGTCTACCTCGCTCCGGTTGGTCAGCGCGCGACCCTCTGGGCCGTCCTTGACCAGGTGCAGCAGGTTCGGCATCGCATCCGCCATCTGCGAGATGCCCATCGCGAGGGCTGCGGTTTCCCTGATCTCCTGGTCATTCGACTTCAGGCGCTCTTCCAGAATGGGCAGCACCTTGAAGCTGGGGTGATCCTCGCCAATCTTGGCGATCGCCACGATGCACGACGACGTGATGTCGCGGTTGTCGGTGGCTTCGAGCGCCTGCTTCAGCGCCGGCAAGATCTCGATGATGATCGTCAGCTTGGCGGGCTTCAGCGTGTCGCTGGCCTCCTCGCGGCGGGCGCCACCGAGGTAGAAGTCATCCGAGCCGGTGGTGATGCCGCCAGCATTGATGGCATCCTTGAGGCGGATGAAGGGGTCCTTGTTGAACTCCCACCAGAACGACCAGCGGGTCAGGTCGTCGCCGATCGCTGCGCCGCGCGGGCCAGTCGACGCGGCGGCGGGGCCGGAGCTTGCGGCAGGGCCACCCGTGGCAGGGCCGGACGGGCCGGGGGTGCTAGGACCCGAAGGGCCAGGCGTGTTGGGGCCGGCCGGGCCAGGGGTGTTGGGACCGGAAGCGCCCGGCCCACTGCCGCGACCACCACCCGGGTTCGGCGGCACCACGTCACCAGGGCCGCGGTACTGTCCGCCGTGAGCATAGAGATCGGGTGCCGACGCGAGCACTGTGGCAAGCGCGAGCCCCGAGAGGAGTAGCTTCTTCATGTGTCTCCTGAGGAGATTGCTGGAATGTGTTCGTCGCGAAGGCGACAGCTGGGAACTAGGGGGTCAATGCAAAAGACGAGCCGCAGTCGGAGACTGTCACCCAGCGTCGTGTCGCGCGTTCCTGCCGACGATTGGGAAACGGCATTCTAGCCAGGCGCTTTGGTTCGCAGGGCACTTCTCGTACACAAAACCGACGGGGCCGGCGCGGGCCAAGAGGGCCGCGCGGGCGCTGGTCCCCTTCCCACGTGTTACGTCGGCGAAACGGCACGCCGGGCTAATAGCCCCACGATCTGGCGGTGGACTCGCGGGCTAGCGGCTATCGAGGGGTGGTGCCGGTCAAGGTCAGTCGACGTACATGGGAAGATCGAGCTGCCATCCCAGCGCGAGAACAAGCCGCCGCCCTCCTGCACGATCAGGCCGGCCGCCGCCACGTCCCAGATCTTGCCCTGCTGTTGCACGTTGGCGTGCAGCCGGCCGCGCGCGACGTCGCACAGCTGCACGACGGTGCTACCGAACACGCGAACACGAGTGCCAGTTGACAGGAGGCGCTGCAGAAAGGTGAGGCGGGTGGCGCCACGCAACCACTGCACGCCAACAAGGCTGTCGGCGTCGAGTTCGGCGTGCTCGGGGATGCGCAAGCGCTGCTTGCCGACCTGTGCACCCCCGCCCTGGGCCGCGACGATCGTCACGTCCTCAGGTTGCGCGTACACCGCGCCGGCGATTGGGTGGCCGTCGCGCAGGCACGCGACCGAGACGCCCCATGGCTGTAGGTTCCTCGCGAAGTTCGCGGTGCCGTCGATCGGGTCGACGATCCACACGTGCGACCGACCGACTTCCGTGGCTCCTGTCTCTTCGCCGATGAAGCCATGCAGTGGCCATCGCTTGGCGATCGCGGCGCGCAGCCGGCGCTCACCGGCGAGATCGAGGTCGGTGACCGGATCACCGACGTGCTTGGTGCGTGCGCCCACGTCGCGTTGCCGCTGGCACCGCAGGGCGAGCCAGCGACCCACGGCCGTTGCCGCTTCCTTCGCGAAGCGCGCCAACTTTGGCGTGGAGTCAGCGCCTGAGCGCACGGGGCGGCACGCGTGGCGTTGACCGGAAATCGTTTTCGGACTGGGCACTGCCCGATGATACGCTCCCGCTTCGCGCCTCCGCGCGGCCATTGCTGCATGCTCCGTTCGTTCGTTGCTCGAGGTGCAATCGCGCTGCCGTTCTTGTGGACGGCTTGTGTCAGTAGCCGCCAGGCGCATCTCGATGCGCACGGGGTGGCCCTGGGTGGTGCGCCCGTGCACGCAGCAGCTTCGGCACGGCAAGCAACGGAAGCCACCGCTGGACTTGCCAACGGCAGCACGCTGGTGGCGGACCACGCGTTGGAGTCCCGGCTGCGGCGCGAACTGCAAGACAAGCTCGCCAACGGCGGCGCGGCGGCTCTCGAGGTCATCGAGCCCGGCGCGGAGCTGGAGTCGCGTTTGCGATTCGCGTTGAGCCGAATCCAATTGGGGCGCGCTGCTGAGGCGGCAACCGCATTGAGTGATTTGACCAACGAGGTGCCTGGCTGTGCGCTCGCCTGGTACCTGCTTGGCCAAGTTCGTGCGGGCCAGGGCAATGCGTCTGCGGCCGTTACCAGCCTGCGCCGCGCCCGAGAACTGCAGCGCCAGCACGGACAGGCGACGCACCCGTTGCTTGGCTTCTCGCTCGGTCGCGCCTTGCTGCAGACTGACGAGATGGATGAGGGCGTGCGTCTGCTGCGCGAAGAACTCGTTGCTGGCGGTCAGCGCGTGGCGGCAGCGGAGCTGCTGGCCGAGTTCGAGAGCGCGACCGGCGATTTCGAGTCTGCCCTCGCCGCCCTCGACGCGGTGCTCGACCAGGTTCCTGACGAGCCGGACTTGGTGATCGCCAAGGCGGGCATCTTCGCCGATCAACTCCGGCATGACGAAGCGATGGCGCTGCTCGATCGGCAAGGACATCGCGTGGCCTCCGCGACACTGGCGCAGACGCGGGCCGCATTGCACCGCCAGCGGGGCGACTTGACCGCGGCAGTAGCGATGCTGACCGAGGCAATCGACAAGCACGCCGCCGATGCGACGATGAACGCGGCGTTGTCCGAGTTGCAGGCGATGCGCACCGAGATCGACAACGAGCGCGCCCGGCGCGCGCGAAACAACCCCCGGGTTCGCGAGATACTGGGCCGGTTGCGCTACGCGAGGCAGCCCGTCGAGCGCGTCGCGGCCGTGCGCATGCTGTGCCAAGGTGGGACGAACGAGGCGGTGCAAGCGACGGTGCGATGGGCGCTGCTCGATGCCGAAGACGTCGTGCGCATCGCCGCGATTCAGGCCGGCCTGCCGCGCTGCGACAACGCCATCGAACTGGTGTCCTGCGGCCTGCAGGATCGCGCGCCGCTGGTCCGGTCGGCGTCCGCCGCGGCCGCGTTGCGACAGCCGGCGCGCGGTGTGTTCCCCTTGCTCGTGACGGCGATCGAGCGCGAAACCGACCCCGCAGCGTTTCGCAGTCTGCACCGTGCGCTGTGCACGGTGAGCGGTCGGGATCTCGATCTGCCCTTCGACGGCGAGCGCAACGAGTCGATTCGGCAGCGCTTGGCAGAAGCTTGGCGCGGCGAGTTTTCGCGCGCGGCCAAAGAGAGTTCGGGCTCATGATCCTGGTTGTCGGCGGCGCCGGTTACATCGGTTCGCACACCCTGCTCGCGTTGCGAGCTCGCGGTCGTCAGGTGCTCGTACTCGACGACCTGAGCGAGGGGCACGCCGCGGCGCTGTGCGGCGCGCCCTTGGCGCGCTGCGACTTGCAGGACCGCGCCGCCGTCGACCGCGTGTTCGCGGAGCACAAGATCAGCGCGGTCTTTCACTTTGCGGCGCGTTGCTACGTGGGCGAATCGGTCACCGACCCGGGTCGCTACTATCGTCACAACGTCGGCGGCACGCTGAACTTGCTGGAAGCGATGGTGACGCACGGTGTGCGGCGCATCGTGTTCTCGTCGACCTGTGCGACCTACGGCGAGCCCGAGCGTCTGCCGATCACCGAAGACCTGCCGCAGCGGCCGATCAATCCGTACGGCGAGTCCAAGCTGGTGTGTGAACGGATGCTCAGGGACTTCCAGCGGGCGCACGCCGTCCAGGCGATCGCGCTGCGCTATTTCAACGCCGCTGGCGCCGATCCGGAGGGGCGCGTCGGCGAAGATCACGACCCCGAGACACACCTCATTCCGCTCGTCATCGGCGCGGCGCTCGGCAAGCGGCCGCCGGTCACCGTGTTCGGCAACGACTATCCGACAAAAGATGGCACGTGTGTGCGCGACTACATTCACGTGACCGATCTGGCTGAAGCTCACGTGCTGGGACTCGAAGCGATGGAGGCCAGCGGGTCCGAGTTCGGCTTCCGCGCCTACAACCTCGGCAACGAGCAGGGCACGTCCGTGCTCGAAGTGCTCGCCGCTGGCCAGGCGGTGAGTGGACGACCGGTGCCGCACCGCATCGGGCCGCGCCGCGCTGGTGACCCGCCGCGCTTGGTCGGCAGCAGCGCCAAGATTCGTCGCGAACTCGGCTGGCAGCCGCGTCTGGGCGACATCAAGTCGATCGTCGAGACCGCTTGGCGTTGGCATACCGCGCACCCCGATGGCTATGACGCTGCATCCTGACCGTCGTCGCATCGCGGCCTTGGGCCGCAACCGCGGGCCGAGATCGAGCCGGGATCTGGTCGTCGCGCTCGGTCTCTTTGGCGCGGGCTGTGGTTGTCCGGGCTTCGCCAGCGCGATGTCGGAGTTCGACTCGGTCGCCGGCTGGCAGCCCGCCAAGGCGGAACCCGACGTGGTGGCGTACTCGGAAGACGCCGAACGCCTTCCCTTCACCGTGCGCGTCTTGGAAGGAAGTGGCATCGACGTGGCGCTGACCGGCCTGTTTGGCATCGAGCCGAGCAAGACCAAGATCAACAGTCCCGCAACGTTCGCGCGCGAGCGCATGCTGTGCTTTGCCGAGGACGCGGTGGGCAGCGTGCAGCGTGCCGCCCTGGCGACCGCGCGGTTGACGTGGGTTCTGGACGGCGACCCGCACCCGTTCAACCAGATCACTGCGTTGCGTGGTCTGCAGATCGTGGCGAGTGACCTCGTCCTCGATCCCTTGCAGCAAGAGCTTGGCCCGCTCGGCGATCAGTCCGACGAAGCGATCGCGGTGGCGTGGCAACTGCACGTCGTGGTGCTGCGCGACGCGGTGACGGAGTTGGCCGCCGGTGGCAAGATGACGCCCGCCACTCAGAGCAGTTGTCTGTCTGCGGTATCTCGCGTTGCCGAGCAGATTCCGCCGGCGCCGCGCGATCGCCGGGCGCAGATGCTGCTGCTCAACTACCTGGCGCACCGCACCCCAGACGCAGACTTGAGAGTCGCGGCCGACGCCGCGTTGCAGATCGCGATGCGGCGCGTCGTGGCCGATTCGTTGCGCCGCGCGCTGTACGAACCCCGTTCTCCACTGGTGCGAGATGCGGCGGTGCGGGCCTGCTGTGCGCTGGGCGATGGGTTGGCGGTCGCCCGCATCCTGCGGTCGGTTACCGGCGCCGTGGTACGCGCCCCCGACCAGGCCTCGTCGAGCGTTTCCGACCTCGATCGCACCGTACGGCTGACGTTGGTGCGACTGTGCGGTCAGCTCTCGGAGGCGGCCGCGTTGCAGGCGGCACCCGGCGGGCCAGCGCCAGTCGAGTTCTTGTACGACGTGATCGCCGACGGTAGCGCCGACCGGTCGCTGCAGGTCGCGGCGCTCGAAGCGCTGGCGTGTTGTCTGGCGCGGCCGATCTCCACCGAACGACGCTGGGCTGACACCTGGTGGGCCGACTATGTGGTCAACAAGCGAGGCCGTTCGTGAACGTGCGCTGGCTACCGCGCAAGATCGCGTACGACGGCTCGCAGCTGCGCGCGCACTGGATCCTGCGCGCCACGGGCCTGGTCGGCGACGCCTTGGTGGCGTTTCGCGGGCCGTGCGCGCTGCCGCAAGAAGAGATCGCCGACCTCGAGGACCTGCTGGATCACGCCAAGATCGCGGGCGATGACATGCTGCACTTCATCGGCGAGCGCTTCGACGACGGCGACCTCGACCGCGCCACGCTGCGCCAGCGCCTGTTGGTGGCGCGCGCCCTCGAGATCTTGCGGCAGATGGCGCCGCGCGCGCGCGACCTGCGCCGCGACGGCGACGACCTGTTCGCCGGCAAGGGCAAGCTGTCGGTGTCGGTTGCCACGCGCAGCGCGGTGTCGACGCTGTTGCACTTCGGCATCAACGTCGACAATCGCGGCACGCCGGTGCGCACCGCGAGTCTCGGTGACCTCGGCGTCGAGCCGGGGCGTTTCGCGCGCGCCGTGCTGCGCCAAACGCAGCTAGAGGAAGACTCCATGGCGCATGCCCGTTGCAAGGTGCGGGTGCGGGCCGAGGCATGAGAGGCTGGGAATGAAGCGCGGCGCGTGGATCAACGTCATCAAGCTCGTGTGCGTGGCCCTGCTCCTGTGGCTCGTGCTGCACAACGTGGGCTGGCACGATACGCAGACCGTGCGCCGCGGGGAGATTTCGACGACGACCATCGGCAATATCGAAGGCGCATGGGACGAAGCGGAGATCAGGTTCCGCCCCAATGGCGCGGATGCAGCGATGTCGGTGCGACCCGGCAAGCAAGCCGACGGGAGCGAGATCGACATCAACGCCGGTTTCCTGACCTACGTCCGCAACATCGACTGGTGGCTGTTCGCGCTCGGCGCACTCTGCTACTTCCTGAGCGCCTCGTTCGCCGCCATCCGTTGGTGGTGGCTGCTGCGCGTCAACCATCTCGACGTCACACCGTTCGAAGCATGGCGCTTCACGTGGATCGGCGTGTTCTTCAACAACTTCGTCCCGGGGCAAACCGGGGGCGACGTGGTGAAGGCCGTCTACATCGTCAAGCACTGCAAGGGCGGCAACCGCGTGGCCGCCGGCGTGTCAGTGCTGGTCGATCGCATCCTTGGCTTGGGATCGCTGGCGATGCTCGCTGCCGTCGTCGTGCTGTTCGCCCTCGATCGCTTCGGCGAGTTGGCGATCGGCATTTGGTGCGTGCTCTTCGGCGTGCTGTCACTTGGCTGTCTGGCGTTCAGTCGTCGACTGCGTCGCATGGTCGGGCTCGAGGCGTTGCTCAAGCGCCTGCCCTTGTTCGGCCTGCTGAAGAAGGTCGACCAAGCCATCTTCTTCTACCGCGGCCACACGCTGGGCATCGCGGCGTGGATGGTGGCGGGCATGGCGAGCCACGTGCTCAGCGTGTTGTCGGTGGCGTTGATCGGTCGCGGCATGTCGCTCGGCATGCCGACGTTCGAGTACTTCGTGTTGGTGCCGATCATCAACATCGTGTCTGCGGCGCCGCTCGGCCCCAACGGCTGGGGCGTGGGCGAGGCGATGTTCGGGCACTTGTTTGCGACGTACGGCGCCGGCTTCGTGGCGGCTGCCGACGCCGCCAAGGTGATGTACACGCGCGGCGTGGCGCTCTCGATCCTGTACCGCATCCACCTGACTCTGTGGTCGCTGCTCGGTGGCGTACTGGTGTTGCTCGAGCGCGATCGGGTGACGCAGGCCGACGTTGACCAGCAGCTCGATGCGCCGGAATGATTCGCGTGCGACCGGGTCGATCGTGGTGGCGAGTTTTTGGCGGCGGCGTGGCGCTCTCTGCTTGTGGTTGCGCGTCAGCTCCGGACGAACCTCTGCCGCCGCCAGACGTGAAGGTGACCGCGCGTGTCTACGCTGGTGATCCGCTGCGCGGCGTGCTCACCGAAGTACCCAGCGGCCAGCCGACGGGTATCTACCTGGAAGCCATGTGGGTCGAGGCTGAGTGCCAAACGGTGCCGCGCGTCGGCGAGGTCGCGCGCTCGGTGATGGCGCCTTTGCAGGCGGCGCCGTTCGTCGTCGATGCGGACCGGCTTGCCGCGTTGCGGGTGGCGACGGGCGCCGCGGCCACGGCTGTGAGCGCCGCGGCATTCGCCGGTCGGCTCGGTCGCCACGGTGCGCGGTCGGCGATGCGTGTGGGCGTGGTGCCGGGCGCTAGTGCGGCGTTCACCGTCACCGACGCGACGCCGAGCTTCGAGCTGCACGTGAGCCGTCAGGCGAACGGCGCGCTCCTCGTGTTCTTGGTGACGCCGTCGACCGATGCGACGATGCCGTCGCGCTGCGTGTTGCTGGCGGATGCACTCTTGCCGCCGGGCGCCCCCCTGGCTTTGGTCGAGGGTAAGTCGGGTGGGCCGTCGCTGCTGTGGCTTCTGCAGGCAGAGGAAGTGCAGGACGACGCCCTCAGTCGGTCGATCGCGCAGCAGCTCACGGCCGCCGCCGCGGCCGCGCGGCCAGCGCCCCCGGTCGACCTGCAGACGCGTCGACAGCAGGTGGCAGCCACCGCGCTGGGATTCTCATGGACTCGTCGCCGTGCGCTGCTGCAACTCGCGAACACCCACGGTGCCGAACTCACTGCCGATCTGGCGCTGCTGGCTGAACCACCGCTGTTGGCCGCCATCGCTACCGAAGTGACGCCGGCGCTCGCGATCCCGATGGCGAGCGATGCGTTCGGCTGGCTGCTCGAACAGAGTTCGATCGGTGCCCTGGTGGCGCAGCTGCAAGGCGGCGCGCTGCCGCCGGAGATCCAGAGCGTGGCGCAACGTTATCTCGGGGTGACGGTGGGCGGGGCCGGTTCGCTGCTCCGAGCAGCGCAGCGTTGTGCTGCACGCAGCGACTTCGCCACCTGGTTGCGTGCCGAGCACGAGTTGTCCCTCGAAGACGCGCGACCCGCAACGCGCGTGCGCGCGTACGACTGGCTTGCCGCGCAAAAGCTCGAACCTGCCGGTTACGACCCGTTGGCCGCCAAGGCGGCGCGCCGCGCTGCGCTTGCGAAGATGGACGCGGCCAGGCAATGAGTTCGCGCACGCAGCCGCCGGCCGTGGCACGACCACGGCGCCGACGTTGGGTGCGTTGGGGCGTGTACGCGCTGTCAACCGCGGTGGTGTTGCGCGTGATCCTCGGGTTCTGCATGCCGTGGATCGTCGACCGCGTCGCGCGTGAGTTTGGTCTACGCGCCACGCTCGATGACTGCGCCCTGTCGCTGCTCGGCGGCATGCTCGAGCTGCGCGGAGTGTCGTTGGTCGCTGCGGATGGCGACGCTGCGCCGGTGGGCGCGGTCGCGTTCTTGCGTTGCGATCTCGACACGTCGGCATTGTTGTCAGGCCGCCTGCGACTGCATCGCGCTGACCTCGATGGCGTGCAGCTGTTGCTGACGCGTGGAGCCGACCGGCACCTACGGTGGCCGCGCGGTTCGACCGGGACGGGGGAAGCAACGCCCGCTCCGACGCCACCCACGGCGGCAGAAACGTCCGCCAGCGACCGCGCACTCGACCTGCGTTCGCCGGTCGAGATCGAGTCGATGAGTGTGGCGCGCCTGCGCCTGGCATGGCGCGACGAGGCCGTGACCCCGACCGTGGACACGGAGGTGTCGATGTCGCTCGCCCTCTACGACGTGGGCCACGCGACGCGGCCGGCGCGCCTCGAGTGTGACCTTGCGGCGCGCGATCTGCTCGATGGGTTGCGGCTGCGCGCGAGCGTGCGCGCCAAGGCACGCACGCTCGAGTTGGACGCCACCCTGCAGCTGGTTGGCGCGCGCTTGCACGGCATCGCGCCGTACCTGCGCGCGCTTGGTTTGGAACGTAACGCGGAACGTAGCGACGCGCAGCTCAGCGTGCGGGCCCGCCTCGCGCCTCGCGTCGATGATCCCATCGGCGCACACGGCGACTGCGAATGCACGCTGCGCATGACCAGCGATGGGCAAGCCGTAGTGGCCGTCGACAGCGTGCGCGCCACGGTCGAGCACCTCGATCGCCAGAGCTTGCGTCTTGGTCTGCTGCACGTGACTGCCCCGCGCGCGCGGGTTGGGCGTCGAGCCGACGGCGCGCTCGTGTTGCCGATGGTCGACGTGCTCGCCGGCCAGGCCACATCGGCCACGCCCACGCCGCCGAGCCCGCCCGCGTCGACCGACCGCGTTGCCGGGTTCGCGGTCACGGTCGCGCGCGCCGAGGTCGAGGGTCTGGCAATCGCTTGGCGCGACCAAGCGATGCAGCCCGCGATCGAGTTGTCGCTCGAACTTCCGACGGCCTGGGCCACCGGCCTTGCGTTGGGTGGGGCGACATCGAGTCCCCTCGAAGCCCACGCCGAACTCGTTGTACCGGGCGCACTCCGTACGCTGACGCTGCACGCCAGCGCCCAGCCGAACCAAGGCAGCGTCGACTGGGTGGCGCACCTGCGCGGCGAAGGCATGACGCTCGCCGCAGTCGCGCCCTACCTCGAGGGCGCGAGGGTTGCCCCCGCGCTGCAGGACGGCGTGTTCGAGGTCGCGGCGCGCGCGCGCACGACGTTACTCAAGGATGGTCTGTCGCTGCCGAGCGTGCGCGTCGACCGCGTCAGTCTCAGCGACGGTGCGCGCGAGTGGCTTGCTGTCGAGGGCGTGGAAGTCACTCACGTCGCGTTGAACGCAGCCGGGGCGGACATCGAGCGGGTGGCGATTGAGGGTGTTCGGGCGCGCATCGAACGCGATGAACTCGGCGCCGTGCGCGTGGCGGGCGTGCGGCTGCTCGAACCGTCGCCGCCGAGCGCCGCGTCGCCCGCGCCGGTGAAGCCAACGACTGCTGCGGCGCCGACCAGCGCGAGCGCCGCCGCAGGCTTCTCGTTGCGCGAGTTGATCTGCAACGCCGGCCCGTTCGTGTGGCACGACGCGCTGCCACCAACCGCCGGGGTTGGCCCCACCGAGGTGGTGATCGACACTGCGACTCTCCAGGTTTCGGACCTTGCACTCAGTGGGCGCACACCCGCGTGCCGCAGCGCGCGCGTGACCCTGCGTTCGGCGGCCCTTGCCGACGCGATCCAAGTGGACGCCGAATTGCGCCCCGAGGGCGACGCGTCGGCGCTGCGCTGCGGCCTGCGCGTCGAAGGGCTGCGGCCTGCGTCGATCGAGCGGTATCTGACTGCGGCCGGTGTGCAAGCCACCTTCCCGGCTGCCACGCTGCGCGCTGACGTGCGCGCGCGGCTGGCGATCGAGGTTGCCGCGACGCAGCTCGACGCCGAGCCAACGGACGTCGAGCTGCGCAGTGGCGACGCGGTGTTTCTGGCGATCCCGTCGGTGCGTCTCGAACCCAGTCGCTTCGGCGCGCAGTCGACGCAGATCGGTTCGCTGTCGGTGCAGTCGCCCATCGTGCAGTTGGCGCGCGAGGCCGATGGCAAGATCGTGGTCGCCGGTTGGCGCCTGCTTCCTCCGTCCCCGTCTTCCGCTCCCGCTCCCGCTCCCGCTCCCGCTCCCGCTCCCGCTCCCGCTCCCGCTCCCGCCCCCGTTCCCGTTCCCGCCTCCGCTCCCGTCACATTCGGTGTCGTGCGTCTGGTCGACGCCGAACTGCGGTGGCGCGACGCGGCCGTAAGCCCCGTCTTCGTCGGCGACATGCGCCTGCGTGCCGAGCTTGCAGGGCTCGCCGCCAGCGCCGCGCAGCCGTTGACCTTCTCGCTGGAAGCGGTCCTGGCTCCCGAAATCGGCACCCTGCGCGCGGCTGGTCGGGTGGTCGCCGCCGCGGACTCCGTGCAGTTGGAGAGCACGCTGCGCGCTGCTGGCTTGCATCTGGCGCGGGTGCAGGCATACGCGCCGAGCAACATGCGGTTGGCATCGGCGGCGCACGACCTCGAGGCCGACCTGCGCGTTGACCTCGGCGTCGCCGCGGCCGGTGGTGCACGTGTGGTCGTTGAGGTGGCGAAGTTTGCGGTGCGTGGCGCGACCAGCGCGACGCCCGTACTGGCCTTCGCCGAGGCAACCCTGCGCGCCACGCGGCTCGATGCCGCGGCGGGCGTGTTCGACTTGCAGAAGATCGCGATCAGCGGCGTCGAACTCGAAGTCGCGCGCGTGCCGGAAGGCACACGGTTGCCCTTGGTGACGCTGCTTGACGCCGCGCTCGATGCCGAGGTTGCTGCACCACAGCCCGCGGTGCCGACAAAACCGTCAGCATCCGGCCCGGCGATCACGTCGTCCGGCACGTCGCCCGCCACGTCGCCACGCGTCACGCTACAACAGCTCGACGTGATGCTGCAACGCGGGCAATGGACCGACCTCACGCAGGCCGCGCCGATACCCGCCGTGGTGAGCCTGAGCCTCCAGCTTGCCGCGCCGCTGACGCTCTTGGCGTCGCCAGCCGACGATGTGCAGCCGATGCCGCTGCGCCTGTCGGGCGCAGTTGCGCCGCTGATCGACGACTTCGTCGTCGACCTGCAATGGACACCGTCGCCCACCGAGCCGCGCCTGTCGGCCAGTCTGCTGGCGCGCGGCTTGCACCCCGAGGGGATCGCGGCGCTGGCGCCAGGCTTTGGAGCGCGCGTCGACGCGGCGCGCTCGCCGCTGGCCGAGATCGCCGCCAAGGTGGACGTGGGCCTGCGCCTGGGGCGCGGCGGCATCGCCGCGTTCGACCCCGCGGATGGCTTTGGCGTCGAGGTCGAAGTGTCCGACGTGGCACTGCGCGACCCGGCGAGCGGTCGTGTGTTTGCGGGCCTGGGCGCGCTGCGCGCCGACATCGAGCGTGTGCTGCCCGGCAACGGCAGCGTGCACGTCAAGTCGATCGAGATCGATGATGTGCGCGGCGAAGTGGAACGCGCCGCGGATGGTTGGTTGGTCGCCGGGTTGCTGCTGAAGAACGTTGCTTCAGCGGAGGCGGCGCCGACGGCGACCGAGCCGCCGCAACAACCCACACCGTCCGTTTCGGAGGCGGACCGCAAGCCTGCGCCTGCCGCTGACCAGGGCGAGGTGCGCATCGATACGTTGTCGCTGAGCGGGCTCGACTTCGTGCTGCGCGACACCACCGCGTCGCCGGTCGCGATCCTGCCGCTGCAGGGCCTCGACCTCGACGTCAAGGGCTTCACCACGCGCGCGCTGCACGAGCCGCGCGAGATCGCGTTCCAAGGCAGTCTGAACGGCGGCAAGGTGGAGCTGCCCAGACGGCACCGCAGCAACTCGGTGCTCACCGGCGTGCTGGGCGCGGTGGCGAGTACGGTGGCCGGCAACAAGGACGAATTCGTGATGGAGCAGCGCGCGTTGTTCGACGAGATCGCTCTCCAGGGCCGCCTGCGTTTGTCGCCTAAGCTCGACGGCTGGACGCGGCTCGACCTCGGCGCGTTGGACCTGCCGGCGTTGTCGCCCTTCCTCGGCTCCGGCGTGACCCTGAGCGACGGCGTGCTCGACTCCGGCGTGCGCGTGCAGTTTGACGGCGGTGGCGCGACGACCGTCAACTCTGACTTTGACTTCACCCACCTGTCGGTGAGCGAGCCGGCCGACGGGCCGATCTCGAGCTATCTGCATCTCCCCATGCCGCTCGACGCCGTGCTCTTCGCCCTCAAGAACGCGGACGACGAGCACAAGATACCGTTGGCCTTCGAGGTCGCCGACGCGGGCGTGTCCGGCGGCGCGATCGCGATGTCCGCGGCCAGCGCGCTGGGGCAGTTGGTGGCCCGCGCAGTGGCGGCAGCACCGTTGCGCGCCGCGGGGACGCTGACCGGGATGATGGGAGTGACTGGTGGCGAGGCGGCGACCGCGGTGCCCGAGGAACTCGAGTTCGCGGCCGGTGACGCCGCGTTGGTCGGCGACGAAGTGATCGACCGGACGCTGGCCGCGTTGGCGGCGCTGGATGGCGGCGCCATCGTGCTCGAACACGGGCTCGGTACCGACGACGTGCCGCGGACGGCGGCGTTCGCCAATCCGGAAGCGCGCGAGGCTGCGACCCTGGTGGCTGGCCTGCGCCGCCAAGCCCGCGCGCTAAAAGCGGAGCGCGCGCAGATCGCGACGCAGGCGCGCGCTGAGATGCTGCTCGGCGTCGACTCGGCGCGCTCGATCAGCGCGGTCCGCAGCTTCGACGTCGAGCTGGCCACTGCGGATGTCGCGCTCGGCAATGTCCTCGACCTTCTGCGTCAAGGCGCCGAGCGTCGCGCCCCGGCGCGCACGCGCGCCGCCAGTCGCGCGCTGGGCGAGTTGCGCCTCGTCGCGGTGCGGCGTGCCCTCATTCAGCGCGGCGGCGAAGGGCTTGCCGAACGCATCGAAGTGCGCCGGCCCAAGGCCGAACCGCAGTCCCCGGCGCCACCGCTTGGTCGCGTTCGCCTGCAGGTCAAGCCGCGCGCCCCGTCGTGAACTGCCCGGAGAAACGTGGTCGCCGCGCGCCCGCCGCGTGCCTAGACTCGCTCGCCCTCGCGTCCCAATACCCCACCTCATGACCGTCCTCGTCGTTGGCTCTGTCGCGTTCGATTCCATCGAGACTCCACACGGCAAACGCGAGCGCTGCCTCGGCGGTTCGGCCTCGTACTTCGGCCTGGCGGCGCGCCTGTTCACGCCGGTACGCCTGGTGGGGGTGGTTGGCGAGGACTTCCCGTTGGCGCACAAGAATCTGATGACGGGTGCCGGCATCGACCTGGCTGGTCTGGAGACCAAGAAGGGCAAGACGTTCTTCTGGTCGGGTCGCTACTCGGCCGACATGAACTCGCGCACGACGCTGCAGGTCGAGCTGAACACGTTCGGTGGCTTCGAGCCCAAGGTGCCCGCAGCCTACGCCGACACCCGCTTCGTGTTCTTGGCCAACGGTGCGCCGGCAACGCAGGCGTCGGTGTTGGGCCAGATGCGCGACGCGCGCTTCGTCGTGGCCGACACCATGAACCTGTGGATCGAGAACGACAAGGACGCGCTCCTGGCGCTGCTGCGGCGCATCGATGGTCTGATCCTGAACGATGAGGAAGCGCGCATGCTGACTGGCGAGAGCAGTCTGATTCGCGCTGGCCAACGCGTGTTGTCGCTCGGACCCAAGTTGGTGATCCTCAAGAAGGGCGAGCACGGCGCGTTCTTGTTCAGCACGTTCTTTCAGTTCGCGCTGCCGGCGTATCCGACGAGCGCAGTGGTGGATCCGACGGGCGCCGGCGACAGCTTTGCGGGAGGCTTCATGGGCTACCTTGCCAGCCAGGACTCGCTGAACGTAGGTCACATGAAGCGGGCGATCGCCTACGGCACGGTGGCGGCGAGCGTGACGGTGGAGGGGTTTGGCGTGGATGCCCTGGCAGCGTGCGACCGCAGCAAACTCGAACGCCGCTTCGAGGATCTGATGCAGTTCGTCGCGATGTGAGGGGACAGCACCGTCGGCCGTGATTTCTGGCGATTTGTGGTGTAACCAAGTCCCGGTTGCGGGCCACTCGTGATTGCGGAGCGTGTCCGCTACGGGGCCCCTATCAGGGGGGCGCCAGAGAACATGTTTGGTTTTTGTAAGGGTCCGTGGTCGCTCTGTGGTAGAAGGGCCGCCCTGAGCAAAACCCGTCACTGACCAAGAGCAGCCCAAGGGAGGGAACTGACATGCAACGTGCCGACGACTCGAAGACCAGCGACTCGAAGACCAGCGACTCGAAGACCAGCGACTCCAAGTCCGACTCCAAGAACACCGACACCAAGACGCGTGCAGCGCATGCCGAGGCGCTCGACGACGCCATCCTGAACATCGAGAAGGCCTACGGCAAAGGCTCGATCATGCGCTTTGGCCAGCGCGCGGTGGTGCCAGTCGCCTGCATACCTACCGGTTCGTTCGCGCTCGACTTGGCCATCGGCGGCAGCGGCCTGCCGCGCGGTCGCATCGTCGAGGTCTTCGGGCCAGAGTCGTCGGGCAAGACCACGCTCGCCCTGCACGTGGTCGCCAACGCGCAGAAAGAGGGTGGCACCGCCGCGTTCATCGACGCCGAACACGCGCTCGATCCGCAGTACGCCCGCAAGCTGGGGGTCGATCTGGAATCGCTGCTGATTTCGCAGCCCGACAACGGCGAGCAGGCGCTCGACATCTGCGAGACTCTGGTGCGTTCCGGCGCCCTCGACGTGATCGTGATCGACTCGGTGGCGGCGCTGGTGCCCAAGGCCGAGATCGAGGGCGAGATGGGCGACAGCTTCGTTGGCCTGCACGCCCGCCTCATGAGCCAGGCCCTGCGCAAGCTCACCGCGCTCACAGCCCGTTCGCGCACCTGCCTGGTCTTCATCAATCAGATCCGCGAGAAGATCGGCGTGATGTTCGGCAGCCCCGAGACCACGACGGGCGGTCGCGCCCTCAAGTTCTACTCGTCGGTGCGCCTCGACATCCGCCGTATCGGCCAGCTCAAGGACGGTGAAGAGGCGATCGGCAACCGCACCAAAGTGACGGTGGTGAAGAACAAGATCGCGCCGCCGTTCCGCAAGGTGGAGTTCGACATCCTGTTCAACCGCGGCATCGACCAAGTGGGCGAGTTGATCGACCTGGGCGTCGAGCGCGGCGCTCTCAAGCGCAGCGGCACCTGGATCAGCTTCGGCGATACGCGCCTGGGCCAGGGCCGCGAACGCGCACGTGAGTTCTTGGACCAGAATCCAGACATGCTGGCGCAGGTGCGGCAGCAGGTGATCAAGGTGGCGAGCGCCCCGCCGCCGACGGCGGCGGATGGCGAGGGCGAGAAGGCGGTTGCGGCAGGGGCGAAGGTTGCCGCGCCGTCGGGCCCGGCAGGCTCGTCAGGTTCGCCTGCGGCGAAGGAACCGGAGATCGGCCGCAATCGAGTGGTTGCGGTCGGCGCGGCGACTGACAACGGCGCGAAGAGCGACAAGGCGGCGCCGACGCGGAAGTGAGTTCGGAGGCGAAACAGAGACTCGAGGCTGCCGATCGACGCAACGATCGGGCCTTCTGACCTCGCCACGTCACCCTTGCCTCGCTGGCCGTCGCCCATCAACATGGCCTTGATGAAGCCCATCCCCGGTGCCGAGGTCCGCGCGCGCTACCTACGCTTCTTTGAGGAGCGCGGGCACAAGCGCATGAAGTCCGACTCCTTGGTGCCGGCCAACGATCCGACGTTGCTGTTCACCGGCGCCGGGATGAACCAGTTCAAGGACATGTTCTTGGGCAGGGGCAACCTGCCGCACAAGCGCATCACCACGTCGCAGAAGTGCCTGCGCGTGCCCGACCTCGAGAACGTGGGCGTCACGCCGCGGCACCACACGTTCTTCGAGATGCTGGGCAACTTCTCCTTCGGCGACTACTTCAAGAAGGAGTGCGTGCCGTGGGAGTGGGAGTTCTTCACGCAGGCGTTGGGCATCCCCAAGGATCGGTTGGTCGTCACCGTTTACCTCGACGATGACGACGCGTTCGACATCTGGCACAAGCAAGTCGGGCTGCCCAAGGAGCGCATCTACCGTTTCGGTGAGAAGGAGAACTTCTGGCCGGCCGAGGCGCCGAGCAAGGGCCCGAACGGGCCGTGCGGGCCATGTTCGGAGATCTACTTCGACGCGCGTCCTGGCGAGCCCTACCCAAAGAACGAGGGACTGCACTCGCTGCCGACCGATCGCTTCACCGAGATCGGCAACTGCGTGTTCACGCAGTTCGACCGGCAAGCCGACGGTACCTTGAAGCCGCTGCCGCAGCGCAACATCGACGTTGGCCTCGGGCTCGAGCGCATCGTCGCGGTGCTGCAGGGCGCCAAGAACAACTTCGAGACCGACTTGTTCCGGCCGTATCTCGATCACCTCGCCCAGCGCTCCGGCGTCGCCTACGGCAGCGACAAGAAGCACGACGTGCGCATGCGTCGCATCAGCGATCACATCCGCGCCGTCACGTTCTGCATCGCCGATGGCGCGGTGCCGAGCAACGAGGGCCGCGGTTACGTGGTGCGCAAGATCGTGCGTCGCGCGATCCGCGATGGCTACGACCTGGGCATCGACAAGCCGTTCCTGTTGGACATGGTGGACGTGGTGGGGCGCGTGATGGGGGACGAGTACCCCGAGGTGCGCGAGCACGCGGCGCAGTGCAAGAGCGTGATCAAGAGCGAAGAAGAGAGCTTCGTCTCGGTGTATCGCCAGGGCCTCGCCCGCCTCGAACAGATTCTCGCGGACGCCAAAGTGCAGTCCGGCCTGGCCGCGCGCGGTGCGCCGATGGCCGGCTCTGGCGACTTCGCCTTCCAACTGCACGACACGTACGGCTTTCCGGTCGACATCACGCGCGCGGTGATGGAAGAGCGCGGCTATGTGCTCGACGAGCCGGGCTTCGAGGCGGCGATGGATGCGCAGCGCAAGCGGGCGCGCGCGGCGATGGCTACGACGGACGCGGTGTTCGCCGAGAGTGCGGCGGCCGTTCTGCGCCAGTCGGGCGTGAAGACCACCGAGTTCGTTGGCTACGACAAGCTAGTGAAGGCAACCCATGTCGTGGCCTTCCTTGACAAGGCCAACCATCGCAGTGACCGTGCGAGCAGCGGGCAGGACATCTTCATGGTGCTCGCAGCCACGCCGTTCTACGCCCAAGGCGGCGGCCAAGTGGGCGATCGCGGCAGCATCGCTACCGAGAGCGGCCGTGCCGAGATCAAGATGACGCACAGCCTCGAAGGCTTTTGGCTGCACCATGCCCACGTCGTCGAGGGCGAGATCCGCGTCGGGCAAGCGTGCGAGGCGCGCGTCGACGAGGAGGCGCGCCGCGCCACCGAGCGCAACCACACCGCTACCCACCTGCTGCACGCCGCGCTCAAGCGCGTCGTGGGCACGCACGTGAGTCAGGCCGGCTCCGAAGTGTCGCCCGACCGCCTGCGCTTCGACTACACGCACGGCGAGCGGCTGTCCGACGAGCAGATCGCCAAACTCGAAGACGAGGTGAACACGGTGGTGATCGGCGCGGTGCCGGCGCAGCCGCAGCTCATGGCGCTCGATGCTGCGAAGAAGGCGGGCTTCGTGGCCATGTTTGGCGAGAAGTACGGCGACACGGTGCGCACGCTGACTGTCGGCGACTACTCGCGCGAGCTGTGCGGCGGCACGCACGTCGCGAATTCCGGCAACATCGGTCCGTTCCGCATCGTCAGCGAGGCGGCGATCAGTGCGGGCACGCGCCGCATCGAGGCGATCACCGGCACGGCCGCTTTGCGGCTGGCGCAGAAGGAACGGGCGACGTTGTCGCTGCTGGCGGCGCAGCTCAAGGTACCGGTTGGCGAAGTGCAGACCCGCCTCGGTGTCGTGCTCGATGAGAGCAAGCAACTCAAGAAGGCACTCGAGAAAGCGACCGCGGCCGACCTCGACAAGCTGGCCGCCGAGATGCACACCAGCGCTACCCCGGTCGGTGCTGCTCGCATGGTGGTGCTCACCGTCGCGTCGCCGATGACGATGAAGGAGATTCAAGATCTACTGGCGCGAGTGCGCCGCGAGCTGCATCCGTTTGCGGGCGCCGTGCTGGCGACGGCTGGCGAAGAGGTGCTCATCGGCACGGCGGTGAGTCAGGAACTCACGGCCAAGATTGCCGCCGGCGAGCTGGTGAAAGCCGCCACCGCGGTGATGGGTGGGGGAGGCGGTGGTCGCCCTGACATGGCGCAGGGCAAGGGCAAGGACCGCGCCAAGGCGGCCGCGGCGGCTACCGCGGTCACCGAGGCCATTCGTCGGGCGCTGGCCTGAGGGCCGCGCTCCGGTCTGGCCGCACGAGCTGACGGTCGAGCGACACGCGAACCCGAGGAACCCACGCTCGAAGTTGACTTGCCATCCCCCGACCGTATCCTCCCGCGCCGCACGTCACTGGCTGGCGTGTGTCACGACCCTCTCTGAACTGAACTCCGATGGCAAACCCAAAACGCCGGCACTGCAAGGCGCGCCGCGATCGGCGCCGCGCCAATCAACGCCTGGTGCCGCACGAGACGGTGCGGTGCAAGAACTGCAGCGCTACCATCAAGCCGCATCACATTTGCTCCGAGTGCGGCTACTACCGTGGCCGTCAAATCGTGGTCACGGGCGTCGCGTGACGAAGCCGGCCACACGGTTGGCCCGGCGCACGTCAGACCACCCTGCCGCTGCTAGCGGCCTTTCGGGTTCTTCTCGCTACACCACGTGATCAAGGTCGTCCTGGACGCGATGGGCGGGGATCATGCCCCGCGCGCCAACCTAGAAGGCGCCCTGCTTGCTGTGCAGCGAGGCTTCGTGGCGCCAGAGCAGATCGTGCTGACCGGTCCACGGATGCAGATCGAGCCGGCGATGCAGGCGCTCGCTGCGCCGGCGGGCTTCGCCTACGAAGACGCGCCCGACGTGCTCAGTAGTCACGACACGCCGGTGGACGCGATGCGCAAGAAGCCGCGTAACAGCATCTCGCTCGGCATCCAAGCGGTGGCCGAGCGGCGTGCCGCGGGCTTCATCAGCGCCGGGTCGACCGGCGTCGTAGTGGCGGCGGCCAGCGTCGGCTTGTCGCGCCTCGAGGGCATCCGGCGGCCGGGGATCGCGGTCACCATCAAAGGGGAAGGCGGCGTGCCGTTCGTTGTCATCGACGTGGGCGCCAACACGCAGCCCAAGCCGGTCGACCTGTTGCACTACGCGATCATGGGTTCGGCCTACTACCGCGGAACCCTCGGCAACGACAAGCCGCGCGTCGGTCTCCTGAACATCGGCTCTGAGGACGGCAAGGGCAATCCGCTCACCAAGGAGGCGGTGCAGATGTTGAAGGACGCGCCGATTCACTTTGTGGGCAACGTCGAAGGCACCGACGTTTTCGATGGTCGCTGCGAAGTCGTGGTGTGTGACGGATTCACGGGCAACGTCCTGTTGAAGGTCAGCGAAGGCTGCGCCGAGTATGTGTTGCGTACCACAGCCTCCTTCATGCAAGAGGCCAGCCTTGATCCGCAGGGCACCAAGTCGGTGCTACACAAGCTCAAGCAGCGCGTCGACTTCTCCGAGTACGGTGGCGCTCAGTTGCTGGGCGTCGACGGCGTGGTGACTATTTGTCACGGCCGTTCTGGTCCCGAAGCGATCTGCAACGCGATTCGGTTCGCGGAGCGCGCGGTCGGCGCCGAAGTCAATCAGCACATCGTCTCTGCGGCGCGTGCCGCGGCGGCCTCTTCGCAGTGACAGAGCCGTCATGAACAAAATCATCCCCGTTGGTGTCGCTGGCGTCGGCAGGTACTTGCCGGAGCGTCGCCTGACCAACCGCGACCTCGAAGCGATGGTCGATACGTCGAACGAGTGGATCTTGCAGCGCACGGGCATCGTTGAGCGTCGCATTGCGGCGGACAACGAGAACTGCAGCACGCTTGGCTTGTATGCCGCACGCGCCGCCCTGGCGGACGCGGGCATCGAAGGTAAGGATCTCGACCTCATCCTCTGCTGCACGGTTACCGGCGATCAGCCGTTTCCGGCGACTGCGTGCCGCATCGGCGCCGACCTGGGTGCCACGCACGCTGGTGGCTTCGACATCACCGCGGCGTGCAGTGGCTTCTTGTATGGTTTGCAGGTCGGCGCCCAGTTCGTCGCCTCAGGGGCCGCCAAGAACGTGCTTGTCGTCGGCGCCGAGGTCTTGAGTCGCATCCTCGACTACAAGGATCGCAACACCTGCGTCTTGTTCGGTGATGGCGCCGGCGCCGTGGTGCTGACTTCGCTCGAGCGTGCTGGCCGCGGCGAGTATCTCGGCGGCAGCATGGGCATGGAAGGTGGCCAGGAAGACGTGTTGTGCGTCCCTGCTGGCGGCAGTCGCATGCCGACCTCGCAGGCGACCATCGCCCAGCGCCAGCACTACATGAAGATGGGCGGCGTCAAGGTGTTTCGCTTCGCGGTCAAGATGTTCTCCGAGCTGGTCCAGGGTTCGCTGAAGCCATACGGCTACGACCAGCTGGGTCTCGTCGTCCCGCATCAGGTGAACCAACGCATCATCGAGGCGGCAGCGGATCGCACTGGCTTGCCGCACAGCATGTTCTTCACCAACATCGCCAAGTACGGCAACACATCGGCCGCTTCGGTGCCGATCGCGCTCGCGGAGGCAGTGGCCGAGAAGCGCGTCGTGAAGGGTAAGATCGTGTGCATGGTTGCGTTCGGTGCGGGCATGGCCTGGGGCCACACGCTGCTGCGCTGGTAGGGATCCTGATGGCGGACCGCTTCTCACTCAGCAACAAGGTCGCCGTCGTGACCGGCGCGTCGCGCGGCATCGGCCGCGCCATTGCTGTCGAACTGGCGATGGCGGGGGCGCGCCTATTCTGCGTGTCGACCAAGCCCGGCGGCTGCGACGAGACTTTGGCAGCGTGCGGCGCGGTAGGCGCGACTGTGGCGGCGCTAGTCGCCGACGTGGCGCAGTCCTCGCAAGTCGACGCGATGGCCAAGAGCGTGCTGGAGGCGTCGGGCAAGATCGACATCCTGGTGAACAACGCGGGGGTCACCAAGGATGGGATCCTGTTGCGCATGAGCGATGCCGATTTCGACTCGGTAGTGGGCGTGAACCTGCGCGGCACCTTCTTGTCCTGCCGGGCGTTTGCGCGCCCGCTGATCAAGTCGGGTGCTGGGCGGATCATCAACATCGGTTCGGTCGTTGGCCTCATCGGCAATGCCGGCCAAGTCAACTACGCTGCCAGCAAGGCGGGGCTCGTCGGTCTGACCAAGTCGCTGGCCAAAGAACTCGGCAGCCGCGGCGTCACCGTCAATCTGGTGGCACCGGGGTTCATCACCACCGACATGACGTCGGGCCTGCCCGAGGAATTGAAGGCCGCCACGCAGAAGCAGATTCCCCTCGGCCGCTTCGGCGGACCCGAGGAAGTCGCAGCGGCAGTGCGCTACTTTGCATCCGATGCGTCGGCGTACGTAACCGGCCAGGTTCTGGTGGTGGACGGCGGCCTCGCGATGTAGAAGTTCCCCCTTGCCGGCCCGCGATCTAGCGTGCTGGTCCATTTTTCAACTGGATGCCCTCCGTATGGAGCCACGAACAGTGACCGAGAAAGACGACATCGAAGAGAAGGTCTACAACATCGTCTGCGAGCAGCTCGGGACGAGCCGGGACAAGATCACACCGGAGACATCCTTCATCAACGACCTCGGAGCCGACTCGCTGGACACCGTCGAGTTGGTGATGGAGTTCGAGGACGAGTTCGAGATCAACATCCCGGACGAGGACGCGGAGAAGATTCAGACCGTGGGTGATGCGATCACCTACATCAAGTCGAAGCTCTGACACGCTGTGCGTGTGAGCGGGTTCTTGGTGGCTTAGGTCCCTCCGGCGACGTTCGCGGGTTCCCGACTGATCCAACATGACCAAGCGCAGAGTTGCCATCACCGGGCTTGGCGCCGTGACGCCCTTGGGTCTCGACATGGAGACAACCTGGGACGCCCTGCTGGCGGGCACGTCGGGCGCGGGCCCGATCACTCACTTCGACACGACCGACTTCACCACCAAGTTCGCTTGTGAGCTGAAGGGGTTCGATGCGGAGAACTACGTCGACAAGGTCGAGGCGCGCAAGCTCGATCCCTTCACGCACTACATGTTGGCTGCCGGCGACGAGGCCATGCGCGATTGTGGCCTCGATCGCGGCAAGATCGACCTGACTCGCTTCGGCTGCATCTTGGGCACGGGCATCGGGGGCATCCTCGAGCTCGAGCTGACGGCGAAGGTTTTGGAGGACCGCGGGCCCAGGCGCATTAGCCCGTTCTTCATCACCAAGATGATCTGCAACTCTTCCGCTGGCTACGCCGCGATCCGCTACGGGTTGCGCGGTACCTCGTTCGCCACCGTTTCGGCGTGCGCCAGTGCCAGTCATGCCATCGGCATGTCGATGCGGGCCATCCAATATGGCGACGCCGATTTCGCGTTGACCGGCGGCTCGGAGGCGGCGGTGACCCGCGTTGGCATCGGCGCTTTCTGTGCCAACCGAGCGCTATCGGCCCGCAACGACGACCCGAAGACGGCCTCACGGCCCTTCGATCGCGACCGCGATGGCTTCGTCATGGGCGAGGGCGGTGCGGCGTTGGTGCTCGAAGAATACGAACACGCGCGCAAGCGCGGCGCCAAGATCTACGCTGAACTACTGGGTTTCGGGTCGACCGACGACGCCTACCACATCACCGCGCCGAACGAGCAAGGCGACGGCTTGATTCGTGCTGTGCGAACGGCGCTAGCCGACGCCAAGGTGGCCCTCGAGGCGGTCGACTACGTCAACGCCCACGGCACCAGCACCCAGCTCAACGACAAGATCGAAACCCATGCGCTGAAGCAGGTGTTCGGCAACCACGTCCGCAAGCTCGCGGTCAACTCGACGAAGTCGATGGTGGGCCACATGCTCGGTGGCGCCGGCGCCATCGAGGCTGCGGTGTGTGCGCTCACGCTGATGCGCGGCCAAGTGCACCCGACCATCAACCTGCAAAACCCCGATCCGGCGTGCGACCTCGACTACGTACCGGGCGCCGCGCGCGACCTGCGGGCGCGGTTTTGCATCAGCAACTCGCTTGGCTTCGGCGGCCACAACACTTGCCTCGTTCTCGCTAAGATCGATTCATGACCCCTCTCTCCGCGGCTCGTTCGGTGTTCGAACGGACGCGGGGATACATCCCTGACGTCCGGCTGTGAAGGCCGGTCCTACAACTCGGAGGTTCACGTGAAGAAAGCGTTTCACGAACTCTTCCACCGCTACAAGGTGGAGTCGTTCAAGGTCTCGCACAACCACGACAGCGTGGAGCAGATCACCAAGGAGATCCTGTCTTCCACCGAGGAGACGCTGAACAACGCCTACCACTTCCACTTCCACCAGGATCCCGACCCCAAGCGCATCGAGACCTTCAACATGATCAAGCACTACACCATGGAGGCGCTGATGCCGCCGGTGGTGGAGAAGTTGACGCGGCGTCTGGTGACGCTCGAGAAGCAACATCACGCATTGGTGAAATTGGTAGGCGACCTGCTCGAGACGCTCTCGACAGATCACGCAGATCACAAAGACGTGCGCGTCGGCTGAGCCGACGCCTCGGGAGGGCAGTGTGCGCAGCGTTCTTGCCGCCGATCTCGGCGGCACCAAGTGTCGATTTGCGTTGGTCACTGAGGATCTTCGTGTCCTGTCGGTGTGTCGGGTCGACACCATCAAGGAGCGTGGTGCGTTCCTCGCGACGATGGAGCACGGTTTGCTTCAAGTCCTTGAAGAGAGGCATGCAGGAGTTGATCCGCCGTGCGCGCTGGGCATCGGGACGGCGGGCGTCGTGGCGCGCGATCACTCGCGCATCCACTACGCACCCAACCTGCCGCTCGAGGGCTTCCCGTTGGCGGAGCACTTCGAACGCGTGGTGGGCAAGCCGGTCGCAGTGATCAACGACGGCCGGGCGAGCGCGCTGGGCGAGTTTCGTCACGGCCACGCCGCCGGCGCCGATCCGTTGTTGGTACTCTTCTTCGGCACTGGGGTGGGCATCGGCTTGATCGTCGGCGGCAAGCCCTACGAGGGCGCAGGCAACGCAGCGGGCGAGATTGGTCACACGATTCACCGACCCGGGGGGCGGGGCGGCCCCCAAAGGGCCCGCGGCCCCCAAAAGGGCAAAAAAGGCGGCGGGGCCCGAAACCGCC
>JANPER010000112.1:0-8249 GCA_031423015.1 Planctomycetota bacterium | reverse complement strand
GACCTCCACGAGTACTACGTCGTCTGCACGCTGGGGCTCGAGGCGGCGGTCGCGGGCGAATTGCAAGCGCTCGGCGTCACCGAGATCGCGATGGGCCGCGGGGGTGTCACGTGCCAGGGCGATCGCCGCGCCGGCTATGCGATGAACCTGTGGTTGCGGTCTGCAATCCGGGTGCAAGACCTGGTGCTGCGCGGCCGCGCCACCTCGCCGCCTGAGTTGTATCGCTGTGTGCAGGATGTCGACTGGACGCAGTTCTTGTCGCCGCAACTCACGCTGGCGATCGACGCGACCGTGATGTCTGACTGGATGACGCACAGCAACTACGCGGGGCAGATCGTGAAGGACGCCATCGTCGACCAGTTGCGCGACAAGTACGGCGAGCGACCGGACGTCGACCGCGAGCACCCCGACGTGCCCCTCAAGCTGGTGCTGCGCGGCGAGGACGTGATCTTGTACCGCAACCTGTCGGGTGCTAGCTTGCACAAGCGCGGGTGGCGCCGTGTGCAGGTGAAGAGTCCGGTCAACGAGGCCACCGCCGCGGGACTCTTGTTGCTGTCCGAATGGGACCGCAAATCGACGCTGGTCGATCCGATGTGCGGCTCGGGGACGTTCCTGATCGAGGCGGCGCACCTGGCGATGGACCGCCCCCCGGGCCTGATGCGGCGCTTTCCGTTCGAACGCTGGCCCGACTTCGACGCCGTCGTGTGGAGTGAACTACGCGCGGCGGCGCGCGCCCGCATGCGCAGCGAGCCTGGGGTCGAACTCATTGGCTTTGATCGCCATCCGGGCGCGATCGCCATCGCGCAGGGCAGCGCGGAGGCGGCAGGCGTGGCGCCGTACGTGCGCTTCACGCACAGCGCGGCCAACGACGCTCGGCTCGACAAGCCACCGGGCATGGTGGTCGTGAATCCGCCCTACGGCGAGCGGTTGGGGGACGATGAGGGCGACCTCTTCGACAGTTGGCGCCAGCTCGCGCGCTTCCTGCACGAAGAGTGCTCGGGCTCGGTGGCTTGGGTCCTGTCCGGCAACCCCGAGTTGACGCGCATGTTGCGCCTCAAGACCAGCCGCAAGATCCCGGTGCGAAACGGCACCATCGACTGCCGCTTCTTGCGCTACGAGATCCGCTGACCGCGAGGAGTCGCGCTACGCTCCGTCATGCGCGGCTTGACGGCGCGCGTCGGTCAGCACCACGTGACCACGAACGCCTGCGACATGAACAGGCACGATCCGAAGCAGATCTTCTGGATGCAGAGCTGCGTGCCGTGCGGCGCCGGCGGCACGAGGATGGAGAAGCAGCCCGCCGCGGTGCAAGTGATCGGTAGTCCGGCTCCGCTAAGAGGAAGGCACACCGTGCAAGTCTGGAGGGCGCCACAGTTGGGAATGACGAACGGGACCAGGGGCGTCGTGCCGACCAGCAGCAACGATGGCGCGCTCGCACACGGCAGATAGCACCACGTGGACAAGCCGCCGGCGGCGGGCACCGTGGCCGGCCCGGTGATGGCGACCGACGGCGGGCAGCCGGTCCCGGGCAGCGACTGCGCCACCGCAGCCGGCGTGAGCGCCCAGCCCGCGATGACGAGCAGAGCCGAGGTCAGGGTCTTGGTAACGAAATGATGGACGCGCATCTGTTCTCCCGACGAGTTGAGGATTGACTAGCGCGCGGCGCGCACCGCGCGCGACACCCGCCATGCGGCGCATCATACGTGAGCGCTACGAGATCCGCTGACCGCGAGGAATCGCGCCCATCAGGACGCGGCCGAGGAGCGCCAGCGCTGTGAGCGCCAAGAGGCTCGCCCAGCCAGTCCGCGGCGCTCCCGGGGGCGCGACCGTCGGTGACGGCATCGACGCGGTGCCAATGCCGGCGAGCATCGCCGCGTGCTCCACGCGCGTGATCACGGCAAGCAGCGCTGGGTCGGCCGCGGCGCGGGTGCGCGCGGTGCGCCGCACGTTGTCCGAGCAATCCGGCCAGAGAGACGCAACCGCCGCGCTGACCGCGGCGCGCGCGTCGTCGTCGCCCTGCGCCGCGGCCAGCATCGCGGGCAAAGCGTCTGCCGCGCCGCGCCGTGCCAGCGACTCGATGGCGCGCACGCGTGAGGCGTCGTCGGCACGCAGCAGCGCGCGCAGGCAGCGGTCGCTGGCGCGCGAAGCGAAACGCGCGAGTTGCATGCCAGCTTCTTGGCGCCGACTGTCGCGCGCCGCGTAGGCCAGCGTGATCCAGCGCTGTTCGTGGTCGATGGCGAGGTTGCTTGGCTGACGCGCGAGGGCCAGCAGCAGCGCGGGCCACGTCAGGCCGCCGCGGCTGCGGCCTTCCACCAAGAGTTGGTCGCCCTGAGTCGTCGCGCGCAGGAGCAGCTCGCCGCACTCCGCGGCACCCAGCGTGAGCAACAGTCCGGTCGGCGCCTCGGTTTCGAAGCCGGTGCCCGACAGGCCCACCAGCACAGCGACGTCGAGCCACGTCGCGTTGTCGCCCGGCCGCAGGACGTCGGTGCTGGTGAGGAAGTCGCTCACCGGCGCGCAGCGTTCTGCCGCGGCGCGGTCGCCGCGCCAGGTCTCGTAACCATCGGCGTCGCAGTGCAGCGCCAGGTTGGCGCCGTCGGCCGTGGCGATGCGTCCCACCATGTACGCGCCTGCGGGGATCTCTTCGTCGTCTGGGCTGGCGCGCACGCCGCTGGCCGAGATGCGCACGCGCACGCCAGCGCGCACGTCGGCCAGCTCGGGTGCCCAGAGGTTCAGCTGTTGGCGCGCCCACACCAACGCGGGCGGTCCCCGCGACTCGGGGTCAGCGCGCAATCGCACGTCGAGCACCTGTGCCATCGAGTCGACGCTCAGAAGGCTCGCGAACAGCAAACTGCCAGTCAGCCGTCGGCGCGCCGATGTAAGCCTCGCGCATCCCAGCGCGGGCCCTGTGGTCACCGGTGCGATCCGCTGTACTGACCCGTCTCGCTGCGCAGCAGCGAGTCCTGGTCGTGGTCGTGCGGCGAATACACGCCGCTCTCACCAACCGAAAGATCGACCTCGTCTTGCGGGGTGTCGTCGTCGGTCTCTGGCGCCGGTGCCGCCATCGCGGCCCAAGCGTGGCCTTGCGCGCGTGTCCGAGCGCCGCTGCGCAGCACGCTGATCAACGCGATCAACAACACGAACGCGGCGATGCCTCCCATGGCTGCGTAGCGTTGGTTGGGCGCCAGCGCATCCCACGTGGTGCGGGCGCGCGTCCACAGCGCGGACAGCGTCGCACCGATCGGCCGACTCTCCTGGTTGGTGTCGCCGCGCACCGCCTGCAACGAGACTTGGACCAGGGGCAGAAGTTCGCGAGTCTCGTGCCCGAGGCGTTCTTCGAGCGCGCGCCCGGTCGTGCGTTCGCGCAACTCACCGAGGCGCTGGATGGCGTAGCGCCGCAAGATCGGCTGCGGGTGGTCGAGCACTGCCACCAGGATGTTGGCTTCGTCCTTGGGCGCGAGCTTGGGCGACAGGGTTTGGAAGGCGAACGCCAACGCCTGCAGCGTGGTTGGTTGGCCGTCGGCGACGGCCGCGGCCGCTTGCAACAGAGGGGCTGGGTCGCCGAGGTCGGTCAGCGCAAGCAGCGCGACGGCACGGTCGCGCTCGTCGTCGTCTTGCCCCTTTGCCAACAACCCGAGCAGTGCTGGCGAGGCGTCGGTGGCGCGCAGCTTGCCGAGGTTTGCCGCCGCCAGCGCGCGCAGCTCGACGCTGGCGCTACCCAGAGTCTCGATCGATGTCTGCTTGCTGCGCGGATCGGCGAACTGCAGCAGCGCCCACATGGCGAGCGTGCGCACCGTCGCATCTTGGTGTTTCGCAACCAGAGCGACCAACGCGGGCACCTCTTCGGTGACCTTCAGTCGGCCAAGCGCGTGCGCGGCGTAGCCGACGCGGGCGGCGTTGTCCGACGCGAGCGCCGCGCGCAGCAGCGCCAGCGTCGTGGCGCGATCACCCTTGCCTTGCTCCAGCGCGGCGACCGCCGTGGCGAGCTTGCCGCTGGGCGCGTTCGACGGCTCCGTGCCCGCAGCATCCGCGCCCGTTGTCGCGGCGCTCACCGCAGTCGGCTGTACGACGCGCCAGCCACTGCGCATCGGCGATCCGAAGCCCTTGGTGTAGATATCGGCGAGGTTCACCGTGCTGAGGCCGGCGGCGCCCGCCATCACGTCGTTGACCAGAGCCGGATACTCGGGTGTGGCCGCGAACACTGGGCCGGTGCGCGCGTTGCTTGGCCAAGCCACGGCGATGAACGCATTGGCTTCGGCCTCGGTCCCGCGCAGGATGGTGATGCGGTACCCGTCGCGCTCGAAGACGACGTCGTCGATGGCGGTGCCGACATCGGCCTCGTTGAGTTGGCCGGCGGTCACCAGTTGGCGGAGGTCAGGGGCGGCAGTGCCTGGGTTCTTGGTTTGGAAGCTGCGCTCGGCGCTGACGATGCGCAGCAGGGTGGCGGGCAGCGCGGACTGCGTTCGAACGAGACCGACGTTCTGCTCACTGTGAACGAAAAACCCAGGCAGCGCCGTTGCCGATCCGATCCACGCGCCGATCGACAGTACACCACCGAGCGGCGAGCGCGTCTGCACCGTGACGCTGCGCTCGTCGCGCGCCGAACTGGTCTCCAGCGTGCTGTCGCCAACCAGGTCGCGCACTGCACGCAGGGTTGCCCTGGCATCGTCGACGGCCGCAGCCATGTTGCCCAGTCGCTTGGTCAGCACCGTCTCCATCTGTGTCAACAAGGGCTGCAACCGCGTGACGCCAAAGGCGCTGACTCCGGCCGGGATCCGGCTCGAAGTCTGTGTCCCACGCGGGGCGGCGAGTTGCTCGAGCGCGCGTTGCAGCGCCGGCATCGAGGACGCCACGATCAGGTTGTCTTCGGTGACGGTCAGCGCGATGTTCGGGCCGCCTCCGGTGAAGATCAAAGCGCCGTAGCCACTCACGCTCTCTTCGCGCATCGTCGCGTTCGCGCTGCTGAGCGCTCGGCGTAGCGTGCGGTCGAACTGCGCGGCGTCGGTGAGCTGCACGATCGCCGCGGTCTGCTCCGCTTCGCCTTTTCCCCACTGCAGCGTGACCACTTGGTTGCCGAGGCGGCCGAGCAGGTCGTCTTGCAGGTTGATGCCGAGTTGCTCACTCCACTGCGTCAGCCGTGCCTGTACCTGGTCCGCTTCCTGCGGTAGCAGCTCGCTGAACAAACGCATGCCGCTCTGGAACACGCGCTGCAGGTCGACGGCGCTGGCCGTGAACGAATCGACATCCGCGGGGATCAGCGCCGCCACTTCGGTGCGCAGCGTCGCTTTGGGAGCGAGCAGCTCGGCGAGCGGCCCGTTGCGCGGCGCGGGCCAATCCAGGTAGTAGGCCTCGACGAAGTCGTTGCCATCGAGAGCGATGGTCATGCCGCCGCCCGAGATGCGCGTGATGTCGAGTGCCCGCAGTACACCGCGCACCTTGGTCACGATGGCGTTCGGCAACGCGGCGAGCGCGCGCTCGCAGAGCAGGTTGGGGCGAACGAAGGCCGACAAGAGGCGGTTCGGCCAGGCCGAGGCCGCGAGGTCGAGGTTGGCGAACGCCGGCGTCGAAGCGAGGGTGCCAGAAGGCGCCGGCGTGCGCAGGCGGGCCAGCGCCTCGGTCACACTGGCGGCCGAGTTGCTCGCCACGAGGTGGTTGTTGTCGACGGAGAGCGCGATGCGACCGAGCGGGGTGGCGATCACCCACGTGCGCTCCGAACCGACACCGGTGACCGCGGCGCCGGCGCCCGGAGCTTGCCTCGCCCGGTCGAGCATCGCGGCCATGGTACTCGCCTGATCCTGCACGTCGGCGACCACGAGCCAGCGTGCCTCGCCACTCTCGGTCACCTCGGTGAGGCCCCAGGTGACGCCGCCGTGCAGCACCGCCAGCCACTGCGTGAGGCCTTGGCCGGTCGCGTCTTGCAAGCGAGTGTCCAGCGCCGCCGACGTGAGGCCTTGGCTCCCCATGCGCTGCAACAGGGCCGCGACCATCGCGTGTTGACTCAACGCCTCGAGATCCTGTCGAGTCGCACGCAGGGCGACGCAGGCGAGCGTGGCCTCTGGGAACGCGTTCGCGTGTGGGATGACTGTGTTCGGCGCGCTGCCGCTGCCCTGACCGCCGTCACCTTGGGCCGGCGCCAGAGGCGGGACGAGGGCGAGAAGAACGCTCGTGAGCAGGTGCGTTGGCGTCATGGCGAGTTTCTGGGCAGCGACGGACCGCTGCTCGTCTTGTCTCTCTATCGGGCATTCGTGGGGTCGCCCTACAGCCTTGATCGCCGGACGCGCAAGCTCCCCCGTGTGGCCACCCCGTCTGGCTGGGAGATCGCGGCGGCACGAGAAGACGGCAATCCAGCGCACGTTGCGGGATGTGCCAGACCGATACAAGCGACGTGTTGCTCGCCGCCGATCGCGGGTGACAGATCCGTCCATGCGCCGACTTTTCTTGCCAACCGCTGCCGCCGTGCTGGGTCTGGGCATGGCCATCGCCCTCGGTGCGTTGGCGTCGCGCTGGTCGGCCGTTGGCGGGGCGATTGCCGTCGCGGCCTTCGCGGTGTTGGCCTGCGCGTTGACCGCATGCATGGTCGGGCGGCGACTCGGGGCGCGCTACGAGGTGTCGATCGAACAGACGATTCGCGCGCTCGATGCAGTGCGCGACGGGGCGGTCGCCAAGGTGCCGCTGGTCGGCCCGCCCGACATGCAGGCGTTGATGCGCAAGGTCAACCTGGCCACCTCTGCGGCGGACGAGCGCAAACGGCAGAGTCAGGCCAACCTCATCTCGCTCGAGGTCGCCTTCGACCGCATTCACTCGGTGCTCAACTCGTTGAGCGAAGGTGTGATCGTGATCGACGGCATGCGCGAGGTCGTGATCGCCAACCCCGCCGCGCGCGCGCGCCTGCGCAGCGACCAGAAGATCATCGACGGTCGCCTCATCGTCGACCTGCTCGACGGTGAACTGCGCCAGCACATCGAATCCGGCCTCGAGATGCTGCCGCAATCGAGCGACGGTCGCATCCTGCTCACTGGCATTGGGCACGGCGGCCGCGTTCTCGACGTGTCGATCGTGCGCGTCAAGTCGAACCGCACCGACCAAGACTTTGGCACGGTGCTGGTGCTGGTCGACGTCACGGCGACGCACGAGATGGCGCGCCTCAAAGATCGTTTCCTGTCGTCGGTCAGCCACGAGCTGCGCACGCCCCTCACCAACATCTGCTCGTTCGCCGAGCTGCTCGATCAGCAACTGCGCGAGGGCAGTGCCGAAGAGTGCGGCGAGTTCGCTGGCATCATCCAGAAGGAAGGTCGCCGGCTCAGCTCGTTGGTCGACGACGTGCTCGACTACAACGCGTTGGAGAATGGCACCAATGCGTGGGACGACGTCGACGTCGATGTGATCGATGTCGTGCGTACCGCCAGCGAACGCGTGCGGTCCACGGCGACCGAAAAGAACGTGCGCTTCGTCGTCGGCGATCTGCGCGGCGAACAACACGTGCGCGGCGATCGCGAGCAGCTTCTCAAGGTGACCTTCAAGCTGCTGGACAACGCGCTGAAGTTCACGCCCGCGGGCGGCGCCGTGCGGATCGACGTGCGCGCGGTAGCCGGCTTCGTGCAGGTGTCGGTAAGCGACAGCGGCATCGGTGTCCTGCCCGAACACCGCGAGGCGATCTTCGAGAAGTTCACTCAGATCGGCGACACCCTCACCGACAAGCCGTCCGGCGCCGGACTCGGCCTCGCGATCTCACGTCGCATCGTCGATCGCGCGGGCGGCAAGATCTGGTGCAGCGAGTCCGATCTCGGGGGCGCGACTCTGAGCTTCGTGCTGCCGTTGTCGGTGCCCGCACCGATAGCCGGCTGAGCGGTCGCGGGCCTGCCGACAACCCGATTTCGGTCGTTGCACGCGCCCGACACCGACGCTACTTTCGCCGCGCTGCTGGGCCGTTAACTCAGTTGGTAGAGTGCGACCGTCACAAGGTCGAAGTCGCAGGTTCGACTCCTGCACGGCCCACCATCCTCGCGCTGTAGGCGCGAGGATGCAGGGCCGTCCAGGGGTCTGGCGGTGCGCGCCGCTGACGCGGCGCTGCATCGAGGCGACTCCTGCGGGGTGCCATCCTGAGCGTAGACGCTAGTGGTGTGATTCATCCAGATTGACGTTTATCCCGTGGAAGCCCTTTGGCGAGGGCTAGGCGCGCCGCCGCTGGCAGATTGGTGGATCTGTTGAGGTGGCGCAACGACGCCATTCGCCGAAGGGAGCCGCGGGATAAG
>JANPER010000111.1:0-4512 GCA_031423015.1 Planctomycetota bacterium | reverse complement strand
ATCTGTACTCCACACAAACCAATCCTTACCCAACTCTCCGTCCATCCTCTCGTCGCATGACCACTCCGCCCGCTAGCTCGAAATCTGCAACGGCATCAACTGTCAAAGGTCCCTATCAACCTATTCTGCGGAAAGTAGGGTTGATCGTCTCGAGGGCGCTCATCGAGTCGTCGCGCACGTAGATGCGCGTCGGATCCGTCTCATACGCCGTCAGCCCGGCCGCCGCCGTGCCCGAGGGCAACCGTAGCGACGATGTGCCGCTGCCGTCTGCGTCGACGATGGTGACCTGGCCCGGTGTCGTAAGGGCCGACACGCTGCCGGTGCTGCCACCTCCGCCCCCGCCGCACGCAACCGCCGTTGCCAGCACGGCAAACGGCACCATCGCGGCCTTGGGCCGCAACCGCGGTTGCACGTCGGCGCAACGCCGACCAGAAGGGCCCAAGGCCGCTTTATTGCTGGGGCTTCCAGAGCCGCTGAGTAGTGGCGAAGTGGGCATCATGGCGAATTACGACCGTCGTAGATTCGCGCGCCCCGCGAGCATTCGCGGCTCTTGCAGCCCATTTGATGTCTCTGCATTTGCTCTCCCTGTGTTCCCGACTGTTCCCGACTGTTCCCGATGTGCACTCTTCCGTCGACTGACGGGCGCGCGTGTCGGGTTTCGGCACACAGCGAACGGGGCTCAAGTCCGCCTTCGTGTGCCCGCGACCAACGGACGATCGCTTAGTCTTGCAACACATGCAGACCGACCTCCGTCCCCTTCTCACGCGCATCGATCAGCTCGAGCGCACCAATCGCCGCGCGCGTCGCGGCGCTGCCGTGGCCATCTTGGCAGCCCTCACGATTCCGGCGCTGGCGTTCGTGACGCAACAAGGGGCGCAGGATCAGGCACCGAAGCCGGCGCTGGAAGTGATCCGCGGCAGCGGCTTCGAAGTGGTGGACGCGGCGGGCAAGGTCCGCGCGCGCCTTGGCATCGACAAAGACGGCGCCCCCGACCTGCGCTTGTTCGACGGCCGCGAGAAGGTGCGCATCCGCGTCGGCATCCACAAGGACACCGATCCGATCATCACGCTCGTGGACGACGACGACAAGAACCGCATCGCCATGGTCTACGACAGCAACCCGCACTTCGTGATGTCACGGCCGGGCGGCAAGCCGGTGATTCACATGACGGCGGCGAGCCAGGGCGACGCGAGTCTCTTGTTCACTCACATCGATGGCCGGCACAACTCGGCGATCGGGCTGCGCGCCAACGGCGACGCGATCTTGATCCAAGAGAAGTCGCCGACCCCCGAAGACAAGGGCAAGTAGGGCGGCGGTCGGCGCAGCGCAGCGCGACGCTCGGCGGGAGGAACGCTTGCTTCGGTGCCGGCAGCGCGGTCCGGGTCAGCTCCCGATGACCGTCCGGATGGTCTCCGACGTGGCGAGCGCGACTCCGAACACGCTGGCGTTACAGCCGCCGGCGCCGACGGAGATGCCCTGCGTGTAGACCGTCGCGCCGATGAGGTAGGAAGCGCACGGAACCGGTAGCACGAACTCGGAGGCGAACGTCAGGACAGTCAGGTCTGTGCCCCAGGTTGCAGCCCGCCGCGCAGATCGACACGCAGGTGTTGGTCAGGCCGAGGAAGATGGCCGCGGCGCCAGGAACCGAGTAGTAGGCGGTGCCGCCGACGTTCGGACTGCCGGTGGCGGTCTGGGTGAGACCGGCGCAGCCGGCGCAGGTCACGTTGAAGGTGCCGCTGCCCGGCAGGACGTCGGCGAAGGCGCGGCCCACGACTAGGTCGTCGACGTGGATGAACCCGGTGTAGTCGCTCGCTTGACGCACGGCGAAGGCACTCATCAACGTGCCCGTGAACGTGCCGGTGTGGGTGATGCTCGGCGCGTTCCCACACGTGGGATTGAGCCACAGCCGGCTCGTGCCGGTGGCCGCGTCCCAGGAGATGACGACCGCGTACCAGGTGTCGAAGGCCAGGTCTTGCGGCCACGTCACTCCAGCGCCGAGCGAGGGGTCAGTTCCTGCAATCCCTGTGCTAGCCATGAGCAATCTGCTGCCAGACATCGTAGGTCGGATCCGTGCTCCCGGAGTGGATCGGCTCACCGCCTCCTGCAAGCGTGGCGTGCCGGTCGCCGCCAGCCGGGCTACTGCTTGTGCGACGTGGGATCGTCGTCGGCGCCGAGTTCGCGCAGCGCTGCCTGGATCGCCGCGAGATTCGACGGTCGCGGCGGCCCACCCATGCCCTCCTCGTTGGCGACCTCGAGCCGGTTCGCGTCGTAGCTCCAGGAGCGCAGTTTCACGATCTTCTGAGCCCGCGTCAGTCTCGAATCGTGCAGCACCGTGCGCGGATCCGGGAACTGCGGAGCTGGATACCGCTCGCGCGGCCCGTCGTCACGCCGGTTCATGATGTCGTCGCCTGATCGCGGCCGAAGTCGCCGCAGAGCCGTTCGGGATCGAGCAGTTGGCGCAGTTTCTCGTCCGGCAGTCCGGTGCTCCGCGCCGCCTCGAGCACCGGCACGCCGCGCTGCACGGCGTCGCGGGCGATCTCGACGGCGCGCGCGTGGCCCAGATCGACCATCAGGGCCGTCGCCAGGATCGGGTTCTTCGCGACGTTGGCCGCGGCCTCCGGCCTAACGCGGAGACCCAGTAGCGCGTGCTGGTCGAACGCCTCGGCCGCGCCGGCGACCAGTTCGACCGACTCGACGACGTTGCGGGCGACGACCGGCAGCATCGTGTTCAGTTCGAACTGCCCCTGCGATTCGGCGAACGCCACTACCGTGTCGTTGCCGAGCACCTGCGCGCACGCCATCAGCGCTGCTTCGCAAACGACCGGGTTCACCTTACCGACCATGATCGAGCTGCCGGGTTGCAGGTCGGGCAGCTCGACCTCGCGCAGCGCGTCCGACGCCTGCCAGCGCACGTCGTTGACGAGCTTGTAGAGCGACGCTGCCGCCGTTCGCAGGTCGGCGCTCAGCGCCGCGAGTCCACCGAGGCTGCCCTGCGCCGACAGGTGCCGCGTCGTCTCGTGCACGCGCAGGCCGAACAGCGCGCCGAGTTCGGCGCAGACGGCAGTCGCGAAGCCCGGTGGACAAGTCACGCCGGTGCCGACCGCGGTGCCGCCGAGCGGCAGTTCGCGGCAGCTGTCGACCGACGCGGCCAGGCGCGCAGCGACGGCCTGCACGCGCTCGGCCATGCCGCGGAACTGCTGGCCAAAGCGGATCGGCATCGCCGCCATCAGGTGCGTGCGGCCGTTGCGCAGGTCGCTCCAGTGGCGGTCGGCGAGGTCGTGCAGGGTCGCGGCGAGGCGGTCGAGGGCCGGCAGCAGCCGCTGTTCGCCGAGCGTCATGGCCGCGATCCGGATCGCCGACGGGATCACGTCGTTGCTCGATTGCCCGAGGTTGACGTGGTCGTGGGCGTTGACGAGCCCGCTGCCGCGTTCGCCGCCGAGCAGTTCGCTGGCGCGGTTGGCGATCACCTCGTTGGCGTTCATGTGCGATGAGGTGCCGGAACCGGTCTGGAACAGGTCGACGACGAACTCGGCGTCGTGCCGGCCCTCGGCGACCTCGATCGCGGCCCGCTCGATCGCCTGCGCGGTCGCCGCCGGCAATCGGCCCGCGGCGGCGTTCGCGCGCGCCGCAGCGGCCTTCAACCGGCCGAGCGCGTACACGACGGGCACCGGCAGGCGATGCCGCGTGAACGACCAACTGGCCGCGCGCGCGGTCTCCGCGCCATACAACGCGTGCGCGGGCACCGACACCGCCCCCAGTGCGTCGTGCTCGATGCGCTGCCCAGGAGAACCGTTCGGCCGTGGCTGTTGCATGCGCCCATCATGGGCGCCAGGTCGCTGGTCAACCAGCCGATCCGCCCGGTGCGGGCGTCGGCTCAGCGCCCGGCGTCGAAGTCGAGCATCGACCACTCTCCTTGAAGCGATCGACCTTGGGTCGGCGACGGTGCGGTTTGTCGTCTTGCTTGAACCGCTCATGGCCCCCGCGGGCTCTGTCTGTGTGGTATGTCCGCAAGCATGAGCAGCAGCTCGTTGCCGTTCGAAGACGCCGAGACGTGGCGGCGCTACGACGGCTTCGTGCGACGGGTGGCGGCGAGTCTGCTCGCCGATCCACACGCGGTCGACGACGTGGTGCAGCAGACGTGGACGGCGGCGTTGCTTGCGGGGCCGCCGGGTTGTACGTGGAGGGCGGTTGGCCGTCCTTTGCCCAGCGGGTCGGCGAGGCCGACGCCGAGGGCAGCTTCACGCTGCTCGACATCAGCGGCTTCGTCGGCGCCCGCGCCAAAGGCTACGCCCCGTCGTCAATGCGGTCGGTGCAGTTGCCCGAGGGTGCCGAACTGACCGTGCGCTTCGAACTCAAACGGCAAGGCGCGGTGCTAGCCCGGACTATTCACGAGGGAGCGAGCGAAAGCCCGCTATGCCGCACGGTGCCAAGGCGCGCGGCAGGTTCTCCCGGAGGCGTGGTGTTTGCCACGTTGAGGACAGGTTCTGCCGCGCAACGCCGGCAGCGAGCGGC
>JANPER010000110.1:0-1580 GCA_031423015.1 Planctomycetota bacterium | reverse complement strand
GCTGCGCAGCAGGCGGAACGTGCGCGAGCTGCGCACCTGGGTCAGTTCTTGTCCGCGCGCGTGCAGCTCGTTGGCCACCGTCGTGTTGCGCGCCGTCTCACGCGCGTGCCGTTCGCCCTGCTTCATGAGTCTTGCAGCGAGCAAGAGCAAACGGGGCCACCGGGGACCCCGAGGTCTACGCCGGCACAGACCACATCGCGGCGTCGCCCGCAACTCAGCGCGGGAAGCATGCGCCATCCGCGACGAGGTCGTTGGCGTTTGGCAAACGCAGACGCCACAGGATGCGTCCGCGTCGCAAGGTCCAGCGGGATCGGCAGCACCAGGACCGACCGTAGACCGCCCGTCGTCGCTCGGCCGATCGACCTGGATCGACGATGCCGGACGGCCGTACTTACTCTTGATCGAGCCCTTGGCCCGCGTGCATCGTCGCCGGTTGACGCAGCCAGCTCCTCGCCGAAGCCAGAGCACCGCCCGCCGCCAACCACTGGAACAGGCGAACGTGCTGTCCGTACGCGGCGCGGCGGTCGAACGCGACCGCGCAGGCCGCGATGTCTGGCTTGGCCACTCGTCCGGTGCACGCATCGGACATCGCCGCAGCGAGCGCAGCGACGAACGGCGCTTGCACGGTGTGCACGACGGCGCCCAGCGTTTCGCGGCGCACCTCGGTGATCGACGCGAACGGCGGCTGCACCAAGCGCCCACCGGCGACGGCGACTTGCTCGCGCGCGGCGCCGACGTCGGACAGCACGAGCGGTAGCCCGGCGACGGCGGCTTCGGCGACGGCGAGGCTCCAGCCTTCCCAATACGACGGCAGCAGGAACGCGTCGGCGGCGGCGAGCAGCCGACCGACGTCGTCGCGGTGCCCGAGGAAGTGCGCCGCCGACGTCAAGCCGAGGCTCTGGGTTTCGCGTGCGACCAACGCATGGTAGACCTCTTCCAAGGCGCGGCCCGCGAACGCGACCTTGGCCTGCGGGTGTCGTAGGCGCACCGCGTTCAGCGCATGCAGGGCGATGCGCTGGGCCTTGGGCGGATAGATCGAGGCGACCTGCAAGAACACGAAGTCGCTCGGCAGCCAGCCCAGCTCGGCCCGCATCGCGTTGCGGTCGATGCCGGCACCCGCGCTCGCTGCCGACGGTTCGATGCCGTTCGTCAGCACGATCAGCTTGTTCGGCGGGACGCCGAGCACGACGTCGGTGTAGCGCGCCGCTTCGGCCGACACGCACGCGAACGCCGTCGTCGCCGGCACACTGCGTCGGATCGCCGCGGTCTGCGCCGCGTCGAGCCAGACGTAGGTGTTGTGCACGGTCTGCACGAAGGGCACGCCTTGCGCGGCAGCCAGGTCGGCGCCGAACGTCGAGTAGTGCGCGTTCAGCACGTCGACGCCCGAGTGGAGCAGAACCTGGTAGTGGCGCTCGCGCTCGTCCGTTGGCAACTGGACGTCCGCGATGCCCAGCGCGGCGCGCAGAGCGTACCGGGCGCTGGGCGGGCCAGCGGGAGGAGCACGCGGTACGTGTCCGTGGGCCACCACGAAAAGAATAGTCTGGGGGACGCCGCGCGCGTCGGGGGTGTCGCGTGCGGGT
>JANPER010000109.1:0-9259 GCA_031423015.1 Planctomycetota bacterium | reverse complement strand
CCGGCATGCGAGAGACTGTCGCATCCGTGAACGTGCCGGTGCCGTTGTTCAGGTAGAGGCGGCTCTGTTGCCCGTCGTTCCCGACGACCAGGTCGAGGTCGCCGTCCCCGTCCACGTCGCCGAGCGCCAGCGAGTAGGTTTCGTAGATGCCGACCGGCATGCGAGCGGCCGTCGCATCGGTGAACGTGCCGGTACCGTTGTTCAGGTAGAGGCGGCTCTGCGCCCCCCCAAAGGGCCCTACGTTCCCGACGACCAGGTCGAGGTCGCTGTCCCCGTCCACATCGCCGAGCGCCAGCGATCTGGTGAAGTAGCTGCCGACCGGCATGCGAGAGGCCGTCGCATCCGTGAACGTGCCGGTGCCGTTGTTCAGGTAGAGGAGGCTCTGCTGCTGGGCGTTCCCGACGACCAGGTCGAGGTCGCCGTCCCGGTCCACGTCGCCGAGCGCCAGCGAGCTGGTTTCGTAGCTGCCGACCGGCATGCGAGAGGCCGTCGCATCCGTGAACGTGCCGGTGCTGTTGTTCAGGTAGAGGCGGCTCTTCTGCTGATAGTTCCCGACGACCAGGTCCAGGTCGCCGTCCCCGTCCACGTCGCCGAGTGCCAGCGAGAAGGTCCCGTAGATGCCGACCGGCATGCGAGAGGCCGTCGCGTCCGTGAACGTGCCGGTGCCGTTGTTCATGTAGAGGCGGCTCTGCCCGACGTTCCCGATGACTAGGTCGAGGTCGCCGTCACGGTCCACGTCGCCGAGTGCCAGCGAGGTGGTGGAGTCGTTGGCGATCGGCATGCGAGAGGCCGTCGCGTCCATGAACGTGCCGGTGCCGTTGTTCAGGTAGAGGCGGTTCTGCTGCCCGCCGTTCCCGACGATCAGGTCGAGGTCGCCGTCCCGGTCCACGTCGCCGAGCGCCAGCGAGCTGGTGTCGTAGCTGCCAACTGGCATGCGGGAGGCCGTCGCATCCGTGAACGTGCCCGTGCCGTTGTTCAGGTAAAGGAGGCTATGCTGCCCGCCGTTCCCGACGACCAGGTCGAGGTCGCCGTCCCCGTCCACGTCGCCGAGCACGGTCGATCGCGTGGCATCCCTGTTCGCGGGCAACCCTCGCTTTCCCAACTCCTCGAACTGCCCCTGCGCCGCAGCCGAGGCCGCGACCGCAGTCATCACCGCCGCGGTGAGCAAGACGGAAACCTGCGACACGCGATGCGACGACGGACAGCGAGCCGAGGCTTGCGGACGGAGCTTCATCAGCACTCCCTTGGACGAGACATGGATCGATTGGCAGGCGAGATGGTCTGCGCTTCCGATCGCTGGGAGGGAGGCTACTCAGCTATCAAGCGAGCCACAAGCGCTCCCCACACACGGTCCCGTTGGCTTCCAGGGCCATACGCTGGATGGGATCCTGATCGCGCCGCCGGCGGCGTGGCAGACTGGGGCGAGTGTCTGGACGAATGGGTCTGACACATTCGTCCTGGTCCGACCCGACGTATCATGCGCGCCGCGTCATGTCGTCTCGCACCCTCGCACCGTGGCTCGCCGCGCTCGCCTGCGGCCTAGCTTCTCCCCTCTTCGCACAGGCATCCACCGCGACGGCCGCTCCCAAGCGACCGCTCACCCACGACGACTACGACGCGTGGAAGTCGTTGCGCGGCACCACGCCGTCGCCCGATGGCAAGTGGGTCGCGTACGCGATCGCACCGCAGTGGGGTGACGGTGCGCTCGAAGTGCGCGCCACCGACAGCGATGTCGTGCATCGACACCCGCTCGGCAGCGGCCCGCGCTTCTCGGCCGACGGTCGCTTCGTCGTGTTCAGCATCGGCAAGTCGAAGGTCGACGAGCGCAAGAAGCGCATCGACGAGCTGGCCAAGAAGGGCAAGATCGGTGAGACCAGCGAAGAGGGCGGCGGTGAGACGCCGTCGTTCGAGCCCGGCGAACCGCCGCCCACGCGCGGCGCCCGGGGTGGTCGTGGTGGTGGTGCTGCCGCGGCCGGCGCTGGCGGAGCCGGTGGTCGTGGCGACCTGGGCATCCTCGACCTCACCACCGGCAAGGTCGAAGTGATCGCGCGCGTGAAGGGCTTCCGTCTGCTCGAAGAGGAACCCATCCTCGTCTATCACCTCGACAAGCCCGAAGAGAAGAAGGAGGAGCCCAAGAAGGACGCCGCAGCGAAGCCGGAGTCTGTCGAAGGCAAGACCGGCGAAGGCGCCGTCACAGAGACCGGCGAGCCCAAGACCGAGAAGCCGGCCGAAGTCGCCGCTGAGACGCCGCGGCGCGGCGAGGGACGCGGTCGACGCGGGCGCGGCGGCGCGGGCGCAGCTGGCGCAGCAACGCCGGGCGCCGCCACGGCGAGCGACGACGAAGATCCCGCCAAGCGTCGCAAGGACGGCACGCCCTTGGTGGTGCGCGATCTGCGCACCGCGCTCGAAACGCGCTTCGAACACGTCGCGGCCTACGGCCTCACGCGCAAAGACAAGTGGCTCTACCTGCACGTCTGCACCAAGCAGGACGACGCCAAGCTCACGCCCAAGCCCGACCTCGGCCTGTTCGCGCTCGCGCCGCAGACGGCGACGCAGAACACCGACAAGGTCACGCTCCTGCCGGGCCTCGCTGACTTCACCAGCATCACCTCGAACGACGACGGCACGTGCATCGCCTTCACCTCCAACAAGGACGATTGGAGCAGCAAGAAGCCGATCTCTGATCTGTACCTGTGGGACGGCACGGCGTCGCCCGCGACGCGCATCGCGCACAAGCTCAGCCCAGGCATTCCGGCGGGCAAGGTCGTGTCGAGCAGCGGCGCCAGCTTCAGCAAGGACGGGCGCGTGATCGCGTTCAGCGTGCAGGATCCGCCCGAGGGCGACGCGCCGCTCATCTTGCCGGAGGAGAAGGTCGCCCTCGACCTGTGGCACTGGCAAGACGGCATGCTGCAAACGCAGCAGGCCAAGCAGGCGGCGGCGCTCAAGAACCCGGCCTGGAGCTGCGTGGTGCACCGCGACGGCAACCGCATCGTCGTGCTCGGCGACGCCAAGATGCCGCGCGCGCGCTTGCTCGGCCCCGAGGGCAGCCACGCGCTGATTCTCGACGACTCGCCGTACGAGAAGCTCGTCACCTGGGACGCCCGCTACCAAGACGTATATTTGGTCAACACCATCGACGGCCAAAAGCACAAGGTCTTGGAGAAGTTGCGCGACGCCCCCACCAACTCACCGCACGGCAAGTGGCTGGTGTGGTTCGGCACCGACTACGCGTGGTACGCGCTGGACGTGCAGACCAAGCAGACCCGCTGCCTCACCAAGGATCTCGGCGTCGCCTTCCACCGCAGCGACGACGACCACCCCCATCCGGATCCGGCGCACGGCCTCGTCGGTTGGACCAGCGACGACGCCGAGGTCGTGCTCTACGACGAGTTCGACCTGTGGCGGATCGCGCCCGCGACCGGCCAGGCGGTGTGCATCACCGACGGCTTCGGTCGCGCCACCAAGACGCGCCTGCGCTACCAGGTGATCGCCGACGACCGCGAGGAACGCGAATACCTGCCCGACGCGCTGTGGCTGCTGGCCACCGACACCGAGACGATGGCCGAGAGCGTGTTCCGCGACAGCCTGCGCGAGCTGACCAAGCCGCAGCGGCTGTTCCAGATCGACAAGAACCTCGCCGACCTCGCCAAGGCCAAGAAGGCCGATCGTCTGTTCTTCACGCTGCAGACCTTCGCCGAGTACCCCGACGTGTGGACGTCGGCGCTCGACTTCACGGCACAGAAGAAGCTCACCGACACCAACCCGCAGCAGAACAGCATCGCCTGGGGCAACGCCGAGCTGGTGCGCTGGATGTCGGCCGACGGCCGCCCACTGAAAGGCATCCTGGTCAAGCCCGATGGCTTCGACCCGACGCGCAAATACCCGATGCTCGTGCACTTCTACGAGCGATCGAGTCAGGGCCTGCACAACTACAGCGCGCCATCGCCGGGCACGTCGCCCAACGCGGCGTACTACGTCAGCAACGGCTACCTGTGGTTCATGCCCGACATCTATTACGACGAGGGCTACCCGGGCGAGTCGTGCGTGAAGTGCGTGGTGTCCGGCATCCAAAGCTTGGTTGCCAAGGGCTTCGTCGACGCGAAGTCGATCGGCGCCGCCGGCCACAGTTGGGGCGGCTACCAGACCGCGTTCTTGGTGACCCGCACCAACATCTTCGCCGCTGTCGAGAGCGGCGCGCCGGTGTGCAACATGGTGTCGGCCTACGGCGGCATCCGCTACAGCAGCGGCCAATCGCGGCAGTTCCAGTACGAGCAGACGCAGAGCCGCATCGGTGGCACGCCGTGGCAATACCCGCTGCGCTACCTGGAGAACTCGCCGATCCACTTCGCCGACAAGGTGAGAACCCCGGTGCTGCTGTTGCACAACGACCAGGACGGCGCCGTGCCGTGGACGCAGGGCATCGAGTACTTCACCGCGCTGCGGCGTCTCGGCAAGGAGGCGTACCTGTTCAACTACACCGGCGAAGACCACGGCCTGCGCAAGCGACCGAACATGAAGGACTGGAGCCGCCGCATGGCGGAGTACTTCGACCACCACCTGCGCGGCAAAGCCCCGCCGAAGTGGATGCAAGACGGCGTGCCGTTCATCGAGCGCGACATGGAGAAGCTGCCGTTCACGCCGAGCCACGCCGAGGCCATGGCGCAAAAGGAGAAGGCCAAGGCGGTCGAAGCGAGCGCGCCGGCGGCGACGCCGGCTTCGTCGCCGTCATCGTCGAGCGGGACGAGCGGCACGAAGTAGCGGCGCGACCGAGCGCGCGATCACTTGGCCTTCAGCAGCGCCTCGAGCGCCTTGCCCGCCTCGGCGGGCGCGAACCCGAACGGACCGATCCCGCCCTTGTAGGCGATCTTGCCGTCGAGGCCGATGACGTAGATCCGTTCCGGCCACGCGTGATAGCGCTGGTTGACGGTGTCCTCGAGATCGTCGACGACGGCCGGCAGCGACAGATCTAGCTCGGTGCAGCACTGCGCGGCGACCGCGTTGCGTTCGCCCTGCGTCTTGGGATCGGCGATGGCGACGGCGTCGTCGGCCCAGTTCGAGTCCGACGGATGCGCCTCGCGAATGTAGACGAGCAGGAACTCGGCGGCGTCTTTGTGACGGGTGTAGAGCGCTTCGACAGTACCCGACTGCCGGCGGAACGGCCCTCAAGTGAACGAGCCGAAGACCAGCACGACCGGCTGCTTGCCGATCCGCTTCGACAGGGTGACCGTGCGCTCGCCGCTGGGATCGCGCAGCGTGAAGTCGGGCGCCGCGTCGCCGACCTTCGGCGTCTGGTCGAGTTCCTGCAGGCCGCCGGCGATCGCGATCCGATTGCCGTCGCGGGACACCTCGATCGAGCTGCGCGCGTTCCGCGCCACGCCGCGACCCCGGCGCGCGCGCTGCTCGGGCAGCGTCCCGTACAGCAGGCGGATGAAGTGGTCGCCGTTGCGCAGCCGCTCGCCGTCGACGCCCAAGATCAAGTCGCCTTTCGCGAACCCGAGTCTCTCGGCGTCGCTGTTGGCGAGCACCGCGCCCACCGCCAGCACGATGTGCCCGTCGTGCTGCTGTTCGCTGAAGGTGATGCCGAAGAAACCGCCGGCGCGCTGCTTCACGACGGGCGCGGGTTGGGGCGGCGCCTCCTGCGCGGAGCATGGCACCGCGACCGTGGACAGGAGACTGAGCGGGATCGTGGCATGGGCGAGCCAGTGCATTGGCGGCACTCTACCGCCGTTGAACGGCGCAACCCTCAAGGCTCCTCGCAGATCAACACCGTCCACCCATGCGCCGGAATCCGCACCGGCAAGTGCAACACGCGGTCGCGGTCCACGCGCAGCGACGCCTCTTGCGCCTCGTCGACGCCTGGCACTGCACCCACGCGCACCAGCACCCCGTCGTCGACGCCGGCGTAGCGCAACGGCAGCGCGACCGTGCGCTCGATCGCCTCGGGCAGCGGGTTGTAGAGCACCGCGAGCGCGCACTCGTTGAGCCCGGGGTTCACGTGCAGCCAGCCGTCGTAGTCGCGGCCGTCGGCGCGGCGCAGCGGCACGAGGTCGCTGTCGAGGATCGCGCGGTGACGCTTGTAGAAGGTGACCCAACGCTTCACCACGGTCTTGGTCGCTTCGGTATCGAACAGCCTCGGGCCGCGCCAACACGCCTGCACCCCGGCGCCCAGCAGGTTGGCGAGGCGTTGCTCGTAGTGCGCACGGTGCGCATCGAGCGGCTCGATGGTGGCCTCGACGCCGCCGCCGTGGTACTCGGTGAGCGGCACGAACATCCAACCCATGGTGTTCGCCTTATTGCGCGTGCCGTCGTGCACGTTCTGCCGCTCGATGATCTCTTGCAGCGCGCGCGGCAGCGACCAGTTGGTCTCGCGGTAGCCCATCGCCGTCTTGCTCTGCCCGTGCAGGAAGTACCAGTCGGGCACGTTCAGGTAGATGCCTTGGCCGCGGCACCAGCGATAGAACTCGGTGATCTGTGCGCGCTGCCGCCAGTACGAGTCGCCGTGGCCGACATGGCCTGGGTGTGTCGTCGAGGCACAGGCGTCGCCCGGATAGGAGCCGTCGTGCTCCAGCACGTCGGCCCCGGTGCTGGTGAAGAACTTCGTCAGCGTTGCGAAGTACTCCTCGCCCCACGCGCTGCCAAGGCACGGACTGTTGCCGAAGCGCGCGAAGCCACCGGGCTTGCCGGTCGCCGGGTTCACGACGTCGTGCGCCTCCCCCACCGAGCGGCTGGCCAGCAGCGAGTAGCCGCCGAACGCGATGCCGCGCGCGTGCGCGTAGTCGGCGAGCCCGCGCATGCGCTCGACGTAGGCGGGGTCGCGACTCTCGATGTCGAAGCCGCTGCCGAACGTCAGCAGCACCATCTCGAAGCCAACCGCGACCGCTTGATCGACGGCGGCGCGCACGCTCACGTCGTCGGACGCGCGCTGATGGAAGATGAGCGGGTTCTCCTGCACCCACGGCGTGAGCGTGCGATACATGCGCGCCAGGCTCAGGGCGCGCCGCGTCGCATCGGTGCCGTCGAACGCCAGCAAGAACGTGCGGAACGACTCGAACTCGGCGCCGGGGGCGATGCTGAGATCGGGCCCGAGCGGCGGCCGACACTCCAGCAGGCACGGCGTCTTGCGCTCGTAGTTCACCTGCGTCGCATACGCCGGGTCGGCGAGCCAACGCACGGTGGCGGCGTTCGCGCTCTGCCCGGTCGAAGCGCACAAGGTGCAGTCGGTCTCGACGTGCACGTCGGGCAACGTGGGCCGTAGCGTCGGCTCGACCTCGCTGCCGCCCTCCACCATCGCCAAGAGTTCGCTGGCGAAGCTGCGCAACAAGATCGGTTGCGCGCGGCGGTTGCGCAGCACGAACCACTTCCCGAGGAGCGGCAGGCCGTCGTACAGCGCATGGTGCACGTCGACCTCGAGGCCCGCGCCGGGCGTCGCGTCTTGCCCGACGAAGCGCAGCACCAGGTCGATGCCCTTGGGCGGCCACACCGGCTCGACGCTCAGCCACTGCGTGCGGGGCTTCCAGGAGAACGCCGCCTGGATCGGCTGCGTCTGCCAGCCGACAAAGCGCAGCGCCTGCGGATCAGCGACCAGGCGCGACCACCAGCTCGGATCGAGGTAATTCTCGATCGGCTGGCCATGCAAACCGCCGACCGCAACCGTGTGCTCGTCGAGGTCGAGCGTGCACTCCGGACGCGGCGCGCGCAGCAGCGCCTGGCCCGTGCTGCGCTGATCCAACCCCACGCACGCCGCGCTGCCATCGCGGAGCAGGAACGTGCGGCGCACCAGGCCGTTGTCGAGCACGAGTTCGCCCTGGCTGCCGACGAACAAGCCGGCGCGCTGATCGACCGGATCGACCAACCAGTCGCCGGCAAACGCCGGTGGCGGCGGCAGCAGATCGGAGTGCACATCGGGCTGCGCGACACCCGCGACGACGAGGAAGGCGCAAGTGACGATCGAACGCATGCCGGCAGAGGATGCGAGTCGGGGCCGGGCCGGGCCATCGCCACGCCCGACTTCTGACGGGGCTTCGCCTCAGACCAGTCTGTGTCTCTTCTGCCTTTCTGCCCAAAAATCGAGTGATGGACCAATCCAGGGCAGGCTCGCCGAAGGCGACGCGACGAGGACCTTGAGGAATGGCCCGCCGCCCGGGTCCATGATCACCGCGGCGCTTGACGGGCGGTCGCCAGCGCCTCATCGACCGCGGCCCAGAGTCCCTGCCACGCCGCGCGCTCCGATTCCGGCAGGTCGCGGGGGCGGTCGCGGACGCTCGCGAGGTACGGATCGCACTTCCAGTGCTCGAGCGTGGCAACGAGGCCGGTCGCCACCCCATCGCGCGCGACGAGATCGGCGCGAAGCCACTCGAGCGCCTGGCCGCGGCATTCCGCGGCGTCCGCCTCTCCGCGGGCGGCCGCCAGCGCAGCCGAGCAGGCAGCGTTGTAACGGCTGCTCTTGGCGAGGTCCTCGGCGAGCGCGGCGTCCTCGGCGAAAGCCTGCGCCCACATTCGCGCGGCTTGCGCGTGGTGCGACTTCGCATGCAGCAGCTCCGCGAACGCGATCCGCTCGACCGCGTCGTGGGGCCGCTCTCCTCCCGAGAGCACTTGGTCCAGGCGCCCCTCCAGCTCCGCCTTCCGCTCGGCATGTTCGATCCACTCCTTGGAGCGACCAGTCCAGTCGGGCCGTTTCGAGCCGATCGCATGTCCCTTCTGCAGCCACGGCAGCGCCTCCCGAAAGTGTCCTTGGCGCGCGAGGGTCTGGCCGAGGTTGCAGTGCGCCTCGGCGTAGTCCGGCTCGAGCCGGATGGCCGCGCGGAACGAGGCGATCGCTCCGTCGGGGTCGCCCTTGGCCGTGAGCGCGTTGCCGAGGTTGAAATGCGCCTCAGCGTAGTCCGGCTTGAGTCGGATGGCCTCGCGGTGCGAGGGGATCGCGCCGTCCATGTCGCCCTTGGCATTGAGCGCGTAGCCGAGGTTGCAGTGCGCCTCGACGTAGTCCGGCTTGAGGCGGACGGCCTCGCGGTACGAGGCGATCGCGCCGTCCAGGTCGCCCTTGGCATTGAGCGCGTAGCCGAGGTTGCTGTGCGCCTCGGCGTAGTCCGGCTTGAGGCGTAAGTCCTCGCGGTACGAAGCGATCGCGCCGTCCTCGTCGCCCTTGGCGTTGAGCGCGAGGCCGAGGTTGAAGTGCGCCTCGGCGAGGTCCGGCTAGAGTCGACTCACCAAGCGGGTCGAGGCGAGCGCGACGTCGATGTCGCCCGAGGCCGAAAGCGCGTTG
>JANPER010000108.1:0-33537 GCA_031423015.1 Planctomycetota bacterium | reverse complement strand
GCCTCAGTCAGGCCTTTCGTCGTCGCGACTGGTGGGGTTGCTTGCAATTGCATCGGTTGTGCTCCTGGTCGTTCGTTTGGAGCCGCCGAACCTAGCGATCGCATCAGCGCGAGTCAGACACGCTTGCCGGAAGGACACAGTACCTCCCGTAGGGAGGCAGCGTTGGCGCGTCGACCGGCTATCCATACTGTTGCCGGACTCGACAGAAAACCGGAGCCTTTCCAAAAGAGTTTTGATCGCCCCTTCGATCGCATCGGGGTCCTCCCCATCTCCGTCGCGATCGCCATCCTTGTCTGGCCCGCTGCCAGGCCGCACAAGATGTCTTTCTCCTCAGCGGTGTAGGCCGGCCTTACGTCGGCGAGGATCTGCTCGAGGCTCGCCCACTCATCGACATGACAGGGGGGATCGATCGTGCCGGGGAACTCATCGTGTAGCTCTGGAGAGGCGTGCTTTGTGGAGAGCGAACCCACGGCTCCGCCACGTGGAGCAACACGACACCGCATCGCGACGAGGTTGCGGACGACGGCAACGATCCAGGCAAGTGGGTCGTCGATGCGCTGTCCCTTGCGCAGGGTTGCGAGCAGGGCCACAAGGGCATCTTGGGCGATGTCCTGTTGGTCGTGGGCACGGAAGAGCCGACCATAGACGCTTGCTGCGAACAGGGCGTGGCGTGTGAGTCCAGCGGCAAGGTGCTCTGGGAGCGGCCAGGAACAGGAACTCATCGTTCCCCCGCACTCGACGCGGCCGTCGCTGTCTGTAGCACGGCGACCGGCGCCCAGGAGCCAGGAGCCAGGAGCCAGGAATGCTCGATCTCTCACTCGATCTCTCATCTTTTCGACCTCCATGCAACCGAACGGAACATAGCTGGCGCCCACGCGGTGGCAACCCGGTTGGGAGAATCTCTCGCCAGGGTCCAACCTCACCGTGTCACACACACAACGCAGCGGTACCCGGTGACAGCGGCTCCGACTCTGAGCCTCCGGCGGCACGGGCCACGATAGGGAGGCGATTCAGCGCGACGGCCGCGCCAGTTGTCGGTGCCGAAAGCAACCCGTCACGTGATCGTTCACCATGCCTGCCGCCTGCATGAATGCGTAGCAGATGGTCGAGCCGACGAACTTGAAGCCGCGCTGGCGCAGGTCCTTGCTCATGGCGTCGGACTCCGGCGTCTGCGCTGGCACGTCGGCGTGGCTGCGCCGACGGTTCTGCTGCGGGTGACCGCCGATGAAGCTCCACAGGTGCTCGGCAAAGTCGATGCCGTCGTTCTGCAGGGCGAGCACCGCGCGCGCGTTGGTCACCACCGCGTCGAGCTTGCCGCGCAGGCGCACCACGCCTGGATCCAGCATCAGCTTGTCGATGCGAGCCGGCGTGAAGCGCGCCACGCGCAGAAGGTCGAAGTCGGCGAACACTCGCCGGTAGTGGTCGCGCTTGCGCAGGATCGTGATCCAGCTCAAGCCGGCCTGCGCCCCTTCCAGATTCAGCAGCTCGAACAGCGCGCGCGGCTCGCGCAGTGGCACGCCCCACTCGTCGTCGTGATACGCGACGTACAACGGGTCGATCCCACACCACGCGCAACGCCCGAGCACCTTCGCCACCCGACCGCGCGTCAATCGACGTTCTGCGCGCGCCGCGCCGGGGTCGCCTTCTTGCTTGCCGCGACGGTAACCGTCCGTCGCTCCGGCTTGCCCTCGCCATGCGCGTCGACCGCGACGCCCGTCGCCCCCGGCGCGAAGTCGCGCAGCATCTTGCGCAGCTCCATCGCCCCCATCTCCTCGGCCGAGATCATGCTGCGCGCGTACTCCTCCAAGTACACGCTCTTGCCAGAGACCACGTCGAGCAACTCACGATAGAGGTCCACAGCGCGCTCTTCGTGCGCCAGGCTCTCGGCCAAGATGTCGGGCAGCCGATGCTGGTTGGTCTCCTCGATCTTTGCCACCTTCATCGTCGGATGCCCGCCGAGCCCCACCAACAGCTCGCCGGCTTGCTGCGCGTGCAGCAGCGACTCGGTGGCCTGCTGCTTGAGGAAGGCCACGATCGGGATGCGGTTGGGCCCCGCCACCATGAGCGCGTAGTGCGTGAAGCGCACCACCCCGGCGAGTTCGTATTCGACGATGCGGGTGAACGCCTCGGTGGTCTTAGGCAGATCGAGGTCTCTCATGCGGCGGGAGCGTAGCGCATGGGCGATGCAGTGGCGCGGCGCGCCTACTTCTTGCCGATCGGGTGCGTCTTCGGCAGCTCGTTCACGATCTTGGTGGCTTCCGGGGTAGTCGCCGCATGGCCCCATCCGCTGGGGCTCTTGCCGTCGACCAGGTCGATCACCAGGTTGTCGTCCTTGGTTGCGCTGATGCCACCGGGCACGAAGTCGAGGCCGAGCTTCTTGCGCAGCTTCCAAGCGATGACGTGATCGGCCACCGAGCTGTCGCCGCTCAGACCAAGGCCCCCGAGCAGCGTGCCGTCCTTGGCGTAGAGCGGCAGACCTCCGCCGAACACGTTCACGCCGCCGACCCGCTTGCCCATCATCGGATCCTTGGCGGTGCCGAAGTCTGCCGCCGTGCCGCCGTACGCCGCAGCGGTGTCCACCGGGTTGCTGTGCTGCAAACCGAACAAGCTGCCGCCGGGCTGCACCGCGGTGTAGAGGTTGCCGGTCGACAGCGCGAGCCCGGGCAAACTGAACGCGTTGGCGGTGTAGGCCTTCTGCGCCGAGATCACCCTGCTACCGGGCCACTGATCGCCGCGGTCCTTGCCGGACATCGCCACGACCTGCACGGTGCCATCGCGATCGACGAGCGTCGCCCACATCTGCAGGCCGAAGCCACCGTTGCTCTCTTTCACCACCTCGCGCAGAGCGGTGGTGACGGCGGCGTGGTCTGGAAGCGGAGGAGTCGGCGTCGCGGTGCCAACGGTGAAGAGAAGGAGGCCGGCCGGGCCCAGGAGGAACAGGTGCATGGTGGAAACGAGTGGCTGCGGGTGAAGGAAGGAGATCTACGAATCAGCGTGTGCAGAGGACCGCGCCGCGCGCACGGAGTCAACCTTGCAACCAATGCGGCCGCGCCGGCAATGGCTCGGGCACCGCGCGCCGCGCCGCGCGCAGCGTGGGATCGGCCACGAAGTCGAAGTAGTGATCCACGCGGCGCGCCGCGAGCTGCACGTTGTCGAGCGCCGGCATCGCGATGCTGGCGGCGATGCCGCGCGGCGGAGCGGCACGACGCGCAGGCGCGCGTTCGCCACGGTGCGGAAGCCGGCGTCAGCCAGAGAATCCCACAGCAGCTCGTGGCGCACGCCGGCCGCAGAGGTGGCGAGCCCGGTTGCCGACGCGCCGACCGCCAGCGCGCCACGTCACGCCGCCGTTGAACGACACTTCGGTCGATGACACCGCACGACCAGCCACGATCAGGGAAGACGAGTTGGCGTAGCCGGGCGGCTGGTGTTCGATGCGCGCAATGCACCCGCGACGCCGCCCCTTTCCACGCGCCTGCTTCCTGATCCTCGCGGGCCTCGTTTCAGGCTGCGCGAACTTCGGCGTCGTCGAGGAAGGTCGCGTGTACCGCTCGGGCCAACCGACAGCCGAGAACCTACGCACGTGGGTCGAAGCGCACGACATCAAGACGATCCTGCAACTGCGCGGCGTCAAGCCGAGTCCAGCCGCAGCCGAGGTGATCGAGCAGGCCGACATCGAGGTCGTGCGCATTCCGCTGTCGGCGCGCTCCTTTCCCAATCGCGCGCAGCTCGTGCAGCTGTGGGACACATTCGAACAGGCGCGCTACCCGATGCTGATCCACTGTCGCGCTGGTGCCGACCGCACCGGCCTGGCGGTGGCGATCTACACGCTGCAACGCACCGGCGACCTCGACCGCGCGCGCGCCGAGCTGTCGCTCGCCTACGGCCACACGGGCTTCGGCACCAACCGCCTTGATCGCGTATTCGAGATGTACGGCCGCTGGCACGGGCGGATGGACTTCCGACGCTGGGCCAGCACGCTGTATCACCCGCCGCAAGACCACCCCGCGCGTTCGGGCAAGAAAGATGCTGCGCTGGCAGCAGGGTCGGCGCTTCTCGCGCGCTGACCGAGGCGCCACAATCGCTGCGATGATCTCTCGGCGGTCGCTGCTCGGGTTGTCGGCCGTAGGTGCCGGCTACGGCGTCCTGCGCCTCATCGAGCACAGCCCGCTGGCGGCGTTGCTCGACGCCGACGCTGGCTATGGCCCGTTGCAAGACGATCCTGAGGGCATCGTGCGGCTGCCGCGGGGCTTCAGCTACCAGGCGCTATCGCGCACCGGCGAGACGATGAGCGACGGCCTGTTGGTGCCCGGCGCGCACGACGGGATGGGCGCGTTCAGCGGGCCGAACGGCCGCACGGTGTTGGTGCGCAACCATGAACTGACGTTGCTCGTCGAGGGCGCGTTCGGCGACAAGTACCAGCTGCTCGCGCCTGCGTTACGGACCCGGCTCTACGACGCAGGCCGCGGGATCGCGCCGGCCCTCGGCGGCACCACGACGTTGGTGTTCGACACCAAGACGCAGACCCTGGAGCGGCAGTTCTTGAGCCTTGCGGGCACCATCCGCAACTGCGCCGGCGGGGTGACGCCGTGGGGCAGTTGGATCTCGTGCGAAGAGACCGAGGTGCGCGCGCAGGGCAGCATCGAGCGCGATCACGGCTATTGCTTCGAAGTGCCCGCGCGTGCCGACAGCGGCTTGGTGCAGGCGATGCCGTTGCTCGCCATGGGTCGCTGCAACCACGAAGCCGCGGCCGTCGACCCTGCGTCCGGCATCGTCTATCTCAGCGAGGATCGCGTCGACAGCCTGCTGTATCGGTTCGTGCCCAAGGAGCGCGGCAACCTGGCCGGCGGCGGGCGGCTGCAAGCGCTCGTGCTGCGCGACCAGCGCCGCGCCGAGACCGGCAACGACGGCCACCACGCCCGCATCGCCGTCGGCAACAAGCTCGCCGTGGCGTGGGTCGACGTGCAGAACCCGGAGTCGCCGAACGATGACCTGCGCGCGCAGGGTTTCGCCAACGGCGCGGCGCGCTTCGCGCGCGGCGAGGGCTTGCACTACGACCAGGGCAGCGTGTGGCTGACGTGCACCTGCGGCGGCCCGGCGAAGATGGGGCAGGTCTGGCGCCTGCGGCCGGATCCGAACGACCACGGCAGCGACCCGCGCAAGCAGACGGCGACGACGTTGGAGCTGTTCTACGAGTCACCCGGCAGCGACGTGTTGGAGTACGCCGACAACCTCACGGTCGCGCCGTGGGGCGACCTCATCATCTGCGAGGACGGTGCCAGCACTGAGTGTGTGGTGGGCATCACGCCGGAAGGCAAGGCCTACAAGCTGGCCGAGAACGTGCTGAGCGGAGAAGAGATGGCCGGAGTGACCTTCTCGCCGGACGCCAGCACGCTGTTCGTGAACATTCAGCGCCCCGGCGTGACGCTGGCGATCACCGGACCGTGGCACAAGGCGCATGGCAAGCGTGGCTGAGCGAACCGTCTGGCGTGCCGCCCGCCACTACGCGGCGCTGCTCCTGCTCGCGGTCAACTCGTGCAGTGGCCTCGGCGCGCAGAGCACCGTCGCCAAGCTGCCGTCGACCGGCAAGCGCGTCGCCGAGTTCGCCGCCGTCGAGACCGCGGTGCTCGATTGCATGGCGAAGGTCGACGCCACGGCCGCGGCGTTGGCGATCACGCGCGACGGCAAGCTGCTGCTGACCCGCGGCTTTGGCTACAAGGATCGCGGCAAGATCGGGCCAACGCCCAGCGACGCGCTGTTCCGCATCGCCAGCATCACCAAGCCGTTCACCGCCGCCGCGATCAAGGCCGCCGTGCGGGAGAAGAAACTCAGCCTCGATGCCGCGGCGTTCGCGCTGATCGACGCGCAGCCGCCGCGCGGCCGCAAGCTCGGCGATGACCGCATCGTCGCGGTCACGGTGCAGCACCTGCTGGAGCACAAGGGCGGTTGGGATCGCAGCGTCACCTTCGATCCGATGTTCCGCGTCGACGAGGCTGGGCGCGCGTTGCAGATCGACCATGCGCCGACGCCGCGCGACCTGATCGCGTGGACGCTGACCATGCCGTTGCAGGCCGCGCCGGGCCAGAAAGAGGCCTACTCCAACTTTGGCTACTGCGTGCTCGGCCGCGTGCTCGAACGCGCGACGCAACAGCGCTCCTACTTCGAAGCTTTGGAACAGCTCGTGCTCCGACCGCACGGCATCGACGACGTCAAGCTCGGCGCCAGCGCGCGACCCGATCCACGCGAAGTGTGGCACTCGATCAAGGGCGACGCGCCGGTGATGGAGGTGCTCGATTCCTGCGGCGGCCTGATCGCCTCGGCGCCGGCGCTGTGCGCGTTCATGGACAAGTTCTGGCTGTCGGGTGAGCCGCGCACCAAGGGCCAGTCGCAGCAGTGGTTCTTCTTCGGCAGCCTCGCGGGCACCACGGCGATGGCGCGGCAACACCTGCAGGGTTGGAACGTCGCCGTGCTGCTGAATTCACGCCGCCCGCACGACTTCGAGAACGACAACACAGCGCTCATGGCGGCCGTCGATGCGGCGCTGGCCGCGGTCGTGGGCAAGTAGTCGGACAAATGTGTCAGACACTTTCGTCCCGGCTAGACTGCGGGGCTTCCTCATGACCGAGCCCTCCTCGCCGCGCGCTTCGCTCGGCCTCGTCCTCGGCGTCGCCATCGTCTCCGCCGCAACCCTCGGCGTGCAGGTGCTGGAGACCCGCCTGTTCAGCGTGATGCTGTGGCACCACCTCACCTACATGGTGGTGACGGTGACGCTGCTGGGCTTCGCGGCCAGCGGTTCTCTGCTGGCGATGGCGCCTCGCCTGGCGCGGCTCGGCGGCGACCCGCGCGTCGCCGTCTCGCTGTACGCGTCGCTGTTCGGGCTGACGCTGATCGTGACGTTCGCGATGCTCGCGGCCAACCCGCTCGACACGCTCGACATCGAGAAAGACCGCAGCAAGTACTTTTGGCTGTTCGCGCGCTACGGCTACCTCGTGGTGCCGTTCCTGTTCGCCGGTCTGGCCATCGCCGCGGCGCTCACCGAGTTCAAGACCAGCGTACACCGCACCTACTTCTGGAATCTGATCGGCTCCGGCGTCGGCAGCTTCCTGTTCGTGCTGGCCATCCGGCCGCTCGGCGGCGTCGGCAGTCTGATGTTCTTCGCCAGCATGGGCGGCGTGGCCGGGTTGTTCGCTTGCCACGGCACGCGCGGCTTTGTGGCCGGGACGGCGCGGCTCTTGGCCGTCGTCACGCTCGGGGTCGGCCTGGTAGGGGCTATACGACCGCAGCTCGCGGAGCCGTGGATGCCGATCAGGCCGGCACGAAGCAAGGCGCTCACCGCGTTCGAGACCGTGTTCAACGCGCAGCAGAACTGGTATCGCGAGGGCGACGCGTCGTATCCACAGATGGATCGCACGCAGCGCACCACGGTGTGGAGCCCGTTGTGCCGCATCGACACCTTGCCGGTGCCGCCCGATCCGGCCGCGGTGGCCAAGGACAAGAGCGAGCCTGCGTTGGCGCCGCGCTCGCAGGTGCACGTGTTCCAAGACGGCGACGCGCCGACCGTGATCTGGTCGCACGGCTACGCGCAAGATCGCGACTACCGCGCCCATTGGTACGGCCTCGGCTACAACCTGGTGGAGCAGCCCGAGGTGTTGATCATCGGGCCAGGCGGCGGCAACGACGTGGAGACGGCACTGCACCACGGCGCTCGCATGGTCACCGCCGTCGACATCAACGGCGACACGCTGGGATTGGTGAAGGGCCCGTTCGCTGAATACACCAAGAACCTCTACACAAGGCCGAACGTCAACGCGGTCCACTCCGAGGGCCGTAGCTATCTGCGGCGACAGGTCGATGCGAAGGGCGCCGACAAGCGCTACGACGTGATCGTGATGTCGGGCACCGACACGTATGCCGCGTTGTCGTCGGGCAGTTACATCTTCAGCGAGAGTTACCTCTACACCGCCGAGGCGTTCGACGACTTCTTGGCGCACCTCAGCGACGACGGCGTGATGCAGGTGCTGCGCTTCCGCTTCGAGCCGCCGCGCGAAGAACTCAAGCTCGTGGCCACCGCCGCGCAGGCCTTGCAACGCCTGGGCGTGCGCGATCCGCGCGGTCACTTCGTGATCGTCAATCAAGAGGACCGCCAGGCGAAGAACATCCACGATGAGCTGGCCAAGCAAGCGGCCAGCGACCCTAGGATCAAAGCCGTCGTCGACAGCCTCGCGCCGTTCGCCACCCAGCCGATGCGCTACGGCATGACGCTGGTTCGCAAGCGCCCGTTCTCGCAGGACGAGGTTGCGAAGATCGTCGCCGCGATGCCGCTGCTCAACCAGAACCCGGCCGTGGTGCACAGCGTGGTCTACGACGCCGGCACTGGCCTGGTGGCGGAGAGCGCCGAGACCCCGTATGGCCGCGTGCTGGCGGCGATGGCGAAGGACGACGCGGCGAGCTTCTTTGCCAGCTACCCCTACCACGTCGAGCCGGCCACCGACGACCGCCCGTTCTTCTTCAACTTCTACTCGTGGAAAGACCTCGTCAAGACGAAGTCAACAGAAGACGCCGGCTACGCCGCGCTGACCGGCAGCGAGCCCATTGGTCTGTACGTGTTGGTCGCGTTGCTGCTGCAGACGCTGATCGCGACCGTGCTCTTGGTGGTCGTGCCGTTGTTCCGCGTCCCGACGGGCATGGCGAGCAGCCGCCTGCGCGTGCTCGTGTACTTCGCGTGCCTGGGCGTCGCTTACTTGCTGGTCGAGATCGCGACGATCCAACGCTTCGTGCTCTACCTCGGCCACCCGACCTACTCGCTCACCGCCAACCTGGCGATCTTCTTGGTGTTCTCCGGCCTTGGTTCGGCCACCGCCGGCAAGTTCGGCGCGGGGCGACGGGCGGCGGCAGTGGCGGCCGGCTGCGTGGTCGCACTGCTGGCGGCGCACGCGATCTGGCTGCCCGACTTCCTGCGCGACACCCTGTCGGCATCCGAGAGCCTGCGCGTGCTCTACACCTGCGCCGCCATCGCGCCGCTCGCGTTCTGCATGGGAGTGCCCTTCCCCACCGGGCTCCAACTCGTGGGCCGCGCCTCGCCGGCGTTGCTGCCGTGGGCCTTCGGCGTGAACGGTGCCGCGTCGGTGATGAGTTCGGTGCTGAGCATCGTGCTGGCGATGGAACTCGGCTTCACCGCGGTGTTCCTCGCCGCGGCTGGCCTGTATGCGGTGGCGATGATCACGGTGCCGCGCGCCACGCCGGCGTAATCGGTCAAGGCATTCAGATCGCCTGCGACTTCGCTGATTCAGCGCGAGGCAAACTCTGCGCCAACCTCGATGGCATCTCGCCGGTGCAGCAGTCGAGACCGGTGCTGCTGGCGCCACCCTGGCGCTGCGCGCACCATGGTGGCATGCACACTCGCTGCTTGCTCGCCCTTCCGCTCGCCATCGCCAGCTGCAGCGCCCCTGAGCCCGCCCGACCTCTGGCGCCGCGCGAATCGGTCGGTCGCGCGGCGGATGGACGACAGACGACGCCGATCAATCAGACCTTGACGCCGCACGGCACGTACGTCGACCTGCCGGACGTGCGGCCGCAGGTGATCGCGCAGTCGCACGATGGCAAGTGGCTCTACACCGCCGGCAAGACCAGCGAGCTGTTGGTACTGCACGCGACGACTGGGGCCGTTGCCGCGCGCGTGCCGCTCCCCAGCGACAAACAGACCGCACGCGCGCAGCAGCCGAACGAGAAAGACTTGCGCCCAGACACCGACGGTCAAGTCAGCTTCACCGGCCTTGCCGTGTCACCCGATGGCCGCGCGATCTATCTCAGCAACGTGCGCGGCTCGGTGAAGGTGTTCGCGGTCGGCGACGACGGCAAGGTGCAGCCGTCGCACGCCCTGCCGCTGCCACCGGCGAACGCACCGCGGCGCGCCGCAGAGATTCCGAGCGGCCTGGGGGTGTCGCCCGACGGTCGGTTCGTCGCATGCGCCAATGCTGGCAGCGACACGGTGTCTGTCCTCGATTCGGACGGCAAACTCGTCGGCACGTTGTGGGCGCGCAGCAAGCCGAACGACCTGTTGCAAGCTTCGCCCAATGCCCTGTGCTTCTCTGCCGACGGAGAACGCCTCTACGTCGGCAACGGCACGATGAACGCGATCGCAGTGTTCGACTTCGAGCCCGACGTTGCCGAGTCCAAGCTGCTCGGCCTGGTGCCAGTCGGGTGGTATCCGACGGCAATGCTGTTCGATCCAATGCGTAACCAGATCGCCGTCGTCAATGTGACAGGACTCACGCCGGGCCGGCCGCGACAGGCGGGCGGCGCGACCGAGTTCAACTCGCACCAATACCACGGCTCGCTGTCGCTGGTGCCTGCGCCCACGCGCGAGGAACTGCCGCGCCTGACGGCGCAGGTCGAGCTCAACCTGCGGCGGCCGACGATCGAGCACGCCATGCTGCCGCCACGCGGCAATCAGCCGGCGCGGCCGATCCCCGAGCGCGTGGGCGAGCCGAGCTGCATCGAGCACGTGGTGTATGTGATCAAGGAGAACCGCACCTACGACCAGGTACTCGGCGACATGCCGCAAGGCAACGGCGACCCCGGGATGTGCACGTTCGGCGAGCGAGTCACACCCAACCAGCACGCCCTGGCGCGACAGTTCGTGCTGCTCGACAACACCTACTGCGCCGGCATCTTGTCGGCAGATGGCCACCAGTGGAGCACCGCGGCGTTCGCGACGGACTATCTCGAGAAGAGCTTTGCTGGTTGGCCGCGCAGCTATCCCGACGGCATGGGCGAGGACGAAGCGGACGCTTTGTCGTACTCGCCGGCCGGCTTCTTGTGGGATCACGCCATCGCACGCGGGATCACGCTGCGCAACTACGGCGAGTTCTGCGAGCCGCGCGTGCGCTGGCGCGACCCGCAGCGACAGGGCGAACCAGACTTCACCGCGTGCCTTCGCACTTGGCGTGACAAGACCGACGATGTCGTGTTCGCGAGCGAGCCGATGGTGCCCTCGCTGCTGCCGCACACCGCGACCGACTACGTCGGCTGGAACATGCAGGTGCCCGACCAGTTCCGCGCCGACTTCTTCCTGCGCGAGCTAGCTGAGTTCGAGCGTAGAGGCGAGTTCCCACGCCTGGTCTTGATCTGCCTGCCGAACGATCACACCAGCGGCACCAAGCAGGGCTCGCGTGGGTCTAGTGTGCCCTATCCCGAATGGGCGGTTACCGCGGGCGAGGAAGACGAAGAAGCGGAGCGGTCCGGTCAGCGGGATCCGCGCCGTTGATGGCGCGAGCCACAGACCGCAATGCCAGTCGTGTCCCGTCGCGGCAAAGGCTGGCGGAAGCCCACCAGCGGCAGGAGACTCGGAGCGAGCCGCAGCTCGCGGTCCGCATCCGCGATGACCTCGCCTCCCCACGGCACCGACAGCAGCAACCGCACGCTACCCCGCGTCATCGGCCGCTGGACCCTGACCGCGCTCGTGGTCAACGCCATCATCGGCAGCGGGATCTTCGGCCTGCCCGACGACATCGCCCGTCACCTCGGCGCCGCGGCTCCCCTCGCGTACGTGCTCGCGGCGCTGGGCATCGGCGTGGTGATGGCTTGCTTTGCGGAGGTCGCCTCGCAGTTCAAGGAGACAGGCGGACCGTACCTGTACGCGCGGGTGGCGTTCGGCCGCTTCGCCGGCGTGCAGATGGGCTGGTTCGCCTGGCTAGTGCGGCTCACCTCGGCGGCCGCCAACGCCAACCTCTTCGTGATCTACTTTGGCGAAGTGTGGCCCGGCGCCACGGAGCCGTTGCCACGCGCGGCCATCCTCGTCCTGCTGCTGGGGTTCCTGACAGTCGTGAACGTGCGCGGAGTCAAGGCCGGAGCGAGCGTCAGCAACTTCTTCACCGTGACCAAGCTCATCCCCATCGCGGTGTTCGTGGCCGCGGGGCTCATGCTCGTGGGCGGCGACATCCGAGTCGGCGTCGGCTCGGCCCCCGGCAACGCGTGGCTGCAGGCGGTGTTGATCCTGATGTTCGCGTTCGGCGGCTTCGAGGCGGCGCTGATGCCGATGGGCGAAGTGCGGGAACCGCGACGCGACGCGCCCTTCGCGCTGTTCGCGGCGCTGGCGGTCGTGACCTTCGTCTACCTCGGCGTGCAGCTCGTGGTGATGGGCGCGTTCCCCGAGCCAACCGCGTGGACCCGGCCGGAGGTCACTGCGCGCCCCGTGGCCGAGGCCGCGCGCACCTTCCTGGGCGACGGCGGCGCGCTCCTCATCGCCGCCGGCGTGATGCTGTCGACGTACGGTTACCTCGCGGGCCAGTTCGTCAGCGCGCCGCGCCTCACCTATGCACTCGCCGAGCATGGCGACTTCCCCCGCGCGTGCGCCGCCGTACACCCGCGCTACCGTACGCCACACGTCTCGATCGTGCTGCACGCCGCGCTCGTGTGCGCGCTGGCCATCTACGGCACCTTCATCTGGAACGCGATCCTCTCGGCGGCAGCACGCCTCGTCACCTACGGGATGGTGTGCGCGGCGGTCGTCGTGCTGCGGCGCCGGCATCCCTACGCCGACCGCTTCACCCTGCCCGGCGGCTGGTTGCTGCCGGCGCTCGGCCTCGCGTTCTGCGTGGTCATCGCCGCGCAGATGGAGGCAGCGCACGCGTGGATCGGGCTCGCAATCGGGACGGTCGCCACGGTGAACTGGGCGCTGGCCGCACGCGCCGGGTCACAATCCGGACGCGGCGCGCCGCGCGCGCCGGCTGGAGACCACTGAGGCGATGACCATGAGGACGAGGAAGCCACCGAACACGTAGCCGATCCACCAGAAGCGCGTCACCAACTCGGATCCCACAGGGGGGCCCGCGCGGCGCTACGATGCGCGCCCTCGGAGGTCAAGATGCTGACTCAGACAGACGCACGTTTGCACTCGGTGGCCGCCTCACTCGCGGTGCTCCTGCTCGCCGCCGCCACCTCGGCGCAGGCCCAATTCATGGAGACAGGCAAGCTGCAGTGGCTGACGTACAACGAGCCGGCGCGACGTGTCGTTGCCGGTGACCTCGACGGCGACGGCGACATCGACCTCGTCACCGGCAGCCAGCCGGTTCGGACGTATCGCAATCTCGGCGGCGGCAGCTTCGTGCCGGCCGGCGTCCTGGTCAGCCTGTACGAGGCCGAACTCGCGTTGCTCGACGCCGACGGTGACCGCGACCTGGATCTCGTCGTCATCAGCAATCGCATCGCGGCGCAGCTCTGGCTGAACGACGGCGCCGGCAATTTCCAGGAGGCCGTCGGCCGGCTGCCAGCCGCGCCGGCATACAGCATCGCCGCCGGCGACGTCGACCGCGACGGCGACCAGGATCTCGTCGCAGGCAGTTGGTTCGGTCCCGCGATGCTGTGGTTGAACGACGGCAGCGGGCGCTTCGCCGACGTCACCGGCACGCACATGCCGCTCCTAGACCGGCGCACGCCGGCGGTGGCGTTCGCCGACATCGACCGTGACGGCGACCTCGACGTGTTCCTCGGCAACGTCGGCTACTACTCTTGGCCCTTCCTGCCGAATCCGGGCTACAGCGTGCTGTGCGTGAACGACGGCAGCGGTAGGTTCAGCGACGCCACGGCACAGCTGTACGCGTACGGGGCGGAGAACGCAGCGTCGGTCGCTTTCGCCGACGTCGATCTCGACGGGGATCCGGATCTGATCGTCGCCGACTCCTCCGGCCTCCGGTTGCACCGCAACGACGGCACAGGGCGGCTCGTCGCATTCGAGAGGATCACGACCGGGTTCTCGACCGTGGCGCGCTTTGCCATTGGCGACATCGACGGCGACGCCGACCCGGACATCGTCCCAGCGTTAGGCCTGCTGCTCCCGTACGTGAACGACGGCAGCGGTCGTTTCACCCTGGGTTCGCGGCTCTCGGAGCAGCAGATGTACGCCAAGGACGTCGCCGCTGTCGACGTCGACGGCGATCGCGACGTCGATCTCCTGGCCGCCGGTGAGATCCGCAGTCGGCTGTTGCTGAACGACGGCCAGGGCAGGTTCGCCGACGCGACGGTGCGCGCGATGCCGATCATCGACATCGCGCACGGGGTGTTGGGCGACCTGGACGGCGACGGCGACGGCGATGCCGCCACGACAGGGAGCCCGCCGTCGTCCGGCGTGTGGCGCAACGATGGTCGGGGATGGTTCACCCAGACCACCAGCAACATTCCTTATCAAGGCGCCTACCCGATCGTCGCGCTCGACGTCGATGGCGATCGCGATCTCGACCTGCTGCTGATCTCCGGAACCTCGCCGCAGCTCTACCTCAACGACGGATCGGCGGGGTTCACGCATGGCACCGCTGGGCGACTGCCCTCGCTGCGCGTGAACTACGTGGTCGCCGGTGATGTCGACGGCGATGGCGACATCGACGCTGTCACCAGCCAGCTCGACTACGGCCCGTTGACGCTGCTGAGCAACGACGGCCGGGGCGTGTTCACGGCGCGCACGCTCGCCGCCGTGCCCTCGCGCGCGATGCTGCTCGTGGACGTCGATCGCGACGGCGACCTCGACCTCCTCGCCGGAGAGTACGGCCGCAGGCTGAGGCAGTTCCGCAACGACGGCCGCGGCTCGTTCACGGAAGCCGTGGCTTCGACGATGCCCGCCACGACGGTGTGGGCGACGGAAATCGCCGCTGGCGACATCGACGGCGACGGAGACCAGGACCTCGTCATCGCCAGCGGTCTCCTGCTGTATCTCAACGACGGCCTGGGTGGGTTCACCGATGGCACCGTCAGTCGCATTCCCGGCGGACTCCGCAGCCCGGTGGAGATCGCGCTGGGCGACGTCGACGACGACGGCGACCTCGACCTCGCCGGCGCCCAGGTGTACGAGACCCACACCGGAAACTACCAGGGGATCCTCCTGATCAACGACGGCGGCGGGGTCTTCAGCGAAGCGCGACAACGCGTCGCCGGCAAGTTCTCGTCCTTCGGGGCGCGCCTGGCCGACGTCGATGGCGACGGCGACCTCGACCTCTACGACGCGATGATCCTGCACACCAACCTACACCGGCACTGTCATGCGCCCTGGCTCGCGCGCATCGGCTACCCGTACCGCCTCGATCTGTACTCGCAGCCCGGCTACGGCAGCGGTGTCCACTTCGCGATCCCGGCCATCGCCGACGCGCCCGGATCGCTGCTGCTGCCGCCGTTCGGCCGCCTGGGTCTCGACCCAGCCCGGATGGTGAAACTGCCCGTGGTCGCGATCGGCGGGAGCGGGCTCGGATCGCTGACGCTCGACGTCCCGAACGACCAGGCCATCGTCGGGATGAGCTTCTACTTCCAGGCGCTGATGGTCACGAGTCCAGATTTGACGCGCGCGCGCTTCACCAACGTGGTGCGCGACGTGATCAGCGCGCAGTAGCGCCAGACCGCCGCTCACTGGGATCCGTCGCCACGATCGTGCCTATAGATCGCGCTTGTCTCGCCGGCCGCGCGTCGCCGGCGTTGCTGACCCGTGCGCTCGGTTTCGGCGAGGCGACCGTCGCCTCGCGAAGTAACTCGGCCCCGTCGGCGGAGTAGAGTGCTGGAGACCAGTGAGGCGATGACTCCGCAAGCCAGGAGCCCGACCACGAGCGCGAGGTCGGGAGAGTTGCGCAGCGGCGTGTGCACGAGGCACATCTTCACGCCAACGAACATCAGCACCGCGATCAACGCCGGCTCGAGGTAGCGCAACGTGGACACGAGCGGCGCGAGACAGAAGTAGAGGGAGCGTAGCCCGAGGATCGCGGGCGGCGGCTATCTGCACTTCGGCTTCCCGATTCCGTCGACGCGGCCGAGGTGGGCGGGTTGTCGCTGACCGATGCCGTCGAGGTGACGGTGCGTTAGCGGCGCTGTCGCGGCGCGCGTGAGCCATTGCCGGGCCCGGTCGTTGCCGATACGGTCTAGTCGGCGCCCCGAATGGAAGCCTCTCTCGTGATCCTGTCGGCATTGTGCGCCGGCATCGTTCTGGTACGACGCGTGGGTCGGCGTGCCTGGGGGCTCGCGGCAATCTGCGCGCTGCTCGTCGGCGCCCTGTGGTGCACCCACTACGACGACGTTGCGGCCGAACTGCAGGCCTTGCTGCCGGCGCCGGCGAACCACGACGGCTACGTCAGCTCCGCCTCGTGCCGTTCCTGCCATCCCGAGGCCTACCACAGCTGGCACGACTCGTTCCACCGGACGATGACGCAGCCGGTCACGCCGGCCATGATGCTCGCTGATTGTCGGGGCGCAGACGGACGCGGCATCGAATTGCACGACCGCGGCCACACGACGCGGATCGCATGGCGCGGTGCGGAACTCTGGATCGACACAGTCGATCCGCTCTGGCTGCTGCCAGACGAGAGGAGCGCGAACGAGCCGCCACCCCGCATCGAATCGCGGATCGTGATGGCGACGGGCTCGCACCATCTGCAAACGTACTGGCTGCGGCGCCCGAAGTTCGAAGACGACCGTCACTCCGACGATGGCGCGTTCTTCCAGGCGCCGTGGTCTTGGTTGATCGCGCAGCGGCGGTGGGTGCCGACGCAGGACACGTTCCTCGCGCCGCCGTCGAGCCGGCTCGAGCGCAGCATGCCCTGGAACACCTCGTGCAACATGTGCCACTCGGTCGGCACGCGACCGCGCCTCGGTCCCAACATCATCGAGACCGATTCGGTCGAGCTGGGCATCGCCTGCGAAGCGTGCCATGGGCCGGGCGAGGCGCACATCCGCGCCAACGAGTCGCCGCTGCGTCGCTACCGCAAGCACTTCGCCGCGGACGATGCTGATCCCACGATCGTCAACCCATTGAAGCTCGACAAGCAGCGGTCCGCGGAAGTCTGCGGGCAGTGCCACAGCTTCAACAAGGAACTCGACATGCAGCGGTGGATGGACACCGGGGTAGCGTTCCGGCCCGGCGACGAGCTTGGCAAGACGAAGGCCGTCTTCGGCTACACCGAGAACCCCACCCATCCGCGGCTGCTCGCCCACCTGAAGGCGGAACCCGACGCGCTCCAAGGTCGGTTCTGGAAGGACGGCACGATCCGCGTCGCGGGTCGCGAGTACAACGGGCTCATCGAATCGAAGTGCTACACGCACGGCGAGATGACTTGCCTATCTTGCCACGCGATGCACGACTACGCCGAGCCGAAGGACCAGCTGTCGACAGCGAAGTTGGGCGACAAGTCCTGCCTGCAGTGCCACGCGCGATTCGGCGCGGACATCCCGGCGCATACGCACCACGCGGTGGGCTCCTCAGGCAGCGAGTGTATGAACTGCCACATGCCGCACACGACGTACGGGCTGCTCGTCGCCATGCGCAGCCACCGCATCGACAGTCCGAACGCGGCCACGGCGGCGAAGACCGGGCGGCCGAACGCCTGCAACCTGTGCCATCTCGACCGGACCCTCGCCTGGACCGCCGAGAAGCTCACGGCCTGGTACGGCCACGCGCCAGCACAGCTAACGGACGAGCAGCAGCGCCTCGCGGCCGCGGTCCGATGGACGACGAACGGCGACGCGGCGCAGCGGGTGGTTGCCGCCTGGGCGATGGGTTGGGAGCCCGCTCGCCAAGTCTCGGGCGTGAAGTGGCAGGCCGCGTTCCTCGCCTATCTTCTGCTCGATCCGTACACGACGATCCGACAGGTGGCGTTCGAGTCCCTGCGCAAAGCGCCGGGCTTCGCCGACTTCGAGTTCGACTTCGTCGCGCGCGAGGGTGACATCCACCCGCGAATCCGTGAGGCGATCCAACGCTGGGGTCGCGCGATGGCGGGACGGCCCGACCGGTACGGGCCGCATCTGTTGCTGGATCCCGAGGGTCGGCTGGACATCGATGCCCACGAACGGCTGCTGCAGTCCCGGGACAACACACCCGTGAGGATCATCGAGTGATTCAGCAGAGCAAGCCGGAGGCGGCGATCGCCGATCTGCATCTGCGCGTCGGCTGGTGGTCGCTGCTCGCGTTCTTGTCGCTGGGCATCCTGATCGAGGCGATGCATGGCTTCAAGATCGGCTACTACCTCGACGTCAGGAACGAGACCCGCCGGCTGATGTGGACCCTCGCCCACGCGCACGGCACCCTGCTCTCGATGCTCAACATCATCTTCGCCCTCACCGCGAGAACAGCCGCCAGTGGTCGGCGCGCGCCGAGCGTGTTCGCGTCGCGCTGCATGCTCGGCGCTCTCGTGCTCCTGCCGATCGGCTTCTTCCTCGGCGGTCTGTTCATCCACGGCGGCGACCCGGGCGTCGGAATCGTGCTGGTACCGCCCGGAGCCCTGCTGCTGCTGCTCGGTGTGTGGTCGATGGCCCGGGCGACACGAAGCGGCGGCGGAAGCGGCAAGGATGCAACGGGGAGTGATGGTTAGCGGGAGAGCACGCTGCGCGACACGCGGAGTCGTGCTGGCAGCTGGGAATACTCCTGCGCGCGTACTGCCGCCCTGGAAGTAGACGTCGGTACCGAGGAGGTAGCTGGCGTTGGGAATGCCGAAGGTCAGCTTCGCCTGACCGCTGCCGTCGGTGAAGAGCAAGACCTGGCTGATCGGGTTCGTCAGCAGCAAACGGCACGCGTTCGGCGCTCGGGTCGGCGCGGCAACCGCGGCCTCGCGCAGTAACTCGGCCCCGTCGGCGGAGTAGAGTGAACGTTCGGCAAGCACACGGCGAAGCCCCTCGCCAGGTCTTGCATGTCGCTCGAGGCTCGGATGCGCGCTCGCAAGCTTCCTTGGTCCCTGGTCGTCGGCTCGCTGCCCACGGCGACTCTGCTCACGATCGGCCTTGGCGCACAGTCCGCCGACGCTCCACCGATCGACGCCACCGCCTTTCGGTCGGCGTTTGGCGAGGTATTCGGGCGCAGTCCGGGGGCGGTGGTGGCTGGCCTCACGCGCGGGAGCACCATCGTGGCCACCTGCGCGCGCGGCGCGGTCGCCGGTCAGCTAGCCGACGAGACCACGCTGTTCGATGTCGAAGAACTGGCGCAAGAGTTCACCGCCGCGTTGATGCTGCGCCTCACGATGTCGGGCGCGTTGCGGCTGGAAGACAGCGTAGCGAGCCACTTCGACGGCGTTCCCGCAGCGTGGCAGGGGTTGTCCTTGCGGCACTTGTTGCAACGCACGTCGGGACTGCCGCTCGACCTGGCGCTGCGCGAAGACGTGGTCGAGGAGCGCGACGCGTTCGTGCGCGAGCTTCTGCGCTACGCGCCCCGAGCCGCGCCCGGAAGCAACCACACGCCCGATTGCCGCGCCGATTGGCACCTGCTGGCAGCAATCGCGGAGGCGACGACCGTGCTTCCCTTCGATCGCCTGCTGCTAGAACGGGTGTTCACCGTCGCCGCCATGCCGCACGCCAAGGTCACCGCAGCCGCGTGGGACGAGCGCGGCGATGCCGGCGTGCGCTGTTCGCTGCGCGACGTCCTGCAATGGGCACTGGCGACGGGAACCGGTCGCGTCCTCGACGAAGCGGCGCAGCGCGTGTTCTTCGACGACACGCGTGACGTCGGCTTGGCCGGGCGCGTCGTACGCCGTGCACCCCACGGCGTGCAGGCGTTCGAACGCGTTCACGACCATGTCGTCGTGGTGCGCAGCGTCGGTGACCGCACCACCCTCGTGGTGTTGGCCGCCGAGAATCCCGCCCTCGGCGAGCGCGCGCGCTCACTCGGCGACGCGGTCTGGCCGAGCCTCGCGCTCGGCGACAGCCTACAAGCCCTGGTCGGGCGCTATCGGCTGAGCAGCGGCGGCACCTTCGACGTAGCGCTCGCCGGCACGTCGTTGCAGGTACGCGCGATCGGCCACAGCGCCTGCGCCCGATTGCTGTATGGCCTGGCGCAGCACCCCGAATGGCCCGAGCTGTTCCGCGACCTCGAAGCCCACGCCCGGCTGCACCTGCGGCCCTTGCTCAAACGCGACGCAGCGGGGTTGGCGCGCGTCTTCGCGGGCACGGATGCCGGTGCAGCAAAACGCGCCGTCACGCTCATCGAACGCCTGGTGGCCCAGCATGGCGAACCCGGCAAAGCGGAGATCTTGGGCACACGCACGTTTGGTAGCAACGCCACGTGGATTCGCATCCCTTTCGGCGCCACGCCGGTGACCCTGCGCGCGCAATGGCACGCCTACCAGTGGAGCGACGTCTCGACGAGCGCCGACGAGTACCCGGTGAGCCAGACGTTCTTGGCCGACGCCGACGGCACCTTCGTGGGCGCTTCCGCCGATGGCAAGCAGAAGCTGCGCATCGAGTTCGCGCGCCCTTGGCCACCGCGCTCGCTGCGCTTCAAGGATGCCTCGAAGACCGGGCGCGACGGCGTGCTGTGCACCCGCGAGTAGGCGCCGCGGGGCTACAGCCCCATGTGATCCACGACCGCGTCGCCGAACTCGGAGCACTTCACCAGGCGCGCGCCCTCCATCAAGCGATGGAAGTCGTAGGTCACCGTCTTGGCGCCAATCGCACCGTTCATGCCCTTGATGATCAGATCCGCAACCTCGGTCCAGCCGAGGTAACGGAACATCATCTCGCCCGACAGGATGACCGAGCCGGGGTTCACCTTGTCTTGCCCCGCGTACTTGGGCGCCGTGCCGTGCGTGGCCTCGAAGATGGCGTGGCCGGTGACGTAGTTGATGTTGCCGCCCGGCGCGATGCCGATGCCGCCCACCTGGGCCGCGAGCGCGTCGGAGATGTAGTCGCCGTTCAGGTTCATCGTCGCGATCACGCTGTACTCGTCCGGCCGCAGCAGGATCTGCTGCAAGAACGCGTCGGCGATCACATCTTTGACCACGATCTTGCGGCCGCCCTGCTCGATCACCTGCCAGGGCCCACCATCGAGATCCTTGGCGCCAAACTCCTTCTTGGCGAGCGCGTAGCCCCAAGAGCAGAACGCGCCCTCAGTGAACTTCATGATGTTGCCCTTGTGCACCAAGGTGACGCTGGGCGCGTGGTTCTTGATCGCGTATTGCAGCGCCGCGCGCACCAAACGATCGGTGCCTTCCTGTGACACTGGCTTGAGGCCGATGCCGCTCGTAGCCGGGAAACGAATCTTGCTGAACTGCTTGGGGAACGCCTCGGCGAGGATCGACTTGAAGCGGTTGCCCTCCTCGCTGCCGGCCTCGAACTCGATGCCGGCATAGATGTCCTCCGTGTTCTCGCGGAAGATGATCATGTCAGTCTTGTGCGGCTCGCGCACCGGGCTCGGCACGCCCTTGAACCAGCGCACCGGGCGCACGCAGGTGTAGAGGTCGAGCATTTGGCGCAACGCCACGTTCAGGCTGCGGATGCCGCCGCCTACGGGTGTGGTGAGCGGGCCCTTGATGCCGACCAGCAGATCCTTGAACGCCGCCACCGTTTCGTCGGGCAGCCAGTTGCCGGTCTGGTGGAACGCCGCCTCGCCCGCCAGCACACGCTTCCACGCGATCTTGCGCGCGCCCTTGTAGGCCTTGCCCACGGCCGCATCGAACACGCGCTGCGAGGCGCGCCAGATATCCGGGCCAGTGCCATCGCCATCGATGAAGGGAATGATGGGCTCGTCGGGGACTCGGAGCCCCTTGGGGCTCATCGTGATCTTGTCGGCCATGTGCGGCGGTGAGTGTGCGGTTCGAAGGGGAAAGGCCGTGCAGGTTAGCGCGCGCTGCTTCTTGGGCGAAGGGCGCGTTGCACGCGACCGAGATCGTCGCGCAAGAAAGTTCGATGCGGCCTGAATCCTTGCCCGAGTCACCACTAGCACGCATAGTCCGCGTCGCATGCGACCGCAGCGGGATCCGTCTGCATCCGCCACTGCGAGCGTCTCTTCCTAACTCACGTCTACCGAACCATGCGTACTCCCAATCTCGCGGCGCTTTCCACCGTCGCTTTCCTCTGCCTCGGTTCTCAGCTTCTCGCCCAAGCGCCCGCGACCCTCACCGAAGAAGGCGTGATCGCTGGCACAGTCGACATTGACTTCGAGACCCGCGTCAACCTGGATGCCTCCGGCGACCTCAAGAAGGGCTCGGCAGCGCTGGGCGCGAAGGACACCTACAAGGTGGCGATCCAAGTCGCCAAGACCACCGAGTTCGCCGGCACGGTCATTCGCAAGCCCAAGCTCTACAGCAGCGTTCTCGGCCGTACCAAGCAGGATGGATCACTGGTCTATTCGCTCGATCTGACGGTGATCAACCCGAACGACGCCAAGCAGAAGAAGGTCGTCGGCAAGTGGGTTGGCACCGTGCCCGTCGACCCCGAGACCGGCGCCTATGACTTGGCAGGCGGCAAGGCCAAGGAGAGCGCCTTGCGGGTGTCGGTCGACGCCGTTGGCAAGGCGCAGGCCTTCCAAGACATGTTCGGCGGCAAGCTGATGGGCAAGACCGAGAAGAAGCAGGGTCTCGGCAGCTCGATCTACAAGCGGGTCGTCGGCGGCCGCACCGTCGAGGTCAAGGTGCTGAAGAGTGATCCGATGCGCTTCGAGAACATCGCGCTCGCGATGGGCCCGGCCGCTATCTACCCCAAGACCATCGTCGGTGGTCGATTGGACTACGACTACGAGACCGGCAACTACTTCACGGACGGGATCACGTTCCGCTACACCGTCGACGGCAAGGACTACGAGGATCTGGTCACCGGTTCGATCAAGTGGGTCAAGGAGAAGGACTACGAGACCAGCGGCAAGAGCTACTACGACTTCAACCTGCGTTTCAACGAAGCGAAGGGCAAGGGTGCCACCGGTGAGGCGGCTGCGTTCGAGAAGATGAGCGACGAGGACGCGTTCTTCGCCGTCGACAACTCGATCCCGGCGCTGACCGGCCGCATCTCATACGTCGACGTGATGGGCGAGAAAGATGCGCCTCCGAGTGCCAGCAAGGTGACCTACGCGCTGAACGCCAACAAGGTCACGAAGCAGCAGATCATGAACTTCTTCAAGCTCTGGCTGATCTGCATCGGCCCAACCAACGACGAGTGATCGATCAGCCATGACCCGCTCGTTCTATCGTCGCCTGGCGCGCTTCGTTGGCGCCCGGGCAGAGGTGTCGACTCGGCGCGAGTTCCTCGCCAGCGGCATGGCCGCGAGCACACTGCTGTTGTCGAGCCATGTGTTGCCGAGCTTCGGCGGGCGGCCCGGCGGCAAGCGCGTCGTCGTCGTCGGCGCCGGTTTCTCCGGTCTAGCCTGCGCCTACGAGCTGCAGGCTGCCGGCTACGACGTGACGGTGGTCGAGGCCACCGCGCGCGTCGGTGGTCGGGTGCGCACCACAACCGACTTCGTCGAGGGCCGCGTCGTCGAAGTAGGTGCCGAGCTGATCGGTTCCAACCATCCAACATGGATGAGCTACAAGGAGACCTTCGGGCTCGAGATGCTGGAGCTGTCGGAGAACGAGGCGTGGGAGCAGCCGGTCGTGCTCGACGGCAAGCGGCTGACCAAGGACGAGGCCAAGGCGCTTCTCGAGGAAATGGACGAGGTGTTCGCCAAGAACATCGACCCCGCGGCCGAGAAAGTGGTGGCCGACCAACCCTGGACGACTCCCGACGCGAGCGCGCTCGACCAGCGCACCACCAAGGCCTGGATCGACGAGCTCGAGTGCTCGGCCGTGTGCAAGCGGGCGCTCGCTGTCGAGTTCATGTCCAACAATGGGCAGGACGTCGCCAAGCAGAGCTTCCTCGGCAACCTCACGCAGGTGAAGGGTCACGGCAACGCGATGAGCTATCGCGACGAGAGCGAGATCTACCGGTGCAAGGGTGGCAACCAGCAGCTGGCCACGAAGCTCGCCGAGAAGATCAAGAGCCTCGTGCTGGAGTTGCCGGTGCGCAAGATCGAGTGGGGCGACAAGAAGGTGATCGTCACCTGCAACGATGGTCGCACCATTGAATGCGATGACATCGTGTTGGCGGTGGCGCCGTCGGTGTGGTCGAAGATCGAGTTCAAGCCCGGGTTGCCACAGATGCTCGCGCCGCAGATGGGCGCCAACACCAAGTGGTTTGCCCACCTCAAGTCGCGGTTCTGGCAGAAGGCCGAGCAGGAGCAGTACGCGCTCAACGACGGCGTCTTCAACATGACGTGGGAGGGCACCGATGCGCAGGACGGCGACGAGAACGTGGTCTTCGTCGCGTTCAGCGGTGGGCCGTCGGCCGAACGAGCGCGTGCCCTGCGCGGCGAGGCGCAGAAGGCCGCGTACCTCACCGAGCTCGAAGCGCTTTACCCGGGCTTCAAGGACAGCCTTGCCGGCAAGACGTTCTTCATGGACTGGCCGAACGACGCTTGGACCAAGGCGAGCTATTCGTTTCCGGCGCCGGGACAGATCACCACGCAGGGGCCGATCCTCTACGACGGGTTGCAAGGTCGCCTGCACTTCGCCGGCGAGCACACTTGCTACCGCTTCGTCGGCTACATGGAAGGCGCGCTCTACTCGGGCTCGCAGCTCGCCAAGCGTTTGGCGAAGCGCGACGGCGTGGTGAAGTAGCTCCCGCGCAGGAGGCTCGGTCGCCGTGCCTACCGCGGCCCGCCCGCAGGCGTAATGCGACCGAGCGCGCTCTCGCGTTGGCGCAGCACGAAGGCCGCGCGGCGCAGCGGGTCGACGACAGGAACACCGACGCGCGGTGGGGTCGCGACCGCGGTGGCGTAGATGCTGGCCAGGGCGGCGACGTGCGTGAGCAACGGCGGGGGCGCCGGCGGGATGTGCGCCGCCAAGCGATCGATGCGCGCACCGTCGTGCAGCAACTCGGCGAGGGCGCGCTGCAGCGCGACGGCGTCACCCGGCGGCACCCGCACCGCGGCCGCGCCGGCTCGGCGCGACAGGGCGCCCACGTCCGACACCACCACCGGCAGGCCCAGCTCGAACGCCTCGTCGAGCACCAGACTGAAGCACTCGAACGCCAGGCTGGGGAACACCGCGATGTGCAGCTTGGCCGCCGCCAAACTCTCGCCGGAGTAGGCACCGTGGAACGTCGCCGGCAGCCCGTGCACGCGCGCGCGCGCCTGCGCCAAGAACTCCGGGGTCTCCGACTCGCCGAACAGATGCAACTCCGCTGGCCGCGGCAAGGGCTGCTGGCACAGCGCGGCGAACGCGTCGAGCAGTGTGTTCACGCCCTTGTGCCGCGCCAAGAGGCCGAAGTAACCGATCCGCAGAGCAGCCGGAGCCGGTGGCACCGGCACTGGTTTCTGGCGCGCCGGCAGGCGGGGCGCGTGTGGCAGCGGCAGCACGACGAAGCGAGCGCGCGGCACATCCAGGTTGCTGGCGATCAGGTCCGCCGCCGCTTCGCTCGCCACCAGCACGCTCCGCGCGCGCAACACCTCGCTCCGCATTTGGTCGCGGAACAACTCGATGCCCTCAGCCAGCTCGCGCTCGGGTTCGTGGCCGTAGCGCGGCACACACGTCAGACAACTGGCGACCGACAGCGGGCGCGCGCAACTCTGGCCGTCCCGGTCGATGCGAAAGGCGCGTGGGCAGGTCGGGTACGCGTCATGCAACGTCACCACCGTAGCGATGCCCTGCGCCTCGGCGAGTTCCACCAGGTTGGACGTCAAGCGAATCCACTGATGCACGTGCACGAGATCGAAGCGCTCGCGCGCCAAGAACTGCGCCACGAGTTGCTCGACGCCGGGATGCCACGCCTTCACGTGATGATCGAAGAACAGGTCATCGCGGTGCAAGCGCACCATGTCGAGGCCGTGTTCCTGCCAGCACTCGAGCCCACACTGCTCCCACGGCACCATGCTGCCGGTGAGCAGCGTCACGGTTGCACCGGCGTCGCGCTGCGCCGGCAAGACGCGCTGCAAGTAGCGTTCGATGCCCCCGCCGCTCTCGGGGAAGTAGCCGTGGACGACGTGGAGGACCTTCACGCGACGTGTTGGCGGCGCAGCATACGCGTGGCCGCGACGGGGAAGTCAGCTCTCTTCCGGCGTAACTACGATAGGGCCACAACAACCAGCGATCACCTCGGCGGTAAGCGCCGGCTCAGCGGGCGGCTTCGGCACCACCGCGGTCGACACCGTCCCGGCGACCGTGAGCCCGATCCCCGGGCGGCTGAGATCGACGACGCTGCGCTCCTTCCAAGGCAGCGCGTTGCCGTCGCGGTCCGACACCAGCATCACGCGGGGCAGCAGCAGCTCGGTGCTCTGCGCCATGACAAACGCCTGCTCGCCCGTGCCCAGCCGCACCGTGGTGCCGTTGGCGTACACGCCGTTGCGGTGCACGAAGCGATGCAGTAGCCGCAGGTCGAAGTGGCCGCGCATCGAGATCATGATGCGGTACGCGCGCACCGCGGACATCGGCGGCTTGTAGGGTCGTGCGGCCGTGAGGGCCTCGTACACGTCGCAGATCTTGATGATGCGGGTGGTCACCGACGAGCGATGCTCGTGCATCGTGCGTGGGTAGCCGTCACCGTCGCATCGACGATGGTGGCCGAACGCCGCCGCCACCGCCAGCGGCTCGACGTTGTCCTGATCCAGCAGGATGCGCGCGCCGTGCTCGGGGTGCGAGTTCACGACCTCGCGCTCTTCGTTGGTGAGCGGGCGACGCGAGTGCAGGATCTCGAACGGCACCTTGGCCTTGCCGACGTCGTGCAGCAGGCCAGCCACGCCGATGCTCATCGTGGTCTGCGGACTGACGCCCAGGCCACGCGCGAAGTCCATCGCCAAGACCGTCACGCGCATCGAATGCCCGAGCGTGAAGGCGTCGTACTCGTGCTGCGACGCCAGGCTCATCATCGGCCCCGACGCTTGGTTCAGCTCCTTGAGAAGGTTCTCGGCCTCGGTCGCTACCGAGCCCATCGGGATCGTGCCACCCTGACACGCGGTCACGGTGACGTCCTGCAGCATGCCGAGGACCCCTTGGTAGAGGTGCGTCGGCAGTTGGATCACGCTGTCGGTGGCGCCATCGATGCCGATCTGTGCGCCGTCGAACTCGAGACCATCGTGGGCGCCAGCGCCGCCGCCGCCCTCGTTGCTGGCGCGGAAGGGTGGCAACAAGCGCACGCGGTCATGCACGCGTAGCTGCAGCGCGTCGTTGATCTTGCGGTAGCTGCCCGCCTCCAGGGTGCGCGAACTCAGCGCGTCGACGAGCGCCTTGATCTCCTCGACACCGCAGCTCGGCGACAACTCGATCCCGCCAGCGCCAACGCGCGCCAGGATCTCGATCAGGCGGCCAGCCGCCAGGCTGGCACCCACGACCGGGCGATTCTCGAACAGCACGTAGCCGCCCGCCACCGCGAAGCGCAGGGATTGGTCGCGACCCGCACTCACGAGGCTCGCGACCGACCGTGCGAGCTGCTCGATCGACAGATGCACGCGCGGGTGCTCCGCGAAGTAAACGCGTGAGTTCATCAACGCGCTCACCAGCTCATCGATCAGTTCTTGTACCGCACGCTGCGGATCCACGATGGGTTCGCTCATCGGACTCAGGTACTCCCCTTGCGCTTGCCCAGCGCAGCCAGCGCGTCGCGTGCTACTCGCCGCACCGCACGGTTCTCGCGCTTCAAGAAGAAGACCCTACGGCTGGCCGTGACGATCTCCTTCAGCATCACTCTGGTCTCGACCCCGGGCAGCTCGCGTAGCCCCTGGATGGCGAAGATCCGGCGCGCCTCCTGATCGGCTTGGCCCGCCGACAACTTCACGTAGTTGCGGGTCAAGCTGCCCGACATCGACACCAACTCCGCGCTGGCCTGACCACCGGATCCGGCGAGCGCGCAGAGCTGTTCGAGGTACTCGCGCGGTAGACGAGACGCGGTATCGATCACCCGCAGCGCCACCGTCGCTGGACCAGCCAGCCCGAGTTGGCGCAGGAACTTCACGAGCTGCGGCCTGACGTCGTGCTTGCTGTGCCGAAGGGCGAACGCGGCAAACGCCGTCGTTCGCGGCGACAGCGCGGCGAACAACTTCTCGACCCGCGCCTCGTCGAGATCCTCGGGATGGCGCTCGAGCCAGGCACCAGCCGCGGTCATCTGTTGGTCGGTCAGCAACCGGCCCAGTCGGCCAAGGCGCGCGACCGCGTCTTGGCCAGTCAGTCCGTCGAGGAACAGACCCAGGGTGCGCGGGAAGTGCACGGCCACCTGCTCCGGCTCGAACAGCTGAGTCGCGCGCAGGGCTTGGCGCACGACCGGGTGGGTCGCGAGCCTGACGATGCGCCACGTCGGGCGCTGGTCGGCGTCTTCGCTCGTGAGCGCCACCTCGAAGTACTGCTGCAACACACGGCTCGCGCCCGGGTCGCCGTCCTGCAACGCCAACAGCAACTGCGGTAGCAGGGCCTGATCGCGCAGCGCGTCGGCCGACTGGGTGAGCGTGTGCAGCATGACGCCCACAACCTCGGCGGCGCCACCGCTGGTGATCGGCTCGTCGGTCTGCGGCATGTCGACGGCGAGTTTGTCGAGATCACGCAGCAGGTCCTCGAGGCTATCGCTGATCTTCTCGTCGCCGTGGCCGCGCCCGGCGTGGGCTGCCGGCATTTCCTTGGCGACCGTGGCAGTGAACAGCTTCTGGCCGACCGACAGGAACGTCGCTGCGATCTGATTGCGCTCAACTGGCGCGGCCGTGCCCAAGCGCACCAACTCGACGCGCACTGACTCGATGATCTTCTCGGCCAAGGCCTCGGCGTAGGCGTGATCGTGATTGGCTTCAGCTGGCAAGCAGCGCACCAACTCACTCACGACGTCGAGCGTCGCGGTTCCATCGGCGCGATCGGCTTCCGGCAGCAACGCGCGCAATTCGTCGAGGCGTTGCTGCACGCGCGCGCTTGCCGCCAACGTCGCCTCGAGCGCGCGCACGCGCGCCCCGCGCGTGCCACCCATCGCGCTGTCGTCTTGGTCGTCGGCGTCGGCAGTGCCCTCGCCGTGCGCACCCGTCATGATCAGCTCGCGCGCCCGCACGCCAGGGATGGGCTCCGCCCACGCGGCCAGGCCGCGTTCTTTGCCAGTGTGTGCACGCTGCAAGCGCCGGGCTGCCGCGATGAGCGAGGCGGTGTCGGTGGCGGGCGTGAACTCGAGGCCGCCGATCAGGGACTTGACGAACAGGTCGCGCAGCCAGGACTGGGCATGCGAGCGCATGGGCAGACGGATGCCGCACACGACCAGGTCATGGCTGCCGACGACGACTTCGAGCATGGGCCGCCGCCCAAACAGCGCGCGCATGGACTCCAAGACCAGCTCGCCGGTCACCTGCACGCGTTGGTTGTTGTCCGGGTAGATGAAGCAGGCCTTGAAGAACGTGGCGAGACGCTCCACCAGCATCGCCGCAGCAATTGCATGCGGATCCGTAGCGGCGCCCGCGACGCGACCGGGTGCGGTCGGCTTGGTCGACGTGCTCGGCCCGCCCTTCCGCGGCAGGTCGTTCGGGTTCTGGCCGGAGTGGCGCTCCATCTTCTGGTCCGTCATCGGCACCGGGATACCCAGACCTTGGGACAACCGGACGTGCGGCGGGCTGCACGTTCTCGAGCGCCACAGAGTGGGGCCTACGCCGGCCGCTGCCACCGCGAGGTCAGCGGGGTGCTCAATTCCGCAACGGCGACTGCCGATTTCACACCGCCGGGTGGCGCGACAGTCGTGCCCGCACGGCAGAACTGCCATGTCTGGTTCGACAGTCGCCGACGGTCAGACCCTCCGCGTCGCCCTCATCGACCGCGTGCGCGGCGTGCTGGCGATCCCGACGGCCACCGTCGAGACCCTCGCGATCGCGCTGTTGGCGCGCGGCCACGTGCTCATCGAGGGCATCCCCGGCGTCGGCAAGACGCTGCTGGCGCGCACCTTGGCGAGCTGCGTCGGCGCCACCTTCCGCCGCATCCAGTTCACCAACGACCTGCTGCCCTCCGACGTGGTCGGCTCGGTGGTTTGGCGGCCCAAACGCGAGGAGTTCGAATTCGTGCGCGGACCTTTGTTCGCCAACGTCGTGCTCGCCGACGAGATCAACCGCACCAGCCCGCGCACGCTTTCGTGCATGTTGGAAGCCATGGAGCGCGGCAAGGTGTCAGTCGAAGACCGGACGCTGACGCTGGCCGAGCCGTTCTTCGTGTTGGCCACGCGCAACGGCGTCGAGTTCCACGGTACGTATCCGATGCCCGAGGCCGCGCTCGATCGCTTCATGCTGCGCGTCGAGCTGGGCTATCCCGAGGCCGCACAGGAGTTGGCGTTGTACCTGGGCGACGACCCCGAGGATCGGCTGGCAGCCATGGAGCCAGTACTCACGCTCGGGGCACTGGCCGACGCGATGCGCGGGGTCGAGCAGGTCGAAGTGCGCCAACCGGTCGCCGCGTATTGCCACCGGCTGGTGGCAGCCACGCGCGCGACGGCGAGCTTCGCGCTCGGCGCCAGTCCGCGCGCGGCCCTGCTGTGGCTCCGCGCGGCTCGCGCGCGCGCGTTCCTGCACGGCCGCGACTACGTGGTGCCCGACGACCTGCAGAAGCTGCTGCTGCCGGTGCTCGGCCATCGCACGTTCCTCGCGGGTGGCGGCGACCCGGGTGACGCACTGCGTCAGATCCTGGCCAGCACGCTCGTGGATCTGTGAATGGGCGCGCGGCCGTGCCCTCCACAAGAACGCAACGATCGACATCAGCGCGCGTGACGCTCTGCCCAACGCGCCTCGGCGCCAAGGCGATCGCGTTCTACGCGGTGCTGATGGCCACGTTCTTTGCCATCCCGTACTCGAACCTGTTCTTCCTGGGCATGGCGTTCCTGTCGGTGATCGCGACGGCGAACGTGCTGTGGGCGCTCGGCAACCTGCGCGGTGTGCAAGCCAGCGTCACCGACATCCCGCCAACGCCAGCGGGGCAACCGATCCTGGTGCGGTTCACCATCACGTGCACGCGCAAGCGCGTCGCCTGCCTGTTGTCCGGCTCGCTGCACGCGGGCGACCAACGCTGTCGCACGCTGCCGGCCGACTTGGCGACCAGCGGGGTGCTGACCGGCGAGCTGCCGCCGTTGCCACGCGGGGTGTACGCGATCACGCGCGCCGGTGTGGAGTCGCCGTATCCGCACGGTCTCGTGCGCGCCGCACGGCGCGCCGAGGCCGCGCGTGAGCTGATCGTGTTTCCAACCCCGCTGTCGTTGCCAAGCAATCGGCGCACGCGACGCGCGCTGATCGCCGAAGCGGGCGCCGGTACCGCCGACGGCAACCACGGCACCGCATCATTGCGCGACTGGCGGCCCGGCGATGACCCGCACCGCGTGCACTGGAAAGCCACCGCGCGAAGGGGCCAACTCGTGGTGCGGCAACCCGACGACGACGACACGGTTGGCAGCGAAATCGTGCTCGACCGGCGGTGTGCCGAGCCGGCCCTGGAGAAGGCGCTGTCGACGATCGTCACGCTCGCGCTTCTCGCCGAACAGAGCAAGGAACGCCTGGCGCTGCACACCCAGGGCTTGTCTGCCAAGTACGGTTCCGGCGCGGCGTCGATGCACGACCTTTGGCGCGTGCTGGCCACCCTGCAACCGCTGCCGTCGGGCGCCGCGACGCCGCCCATCGCGACGAGCGGCGCGTTGCGCTTGCCGGGAGGCGACCCGCGATGAGCGTGCATCTGGGGCTCTGTCTCTTGGTGATGGTGAACCTGCTGTTCGTCCACATCACCGGAGTCGTCGATACTGCGTGGATGTTGGCATTCGGTGCGCTCACGCTGTCCGCACCAGTGTTCCGTCGATTCGCTGAACGGCTGCCGTATCGGATCGCCTGGAACGGGGTCGTGCTGCTCCTGTTCGCGAGCCTGGTGCAGCGCACGCTGGATCAAGGCGTTGGCCGCATGCTGGAGGGCGGCCTGGTGCTCGCCGCGTTCTGCCAAGTGCACCTGGTGAACAACGTCAGCGCGCGCCAACGCCCCGACCTGCTGCTGTTCAACTCGTTCTTGATCGCGGTGATCACGGCGTTCTTCTGCCAAGAACTCTCGTACTGCGCGGTGTTCGTCGCCTACACCTTCGCCCTGCTCATGGTCTGGCGCCTGCTGACGCACCGCGATGGTCGCGGCACCATGTCGCTCGCGATGGTGCTGGGCGATGGCATCCGGCAAGCCACGTGCGTGCTGTTGGGCACGATCGCGATGTTCCTGCTCTGGCCGCGCGACTTCGAGCGCGAGGGCCTGGTCGGCGAACGCTTCATGCAGGCAGCGCAGGCGCAGGTCGGCATCGCCGACGAGATCCACTTGTCGCACAAGCTGTCGCCGGTGTTGAGCGACAAGGTGGCGATGAAGATCCACGCGCGGGGCGAGATCCCCACGCACTGGCGCGGCACCACCTTCCGCCTGTTGCAACTCGGCGCGTGGCACGCCACCGACACGGCCCAGGACGCCGATCGCTCTGCCCCAATACCGCGAGAGCGCAGTCTGGATGTGCCATGGCGCGAGCAGGGGCAAGGCAAGTGGGCCCGACCCGCGCCACGCGACGGCGCGGCCCTGCGCGTCGAGCTGTTCGATGCGGCGAACAACCGTCTGTTCTTGCCCTTGGCGGCCACGTCGTTGCACCTCTTGGCCGACGCCGCCAGCGTGCCGCACTTCCCGTTGGTCGATGGCACGTTCGGCTACTTTGCCGAAGCCGCGGACACGCTCGGCACGCTCACCTACGCCGTCGAGTGCGCGCCGGCCGCGAGCCAGCAACGGACCGCGTCGCCCGGGCGGCTCGACGGCTGGCTCGCCCTCGATCCGAGCGCGGTACCGATCGAGGCCTTGACCATGGCGCAAGAAGTGCGTGCGGCGTTGCCGGCCATGGCGAGCGCCGAGCAGGTGGCGCAGGCCATGTGCGCGCGCCTGCGCGCGGACTTCAGCTACGGCCTCCCAGGCCATGCCGGCAGCGCGAGCAACTTCGTCGAGTTTTTTCGCGTGCGGCGCGGCCACTGCGAGTTCTTCGCCTCGGCCCTGGCGATGATGTTGCGCAGCCAGCGCATCGCGTGCCGGTTGGTCGGCGGCTTCCTCGCTGTTGAGCGCGAAGACGAGGACACCGTCGTGGTGCGGGCGCGGCACGCACACGCGTGGGTAGAGGTGTGGGATCGGGCGCGCGGATGGTGCACGCTGGATCCAACGCCAGCATCCACCGACGGGCTGCCGAGCGACTCGTGGCTTGGCCGCCTGCTGGAGCAGGCCGAGTCCGCGTGGACCGCGGTCACTGGTTTCGACGAACGTAGGCGGACCCAGGCGATGCAGTGGCTAGGTGGCCTGCCGGGGCACCTCGCGGCGAGCGCCAGGGCACACCCGTGGGGCGCGGCTCTGATCGTGGCTCTGCTCGCGCTCCTATGGCATCGTCGGCGCACGCGCGGGGTGCCTCCGGTGGTCGAATACGAGCGCGCCGTGCGGCGGACACGACTCCGCCTGCGCCCAGGCGAGACCCCGCGCCAGCTCCTCGCGCGCGCACGCGGCGCGGACTTGCCCGCGGCGGTGCTACAAGCCCTCACGGCGGCAACCGAGCGGCACGAACGCCTGCGCTACCGCTGTGCCGCGCCACTCCTCAGCGCGGCAGAGCCGAAACCGACGAGAGGCGAAGTGAGCCAATCGGCGGCTCTGCCGCGAGTCATGAGCCGTAAGCCGTAAGCCCTAAGTCCAGATCGCGGTCTGACCGCAGCCGCCTGTCCGAGTTCCGAGCTTATGTCTTATGGCTAATGACTTACGTCTTTCCACAGCCGAAACATCTTCGCGCTTCGCGAAGATGCTTCGGCTGTGGAACTCA
>JANPER010000107.1:0-1908 GCA_031423015.1 Planctomycetota bacterium | reverse complement strand
TCGTCCGCGCGTAGCGGTGCGGTGCCCGACAACGGGCGCTGCTTGTTTGCGATCTTGGTCTGCTTGGTCATCTCGGTCTGCCTACGCCCTCTACACTAAACTTAACCTGGGGCGTGTCTCACTCACGTTGGCACAGAGGGCAGCACCGACCGAAGGGGCCCCGGGCCTGCGTTGGGTTCCGGTCCGTGCGCTAGCTCTTCCAGAAGCGCGGGCTGAGCAGCACCAACAGAGTCACGATCTCCAGGCGGCCGAGCAGCATGAGGATGCTGGCCCAGACCTTGGCGAACGCGGTGAGGTCGCCGAATGAACCGTAGGGGCCGAGGTTGAGCCCGCCTGGGTTCGCCAGGGAGACACCTTCGCCCACTGGCAGTACCGCCGTCAACGCGGGACCTGCGTTTCCCATGAACGTTGCGGAAGCCGTGATGCAACTCATCGCATCGAGGCGCCGATCGAGCGCGAACACGAAGGCGCCGATGGCCACGAGGGCGAGCCACAGCAAGACTACGGCGACGACAGCGGTAACCAACGCGTCGGGCATGACTTCGCCACCGACCTTGAGACGCTCGACACTCTTGGGGCGCATGAAGCGGCGGCCGTGAAAGGTGGCGAGCTTGGCGCAAACCAGCACGCGCAGCACCTTCATGCCGCCGGCTGTCGAGCCGGTGCACGAGCCCATCAGCATGCCAAAGCAGATAACGAACAGCGCCACCGTCGGCCAGTTCTGGAAGTCCGCCGTGGCGAACCCCGTGCTGGTCCACATGCTGGTGACGTTGAATGCTGCGTCGCGCAGGCAGCGGCCAAAGTTGCTGTAGTCGCGTACCCCTTCGATGTCGGGCAGCCGCCCGGCGCCGAACCACAGAGTGAGCGTGGTGATGGCGATGGCAATGCCCATGAGCAGGGTGTAGCAGCGCAGCTCGGGCGCGCGCCAAACGTCGCGAGCGTCGCGCAGATTGCCCCGCGCCAGGGCCACCAGCCACGCAAAGTTGCAGCCTCCTAGGAACATGCCGACGATGGTGATCACCTCGGCTGCCGTGTTGGCGTACGCGCCGAGCGACAGGTTGCGTGTCGAGTAACCGCCGGTCGAGATCGTCGCGAAGGTGTGGCACACGGCATCGAACACCGACAGGCCCGCGAGCCAGAATGCGATCCCGACCACGAGGTTCAGCACCAGGTAGCAGCGGAACAACGCGCGCGCGTTGTCACGCATACGCGGCTTGTCTACGTCGGTGCTCACACCCGTCTGCTCGGACGCCAGCAAGTTCATGCCGGTGACGCCCATCGCGGGCAGCACGATGATGAACAGCAGGATGATGCCCATGCCGCCGACGAACTGCAGGGCCGCGCGCCAGAACAGCAGGCTCTTGGGCAGAGTCTCGACTGCTGGGGTGGCCTTGGCGCCAAACACCGAGGCCCCGGTCGTGGTCAGTCCGCTCACCGTCTCGAACACCGCGTCGATGCCCGACGGCAAGGCCCCCGACCAAACGAACGGGATGGCGCCAAGCACGCTGGCGAGCGTCCAGGCGAAAGCGACCACCACGAGGCCTTCCCTGCGCCGGAACTCCAGGTCGGCACCCTGTCCGGCCAACCACAGCAGCAGTGCCGCCACGAGGCCCACACAGATGCTGCCGCCGAACCCGACCAACGTGTCGTGTGGTGCGCGTTCTTCGCCCAGCGCGAACAGGAGCGGCACGGCCTGCAACAGGGCAAAGAACAGCACGAAGCCGGCGAGCAGGCGCGCGATGCGGGTGAGGTTCATGCGCGATCAGCGCTCAGCGCGGCAGAGCCGCAACCAACGAGAGGCGAAGCGAGCCACCCGGCGGCTCTGCCGCGAGTCATGAGCCGTAAGACGTAAGCCATAAGTCCCAGACCGCCGTCTGACCGCCTCACCGTCGCTGCCTGTCCGCGTTC
>JANPER010000106.1:0-42360 GCA_031423015.1 Planctomycetota bacterium | reverse complement strand
CTCGGCCTCGAAGCGCGCGAGGATCGCGCGGCTGTCCATGCCGAGCTTGATCAGCTTCAGCGCTACGCGCTGGCCGATGTCCTTGCGCTCGCCGAGGAACACCTCGCCCATGCCGCCTTCGCCGAGGCGAGACAGCACGCGGTACGGGCCGATGATCGTGGGAACGGAAGCGGCAGGCTCGGCCGCTCGCTTCGGTGCAACGCGCGGCGCGAGGAACGCATCGTCCCTGTCGTTGACCAAGAGCTTTTCGACCTCGACCCGCAGCCTCGCGTCTCCACCACACTCGCGCTCGAGAAAGGCTCGTCGCTCGGTCGGCGGCAACGACATCACTGCGAGGAAGATCTCGGTGGCGCGCGGTCGTCCCTCGTCGGTCATGGCTCGTCGCTCCTGTACGCAAGGCGAGAATACGCGCCGGACCGCGCGATCCGATGCCCTTCTTGGACAGGCTGCAAGCGAGGTGCACATCGCGCCCCGATGCGCTCGTCTTACTGCGGCCAGTCCGCAGCCCACGCTCAGTCGAACCCACCCGCGAAACCAAGGTCGCCTACCCGCCACCCCCGCGCCCCGCTATCCTCCGCTCCGGCGTCAGCCTGCCCAGGCTCCCCCACCCTCTCTGCATGCAACCAAGCATCGCGTCACTCACGGGACTGTTCGCCCTGAGTGTCACCCTCCTCCTGCCGGCGCAGGCCACACCTGATCGAGAACTGGCGTTGAAGTACGCCACGTTCGCCACCGACGGCGCGTTGCCGCGAGTCGCCGACGACCTCCGCGCCGCGGCGGACACGACCAGCGCGCGCACCTACTTCATCGTGCAGCTCGCGCCACCGGTGACCGACACGCGCAAGCGAGGCTTGTCGGCGCTCGGCGTCGAACTCTTGGACTACGTGCCGGCGCACGCGTTCCTCGCCCGCGGCACGGCGGCGGCGCGCGCGGCGGCGGCGCAGGACGCCAGCGTGGTGTGGGTGGGCGATTTGCACCCCGCGTACAAGGTCGACCCTTTGCTGCTCACGGCGCCGCTGCTCGCCAAGGTCGCCAACGAGGCCGTGCGCTTGCTGGTGCACGCGTTCGTCGGCATCGACGTCGCGACGGCGACGGCGCAGGTCGTCGCCGCGGGCGGCCGCGTGGTCTCCACCGACACGACGCTCGGACGCGTGTTGCTGCTGGTGGAGGCGCCCTTGGGCGCGGTGCGCGCGCTCGCCCGCGCGCCCGACCTGCAGTGGGTCGAACGCGACGCCGAGTTGACCGAGCGCAACGACACGATGACCTGGACGATCCAGACCTTCGCCAACAACAGTCGCAAGATTTGGGACCAGGGCCTGCACGGCGAGGGCCAAATCATCGGCCACATGGACGGCGCGGTGCACGCCACGTCCTGCTACTTCGACGACCCCGGCATCGCGGTCGGGCCGACGCACCGCAAGGTCGTGTATCGCTCCGGCACGGGCGCCGCGAACAGCCACGGCACGCACACTGCGGGCACCGCGTGTGGCGATCCGTTCCCGATCAGCGGCACCACGACGGGCCGCGGCATCGCCTACGGCGCACGCTTGGCGCACAGTTCGAACTACAGCTCCAGCACGTGGGCGAGTCTCGCCAACACGCACCGCATCAACGGCGCGCGCTTCCACACCAACTCGTGGGGCAACGACGGCACCACCGCCTACGACTCGCTGTGCAACCAGATCGACGCGTTCTCGTGGCAGAACGAGGACAACCTGGTGTTCTTCGCCGCCACCAACCTAGCGGCGCTGAAGAACCCGGAGAACGCCAAGAACCTGGTCGCCGTCGGCAACTCGAGCAACGGCAGCGCCGCGACCAACAAGTGCGGCGGCGGCGTGGGCCCCACCGCCGACGGCCGACGCAAGCCCGACCTGTTCACGCCGGGCTGCTCGATCATCTCGGCGAGCAACTCGGTCGCGTGTGGCACGCGTTCGTCGACCGGCACCAGCATGGCCTGCCCGAGTGCCACCGGCGCGGGCGCGCTGGTGCGGCAGTACTTCGTCGGCGGCTACTACCCGAGCGGCAGCCCGGTTGTCACCGACGGCTTCGAGCCGAGCGGCGCGTTGGTGAAAGCCGTGCTGATCAACACCTGCCAGGACATGACCGGCGTCGCCGGCTATCCCAACTTCAGCGAGGGCTGGGGCCGCGTCAACCTCGACGAGTCGTTGTTCTTCGGCGGCGACAGCACGCGCCTGTGGGCGGCCGACGTGCGGCGCGCGGGCGGCATGAGCACGGCCGCTGTGCGCACCTACACGATCGACGTGGTCAGCTCCAGCGTGCCGCTCGAAGTGACGCTCGCGTTCACCGACTTCGCCGGCGCGGTCAACGCCGCCAACCCGGTGGTGAACGACCTCGACCTCGTGGTGCGCGCGCCGGACAACGCCGCCTACCTCGGCAACGTGTTCGCCAACAACTGGTCGAGCCTTGGCGGTGCTGCCGATGCCAAGAACAACGTCGAACGCGTCGCCATCCAAAACCCCGCGGTGGGCACCTGGACGATCACCGTCACCGCCACCGCCGTGCCGCAGGGACCGCAGGGCTTCGCGCTGTGCGCGACCGCCGACCTCGCCGGTTGCTTCCACCTGGCCGCGAACCAGCGCTACGGCACCGGCAAGCCCGGTCAACGCGGCCTGCCCGCGCTCGCCTCCAGCACGCTGCCCGAGCTGCCGTCGCTGTGGCGCCTCGAGCTGACCAACGCGCTGGCCAGCGCCACGGTCGTCGGCCTCTACGGCTTTCTGCCGGCGACCACGCCGTTCGACGGCGGCACGATCCTCGTGCAGCCGACCGAGCTGCTGGCGCTGACCTCCAACGCCGCTGGCGCGCTCGACCTCGCAGTGCCGCTGCCCGACGCCAGCGTGCTGTGCGGGCTCAGCGTGTTCTGGCAGATGTGGATCCCGTTCGACCCCGGCGCCGCGGGCGAGGGCTGGGCGGCGAGCAACGGCGTCCGCATGATCCTGGGCCACTGACATGCCGCGACTTCCCTTCGCTCTCTTGGCTCTCACCGTGGGCACGACCCTGGGCACAGCGCTCAGCGCGCAGCGGCCTACCTACCCAGAAGGTGCCGAGGTCCCGCGCTCGCTCACGCCGCAAGAGGCGGCGTACCTGCGCCGCTTTCCGTTGCAGACGCCCGAGGCGGTCACGCCGCCGCCGACGGGTCCCGTGCACTGCGTCGCCGAGTACGAGCCGATGGACGGCATCTTGCTCGCGTGGGAAGGCTCGACCAGTTGGCTCACGATCTTGCAGCGGATGGCGGTGGCGATCACCACCATCGGGCAAGCGCGCGCTTACGTCGTGGTCGACACGGCGAGCGAGCAGGCGTCGGTTGCGAGCACACTGAGCGTCGCTGGCGCCGACATGGCGCGCGTGCGCTTCCTGGTCACCCCGACGGACACGATCTGGATCCGCGACTACGGGCCGCGCTACATCTACGAAGGCGACTGCCGCGCCGTCGTCGACCACACCTACAACCGGCCGCGCCCCAGCGACGACGTGCTGCCCGCGGCGTTCGCGGCGCAGCAGCGGCACACGTTCTACGAGCACCCGCTGATTCACGGCGGCGGCAACTATCACCTGGACGCGCTGCGCCGGTCGTACTGCACGCGGCTCATCAACAACGAGAACCTCTCGCGCACCGAGGCGCAGATCCAGCAGATCTGGCGCGATTATCAGAACGTCGACACCACGTTCTTCACGCCGTTCCCCACCTCGATCGACTCGACGCAGCACCTCGACATGTGGATGCAGATCGCCGGCGACAACCTGGTGATGATCAGCGACTGGCCGCTCAACGCGGGCTCGACGCAGGATCAGATCTGCGACGCGGCGGCCGTGTTCATGGCGGGTCGCGGCTACACCGTGCACCGCGTGCCGGCGCGCAGCGTCAGCGGCGTGCACTACACCTACACCAACGTGGTGATCTGCAACGACCTGCTCCTGCTGCCGACCTACACGAACGCGAGCGTGGCGGCGCACAACGCGCAAGCGCGCACTGCTTGGGCCGCAGCGCTGCCCAGCAAGACCATCGTGCAAGTGGATTGCCAGGCCATCGTGACCTCGGCCGGCGTGATGCACTGCATCGCCATGCACGTGCCGCGACCGCGCGGCGGCGTGAACCCCACCGCGTACCTGCGCACGCAGAACAGCGGGCAGCTCACGCCGAACACGACCGTCGAGGTGTCCTACAACGTCGACGACGACGACGCGGTCACGAGCTGCGACCTTTGGCTGTCGGTGAACAGCGGCGCGAGCTTTCCCTTCCTGGTGGCGCAGAACCTGCCGCCGACCGGACGCTACGTGTGGACGGTGCCCGACCTCGCGGCGCCGAACGCGCGGCTGCGCGTGGTCGCGCGCGACGCGCAGAACAACGTCGGTCGCGATGACTCGGACGCCGACTTCGCGATCACCGGCACCGCCTGCCGCGCGGGCAGTGCGAACTTTGGCACCGGCAAGCCCGGCTCCTTCGGCGTGCCGTCGCTGCTCGCCTCGGCGCCGCCGCGCCTGGGCACCAACATCAACCTCGACGTCGCGCTGGCCTGGCCCAACACCGCCGCAGTCGTGCTGGTGGGCGCTTCGCGCATCGCGTTCCCCTTCGACGGCGGCGTCGTGCTCGCCAACCCGGACGTCCTGTTGCCGATCGCGATTGGCGCCGGCGGGACGGCGACGGTCCCCATGCCGGTGCCCGACCTACCCTCGCTGTGCGGCGGCGTGGTCGTACTGCAGGCGTGGATCGCCGGCGACCCCGGGGCGAGCGGCCTTGGCTTCTCAGCCAGTGCGGGGCTCGAACTCAGGCCGGGGATCTGACCACGACGACGCGACGACGCAGCTGATTCGGCGGCAGCGACGACGAGGCAACACAGTCGGCGAGCCAGCGTCAGTGCGGCATGCGCAGAGCCGCGTTGCAGACCAGCCCGCGGCCAAAAAGCGCGAACGCATGACACGGCGCATCGAATTGCGCTGCCAGAAAAGACGATATCTTACCTACGTGAAAACCATCGTCTCCACCAAGGGCCAGATCGTCCTCCCGGCCGAGATCCGCGAACTGGACGGTATCGAGCCTGGACAGGAGTTCGAGGTCGCGCGCATCGAGCGCGGAGAGTATCGGCTGACTCGGATGTCGTCCCGACCCAATGAAGGTCTGGTGGACTGGCTGCTCGGCTGCCCCGAGAAGGGCTTTTTCGCGCCGATCGAATCGGAGTCGACCGACGCGCTGTGAAGTACCTCGCGGTCTGTCCATGCCGGTCAAGGACAGCTTGATCGCCGCCACGGCGCTCGTGCATCGCCTGACCATCGGCACCCGCAACAGCTCGGACTTCGCCAAGGCGGGCGTGGACCTGATCGATCCGTTTGCGTGATCACACGGCTTGCCCAGCTCGCATCCGTTGCGTGTGCTCGTGCGCGGCTGACGCGTCAGCTTGCCACCAACATCCACCGCCATGACGCAGAACCGGCCCACGGGGCTACTGGCGCGGCAGCTTCAGCGTGCCCAAGCGTGCCGCGGTGGCCTTGCCGCGCATGAGTTCGAAATCGAGCCTTGCCGGCGTCGGGCCGAGTTGCAGCAGGAACGCGTTCTTGCCTTGGGGCTGCAGGCGCGCGCTGGCGAAGAATGCGGCGGCATGTAGGTCGAATGTCTCCAGGCCTTGCGCGCTGAAGGCGAGCAGGGCGGGTCGGTTGCTCCGTTCGTGCTCGATGGCCAGCAGCACTTGGAATTGGCCGGCGCGCGGCAGGCTCGCGAGCGCGCGCACGCTCTTGAACGCGCCGTGGGCGGTGAGTTGCTTGGGCCAGATCGAGCGCAGCATCGTGTCAGGCCAGCTCGGCGGAATGCGCTTCGCGATGTGCTCGCGCAGCAATTCGACGTCGCCGCGCGCGAGACCCTCGATCATCGAAACAGCGCGCTGGCTCAACTCCGCAGGATCGACCTTCCAGTCGAGCTTCTCGCTCACGCCCGCGGCCGCCAGGAGCTTCTCACCCGCGAGACCGGCCATCAAGACGCCAGGAGCGACACGCACGACAAGTTGGTCCGCTGCGTTGCCGTACGTGCCGGCACAGGCCTCTAGTTGCGCCTTGGTCATCAATTCGACCTTCGGGGCCGGCGTGGCTAGCGCGCGGCCGAACAGCAGACTCTCGAGATTGTCGGCGACCTCGCCAGGGTTGTGCGTCTCCTGGTTGCACAGCACGACAATGCAGGCACCTTCGGCGGGATAGCGGCGGAATTCCGAGACAAAGCCGCGCACCGCGCCTCCGTGCGATTGGCGCAAGCTTCCGTTGGCGACGCGTGTGATTCTCCAGCCCAAGGCATAGCCATCCTTCACGGTCTCGAACAGCACGCGCTTGTGCGTCTCGTCCAGCAGCGCGTTGCCTGCCAGCGCGCGATCCCACTTCAACAAGTCGCGCGCCGTCGTGACCAGGCCGCCCATGCCGCGGTACTCGTAGCCGTACGAACGGTAGGGATGCTCGACCGCGCGTCGATCGTGACCGTCGCGCCCCGCTCCCAGCGCCTCACGCGCAACATCGAGGTCGGTGTCGCCTGTGAAACCACTGTCGAGCATATGGGCAGGCGCGAAGAGTTCCTCTTCCATGGATTGCGTGTAGCTGCGAGCGCTGGCGCGTTCGATCACGCCCGCCAGGAGCGCATAGCCGCCGTTCCAATACTCGTACTTCGCGCCCGGCTTGCTCTGCGGCCCACTGCCTAAGAAGGCGACGACAGCCATTTCAAGGTTTTCGCCGCTACCGGAAGTGTTGCCGCGCGGGATTCCGGAGGTGTGCGAGAGCAAATGCCGCAACGTGATCGTGCGCGAATGCTCCGGCACGCCAGGCAAGAGTTTCGCGATCGAGTCGTCGAGCGAGAGCTTGCCTTGTTGCACGAGCTTGACGACCGCGGCCGCAGTGAACGACTTCGTAATCGAAGCGATTTCGAACAGCGTGTCCGCAGAGTTCGCGCGATCCGCAGCGAAGTCGGCGAATCCATATCCGCCAGCGAACAGCTCCTTGCCGTCCTTCGCTACGAGCACCGATCCCGACCAGCCGCTCGCTGCATAGCGCAGCATCAAATCGGTGCATGCCTTGGCACTCACCTCGCCCTTCTGCGTCAACGGCACAAGCAGCGCAAGCAGTCCAACACACAGCAGGGTTCGCATGATCGAGTCAGTCTAGCCTCTGCTGCGTGGTCGAGTCAGTACACCCAAGGCCGCGCCTGCTTGATCGCGAGCTTGCCGTCGGCGGTCACCTTGAACTCCACTTCGATCGCGAACTGCTCGCGCGCCTTCTTGCCATACAGCCGGCGGAACTCGCGGTGCAACGTGCCGAGCTGCGCGCGCAGCTGGTCGAGGTGTTCGGGGCTGAGCACGCTGGCGCCGTCGGTCACGCGGTTCGACGCGCGCAACACGCGGTCGAGGCGCGCGTTCGAGGGATGCAGCAGCATCTCTTCGGCGATCGACTCGGCCTTGGGGTTGGTGACCAGATCGTCGCCGACCTGCGCGTTCACGTAGAAGCGGCGGCCCATCTGCTCGCGCGTCTGGTACACCGGGTCGTCGGTGACGGCCACGCCGTTGGCCTTCTCGCCGGGGTAGTTGGGATGCACGAGCACGCCCATGGCGGCCGCGAAGTGATCGATGCGGTAGAACTCGCGCTCCTCGTAGGCGCGGAAGTTCCACAGGCTCGCGTACACCTGCTTGATCGTGTTGCCGAGCGGCCCCTCGTCGGCGCGGTGCGTGAACGAGTCGTACAAGCCGGCGCCGCTGAAGCCGGGCAGGTCCTCGGTGTTGGTGCTCGAACGGCAGCGGATCGGCGTCTCGGCGGGGAACGACTTCTGCAGATCGTTCAACGCCGCCGTCATTTCGGCCGGCACCTCGCCCTGCAGCACTTTCTTGCGGAGGTCAGCCAGCGCTTGATCGCGCACCTTGGCGTCCGCCTCGAAGCCCGCGGTCGAGCGCGCCGCAGCGGCGGCCTCATACAAAGCGTTGTGCTGCATGAACGCGTCGTAGAAGTGGAACGGGATGCCGAAGCCATCCGGCGCGACGCCGGCCTGCAGGTCGATCGCGCGTAGGCTCGCGAGGTTACTCACCTTCACACCGAAACTCGTCGCGTCGCCGAACGCGATGGCGGCGAGCGGCCGGATCTCGCGCACCGACAGGTCGCGCGACGGCACCTGCGCCGCGGGCGGGCGCAGCGCGGCAAAGTGCGCATCGACCTCCGCAACCGTCGCCTCGCGCAGCGAGTAGCCCTTGGCGGTGACCTCGTAGCGCACGTACTTGTCGAGCAGCGCCGTGATCGCGCCGTGGTCGGCCGCGCCCTTGACGAACGCGTTGGGGACGTCGTCTTGCACCGCGCGCAGGTTGACGTGCGACAGCGGCGTCTGCCGCACCGCCGTGATCACGCCGGCGACGCGCGGCATCTCGTTGGGCAGCTCGCGGTACACCACCACGTCGCGCACGCCGGGGCGTTCGTTGCCGCGCATGAGGCGCAAGCGACCGAGCCCCACGGCCTGGTGCAAGGGCAAGAAGCCGATGTCTGCGTACACCTGCTCGGCGTGAAACACCGGCAGCTTCGCCGCCACGTAGTCGGATTTCTCTTTCTCGAAGCGCGCCATCGCCGCGGGCAACGGGTAGTAGGCGAGGTTGCCCTGCACGATCGGAGCGAACTTGCCGAGCAAGCGATACGCAACCGAGGTCATCGACAACGGGTAGGAGTCGTTCGGCTCGAACTCGAAGGTGAACAGTCCCGTCTGGCCGCTCGGCGACGTCAACAGCGGACGGAAGACGAGCACCCCCATCATCGATTTGCCGCCACCCTCGTTGCGGCCATCTCCACCGCGACCACCGCGGCCGCCGAAGCTGTGCGGCACGCCCACGACGCGCAAGAACATCATGTGCGCGCGGTGGGTCTTGGTGTTCATGAAGTAGATGCACTCGTTCTCGCTGCCGACATCGGCGACCACGAACTTCACGAACTCGAGCCCGACCAACGGCGTGTCGATCATGACTTCATCGCCCTGGTACGAAAGGCGGTGGAAGGTGTCGAGATCGGGGATCGTGGCCGCGCCGTCCTTGAACTCGATCTCGTTCGGCATCTTGCGCTCGCCAGAGGCCTCGCCAAAGCCACCGCGACCGCCACGGCCACCCGGGGGTCCACCCGGGAAGCCGCCGGAACCCGTCGCCAGTTCTTCCTTCGCCAGCGTTCCGTCGTCGTCCTTGTCGAGGGTCAGCAAGGTGTCCGGCGCGTCCTTGCACTCCACACTCGAGATCTCCCCATCGCGGTCGGAGTCGAGCGCGCTCACGACCGGCGACCCGCCCATCATCATGCCGCCTGGACCGCCGGGTCCACCTGGGCCACCGCGACCCCCGCGGCCGATCTCTTCGCCGCTGAGCTTGCCGTCGTTGTTCTTGTCGAGGGCCAACAGCACGGCGTTCGCGTTCACGATCTCGCCTGAGCCGAGGCTGCCGTCGCTGTCGACATCGAGGGCGATCATGATCGGCGACGGCGGCCGCGTACCACCGCGCGGGCGAGGCTCGCCGGGCGGCTGCGCCGCGACGGTTGTCGCGAGCAGAAGCGAACAGAGAAGGAAAGGGCGACGGAGCGAGATCAGTACGAACATGCGAGTGCGGGCGAAGAGAAGAACGAGGCGTTGGGCCATTACGTGCACGGATGCATACCCCACGCGCCGACTCGACCAAAGTTCGACCGGCGCGGGGACTTCCAAACGCGCGGGCCGCGCTGACGGAGACCACGTTCCACGGCCCGCTCGAGCCGGCTGTCGTCACGGCGCGCGGATGTTGCCCGCCGGCCACTGCACCAAAGACTCGGGCCGTACCGCCACGGATACTGCCGCCATGTTCGTCAAGGCTCTCCTGGCGCTCACCGCGCTGTTCTCCCTCCCGTTCCACCCGCACAACCCCAAGGCGCTCAAGCTGCACGGTGCCAAGGGCATGGTGACCGTCACCTACTTCACGGTGCCCTACAACCCGGACCAACTCGCGAGCCTCGAGCCGGGCTTCGACTGGCATCTCGGCTTCGCGACCTTGGAGACCCAGGTCGACCTCACGTGCGGCGAGCAGAAGGTCGCCACCGGCAAGTACAAGCTCAACGTCCGTCGCGGTGACGACAAGGACGCCTGGAGCGTGGTGCTAGTGCCGCACGAACTCACGCGCGCCGAGAGCGGGGTGCGCAGTGCGCGCCGCAACGGCGAGGACGCGGTGACGGAAGCGCAAGCCGCCCTCGAAACGGTGCGCGCCGACCTGAAGGCGAAGGGCACGGCCAGCGAGACGGTCTTGACCATCGCCAAGTTCGAGGCCGGCAACGCCGAGCACCTCGGCGTGATCGGCATCCACCACGGCTACGACACGGTGCAGCGCGGCAGCGAGGAGCCGGCCAGCGGCATGCATTGCAGCCTGCGCGTGAGCTTCGGCGATCTGCACCGCGAACTCGATCTGCACGAGGTCTTCACGCCGCCGGCCAAGCGCTAGACCGGCCACCGTCGCGCTCGGCGCGTTCTTGCTGCCGATGGCGAAGGCCGCCGCGCGCGATCGCGTGCTCGCCAGCGCGGCGAAGCGCTCGGCGCGCGCGCGGGTGCGTCGTGCCGCGATGTTGGCCGCGGCGGCCTGCGCCCTCGTGGTGCTCGGCGTCGCGCCGTTCGCGCCCAACACCACGGCGCCGACCGTGACCGCGGAAGCGCCCGCGCCTGCGACGACCGCCGCTGCGCCGAAGGCTTCGCCCGCACCTGCGGTGGTTGCAGCGCCCAGGCGCGTCGGCGTGGCCGCGGCCACTGCCGATCGCGCCGCTCTGACTTTGCTCGGCACGTGTGTGGACGCCGACACCGGCGCGCCGTGTCCCGGGCTCGACGTCGAACTGGCGAAAACCGCGCGGCGCAAAGGGCGTTGGCAGCCGCGAGGCTCACTATGGCGACCGTGCATCCCAGAAAGACTTCGCTCCATGAGTTGACCGCGGGCGAAATCATGCAGTCGTCGGTCATCACCGTCGGCAAGCACGCGCCGATTCAGGAAGTCGAACGCGTGCTCAGTGACCACCGCATCAGCGGCTGCCCGGTCATCGACGAGAAGGGCCACGTCGTGGGCGTGATCTCGATGCGGGACCTCGTCGAGCGCTACGCCAAGGGCGAGGATCGGCCTTCGGCACGCGGCTTCTACGATGCGCCGACCTGGGATGCCGACGAAGAGTATGGGAGGCCTAGTGTCGCCGGCAGCAGCGAGGAGGTCGCCGCCGACCTGATGAACGCCGAGGTCTTCGCCGTCGATCGCTTGGCTACGGTGCCGGACATCGCGCGCGTGATGGTTTCGCGGGAGGTGCATCGCGTGCTGGTGAAGGATCGCGGCAACCACATCGGGTTGCTCACGACCATGGATATCCTGCGTGCGGTCGCCACTCTGTGAGGGGTCGCTGGCGATGACTCGTCCTGCCCCCTACCGTGCGGCAATGCGCGTCATGCACTCGGTCCTGCTCACGGCGGTGAGCGCCCTCGCCTTGGCTTGTTCCAAACCCCCGGCGCCCGTCCCGGCCGCGCCAGCATCGCCCACGGCGAGCGAACTGACGCTCACCTACTTCACGATGCCCGGTTGAATGCTTTGCGCCAAAGTGGAGCCCATGGTGCATGGGCTCGAGAAGGATTACGCCGGCAAGCTGAAGTTCGCGATCCGCAGCTACCAGGAAGGCGACGGCCCGCAGCGGATCAAGGACTACGGCCTCGATGTGCACGGCATGGTGATCACCGACCAGACGGGCAAGAAGCACTGGATGGAGTCGGGCCACAAGCAAACTCGGCCTACGGTCGAAGCGGCGATCAAGTCGCTGCTCGGCAGCTAGGCCGAGCAGGATCCGACCACCGCTTTCAAGGCAACGGTTGGTTGCCGACAGAGCCGCATCGCCTCGCCAGCGGCACCGGCGCGGTCCGAGATGGACGCGCTCGGCCAGCAGCTCGCCGCGGCCGTCGGCCTCGGCGGTCGTGGCCGCCGCAGTGGTGGCGCGGCCGAACGGGCGCGGCAGAGCGTGACGAAGGCGATCCGCAGCGTGTTGCGTCGTCTGGCGGCGGAGCACCCAGCGCTCAGGGGAGCATCTGCAGGCGTGCGTCCGGACGGGGACTACGTGCGCGTTCACGCCGGATCGCCAGCGGTCGGTCGTGTGGACCGTGCAGCGAACGCGCTGACCGCGACGGACTCATCGGTCGCTCACGCGCGACGGCTCGCCAGCGCCGCGCCGACCAGCGCCGCGAACACGTAGACCGCGAACGCGCTCGACGCCATCGCCGGGAAGCCGAACAAGATCGAGCCTGGCAACACGATGCCGGTGCCGATCACCGAGAACACGCCGTTGATGCCGAACGCCCACGGCACGAACAGCGGCGAGCTGCGCTGCACGATCGCGAGGCCGGTTGGGAACATCATCCCCAAGGGCACGCCGAGCGGCGCCAACGCCGCCACGGCCACTGACACCCGAGTGGTCAGCGACCATGGAGCCGCCAGGTCGAACAACCGCGGCAGCCCCACATGGATCGCGGCCAGCGCCAAGCCGATCGCCATCACCGCGCCGAGCATCACCCGCGCCGGCCGCGCGCGGAAACGCGAAGCCAGCATGCTGCCGACGCCGGCACTCGCCAGGAGGCCGCCGACCACCACCGCAAACGCGTACGCCTGATGCCCCAAGAACAGCACGTAGCGCTGGATGAGGCCGCTCATCGCCATGATGTAGCCGGCACCGATCGCCGCGAAGTAGAGCGCGAAGGGCGCGTTCTGCATCGCTCCGACGCCGCGCAAGCCCAGGCGGAGCAACGGCAACAGGATCAGCGCGACCGCGAGGATCCCCATCATCGACAGCATGCGCAGCATGCGGTCGAAGTGCGCCGGCCGCTTTGCGGTGTCCCACATGTCGGCGTTGCGGTGGATGTTGAAGAAGAATGGGCGCCAGTCCGGCGCCGGCTCCAGCATCCACGGGCTGCTCTGCACGAACGCGTCGGCGCGGCCCTCGACAGTCGCCTGCAGGAACGGGTCCTTGGTGGCGCGACCATCCGGCACCCACAGCGCCTTCGGCGCCGCCAGCAGGCTGAGCGCCGAAGACAGCAACTCATACGACCACACCACCACCCCTGTCTTGTCATCGACGGCACCATCGGCGGCGTCGGCCGTGTGCAGCCATTGGTCCATCCGCGCGCACTCCGCGGCGGTGAACGGCGTCCGCTTCACCAGCAGCGCGTAGATCGCGCTCTGCTCGACGACCATGACATGGTCTTGCGGCTTGCTCGCCCCCCGCGCCCGCAGCACGGTGGTGACCGTGTTCAGCATCCGGTGCAGGAACTGCTCGCCCGCGTAGACGATGCACAGCACGCCATCGTCGGTGAGGTGCGCGATGTATTCGTCGAACGCCTCGCGCGTGTAGAGGTAGCTCTCGTTCAAAGCCAACGTGCCGCTCGCCAGCACCGACTTGGTGTCGACACCGCTGAGCTGAATCAGATCGAAGCGCTTGGCGCTGCTGCGCACGAAGCTGCGACCATCGCGCAGGTGCAAGGTCACCCGCGGGTCGCCGTACGGATCGCCGAGGAACTCCTTCATCGGCCCGCGCACCATGGCCATTGCCGTGGCGTTGATGTCGACGGCGTCGATCGAACCGACCCCGTGGTGCAGCGCGCTCTGCACATCGGGCGCGCCGCCGAGCCCGATCACGCAGGCAACCGCGCCCGGCAAACCACGAAAGTGACCGAGGCCATACACCGTCCGGTCGTACACCTCCGCCGCCCCGACTGGACTCGGGCCGCGACCGAGCAACGGCGAGCCATAGCTGCTGTCCTGCGTGAACCACATCGACGGCAGGTGGCGGAACGACTGCGACAGCTCCGGGTCGCTGGTGGTGACTTCGATCGAGTGCACCTCGACGCGCGCAGTCGGGTCCCACCGATCGAACCGCTGCACCACATCGACGTGCTGGACCTTGGGGGCCGTGGCCGGCACTTTGGCCGCGTTCTCGCGAATCAACGCCAGTTGACCCGCGGTGGCCGCGCTCTGGATCTGGTACGGCAGGATCGCGTCGGCGTACACGAACAGCGGCGCGCCGGCCAAGGCGACGATGAGGACCGCCAACAAGCGCCTGCGGCACAACGTCACCCCCAGCAGCGCGACCAAGATCGCGCTCGCCACCAGGCACTGCGCGCCCGTCAACGGCCCAAGCACGAAGAACACCACCAGGCAGCCGACCGCCGAGCCGCACAGGTTGATGCCATAGCGCATGTGCACATTGGCGGTCGGATCGGCGAGCAACGTCGAGATCGCGGCGCCAGCGCAGAAGTACGGAGCGGCCAGCAGCGCCACCGTGCTGACCGTGTAGAGGTCGAAGCCGAACGTGACCCGGTCGGAGAAGTGGGCAAACCACACGTGCGCGACGATCAGCAGGACGGCCGCAGCAAACAGGTAACTGCGCAGCGAGCGCCGGATGTCGCCGAGTTCCTTGCGCAGCGCGACGACGCTGCCGCCAGCGCCGAAGCCGAGCAGCACCACGCCGACCACGAGGAAGAGCAGGCTGTTCTCGAGCGAGTACGCGAAGATCTTGGTCTCGAGCACCTCGAGCGCGAGGACCAAGGCCGACAGAGCAAACAGCAGAAACGGCATCCGGTGCGGTGGTTCGGGCAGCGAAAGGCCGGGGACTGTAGCTGCCGAAGTCCGAGCGGCGAGCCTCGTTGGCAGAACTTCAACGCCTCGACTGCGGGCTTCGCCCGGCCGAGGACGAGCGCGTCTTGACCCGCGATTCTCAGCTTGCTGGTGACTTCGCGCGCGCGGCACGCGAGACTCGGTGGTGTCGTGCGCGGGCCGTGCGCCAGCCACGGTTTCCAAGGAGTCTGGAGGAAGAACATGAACGAGCACACGAACGCATGTGGCCGGGGAGTTGGCCGCTGCTGGCACCACGAACGTAGGCTTGGCCCGAGACCACGCACTCACATGACGCTTGCGTTGGCACTGATCGCAAGCCTGAGCCTCACGCATTCCTGCGCAACACCTTCCGTGGAGGAGATCGAGCGCCGGATCGCGGCTTTGCAGGCGGAGATCGCGCGCGAGAAGAAGTTCGCCGCTGCGCGCCCCCAGCAAGCATCCGCCGGCCTCGCCGTCGCGACGGTGATGGTCGACGAGGCGATGCCGCTGGCGACGGCTGCCAAGGGGGCAGCCGCGGATGCGCGCAGCGCGCTCGATCTCGCCACTGCAACCGAGCTGCTCGACCGCGCCGACGCCGAACTCGCCGCAGCCAAGGCGGGGGTGCCGACGGAGAGCTCGAGCACGGCCTTGACCGAGGAAGAGCTGGGCGCGCGGATCAAGAAGCTCGAGGATCGCATCGACCTGGAGATCAAGCTGGCGACCGACAAGAAGGAGGATCAGCGCAAAGCCGATCTCGACGTCATCAAGGTGATTGTCGGGGACGCCAAGCGGCAGCACGAGGACGCGGTGAAGGCAACAGACCCCACAGTGCGCGCCAAACTGCTCGCCAGCGCTCAGCTCATGTTCGAGCGCGCGAGCGCGGAGTTCGCCAACATCGACACGGTGTTCCTGCACAGCCCGTGGTTCCGCGTGCACGCCGGCGCGGCGACCGTGAGCCCGTACACCCTCAAGCCCAGCGCCGCCGACGGCGGCCGCCTGAAGCTGCAGAACGCCGACACCTCCACCACGTTTTACACCGAGTTTGCATACATCCACCGCGTGGCCTTGCTCGACCCCGCGCAGCGGTTGGGGCCAGGAACCGGCCACGAGTGGCTGAAGCCCGAGGACTACGAGTTCCGCTTCCGCTTCATCAACCGCGAGGGTCAAGTACAGACCTCCACCGAGTCAGCCAACGGTGACTGGGGCTTCGAGGCGTCCATCGGCTACTCGCTCTGGGAGTACAACCTGGAACTCCAGCGCCAGAACTCCAAGGCCATGACCAAGCCGCGCGGCTCCATCAACTTCGAGCTGAACGCTGGCTTCGACACCGACCGCGAAGGTCTGCAAGTCCGGGGCTACTACCAAGCCGGCATCGGCTCGGTGTGGTCGATCCCGACCGAGCTACAGACCGGTGTCTTCCGCGACGCCACCGTGTTCACCGGTCTGCACTACGGCATCCACGAGTTCCCTCGCATCGATACCGACAACGTCGTCTACAGCACGGATGCACGGCCGCATTTCAACCGGCTCGGCTCGGTCGGCGTGAAGGTCGACTTCACGGTGCCAATCGCGCGCCATCTCGAGGGCGTGTTGCAGGGGCGCTTGTTCACCCCGGTGAGCCGACCCGACCTTCCCGACGACTGGTCTCTGCTTCTCGGCGTCAGCGTACCGATCGGCAGGTGGTTCCGCGCCCTGACCTCCGACTGACGCGGAGCCGACTTCCACGACCGCGGCTTCTCGCTCGGCCCGCTGAAAAGCATGCTGAGCAAGTTGCAGGAACTGAGGTAGCTGCAGCTCAGCCTACGACGCTACGGGCACACGCGCGACGCCACCGCGTCGGTGAGCACGAGCGTGCCGCCCACGGGCACCAGCGCTTGCACGCAGAGCACCTGCTGCCGGACCGTCTTGTGGCTCGGCAGCGTCACGTTCAGGTTCGCTTGCCCCTCGGCATCGGTGAACGCCGGCACCACGAACAGCGGATTCACCAGCAGGGTGCCTACGGCCCCGAGCGAGAGATGCACCGGCTGCATGCCGACCATGAACGCGATTGGGATCGCCGGCAGAGGGGTGCGCAGACGCACCATCCACTGCTCGCCGGGCGTCACGCTGCCCACGCCCTGCAAAGTGATCGGCAGCCGCGGCGCCGTCGTCGCCGCGTAGGAGATGTGGCCACACGGTGTCGGTTGGTTTGGCTGGCGCGGCGTCGGCGTGGCGAGGGCCACCCACGTGCGGCCGAGGCCTTCGATGCGACCCCACGCGACGTCGGCGGCTTGCGGCCCGAACTGCACGCCGTCGACGAGGAACGTGCCCGACGGATCGAACAAGGCCACCGTCTCGCCGTTCGCCGACAGCCTGAAGTTCGCGTGCAGCGGCCCCTGCGTCACTTGATCGTCGGCAAAGACCAGGAGCGTGCCACCCGCCGGCACCACGGTGCTCGCTGGCAACCGCCACTTGGTGGGCGAGCCGGCGTCGTCGGTGAGGTGGTAACCACCGAGGTCGATCGGCGTGGTGCCGCGGTTGAGGATCTCGATCCAGTCGTCGCGCTCACCGGCCTCGTCGCGGAGGCCCGTGGTGTTGCTCGCCAGGAACTCGTGGATCTCGACCGGCAGCTCGGACAGCACGGTGACGCGCAGCCGGTGCAGCGGACTCCATTCGCCGTTGTGCAGAGTGCGCGCGCTCACCACCATGGGCGTCGTGACCGCGAGGTCGATCGCCGCCCCGACGTTGCTGCCACGCGCCGCGCCGCCGACCGCACGTGGGTCGGTGCCGTCGAGGGTGATGAACACCGAGCCGTTGCCGCCGACCCGTTCGACGCGCAGCGGGAAGTTCATCGGCACGGTCAGCGCGCCCAGCGTCAACGCGGTGGGCCCGCTGCGGAACACCGGCGGCTCGGTGTCGGGGTAGTACTTCGGATGCGGCACCGGCACGTTGACGTTGCGCAGCGCGTTCAGCAGCCGTTGCACGTTGCCGTTCATCAGCGCGCGCACCGAGTCGCGATAAGGCACCCAATCGCCGTCGCGCGTCCACAATCCGCCGCCGCCTTTGTAGCGGCCCCAGCGCGCCGACTCACCGACCACCGCGCCGTCGATCTGACGACACAGCCGATCGAAGCGCTGCTGCACGGCGGCGTCGCTGAGCGCGCCATCCTCGAAGCAGTGCAGGTAGACGCGGTCGGCGAACGCCATGCGGAACTCGAGGTGATCGTCGGCGCTGGTCCACACGCGCGCGATGTCGGCGTTCGAGCTCACCAGGTCAGGATGGATCCACGCGCCGTCGTTGGCGCGGCCGGGCATACGGATGAAGGCGTCCTCGGCGTCCCAGACGAAGTAGCGCACGCGGCCGGGCGTCGGCCACACGCGGTTGCCGGCGTACCAGTTGTTGGTTGGCCAGTCGCCGCCACCGCTGAAGCAGTAGTAGAGGATGTAGTCAGCGAACGCTTCGACATCGAGGCGATCGCGCACCACGTTCCACTGCTGCGCGTTGCCGACCAGCCCCCGGTAGTGAGTCGGGTCGCCGCCGAGTTCGCCGCCGTGGTTGATGGCGAACCAGTCGGTCTCGGTGCCGCCGAAGTGCGCCGCGGTGAAGCCCTCGTCGGCGCGTTCCGTCGGGTTGTAGAGGCCCCAGTACAGACCATTGAGGTAGAGGTGCACGTAGGTGCCCCGCAAGCCGAAGCCCGACATCGCCAACTGCGACGATCGGCCGACCTGATCGATCACGTAGGTCGCGCGGCCGTTGCGGTTGTCGTAGGCGCTCTGCAGGTTGTCGTTGACGCCGGCACGCAACACGAGCGTGTCGAAGCTGCGCACGCGCGCATCAGCCCCGTCGGCGTCGGCAAACAGGTCGTGCTTCCACCGGCCGACCCCGTACTGCGAGCCGCGAAAGTACACGCGCAGGCTGCGCTTGCGCAGCACGTGCGAGTGCGGCTTGATGCCGCAGTTGGCCTGGTCGCCGCGCCGCCCGTCGGGATAGATGATCTCGATCGAGCCTGGCACTTCGATCGCGGACGCCGCGGCGTTCAACAAACCGTTGCCGCCAAACATCTGATCGGTGTGGGTGACCACCGACATCGACGGGATCGACAACATGTCGCCGCGCAAACGATCGCGATAGCGACCATCGTTCGCCACGTTCTGATCCATGTCGCAATCGGCATTCGTCGACAGGCCGCTCGGCCGGGTCTGCCGTAGCACGCGGTCGACAAAGATGTAGGTCTGGGTGTCGACGTCGGTCGACGTCATCCCGGCCTTCCACGCGTACGCGCGCAGGGTGACGGCCGGGGTCAAACCGCGCAAGTTGCCGTTGGTGCTCGCCGGGTCGATGCGGATGGTGAGCGGGCTCGCGCCCTCGGCCCGGTTGCTGGAGTTGGTCGGATCGCTGCCGTCCAGGGTGTAGCGCACCGTCGCACCCGCCGTCGGCGACGAAACGACGACGTCGATCGGCTGATCGAAGAAGCCGCGGTTGATCGAGAACGCGGTGTCGCCGACCTGCTGCGCCGAGAGCGCGGCGAAAGGGACCAGGAAGCAGGCAAGGAACGAAGGGACGAGGCTGAATCGGGGCATGCGCGAGGCGTGTGGGATCGAGCGGATCGAGCGGTCTACGAGCCAACCTCGCGCGTGTGGACCGAGTCCGCCGCCGCCGAGCGATGCGCATCCCGCAGAAGAGACAGTGCGAAGAGAAGAGCGTGGGGGTCGAATCGCCCCCGACACGTCACCGACGACGGGAAGACCTGACCGAGAGACCAATTTCCCCCGCTTCGGACTCAGGCTCCGACCATGCCAAGGGGCTTATTCGGTGGTTACGTTCCCCGGGGACTCGGCGGCCACGAAGTTGCCCGCAGGAAACTGGGACCGCGCCGCCGTTGCGGCGCAAGGGGCCGTGAGCCATCCGCTTGCGGCGATCGTGTCGCGCAAAGAAAACTGCCTTCGTTGCGGTTTCAATCGCCGCCGATCGCCGCCCCCTAAGCCTCAGCGAACGATCACGTCGTCCATCCAGTTGGTCAGGCGCGTCCACTCTGGCACGCGCGGATCGACGATCAACGCCTGCGTGAAGAGCCGCACCCCCAGCGATCCCGGTGGCACCAGGAACGTCACTGCATGCGTGCGCGAAGTGAGGAGATGTGCGGGCAGCGTCACCATGGCGGTCGGGTCGAGGCCGAGCACGCCCAGGCTGCCGAGGTCGAAGCGCGCGCCGCGCAGCGAGATCATCGGCAGCACCCACTGACCGGGGTAGCCCCAGAGGGTGATCGTGTGCAACGTGCCGATTCGGGCGGGGAACGTGGTCTCCACGTGACGCGTGGTGTTGGGGATGAACCAGTAGCGCATGTTCGTGTTGTAGGAAGGGCTGGCGCCGAGCGCGTCGAGGTCCCTGTCGCCATCCATATCGCGGAGGTAGAGACTAAAGGGGGCGAAGGTCGGCGGATGCCGCACGCCATTGTTGACCAAGGCGAGGGCTTGGCCTCCCACGTTCCTGTAAAGCTGAATCGGTGACTGCGGAGACCCACCGATGAGCAGCAGATCGTCCCTTCCATCGGAGTCCACGTCGCCGCCCACCGCCTCAACGACGCTCGACATGTGCGACACCAAGTTGCTGAAGTCGAGGAAGAGGCCGCCGCCGGCATTGAGCCAGAGGTGGCTCGCGGTGCGGTAGCCCCCGATAAAGATCTCCTGCAAGCCGTCGCGGTTGAGGTCGAGCAACGCGACCGTCACGTGCGCGCCGATCGGTCCCCGCAGCGGCACCTCGCCAAAGCGCCCCGTGCCCTCGTTCAACAGCACGCGGTCGTAGCCGTTGATCACCGCGGCCACGATGTCCACGTCGCCATCACCGTCCAGATCACGTACTTCGACATCGTGGATGTGCTCCGGAATCGTTGGTAGGTGGGTCGTCGTCACGTCCACGAAGCGGCCACTGCCGTCACGCAGGAACAGGAGTGGCTGCTCGGTGCTTGCACCAGTCACCAGCAGATCGGCCCGCTGGTCGCCGTCCCAGTCGCCCGTGATGACGAGTCGCCCCATCGGCGGCGGCCCGACAAAGAAGGGGGATGCAGATCCCTGCGTGAAGCGCCCATTGCTGTCGTTCATAAGCACGAGCGGGTCGGCCGTTCGCGAAACCCCGACTGCGTCCAGGTCTCCATCGAGATCCAGGTCCACCAGAGCCGCCCCCTCTACGAAGATCCGGGACGGGCTCGTCCATGCGACCTCGGACCGCCCATTGCCCTGATTGAGGAAGATAGACGAAGTCCACGCGATGTAAGCAACGTCGAGCAGCGCGTCCCGATCCAAGTGACCGACGACCAAGCCCAATCCAAAGTCCGCAGTGCCCGTGTTGTCACGGGTCTCCATGAGAAGAAGAGGCGCTTGAGCTCGAGAGACGCCAACACAAGGCAACGCAGCCAACACAAGCGCCGGCAGGAAGGTGCTGCGACCCATCATCGGCCCCCGCGGCGCGTCAATTCATCCAAGACACGCCGGCCGTGAGTTCGGCGGCGCTCAGCCGAAGGCTCGACCAACAGTGCTTCCTCGAGCACGGGCACCGGGGCGACATCGGTGACTCCGAGGAAGGTCTGAAGGTTGTAGCGGAACGGCAGCGTATCCCCTTGTTGGAAGTCACGGACCTGGCAGTTGTAGCGAACGCCCTGCCAAGGAAAGGACGCCAGCGGTGCCCAGTCGGGGCAGTTTGGTCCGGCCGAACCCATGCCAAACACATTGGTGCTGTACGTCGTCCCGTCGAGGCAAGGTAGAAACGCGCCAAAGACGGCAATCGGATAGGTCGGATGTAGATACCGAGTAGCGGACTCCAAAGTGCCTGGAGGATTGATCGTGCCGCTGAGGATCGGCGTCTGCGTCAGTTGAAAAGCAAGCACGGTGATGTTCTGGTCACCGTGGAGCCCCACACCCGAATTGTCGTAGACAGCAGCATTATCCCACGGGATCGTCGACCCCGCTGGGCTCCACCACCAAGGGTTGGACGCATAGATGTCTGTGCTCGAAGGGGATGAGAACGCTCCAGCCCACTGTGCATGGGGGTCGGACAGCAACGATGGGCTGAAGTCACAACCCAAGGCGCGCATGAAGGACGGCTTGACCCCACCAAACACCGCAAACTCACGCAGCGTGCCGACCACTCCACGGGTGTAGTTCGTGCCAGGCGCCGCGTCCGGCGCACCCTGCACATGCGGCCACCACTCAAACGTCTGGCCAGGCAACGCATTGTGATGCGGCCGGCTGACGTTCTGCAAGCTCGGCAGGTTGAAGAAGTACACCCGCTTGTGGTCTACCACGAGGGGCGCAGTGGGCGGCGGTGCGCTCAAGATTCGCGTGCCATCGATGAACCCGCCCATGATCAGCTCGTCGCACTCGTCGGCGCCGAGGTCGATCGGCGTGTTGCCGTCGTTCAACGGCCCCACGGTGAAGCCGCTGCGGTTGACGATGCGTGGGTTGCCGAAGCCTTCGCAGTCGAGGTCCCAGCAGTGCAGCGTGGCGCTGGGTTCGCCGTTGATGCCGACCGGGCCGAACGGCGTCGCGATCAACACGCCACCAAACAAGGCGAGCGATCGCATCTCGATCACCGAGATCCCGCCAGGCGCTATGCAGATGCCTTGATTGACCAAGGGGTTTGGTAGGCTCGGAGCACCGACCCCGATCTGAGCAAACGGCGACAGACGGAAGTCGTGCGGCGAATAGGCCGCGCCGATGCCAGAGGCGCGAAACACATCGTTGAGGTACAGGATCCCACGCAAGCCCGTTCCCGGCTCATTGGTGTAGGGCCCCAGATCGACGCGCGGCGCTGGGAACTGCGGTGGGAATGGAAGTCGCACCGCGGGCACCGGCCACCCAGCTGGCAGACTGGCTGGAGGGAAGTTCGCGCGCCCGGCCGCCCAAGCCGAGTAAGCGCGACCGGGGTCCGGGAACGACGGGCTCCCACCCGAGAACGTAAAGGAGCGCACCGTCAAGTAGTTGGCGTTCATGCCGACAAAGGGGGTGGTGTCCGTCAACGGCAGGACAGGGCTCCAGTCGTCGAAGATGCAGTTGAGGACGGTGAGGACGGTCCACCCTACGTTGGCGAACATCGGATCGCGCGACCCGTTCCACACGCCGATTCGATTGCGGGCAAACGTGCAATTGACGAGGTTAGGGCGATTCGGAAACTGCTGCTCGAACAGCGTATCGACACCCACACCCACATCGTTGTCGATGAGGAAGCAGTTGCTGACCGTGAGGAAGCTCTGTCCGACTGGAAAGTAGATCCCGGCGCGGGCCGCGTTTCCGCGCGCCATCGGTTGACCGTTCGCCCGGGCGCGGCGAATGGTCACGCTGTCGACAAAGCAGTCCTGGTGCGTGATGCCGAAGATGGGGCCGGGGCCCGTGAAGCGCGGAATCAGGATCGCTGTCGCGGCAAGGCGAGCATCGAAGATGGTGTCCAGCGTGGACGTGCCCTGGATGCTCACGTAGCGGGGGATCGTCACTGGCCACGTCTCGCCGTTGAATCGCATCCCGGATGTCGGGTCGATCGGTAGCTCGACGCCGAGCATCGCGGTCGGCCCGTAAAGCCCGGGCAGGCAATGCACGATCGCAAAGGTCGTCCATTGGCCGAACCGCAGTTCCAGCGCGTCGGTGTAGAGAATGGCGCCAGTGAGGGTACGGAAAGCGTAGGGCGCGTGCCGCACCCGACCGGCGGGCACAAGTGTCGGATTGGCCGCGGCATCGGGGTGAGTCGCGAAGGGCGCGGGCACGCCGGCACCCGTGCCGCCTGGGTTCTCCACCGCAGCACGCACGTCGTCCCCAAACATGGGATCGACATAGATGTGGAAAATCGGAGTTACCTGCGCCGGAGGGCTCACGACCAGCAGGGCGATCGTCAGGGCTGTGGCGCCGAAGACACGGCGCGCCTCAGGCGAGGTCCTTTTCGTCTCGTCTCGTTGCGTTGCGTTGCGTTGCGTTGCGTTGCGTTGTTGACATGTCTTTCTCCTTGATATCTCTCTCTATGCGCTTGCGGCCACTCCCAGGCCGATGGCAAGGACCGTAGCGAGCGAACAACGACCGGTCAAGCTGGTACCAACAAGACCACATGGGGTCGACCGCGGCGACACGTCATTCCGGGGCTCAACGGCCCATGCGATCGACGACGCCTTGCCGGACTGCATGTGGTCCGTCAGCAAGCAGGTACAGGCGGTGCCCGGGCTGCCGCCGATGGCGCTTGGCGTGAGCGATCTGTCGTTCCGCAACGTGGACGAATGAAGTTCGAAGCGGCAAAGTGAGTCAACGACGATGGGACGCAAACGCCTCGTCGGGACAAGAACAGCGTGAGTCGCATCGATCGTGCCTTTCGCCGCTTCCAACGCCAGGGTGACCCCGACGCGCTGGCGTTCGTGTTCGACCGCGCCGCCCCCGAACTCGCGCGCCTCGCGGCTCACCTCGCGCCGCACGCGGCGGAGGACGTGGTGCAGGAGACGTTCGTGTTCGCCATCGAGCGCGTCGGCGACTTCCGCCAGAACGAGCGCGTGTTGCCCTGGCTGGTCGGCATCCTCGCGCACAAGGCGAGGGCGGCGCGGCGGCGCGACCGTCGGTCGCCGGATGCAGGGCGCCTGCCCGAGCCCGACGTGCCACTTCCGCTCGAAGACGTCGCGCGCGCGGAGCTGCGCGACGTGCTCGGCGCGGCGATCGCTGCGATGCCGGCGCGCTATCGCGAGGTGCTGGAGCCGCAGCTGCGCGAAGGGCTCACACCCGACGCGATCGCGCAGCGCCTCGGTCGCTCGGCAAGCACGGTGAGGACGCAGCTGAGTCGCGGGCTCGATCGCTTGCGGCGCTTGCTGCCACCGAGTTTGGCGTCGGTCGCGGCGGTGCCGCCGTTGCATCGCGTGCGCGCGCACGTGTTGGCGACGGCACACGTGCGCGTGACGCCGGTTGTGGCCAGCGGCGGCACGGCGTGGCTGGTGGCGGGCGTCGCCGCCGTGGTCGTCGTGAGCGGGGCGTGGTTCGCGACGCGGGTTGCGCCGACGCCGGAGCTGCTCCCCACCGCGGCGCTCGATGGAACAGTGCAAGCGCCGTCCCCGAGCGAAGTCGACGCACCCAGCTCGCCGGCAACGCGCGAGGCCGTCTCGCGTGCCAACCCGGCGGTGCCGGTAACCGAACTCGTGGCCGTCGCCGGGCGCCTGGTCGCGGCGGAGACGGGCGCGCCTCTGCCGGGACCGACGGTGACGGCGCGCCACGACACCAACAGCTACGCCCAGTCCATTCGCTTCCCCGCGACGCACGTCACCGATCCTCCACCGATCACCACCGCCATGGACGGGAGCTTCCGGCTCGAACTGGCGGCGGCCTTGGCCGTCGAGTGGGGAATCACGTTCGAGGCCGCGGGTCGCGAGGGCAAGCGGGTGGTGGTCGCCGGCCGCGAACTGTGGAACGACCTGGGCGGCACGTTCGATCTCGGCGAGATCGCTTTGCGCACCGGTGTGCCTCTCGGCGGCCGCGTGCTCGACGAACAGGGTACGCCGGTAGCGGGCATGCGCGGCACCCTTTGGGTGCCGCGTTCCGGCCGAGTGGACAACCATGGCTTGCATTTCATCAGCGATGCCGAGGGTCGCTGGCGCGGCGAGCACCTCCTACCGCCGGGGCGGTATCGCGCCGGCAAGCAGCTGTTCGGTGCCGACGGTTTCACGTTCGACTCATCGCATCGAATCGTGCGCGCGCCGCAGGAACTGATCGCGCAGCCACCGGAAGCGCTCCTCGATGTCATCGTGCGCGTGCCGGTGACGGTGCGCGGCCGCGTCGTCGACGAGGAAGGCGCGCCCTTGCGGCCCGCCTGCGTGGTCGCCGTGCCTCCGTCTGCCGACGTCGCCGCCAGCGCGCCGATCCGGCGCGATGGCACGTTCGAGCTGTTCGGCTTCGCGACGCTCGGCAGTCCGGTGCACGTCGCGGTCCGTGACGAACGACATCCAGCCCCCGCGGCATCGCTAGTACCGAGGCAGGTCGGCGGACTCCTCGCGGCGCCGGTGGCGACGACGTGGGGTAGCAGTGACGTGGTCCTGCGCGTGCCGCGCCCAGCGCCGCTCGCTCCCGTTGGAGGCGTCGTCGAACTCACGGTCGTCGACGCCAGCTCTGGCTTGCCGATCGAGCAGTACGGCCTGCACCTGTCGCAGTCCCACGGGAACGGCGACTCCAGGTCGCAGAGTGGTCCATCAGGCCATCACCCAGGCAGCCGCGCGCGGGTCGACACTCTGCCCGCGGGACGTTGGACCTTCGAGATCCGACCGCCGATCGACTACGCCCCCGCCGATGTCGAGATCGACGTGCCCGCGACGGGAACTCTGGAACGGCGCGTAGAACTCGTGCGCCTCGCGCTGTGCGCGCTGGTCGTCGAGGTGCGTGGCGTCGACGGGCGGCCGCTCGCTGGCGCCGAGGTCGAAGCGATCAGCTCGGAGGAAGGCCACGAACTCACCTCGCAGTCGGCCGTCATGCCGGCGCTCGGCAGCGGCTTCCCGCGCCATCACCAGCAACTCGACGCATCGCGCACCGGCAGCATGGGCCGTTGCCGCTTGCTGGTGCCGCAACAAGCACGTCCCTACGGCCTCCGCGTGCGCGCCGACTCGGTGCCGACGATCCTCGTGCGCGAGGTCGTGTGTGACGGGCCGCGGCGCGACTTGGTCGTCTCCGCGACGACCGGAGCGAGGCTGGTGGCGCGCCTCGTGCCCGCGAGCGTAGCCATGATGTCGGTGCGGCTCCGCCTGCTCGACGACGCGCGCAACTCGCTGCACCTCGCGCATCTCGGCGACCGCGGCAACGGGTTCGCGTTCGACCACGAAGGCGCGCTGGCCATCGATGGACTGCCGACCGGCACGTTCGTCGCGCAGCTCGTGTACGAACCCTCGTTCGGACCGTTCGCGCCGCCGCACGTCCTGCGCGAACTGGGCCAGCTCGTGCTCGACCCGCGCAATCCGACCGAGCTGACCATCGACGCCGCCGCACTCCGGCCGGCGGCCGTGCGCGGCCGCGTGCAGCTCGCTGGTGGTGCAGCCTGGAACTCCCATGTTCCCCTCATGCTTGGCCAACCGTTGCGCATGGGCCTGACGTCGTCCCCGACGGTGGGATGGTTCCAGGCCGACGCGGACGGTCGCTTCACCGTCGCCGTCATGCCGCCCGGTCGCTATCACGTGCGCGCCAACATCGGCGGCGTCGAGCACACCTCGGCCGAGGAGATCGTGCTCGAGCCGGGTACGTCCTTGGACTTTGTGTTCACCCTGTTGCGGGACTCGTAGCGGCGGCCCATGCGGTGTCGCGCTGCCGCACCTACAGATTGACGGGCAGGAGCACGCGGTCGATCGAGTGCAGCCGGCCGTTGCAGGCGCGCACGTTGATCGGCCAGGTCAGGAAGGGATCGCGCAGGTCGGGGTCGTTGTCGCGCAGCACGAAGAAGAACGGACGGATCACGCCGCCTTGCAGGGTCGGGATCTCGCGCGCGAACAAGACCTCGAACGGGTTCAGGTCACGCGGCGCGACGTGATAGAGCAGCACCGTGCGCAACACCGGGATCGGGTCGCCGTTGCCGATCCGAGTCAGCGCCGCCACGATTGCATTGAAGGCGCCTTCTTCGTCGGAACCCGCGTAGCCGAGATCGTTGGCGAGGCGGGTGAAGGCCAGATCATTGGGCGCGAACAGCGTGAGGCTGTCCTCGCAGTTGTTGAGCGCGTCGGCGATGCCCGGAACCGCTTGCACCGCGCGCAGGAGCATGTCGTAGTCGCGCGAATTGCGGTCGAACTGACCACCGCTAGCGGCCACGATCTCGGTGAGGGTACGCGTTTGAGCCGCAACCGGGGAGCTGAGGCCGAACGCGAGCGAAAGGAGAGAGAGAGAAGTGAGGAGCTTCATTGTTTGATCCTGATGTCAGCGAGCCAATGCTCGCAAAGGCAACTTCGCCGCCTCAGCGGGCCTGGATGCAGGCGCGAGAGTTTCCCGAGGACGCGGTGTGCGGCGACCAACGCTGCGACGAGGTCGAGTGCCCCCGCGCCTGCTCCGCAGCGCGGGAGAGAGAGGAGCTTGCGGACGAGCACTCTGTATCGTTGATCCACCAGCCGACCGCATCCGCGATCGACCGCACCACGAACCTGCCGGTCATGGAAAGAGCCCCGTCAGTCCCGCCGCTCGATCCCGGAGTGTCCCTCGACGGCTTCACTTTCGCCGTCCTCGGCGGGGGCGGTGGGATCGGGAGTGAAGTCGTGCGGAGCTTGGCACGACGCAACGCCCGCGTGTTGGTCGGCGGCCGCGACCAGACACGACTCGATGCCGCCGCGGCGCAGGGACCGGGTTGCTCGACCTTCGCACTCGACGCCACTTCGTTCAGCGAGGTCGAGGCCTGCCTGCGTGCCGCAGCCGAATTCGGCGCGGGCCGCATCGCGGGCGTGGCACTGTGCGTCGGTTCGCTTCTGCTCAAGCCGGCGCACGCGACCAGCGCCGACGAATGGAACGCGGTGATCGCCACCAACCTGACCACCGCGTTCGCAGTCGTTCGCGCTGCGGCCAAGACGATGCGTCAGGGCGGGTCGGTGGTGCTGTGCTCGTCGGCTGCCGCCAGCGTCGGCCTCGCCAACCACGAAGCGATCGCCGCCGCCAAGGCCGGGATCGAGGGGCTGGTGCGAGCCGCCGCAGCGACGCACGCGGCGCGCGGCCTGCGTTTCAACGCCGTGGCGCCGGGTCTCGTGCGCACGCCACTCGCCGCCGGCATCACCGGCAATGTCCGCGCGCTCGAAGCCTCCGAGCGGATGCACCCCATGGGCCGCATCGGCGAACCGGCCGACATTGCCGCAGCGATCACTTGGCTGCTCGGTCCTGACAGCAGTTGGGTCACCGGCCAAGTGCTGCACGTCGACGGCGGACTGTCGCGCGTTCGGCCCGTGGAGCGAAGTTGAGCCGCGCGCGGTGACCAACGCCGCAGCGCACGCGCCGAGCCGCGAAGGCATCGTCCTGGTCACTGGCGCGACGGGCTACATCGGCGGTCGACTGGTACCGCGTCTGCTGGCGGCCGGACACCGCGTGCGCTGCCTGGTGCGCAGCCCGAAGAAGCTGGCCGACCGCCCGTTCGCCAGCGATCCCCGCGTCGAGATCGTCGCCTGCGACCTCGAAGACGAGGCGCGCACGACCGCCGCGATGGCCGGGTGCAACGCCGCCTTCTTCCTGGTGCACTCGATGCTCGCGGCCGGGCGCGCCTACGCCGACACCGACCGCCGCATCGCGCGCACCTTCGCGCGCGCCGTGGCCGGCGCTGGCCTCACGCGCATCGTGTACCTCGGCGGCCTCGGCGAAACCGGCGAAGGTCTCAGCGAACACCTGCGGTCCCGCCGCGAAGTCGAACGCGAACTCGGCAGCGGGCCGGTGCCAGTGACCGTGCTGCGCGCGGCGATGATCATCGGCTCGGGCTCGGCGTCGTTCGAGATCCTGCGCTACCTGGTCGAGCGCTTGCCACTGATGGTGACACCGCGCTGGGTGCGCACGCGCTGCCAGCCCATCGGCGTGCGCGACGTGCTGCACTGCCTGGTCGCGTGCCTCGACCAACCGGCGACGATCGGCCAGACCTTCGACATCGGCGGCCCCGACGTGCCGACCTACGCCGACGTCATCCGCATGACGGCCGAGATCCGCGGTCTACCGCGGCGCCTCATCGTGCCGCTGCCAGTGCTGACGCCGCGCCTGAGTTCGTTGTGGATCCACCTGGTGACGCCGATCAGCGCGCGCATCGCGCGCCCGCTTGCCGAAGGTCTGCGCAACGAGGTCGTGTGCCGCGACGACCGCGCCCGCTACCTGATGCCGCCCGCGCCGCAGACGTTGCGCGAGAGCATCGAAGCCGCCCTCGGCCGCGGCGACGGCGAGAGCGTCGAGACGCGCTGGTCCGACGCCGGCGTCATGCCGGGCGACCCCGATTGGGCGGGCGGCACCACCTTCGTCGATCCGCGCGAGATCGCGATCGCCGCCCCGGCCGCGGCCGTCTATCGCGCGGTCTGTCGCGTCGGCGGTGGCCACGGCTGGTACGCCGCCGACTGGCTGTGGCGCCTGCGCGGCTTCCTCGACAAGCTCGTCGGCGGCCCCGGCCTGCGGCGCGGGCGCCGCGATGCCGAACACGTCGGCTTCGGCGAAGCGCTCGACTTCTGGCGCGTCACCGACGTCGTGCCCGATCGCCGCCTCGAGCTGTACGCCGAGATGAAGCTGCCGGGCGTGGCGACGCTGACCTTCGACATCGTGCCGGATCCAGCGGACCCCGAGCGGTGCCGGCTGCGGCAGACGGCACGCTTCAAGCCGAGGGGGCTGTTCGGTCTGATCTACTGGTACGCCGTGCTGCCGGTGCACGGCTTGGTGTTCCGCGGCATGCTGGCTGGCATCCGCCGCGCGGCAGAGAGCTTGAGGCCCGTGCGAGCGCCGTCGCACGTGTCGTCGTAGTCTCCGCGCGGCGAGGCTGCACGTGCCCGTGGGGACGAACGGATAGCTGGTTGCTGCCGGCAGCGCCGTCTTTCCACAGCCGAAGCATCGTCGCGCTTCGCGTGATGCTTCGGCTGTAGAACTCAGTTCCTGACCACCGCCTCGCCGCTGATCCATGCCTTCAGCAGGGTCAGGCTGACGACCAGCGCGACCGGGCCGACGAACAAGCCGACCGGGCCGAACGCGATCAGGCCGCCGATCACGCCCACGAACACGACGAGCAGTGGGATGTGCGCGGTGCGGCCGATGAGGATCGGGCGCACGACGTTGTCGAGGCTGCCGACGACCAGCGCCCACGCACCGAGGCCAATGGCCCAGCCAGTGCTGCCCTGCCAGAGCAGCCAGATCGCCGCTGATCCCACGACCGGCGCGGCGCCAATTTGGGCAATCGAGGTGAAGAACATCAACGCCGTCAGGATGGCCCACGCCGGGATCCCGGCGACCAACAGGCCGAGGCCACCGACGAACGCTTGGATCAACGCGGTCACCACCACGCCGTACGCCACCGCGCGCGAGGCTGTTGCGGCGAGCACCGCGGCGGCGTCGCCGCGTTCGCCCGCCAACCGGCGCGCGAACTGCCGCACGGCGTGGCCCATGTGCTCGCCACGCGCGTAGAGCACGCCGGCGAGCAGCAGAGTCATGCACACTTGGAAGAACCAGATCCCGGCGCTGCCCACTTGCGCCACGCACCAGCCGGTGATGCCGTTCAGGTGCGGTGACAGCATCGCCGCGAGCCCGTCGGGCCCATGCGATGCCACGTTGCGCCACGCGTCTGCGAGCGGCGAACCTACGGCGGGCAGGTGCTCGAGCCAAGCCGGCGGCCCGGGCAGCGGCCCCGCGGCGAGCGCGCGCAGCCACTCAGCGATGCGTGCCGCATTGCTGACCAAGACCGTCGTCGCCACCGCGATCGGCAGAAAAAACACGAGCAACAGCACCAGCATCATGCCGGCCACGGCGAGGAGGCGCCGCCCGCCGCACCAGCCCTGCATGCGGCAGAGCAGCGGCCAAGTCGCCACGACGATGATCGTGGACCAAACGATGCTCGGGAGGAACGGACGCAGCACCCATAGCGTGGCCGCGAGGAGCGTCCCGATGCACAAGATGGCGAACACGGTGCGCGGCAGATCGCGCCCAGGCAAGTCGAGGGTCGTCACGACCGGCAGGCTATCGCGCCGACCGATCGTTGGAGATCTCGAGAGCAGCGTTCGGGGCAGACGACCGCTTCGTGGTGGTGGACCCGACCTTCGATGCGCGGTTGCAGGCGGCGTCCGAGCACGCGCGGTTCGCGTCCGTCCGCTTCGACGACTTGCGCCAGGACGCTTGCTGCCTGTGACCGAAGGTCATTGCCGGCGCGAGCCTGACGCCGCGTCCGCCGACGGTGCCTCGGTGCTGTGCGCTTGTTCGAGGGCTGTGGCTTCCGCGATGTTGTGGCGCGCGATCAGCGTGTGTGACGAGTTGAGCCCGTACCAACGCTCGAGCAACGGCAGGGCCGTCGTGAGATCCTGCTCCGCCGCGCCGTCTGGAAAAGGTGGTGTGTTGGCATCTCGAGTTGGGGTTTGTCAGCGCCTGCGAAGCCACTGCAAGCCAGAGCAGCCCGGTGACAAAGGACGCTGAGCACGCGCAGCTTCTTGCACACGTGGCCCTCAGCGCCTTCCTTGGAATGGTCCGCGAGCACGAGCACCTCCGGAACATTCTCGAGCGGATCCTGCGCGCACCCTCGGTCTGGTCGGTCATGTCGAACTTCGGCGTTCGCATCGGCGTCGCGCCAGCATTCGAACACGTACAGGCGGCATCTGCGGTCGTGGATCAACAACCGGCAGAGGCGTGGTACTTGCCGATACAGATCATGGCCAACGCGTCCCCGGTTCTCGTCGGCAGCCTGCGAGTCGTCGCGCCCAGCTCCCCGCGAGCACTTTGTGCTGGAGTGGTCTCCTTGGTGGTCATGCGGCCGGGGGAAGCAGGCACGTACCTGACGATGCAACTCCTGGCTGGAGGGTCTCACTCACCAACGTCATCTCGGTGCCGGTGATCTTCTTGGGCGCCACGTTGCTCGCGACTCCGCTATGCCCCGGCTGCACCCTCGGTCCCAACCCGCAGGTCTTGACGCCCGGCGCCAGCCTGCCACTCGCCATCCCGCAGAACAGCAGCCTGATCGGCGGCCGCATCTACGTGCAAGGCGCGGATGTGGGAACGAGCGGCGGCTGCTCGGTGCCGCGACTGACGCTGACCAACACGGTCGCGATGACGATCGGGTAGAGGTCGCGCGACGCGGCCTCCTGCGAGGCGTCCCCACCGTGCGGCGGGGCGGCGCGGTTCACGGCCGGATGACGCAGTTCGCACCGTTGGTGAAGAGCTGCCGCGCCGGCGCAACCTCGGCCACGACACCCTCGCATTGGCCGTGGGATCGCTCTGGACCCACTGCACGACGAGCTCGCCGACGAGCCCGCGTTGGCCCGTCGTCGAGTCGTACGCGCCGGAGTACCGGTCGGTGACCGCGGCTAGCTCCTGCCGCGCATAGAGCGACGCGAGCTTGCGCAGCGCGAGCACTTCGGCGCGGGGAATCGACGGAGGCTGGTCGGCGACGCGGAGTTCCACTTGCGCGTCGGTGATGCGCAGGAGTTGGCCAACCAAGACCGTGCCATCTCGCACAGCCCGTTCACTCCCTCCCAAAAGCGACTCTCCGGTCCGTTCATGAGGTCCATCAATGCGGACCGGATCGACTCATTCATTGGCGCGTCGAGATAGCGGACGACCAGCAGATTTCGTCGCCGGAAGCGAGCGGATGGCTGCCGCGGATCTAAGTCTTGCGCCGCGAACGCGGGATTTGTGCGAAGCGACGCAGATACGCACCGCGTGTCGCTGGATGGCGACCGAAAAACGCGGCGCGGACGTTCGTGCACGCTGCTCGAGGTTGAAAACGCAGCGCGGCGATTCAGATCGGCGGATAAGCGCTCGAAAACGCGGATAGAAGGTTGTTGCACGTGGATAAGCGATCGCGTGCGGCCAACTTGGCTGGCGAGAACGTCGCGCGCTCTTGCGTACCGCCGCTAGCGATTCAGATCGGCGGATAAGCGCTCGAAAACACGTCCAGCTAAGTGGAGCAGCTCGGTGGGAATCTAGTTCGCCACGGTGTGACCGAGGAAGATCGCTTCGACCGCACGCGATCCGTTGAGCCGGACGTGCCCCTGAGTAACCGTTCACGGGTCGGGGTCGGCCCGCTCCCGCTCCCGCTCCCGCTCCCGCTCCCGACAGCGTCCAGCAGGTTCCTACGCCTCTCGCTGATCGCAGCACGAGATCGTGTGCACGTGCTACGACGCAGGCGCGAGATCGGGAGCGGGAGCGGGAGCGGAAAACAATGACGACCCGTGAACGGTTACGTCACCCGAACGGGCCACCTCAGTCGCGCAGCATCCGACGGCAGCGACATCGGGTACGCTCGCCCTATGTTCCCCACCGCGATGCAACGACGTCTCCGACGCGACGCGACGCTCGGACTCCTGGTCACCTGCAGCCTGGGCTTGCCGGGTCAGGCCGACGCTACGACACCGACCGCGGTGCCGACTGCGCGATGCCGGCTCCTCGTCTTCGGCGATCCCAGCAAGGACAACCCGCCAGCGCAGCTGGCGCTGATGGAACGGTCGATTGCTGGCGTGGCCGCAGCGTTCGCCACTCACGGCTTCGAAGTGGACCTGGTGCCGACCAAGGAACTGAACCGCAAAGTCGTCCGGGAGCGCCTCGCCGACTACGCGCGCACGCTGACGAGCGACGACACGTTCGTCCTCTACTCGCACGGTCACGGCGGGCCGTTCGGCACCTTCTTCGCGGGCTGGTCGCGGTTCGCCGACAGCATCCTCGCGCTGCCGGCGCGCAACGTGGTCGTGTTCGCGATGTCGTGCCAGTCGGGCAACCTCACGGACACACTGCTCGCGTGCAAGGACGAGTGGGAGGATCGCGGCGCGGCTGGCCGCAGCCTCGTCGTGCTGACGCCGGTCGACGCGAGCCAGAATGCGGGCCCTTCGCCCGAGCCCGGCATCGGCAACCCGTTCACATACGCGGTGATCTCCGCCATGCAGGGCGACGCCGACGGCAGCTCTGGCAAGGAACGCAACGGCCGCGTCGAGCTGCAGGAACTTGTCGACCACGTGCTTGCCGTGACGCGCGCGAAGAGCCGCGACCAGAGTTATCGCCCGCAGTTCGCCGGCGTGTTCCCGCCCGAGACGACGTTCGTCGCCGGAAAGCCCCCAGCCGCGGCACCGCTGCCCGGGACGCAGGAGCCAGCCGCACCCGGGCTCGCCCCGTCCGAGCTGCCCGCGCCTGCCGCGCTGCGCGCCGTGACCGCGTGGACGATCGAGTCGCGCGTGCTCGGCGAACGCCGCCGCGTGTTCGTCGCACCGCCGCCCGGTTTCGACGCGACTGCGACCGTGCGCTATCCGGTGCTGTATCTGCTCGACGGCGGCATCGACGAGGACTTCGTGCACGTCGCTGAAGCTGTGCACTTCGGCTGCACGTGGGATCGGCTACGGCCGATGTTCGTGGTAGGCATCGAGAACACCGACCGCCGCCGCGACTTCACGGAGCCGACGAACGTCGAGGCCGAACGCGCGGCAGCGCCGCACGCCGGCGGCGCAGCCCGGTTCCGCGAGTTCCTGCGCGCCGAGCTGATGCCTGCGGTCCGCACGCGCTACCCCACCGACGGCCGCGACGCGCTGGTCGGCGAATCGCTCGCCGGCCTGTTCGTCGCGGCGACGCTCGTCGACGCGCCCGAGCTGTTCGACGACTACATCGCGCTGAGTCCGAGTCTCTGGTGGAACGGCCGCGCTGTCGTGCGCCGCTTGCGCGACAGCCTGCCGGCACTCGTAGCCGCCAAGGCGAACGTGTACCTGGCGACGGCCGACGAAGCCGACATCGTCGGCGCCGTCGAGGAATTCGTGGGCGTCCTGCGCGAGCAGCTCCCGCAAGGCGTCGCACTCGAGTACCACCCGATACCCATGGAGTTCCACGACACCGTGTTCCGGGCCGCTGCGCCGCGCGCGCTGCGGCGACTGTTCGGTCGCCGTGACTAGCTAGTTGCTGTTGCAGAATTGGCCGTGACCCAGAGTTTGGGCGCGTAGCAGGTATTTCGAGGCCAAAATCGAAAGGCAAGAGCCGTGCCTCCCTGGCGCTCTGTCATGGAGCTTGTCAGATCCGACTCGCCCGACGCCAACGAGTGGCGCTACGTCGATGCGCGCGACATGACCTTCGTCGCTAGCGAGCGCCGCGTCGTGCTGTTCGAGCGCGGCCGTAGCTTTGCGTGGCCCTGAGGGCGACACCTTGCCTCGGCGCGTACGGCGTCCAGGGTGAGCCGTGCGGCGAGGCCATGCGCAGGGTCGCGCAAGTCGTCGGGCCAGGGTGACCCCGGATGTAACCATTCTCTGTCTCGCTGCCACTCAGCCATGTGGCAGCTCTCAACTCCACATGGCGCCGCAGGCAACCCGAGGCCACCGCTCTGTACCGAGTCCTCGCCGAACACCTCGCCACCTTCCTCGCCCAAACCTTCGACAACGAGACGCGCAACCCACTGCCGCGTTTTGTGGTGCGCGAACTCCGCGGCTTCCTCGACTGCGGACAGCTCAGCCGCGGCTTCTGCCGTGTGCATTGTGAGGCGTGTGGCAAAGACGATCTCGTTGCGTTCTCGTGCAAACGCCGCGGAATTTGCCCCTCGTGCGGGGCACGCCGCATGGCCGACACCGCCGCTTGGCTGGTCGATCGCGTCATCCCCGACGTCCCGGTGCGCCAGTGGGTGTTGTCGCTGCCGCACCGCGTGCGCTACGCCTGCGCGTTCGACCATCACATTGCGCAAGGAGTGCGCAAGATCCTCGTCCGCGCCATTGCCAGCTTCTATCGCCGCGCTGCCAGCACCAAAGATATGAAGGCCAAGGCCGGCGCCATTGTGTTCACCCAGAGATTTGAGAAGGACCCGACAGACTACTGGTTCGCGCACGAACAGAGGCTGGTCGACGGCAACGATCACCCTCACCGTCCACCCATGGCACGAGCAAACCGTGGCGGTTCACCGCGTGGGCTCGGATGCGGTCTGGGTCGAGCGTGACGAGGGGGACCTGCGGATCATCCCGGTCTCCTGGACCTCGTTGCGGCCAAGAGTGACGCTGCCTGGCATCGATGGCCGCGAGGTCCGACTTGCGCCGAAGACGGCTCTCGAGCTGGCGAAGTGGGTGGCGGCGAGAGCGACAAAGGAGTAGGCGCATGCACGCTGTAATCGCCAAGCACGCAGGAAAACGCTGCTGCCCTCTGGTGCCACTGCTGGTCTTGTGCTACGAACTGCGCAACAGGCGCATCGTGACATACCACGAGTCACAACCCGGCCCAATCACGATCCGCGGCCGAACATTCTCTGCAGAAGATCTGCGCACGATTCGAGTGATCATCGCTGCGGCAAGCGGTGAGCACCGGTTTGCACTCTCCAAGCGGGTGTGCGAGGCCCTGGCCTGGCATCAACCCAACGGCCGCCTGAAGGACCGGGCGTGTCGTGACGTGCTTGCCCGGCTCCACGGCATCGGAATGGTCAGCTTGCCACCGCGCCGGCGACCTCCGGTGCGGAGGCGGCCGATCCCGCTGACCGAGTCCACGGCGTCAAGGCCGGCACTGACGTTGTCCCCGCGCGCGATCGATGCGGGCTGCTTCACGATCGTCAGCGGATCGGGACGGGAGCAGCTCTGGAACGAGTTCGTGGAGCGTTACCATTACCTGGGCTACGGCGTCTCGCTCGGTCCGCACATCAAGTATCTCGTGGTCTGGCACGACGAGCCCATCGCCTGCATGGCCTTTGGCGGAGCTGCGTGGCGGGTGGCGGCGCGAGATCGCTTCATCGGCTGGGACGACCGTTGGCGCGCCTCCCATCTCCACCTGCTGGTAAACAACACCCGCTTCTTGATCCTGCCGTGGGTCAAGGTGCCCAACCTCGCTTCGCGGCTGTTGGCTCTGGCCGCGAGCCGGATCGGTGGAGACTGGCATGACCGCTATGCATATAGCCCGCTGCTGCTGGAGACCTTCGTCGATGCCACGCGGCATGCGGGCACGTGCTACCGCGCAGCCAACTGGACACTGGTCGGTCACACTAAGGGCCGCGGACGCATGGATCGGCACTTCCAGGCCAGGAAGCCCATCAAGCTCGTACTCGTCCAACCACTGGTTGAGCAGGCGATAGCGAGGTTGCAACGCAATGACCACGCATGGGGAGAACGCAGTGACGCACAAGACGGCGGAACATCCGGTGGAGCAGCTCCTGGGCCTATGGGGCAAGCTCGTACACCAAGCGCTGATGGCGCGGGCGAGGGCGGCACACCATGACCGGCAAGATCGAGGCCCTGCACCTGTTGCGCCGGGCATGCCTGTACGTGCGGCAGTCGTCGATGACCCAGGTCTTGGAGAACACCGAGTCCACGGCCCGGCAGTACGCGCTGGTTGAGCGGGCGTGCGCGCTGGGCTGGGCCAGGGACAAGGTGGAGGTGATCGACGAAGACCTGGGCAAGAGCGGGGCCACGTCGACCGGCCGTAGCGGCTTCGCGCGCCTCGCCGAGTCGGTCGCTCGCGGTGAAGTCGGAGCGGTCCTTGCGATCGAGGTCTCGCGTCTGGCGCGCTGCTCTCTGGACTGGCAGCGCCTGTTGGCTTTGTGCGCCGTCGCACGCGTGGTCGTGATCGATGAGCACGCGGTCTACGACCCCCGGAGCTGCGACGACAAGATGTTGTTGGACTTCAAGGGCACGATGTCGGAGGCGGAGCTGCACTGGCTGGCGCTGCGCATGACGGGTGCGCGGCGCAGCAAGGCCAGCCGCGGTGAGCTGCGCTTTGGCACAGCGACCGGCTACGTGTGGGCCGACCACGGCGTCGAGCTGGATCTCGATGAGACGGTGCGTCACGCGATCCGCATGGTGTTCGATCGCTTTGCGATCGAGCCGTCTGCGGGCGCCGTCGTGCGCTGGGCCCACGACAGCGGCTTCCGCGTGCCGACGCGCAGGAGCTTCGCCGACGGCACCACCGAGGTCGTGTGGAAGCCGCTCGCCTTGAGCCGGCTCAATGACATCCTCCACAACCCGATCTATGCTGGGGCCTACGTCTACGGCCGGCGTCAGGAGCAGACCGTCCTGGTCGCCGGCGAGATCAAAAGCGTGCGCCACTTGAACCGACCGGACCAGTGGCCGGTGCGGATCGAGGGCGCGCACCAGGGCTACATCACCTGGCAGGCGTACTTGGACAACATCCACAAGCTGCGAGAGAACGCGCCGCAGGCCGGTCTTGGCGGTGCCGCGCGTGAAGGGCCTGCGCTGCTGTGCGGCCTGCTCCTGTGTGGCCGCTGCGGTCGCCGCATGCGCACGATCTATTGGGGCAAGCACGACGACCGCTGGAGCTACTCCTGCATGGGGGAGAAGGACAAGGGTGAGCGCATGTGCTGGTCGCTCACCGGGAGCGCGATCGACGCCGCGGTCGAGGCTCTGTTCTTGCGCACGATGGCGCCCGCCGAGCTGGACGTCTGTCTGGCGGTGGAGCAACGAGTACAAGCGCAGGCAGCCTCGCTGAATCAGCAATGGCAGCTCCATCTCGAGAAGGCCGAGTACGAAGCGCGGCGCGCCGAGCGGCGCTACAAGGCAGTCGATCCGGACAACCGGGTCGTGGCGCGCACCCTCGAGCACGAATGGGAGACTCGATTGCGGGAGCTCGCGGAGGTCAAGCGCCGCTACGAGCTGGCACAGGCGGAGCATCGGGTGACGCTCAGCGACAACGACCGAGAGCAGATCCTGGCCTTGGCGCGCGACCTACCGGCGGTGTGGCGCGCGCCCACCACCACGCCCGCGGACCGCAAGGCCATGCTGCGGCTGGCAATCGAGGCGGTGGCCGTCAGCCCTATCGATGACCCCACACGGCAGACCCGCATCCGGGTGCAGTGGCAGAGTGGTACGGTCAGCGAGTTGACCGTCGATCGGCCGGGTCGCGGCGACCTCCGCCGCCCCACGCCGCACACCGTCACGCGCATCCGAGAACTCGCGGTGCAAGGGCTGCGCGACGAGGACATCGCGGAACGGCTGCTGCGCGAGGGCGTTCCTACCGCCACCGGCGGCGTCTGGACCGAAGCCGCGGTGAAGTGGATGCGTCGCAAGTACGACATCCCGCGCATCACTCCCGACTTGCCCCGCCGAGCGTTGTTGCCGGACCGCCAGCCCGACGGTCGCTACTCGATCCAGGGCGCGGCCCGGCGTTTTGGAGTCTCCGAGATCGTCGTGCGCCGCTGGATCCAGTGCGGCCTGGTTACCGCGGCGCGCGAGGACTTTGCGCAGCATCGCGGTGTCTGGTGGCTCAGCATCGACGAGCACACCACCATGCAGATCGAGAACGAGGCCGCACGCTCAAGACAGCGGTCGCTCTACCAAACAACAAGGCTTGAAGATGGAGGACCTGCAGTATGAGCAGCGCTTCGATTCGGCGTTGCGGTTGAATGTCCACTTTCACGCGCTTTGGCCCGACGGGGTCTTCACCTGCGATCGCGACGCGGCGAGCGGCGCTCGGGCGAAGCTCGAATTATGTTCTACGTGCATAATGCACGATGGACATAATGAGCGCATGTTGCCATTCCTCGATCGCGACGCCGAACTCACCCGGCTGCGGCGGACCCTGACCGGTCGCTCGCCCGGGCTCGCCTGCGTCTACGGGCGACGACGCCTCGGCAAGTCGGCGCTGTTGCTGCAGCTGATCGCCGAGCTCCCCGCGGTCTACTACGTCGGCGACGACCGCGAAGCGCCGCTCCAACGGCGGGCCCTGGCCGCCGAGATCGCGCGCCTGCAACCGGGCTTCGACGAGGACCGCGACTGGGAACGACTGCTGTCGCGCTGGTGGCAGGACACGCCGCCGACGTTGCCGCTGATCCTCGACGAGTTCCCGGCGATGGTCACGGCCTCGCCCGAACTGCCGAGTCTGCTGCAGAAGCAACTCGACCGGCGGCGCCGCCCGCTCGTCCTGTGCGGTTCGTCGCAGCGCATGATGCACGGCCTGGTGCTCGACGCGACGGCGCCGCTCTACGGCCGTGCCACCGAGATCCTGCGCATCGAGCCGCTGGCCTTGCCATGGCTCCGGCCCGCCTTGGGACTGCGCAGCGCCGCCGAGGCGGTCGAACACTTCGCCGTCTGGGGCGGCGTGCCGCGCTACTGGGACTTGGCCAAGGATTTCGCGTCGCGCTCGCAGGCCGCCGCCGCACTCGTACTCGATCCGCTCGGCGTGCTGCACCGCGAACCCGAACGGCTGTTGGTCGACGACATCACGGACACGGCGCGCAGCGCGTCGATCCTGTCGTTGATCGGCAGCGGCTGCCATCGCATGACGGAGATCGCGGCACGTCTCGGCATGCCGGCGACGTCGCTGTCGCGCCCGCTCGCTCGGCTGCTCGATCTCGACCTCGTCGCCCGCACCGTCCCGTTCGGCCGCACCGTGCGCGACACGAAGCGCACGCTCTACCGGTTGTGCGATCCGTTCCTCGCCTACTGGTACCGCTTCGTCGAACCCAACCGTTCGCGGCTCGCGGCAGGCCAGCTCGGCGAGGTCGCCGGCGAAGTCGAACGACAGTGGCCGCAGTTCCTCGGCGGCGCGTGGGAACAGATGGCCCGCGACAGCGTGGCGCGACTCACGATCGGCCGCCGCAGGTGGCGACCGGCGACCCGCTGGTGGGGATCGGCGAACGACCGCGTGGCGATCGAACTCGACGTCGTCGCCGAAGCCGCCGACGACCGGCGCCACGTGCTGGTCGGTGAAGCCAAGCTCGCGGCCACCGCCGGCGAGATCTCTGGCATCCGCGAACGGCTCGCGCACGATGCCGCCCGTTGTCCCGAGCTCGCGGGGCGGCGCTGCACGTTCGCCGTCTGGGTGCTGCGCGGCGCCCGGCGATCAGCGGGCGTCGAATTGATCACCGCCGAAGACGTCGTCCGCGGCGCATGATCGCGTGAGCCTCGCGCCGCGTGAGCCTCGCGCCGCGCGAGCTTGCCGATCGTGGCCCTACTCGAGCACCACGTCGACGCGTTCGATCTTCGCCTCGCAGCGGAACGGCCGGCGGTCGGGCACGCGCCAGCCATCCTCCCAGTTGGTGGCCTTCTCGCCGCGAAACGGCGTGGTCTCTTCGCGGGCGCGTGCGTCGCGGGCTTTCTGATCGCCCGCCGCGAGACCGCTCTTATCTCTTGCCCAGCTTGATCACGGCCTTATTGAGTTCGCCGGTGAACTTGAAGGGTGCGCGGTAGTCTTCGTTGACGGGGGTGCCGGTGTCCTCGCCGCAGTCGAGCGTCTCGTCGAGCGAGAGGCGGAACGCCAGCGTGCGCTCGATGCGACCCTTGGCCACCTCCTTGCCGTCCACCTGGATCGTGGCCTCGCCGCCCTTGCCCAGGCCGCCGTCGTACTTGAAGTTGTAGACGATGGTGTGCGCGCCAGGGGCGAGCGCTTCGGCCCCGGCGATGGTGTAGCGGGCGACGCCCGCGAGATTGTAGCAGAAGGTCGGCTTGCCCTTGAGCAGGTAGAAACCCCACCTTCCTTCCAGAACATGTCCTGCATCTCCTTGAGCTTGGCGGGCTCTTTGGCTGCGAGGTTGGTGGCCTCGGAGAAGTCCTCGCTGACCTTGTAGAGTTCCCATTTGTAGTCGAGGATGGAAGGCAACCGACCCTCCGCCTCGGCGGCCGCGTCCCACGGGGCAACGCCGGGCGTCGTGCAGGCGACCCAGCCGTCGTGGTAGAGGCCGTGGTTGCCGAACATCTCGAAGTACTGCGTGGTGTGCTTCGACGGAGCCTTGGCGTCGTCGAACGTGTACACGAGGCTCGTGCCTTCGATGGGTTTCTGCGCCGCGCCGTTGATGCTCGTCGGCGCGGGCACGCCGACCGCTTCGAGCAGCGTCGGCATGATGTAAGCTCCGACTCGATGGGCTCAGGCAGTGGAGGACTCATCGCCACGGCGCGGGAAGATAGCCGCTTCGGCGCCGGCGGCCCAGCGTGCGCGCCACTCGGCTTCCCCGGCTACGCCGCCTCGTCGGGCATTGCGCGCGCATCCAGCGTCTCCGGCGCGATGTCCGCCCCGTTGGGCCAGACGATCCTCTTGCCCTCGACGAAGAACCTCGCGAAGTAGCTCAGCGCGGCAGAGCCGCAACCAACGAGAGGCGAAGCGAGCCACCCGGCGGCTCTGCCGCGAGTCATGAGCCGTAAGACGTAAGCCATAAGTCCCAGACCGCCGTCTGACCGCCTCACCGTCGCTGCCTGTCCGCGTTC
>JANPER010000105.1:0-5917 GCA_031423015.1 Planctomycetota bacterium | reverse complement strand
CCACTGCCCAACGACCTCCAGAGGCCGCTTGGATCAACCCGCCGGCACGGACCTCCTGTCTCGCCGACGACCAGCACCTGCTCATCGCAGCTGCTCAGTAATCTCAGTGTTCTGCTGTCTCAGTCTTGTTGACACACTCCGGCGCGACCTCGGCGATGGCGCCCGTCCGCTTGGCATGCACCAACACACCGAGCGTACCGCGCACGTTCAGGTTCAAACGGCGCGCAGTCGCGCGACCGCGGCGTTCATCGATCAGCACGAGATCCGCCTGCTCGCGACTCGCAAGCACGAGTGCTGCTGCTTCACCGATGTCTAGCAAGGTGCACAACGTCCGAAACTCAGGCGTACCAGCATCTACGGCCATGACCTCGAGCCACTTCGCAGCAGCAACCTCGCTGCTGCCGGGCAGTCCCGCCCCGCGCTCAACGATCTCTTCGACGACTACACGCGGCGCCAGCACACGGTCATAGAGCTGAGGCAGCAGGTCGAGCTGACCGACGACGCTCAAGTAGATCAGCGGTCCAGCATCCGCAACCACGAGCACGGCGCGCTACGAGAGCTCCTCGTCGAGCTCATCTGGGTCGTAGTCGAAAGCCGAGACGTGGTGCTGGCCCATGATCTGCAAGAACCGCGCGCGTGGGATTCCCGCCATCTCGGACGCTTTGCCGTGACCCAAGCGACGCTCGCGAACCTGCTCGACCAGCCACAGCAACCGCAGCTCTTCCGAGATCCGCTCGGGTTCCCAGGGATGCGATTCGAAGGCTTCAGCGGGCAGCTCCACCTGCACGGTGCGTGTCTTGCCGTTCGTTCGAGTCATGCCGGCAGCATAGCATCGACGAGCCCATCGCTGCGAGATGCACCGCGAGCCGATGTTGGGTGCTGGCCTGACCTGGATGATGTCTTGGCGTGCAACGTGCCGACGGCGTGACGACCCGCGCAAACTCAGCGCGCGCCTGTCTGTTGCTCGTCAGCGCTGCTCGCTTGGGCTGTTGCTCGTTAGGGTTGGATCGTGATCGCGAGCGCGTTCGAGGCCGACAGGCCCAGCGGCGGACAAGGCGGCGGGGCGGTCGGCCCGAACCAGATGAACTGCGCGTACAGGTTGCCACCGATGAGATTGGGGTCGCCGGGCAGTGGCAGCCCGACGCTCGCGGCGCCGTCGGCGTTGCTCACGGCGAAAAGGTGCAGGAACCACGGCGTGACGCCGACCCACACCTCGATGCCCAGGAAGGGGAACGGCGTCGCCAGCGGTGAGCCACCGAGATCGAGGATGCCGAGGCCGCTGTTCGGCGGCGCGTTGCCGCAGGTCACCGCGAAGCTGGCGTTGCCGATGCGCGGCATCGAGTTGACCGAGATCGCAAGCGGACCGGTGCAGCCAGGGCTCGAGCGGCCGAACGCAGCGACGCCGGTGGGCAGCATGTCGAGGCGGGTGACGAAGGCGTCGGAGAGGCCGCCGCCGTTGTAGGTCGTGTCGAAGGCGCCCGGCGTGGTCGGGAAGTTGGTGGATGCGGTCTCCCCCACGACCGTGGCTGCGCCCTGCGCGTCGAGGGCGAGGGCAAAGGCTCGGTCGCTGCTCGCCCCCCCGAGAAAGGTCGAGTAGACGAGGCTCGAGCCCGTCGGCGAGAGCCGGGTGACGAAGGCGTTGTTGGAGAAGGCGTCGCCCGTCGTGTTGAAGGCGCCGGGCGTGGTCGGGAAGCCGGTGGATCTGGTGGTCCCCGCGACAGTGGCCGCGCCCTGCGCGTCAAGGGCGAGGGCAGAGGCAAAGTCGCTGCCCGTCCCCCCGAGGAACGTCGAGTAGACGAGGATCGAGCCCGTCGGCGAGAGCTGGGTGACGAAGGCGTCGTTGAGGCCGTTGTAGCTCGTGTAGAAGGCGCCGGTCGTCGTCGGGAAATCGGTGGACGCGACCAACCCCGCTACCGTGGCGGCGCCCTGCGAGTCGAGGGCGAGTGCAGAAGCATAGTCGCCGCTCGTCCCCCCAAGGAACGTCGAGTAGACGAGGCTCGAGCCTGTCGGCGAGAGCCGGGTGACGAAGGCATCACCGGTGCCGTTGTAGCTCGTGTCGAAGGCACCGGGGGTGGTCGGGAAGTCGGTGGAGGTGGTCCCCCCCGCGACGGTGGCCGCACCCTGCGCATCGAGGGCGAGGGCTGCAGCAGAGTCGCCGCTTGCCCCCCCGAGGAAGGTCGAGTAGACGAGGCTCGAGCCCGTCGGGGAGAGCTGGGTGACGAAGCCGTCGTTGACGCCGTTGAAGCTCGTGTCGAAGGCGCCCGTTGTGGTCGGGAAGTTCGCGGACGCGGTGTTCCCCACGACAGTGGCCGCGCCCTGCGCGTCGAGAGCGAGGGCACTAGCAGAGTCGCCGCTGGCCCCCCCGAGAAACGTCGAGTAGACGAGGATCGAGCCCGTCGGCGAGAGCTGGGTGACGAAGGCGTCGTTGACGCCATTGAAGCTCGTGTCGAAGGCGCCCGCTGTGGTCGGGAAGTTGGCGGACTCGGTGTACCCCGCGACAGTGGCGGCACCCTGCGCGTCGAGGGCGAGGGCATAGCCGCGATCATCGCCCGTCCCCCCGAGGAACGTCGAGTAGACAAGGCTCGAGCCCGTCGGCGAGAGCCGGGTGACGTAGGCGTCGCCGCCGAAGGGGACACCGCCGTTGTAGCTCGTGTCGAAGGCGCCCGGCGTGGTCGGGAAATCGGCGGTGGCGGTAGATCCCGCGACGGTAGCCGCTCCTTGCGCGTCGAGGGCGAGGGCAAAGGCCTGGTCGGGGCCAGTCCCCCCCAGGAACGTCGACCACACGAGCCCCGGGTCCACGACCAGCGCCCAGCCTGGTCTACGCCCAATGACCTCGAAGCCGAAGCGGTCGTCGCCGCGCAACACGTAGCGGCAGGTGACCGGACTCTTCTCGCCCGACGGCCCTTCCTCCCAGCTCATGGGTGCTGGCATGCGCACGGGCCCGAGCTGCGTATCGAGCACGAGCGCGCCCTCATCGTCGAGGTGCATCCGCGCAATCCCCTCGACCGCGATCTCAACGGGGTCGATCTCCGCGCTCGGCTGCAGCACCAGGTCGTACTCGAAGTGCCCGTCATGCTCGCGGGCGCACACGTCGACGCCAGCATTGACCTCGCGGTAACGCACCGCGCGGTAGAGCGGCACGTCACTGCGCCACTTGGATGGGTCGTTGCCGAGGAAGTAGTTGTGGCGTCCGGGCAACTGCTCTTCCGCCGCAAGCTCTGGCGCGCTCGCGCCGGCGAACGTCATCCGCACCGCGACGCCGCGCGCGGCGGTCTCGTTCTCCTTCTCCTTCTTCGCTGTCCGCTCCACCAGCGTGAACGTCCACCCCTTCTGCTCGAGGAACACGGTCATCGCGCCGATCCGCGTCACGAAACGCGCGGGGTGCTCCCACTGCCCGAGGTTCGGCACGAACGCGGCAGGCAGGCGGCCAAGCATGGCTGTGCCTTGCGCGTTCGTCGCGACGGGCGCAGGCGCGGGTGGGTGACGTTCGCCGGACAGGAACGTGAGCGCGGCCGCGACGCCTGCGACTGCTGCTGCGGGAAGCAAGACTCTCTTACAAGGGACGATTCCGAACATGTGCTGGTCTCCGACGATGAGGGCAACGAGGTGGGGCCCGACGCGGGACTCCACTTGGAGGCGGGCAAGCGCCGCCGACATTCTCTTCTCCCCACGAGCCCGCGGTTCCTTGGCCGAAAACGTGACAAGCTCTGCTTCCGGCCTTCCAGGCGCGTCGCGCCCAACGGGGGCTTGGTGCGTCATTGTCCTGCCTGAAACATCGTCTCGACGTCTTCCCAAAGTCCGCGCCACGCCCGCGCCTCGTCGACCGGCAGCGACCTGAGCCGCGACTCGGCGCGCACCGCCCATAGGCGCACACAGCAGAGCCACGAGTCCACCACCGACGCATTCTCTTCGCGCATCTTCTGACGGTCCGGCGTACGCTCTTTCAAGAGCTCCAGATAGGCGCCGTGCAACCACTCGTAGCCGCGCGTCCGCCACTCGCAGCGGTCGGCTTCGCTCAGCGCTTGCGCCTCGGCATCGCCAGCGCAGCCAGCAGTGACCGCGATCTCCGCGCCGAGCAGCGCGACTTGCGGGCTCACGCTCTCGAGCAGCTTCGGCTTCGCCTCGACCGCAGCGCGCAAGAGCCGGGCACCCGTCACACTACGGCCGACATGCAGCGCGGCTCGCGCCGCTTCGACTTGCTCCTCCGGCGAGCTGGGTTGGCGCTCACCGTCGACGATCGGCATGAGGTCGGGAATGCGCGCGAGCAGTCCTTCGACGCCCTGCGCGTACCCGGCAGCATTGGGGATTCCAATGCTCCCCGGCACCGTCTTTCTGGGGAACCCGGGGCTGATCAGGATCTGCCTCGCTTGCTGGTAGCAGTCGAGCGCGCCCGCGAGGTCGCGGCGCAGCTCGAGCACGCGGCCCCGCTCGAACCAGCCCCAGGCCAGGTACACGGGATGCACGAAAGCGCTCGCCTCGGTCTGGCACATGCCAGTGAACTCCGCGAGCGCCCGCTCCTCGAGGCGGTTCTCGACGTGCATCCTCCCCAGGAGCACCACGAAGGTCGGCTCCGGCGGCTGGATCGCGGCCGCTCGCTGATAGTGCGCCTCGGCTTCCTCGAGGAGGCCAAGCCTGCTGCAGGAGATGACCGCGTAGTAGTGCGCGTACGAGTAGTCCGGCCGCAGCGCGATCGCGTTGTCCAGCAGGCGCCGAACGTCGTGCCAGGCCGTGGGGGGCGGCCCATACATCTGGGCGACCGCCGCCAGGTAGTTCAGCAAGAAGCTGCTTGGATGCGCGCGTGCACCAAGCAGATTGATCGAGCTGGACTTGGCAAAGTCGCCGGCCTCGTACAGCGCCAAGACGAGCTCGAGGACCGTGTCGGATGATTCCTTGGCGAGGTCGAGCTCGTTCGCGAGCCGCGCGAGCGCGGCGCCGTCGATCGGATCGTGGACCAGTGCATCTCGCAGGCGCGCACGCGCCGGATCGGGGTCTAGGCGACGCGCGACGTCCAGCAGCAGCTTCGCATCGGCAACGCCGCTCGTCTTGTCGCGCAACGCGAGGCTCCGGCGATGCCGCGCCCAGTCGTCGAGCGCGACCGCCGCGCGCGCTGGGAACGCCGCGACGCGCGCGACGAACTGGTCGTGCGCGGCGATGGGATGCGTGCCGTAGGCCGAGAACGCGGCGTCGTACTCGCGATCCTTCGCCTCGGCGTCCCACGAACTGCCGGACATCGCGTCGAGACATGCATCCGTGGGCAGGGCCAGGCGATCGAGCGTGCGCTGCAGCACGTCGTCTTGTGCCCGGCGCTTCACGTCGCTGGCGCGGGCGCCGAGATCGCTGCGGATCGCGGCATCGAAGCCTTCGCCGTCGAGCGTGGACTCGATGTTCTTGGCCGCCACGAGTGCCAGGTCCCAAGACTTCGTGGCCTTCCCCGTGTCGCGCTCGTTCTGGGCGGTCGTCGCGAAGGACTCGGCTTCGCGCATCGCTGCCTGCGTCTGCTGCACGCGTCCCTGCGCGCGCTCGCGCGCGAGCCACCAATAGCCGCCGCCAACCAATCCCGCGATCGACACGATCGCCGCGGCAAGCCCGAGCTGCAGGTTGCGCGCGCGGCGCATGCCCGCGAGCTCGACGCGCGCGCGCTCCGCCGCCAGCGCCGACTCGCGCGCGCGCTCTTCGACGCCGGTCAGGAAGCGCGTCAGGCGCTCGGCGACTTCGCGCGCGCTGCGCGGCCGCGCGTCTCGAGCTGCCGCCAGGCAATCGCGCGCGAGCTGCACGACGTCGTGCTCGGCGTCGCTGGCAGCAAGGCGGGCGAGAGCAGGTGCAAGCCTTGCTTCCTTCGCTTGCTCGAACATGTCTCCTTCCGAGTACGGGGGACTACCGGTCAAGATCTCGAGCAGGATCGCGCCGAGCGCGAACA
>JANPER010000104.1:0-39090 GCA_031423015.1 Planctomycetota bacterium | reverse complement strand
GTATCGCGGTCGCGGCTTGGGCTTTGGTTTGGTGGGAGTGTCGCTCTCTGTGGCACGCGCGCGCAGTGCAGATGTGGTGTGTCGTGCGCGGCAGTCGAGATCGAGGGCGGAACGCTGTGCGTGGTCGGCCTCGTGTTGCTGATCGGGTTCGGGTGGCGGCGGCACGACGGTGTGTCGCAGCGGGAAGGCGGAGGCGAAGAACTACTCGACCTCGGGATTGGAGAACCCGCTGTCGCACCTCTTCCTTTCGGCTTCGTCGTCATCGCCGTCCACGGTGAAGTCGATGCGCTCGCCTGCGCGCACTCGCCCTGCTGACTGCTCCCGCTCGCAGTGCCCGCGACCGTCTCACGGGCCGGAATGCCGAACACACGGCACCTACCGATCGCGGAAGAGTTGTGGAAAACGCTCGTCTTGCGCCAGGTCGAGTTCGAGAGTCGTCTCGCCATCGTCGGCCACGGCACCGACGGTAAAGGCTCCGTACGCTTGCACGCGAAGTTCAGCCGCGCCATCTCGCACTTGAACCTTCACAACTTCGCGGGGAAAGGTTGGGTGCAGGTGGAACTCGACGTCGCCTGTAAGAGGAGTGTTAGTGGTGCCTCGGACTTCCAGCGCAATCTCAAACCACCCAGGCGTCAGTTCGTGAACGTCCGCTATCAGCTGGCGACCGTTGCGGTCAGCTTCCCCCCCCCATCGACCCTTCTGTGGATCCGTCGATTCAACAGGGGCACGGGCGCCGCGCTCCATGGCAACAACGTCCTGGACACGTTGCGCAAAACTGAGCAAGTCTGATTCCGACTGCGGATCCAACCGCACGCTCTCTCCACCTGGCCATTTCCGGGGAACAATGTCAATTGGCGTCCCAGAGAAGGTGACCCAGATGGTGCGCTTGACCAGGCTCTGCGCCTGCCGATGCTCTTCCTGCTGCTCCGTCATCTTGCCGGCGGAAAGCATGACGAACACCGCAGCCGCGTCCAACGCCGCGCGACTCTCGTCGTTCTGCCCCTGCGCCCAGACAGTCAAGCCGCGATCCTCCAACCTGTCACGAATCAATCGCGCTTGGTGGCGCGTCTGCAAATTGTGGGAGAGGTAGACGTCCCAAACACCAGCCCGTGCCAAGGCTTGGCCGAAAGGCCTTCGCACTTGGAAGCCCTTGAGGCCTCTTTGTCGGTCCTCCTCCGTAACTCGCGCCAACCGAGCACAGTCCCCATCGCTGATGCGTCGCGCAATGTTCTCCATTGCGGTCAACATCGACGCCTGCTGCCCCGGCCGCTCGGCGAATGCCGCTAACACTTCCTCATACGCGTAGTACGGCTGATACAGAATCTCGCATGTACCCCAGTAAGTGTCCCGGTCGACTCTCGTCATGTGGCCAAGGTAGCGCTGAAACTGAGCCTGCGCCGACTCACGCGCTGAGTCCAGGCGCTCCTTCTCCGCCAGCTCGATGCGCGTGGGTACAGGCCAGATGCGAATCCCAGGCTCCCCATTCTCCTTGCGGCGTTGCGCCATCGCCGAAGCGGCCACAGCCGCTGCTCCCGCGATGTTCTGGTGATTGAGGGTGAAGCACAGCACCAGGTCATCCGGCATCTGAACGGTGCAGATCCCCGACGTGTCGCTGATCCCGGTACGACTGTCGATCAGCACGTAGTCGTAGCTCGCACGCAGTTGCCGCTTGAGCGCTTCCAGCAAAACACCGCCACCTAGCGTCTCGTACAGTTCTTGCCAGTTGAACGACGTGACCCGAACACCATAGGCCGCGCTCTGTTGACCAGCCGGCACGAAGTCGATCGTGCCAGCATCGGGAAACTCCCAGTCCAGCGAGTACGAGTAGCGCGACAGGTGGGTCCACGGCTTCCACCACGCGTCGTTCGATCGCGACGACTTCGTGCTAGTCGCTGACTGCTGGCGCGCCGCGACTGCGAACTCAGCGAAGTAGTCGATGAGTCCGGGCGACGACGTCAGTTCTTTGTCGGCTAGGAACGGATGGAAATAGCGGTGCAGGCCGGGGGCCTCGAGGTCCCAGTCCATCACCAAGACCCGCTTGCCGTTGCTGGCAAGGATCCACGCGACGTTGGCCACAGCCATCGAACGGCCCGTGCCGCCCTTGTAGGAGTAGAACGTGACGATCCGCCCAGGTTTGGTTGACGGCGCGTTCACCCGTCGCCTCCCGGCCCCCGCAGCGACGGGCGCACGTCGATCGGCACCCCGTCTCGTCGCGCGTCAGCCGCCAAGGGTGCGTCCTCGACTCTCGCAGCCGGTGGATCCGCCTTGATCAGCGCCTGACGCACGCGCTCGATGGCTCGCTCCAGACGCTCGCGCAACGCTTCTGCGCTATCGAACCACTCGTGAAAGGCAGTGGCGGCCGTCAGCTTCGGACACAAGGCCCGCAGCTTCGCCTCGGCGCCCGCCGACTCGTCGATACCGAGCACAACCGCGCAGTTGTCCAAACACTTCCCGTCCACGCTCTGCAGGTGAGAGCTCCAACGCGGTGCGGTTGCCATCCCCGTAGTCGTGATGATGACCACAGCCTCGTGCTGTGCCTTCGCGTGCTCCAACTGCTGGACAAGGCTCACGTCCGTGATCTCCGTGATCAATGCGCGCCAACCGATGCCGAGAGACGAGGCCACGACCTCGATCGTGCGAGCGACGGTCGGACCAAATGGAGTCAGTTCCCAGGCGGGCCCTCGATCGTGCAGGACCACGACCGCCAAGTTGTACCTGCCGGGCTTCGGGTTCTGAAAAGCCCCGGAAAGCTTGTCGAACTCGATCGGTCCAACGAGCGACGGCAGGCTGTCGGGAGCCCGCACCAACGCAGTGATCGCACGCGCGAGGCTGGTCACCGCCTTGAGGTAGTTGTCTCGATGCCCTTTCAGTTCGCGGAGGACGCGCAGTCCATGCTCGACATACGCGTCGGGGAGGGAAGCATCGGCGTACTGGTACTCGGTCATCGCCTTCGGCAGCGGCGTGATCTGCCACAGAATGGGCAGGATCGCACTGACGTTCATGTTGGCCTGCCGGGCCGCGGCGAGCCGCAGACGGAAGACCTCGAACTCCTTGGCGCAGAATTCGCTGTTGAAGTAGGTCGGCGAGCACATGCAGACGAGCACGCGGGCATGCCGCAGGGCCTCAGCCAGAACGGTCTCCCACTTCTGGCCATTCTGGATGTCGCTCACATCGAAGAAGCAGATGCCTTCTAGCGCCCTGGCCCCAAGTTCACCCCGAACGCGCTCAGTCAGGTCCTTAACAACCTGGCTGAGCCTGGTGCTCCGGTTGTCGTCGGGACGCGCGTAGCTCGCGAAGAAGGCATGCTCCATGGGCGGACGACACGGATTGTGCTCTACCGCAAGCATTGCCGTCTACACACGACTTCAAACTCGGTGCGCCAGCGAGGGGCCCTTCACAGCCCAACGACGGGTCGGGCTAGCCCGATGAGGCGTCGATGCACAGACGACCGCCTGTGCCGCCTCTCGGCGCGGGGGCGCCGAAGTCCGCGAGCAAATGACGCCGACTCGGCGTCGCGAACACGCACGTTGCTCGCCTTATCTCGCCAACGAGACCTCTTCCCGTGGATTCGCAGTCGTCGGAGCATCGTGAAGAGCGACGCAGCGCGCGCGCCGACCTTCTCGCCGGGCTCCCCCCCCCACTCCCCCGCCCACTCCCCCCCCCGTGAAGACCCGTGAAGGCCGGCTGCCATCCCAAAACCCTCGCGCCGTCGCCCGCTGGTGCGCGCCGGCGTCTTACTCCTGGTGCACGGTCTCATCGCCCTGCACTTGTGGCACTGGTCCGTGACCGGTGCGACCATCACTCCGGTCGAGCCCTCCGACGAGATCGTCCTTGCCACACGCCTCGCAATACACGCGGCAGAAGCCGCGGCCGCGCAGCGGACAGATCGTGATTCTGAAGGGCGCGCGCACGCTGGTGACCGACGGCGATCGCCTGTTCACCAACTCGACGGGCAACCCGGGCATGGGCACCGGCGGCAGTGGCGACGTGCTCGCGGGCCTGCTGGGCGCGTTGCTCGCCCAGGGCATGCCCGCGTTCGACGCCGCCTGTCTCGCGGTGCACGCGCACGGCGCCGCGGGCGATCTGGTGGCGCGGCGGCTGTCGGAGCCCGGGCTTTGCGCCGAAGGCCTGCCGCTGGCGATCGCCGAAGTGCTGAAGCGCTACGTGCGGTAGGCGTCGCTGCGTCGCGCGTCGCGTGCGATGATGACGCATCTATCTTGCATCGCGCACCGAACCGTGGCCGCTACCTCACCGTTGATCCCGCACCGCATGCGACCCTTCGTCGCGCCCATTCTCTTGACTCTCGCCACGTTGGCTATCCACGCGTCGGCGCAAGACGTTCGCGTGCACGTGCAACGGCTCGCGGCGCAGGAGCCGGAGCAGCGCGAAGACGCGCGCCGCCGCCTGGCGCTGGTGCCGCGCGCCGAGCTGCCGGTCGACGCGCTCGTGCAGCATGTCACCAGCAACGGTGTGGCCGCCGCTCCGGCCGTGGCGATCCTGGCCCTGCACGCCGACTTGCACGCGGCCGTGCGGCGACAGATCGACGTGCCGCGCGCGTCGGCGACGTTGCTCGACGCGGCGCTGCCGCTCCTTTCCGTCGGCGATCTGTGGCAAATCGCGATGTCTGCGCGTCGCAGCAACGGTCGGCTCGCCGAGCGTGCGCTGGCTGAGCTGGCGCAGCGCGGCGAGTTGCTCGTGGGGTCGATCGCCGAACTGTTGGCCGACGGCGACGCGTCCGGCCCAGCTGCGTTCGCCGCCGAGCTGATCGCGCACGGGGAGTTGCCGCCGCCGCTGGTCTTGGCCGCCATCGCGGCCGACGCAACCGCGCGCCAACGCGTGCTGCGCGCGCTCGCCGATCATCCGCGCGAGGACTTCGTGCCCTGGTTTTTGCCGTGGCTCGAAGGCGACGACGCGACCGCGACGCTGCTGGCGCTGGCCGCGCTGCCGCCGAGCCAGCAGACCGCGGCGCACGCGCGCTTGGCGCTGCGTCTGTTGTCGGCCGAGACGGCGCCGTTCTTGCCTGACCTCGCGGCGTCGCGCTTCTCGCCCAAGATCGCCGACGGCCTCGTCGCCGCGGCGCACGGCGCGCTGATCGCCGGTCACAAGATCACCGACTTGCTGCCGATGTTGCGCAGCGTCAGCACCGCGGGGGAAGCGCACCTGCTCGGCTTGGCGATGACGCTCGGCACCGACGACCGCGAGGAGGTGTTGCGCTGGCTCGACACGCGCGACTCCGCGCTGCTGAAGGAACGCGTCGGCGCGGCGCTCGACAGCGCGGCGCCGTTGGACGAGTGCTTCTTGCGCCGCGCTGGGCCGCACCTCACCTCGGCGGCGCGCGTCGCGCGCGTCGTGTCGGAGCTGAAGATCTCTGAGCTGAAGATCTCTGACCTGAAGAACGACGAGCCGCGGCGCGGGGCTGCCTTCACCGCCCTGATCGAGGCGGATCGCTTCGACGTCGAGATGCTGCGAATGGCGCGGCAAGAACCGGAGCCGGAGGTTGCACGCACGCGCGAACTCCTGCGGCTCTCGCGCGGCGTGCTGCCGATCGACACGGCGCGCGAGTTCCTCGCCCACCGCGACGCGAGCGTGCGCCTGTCGGCCGTGCACTACCTGGCGATCCCGGGGATGGAGGAAGCGACCGAGATCGCCTTCGCTGCGCTGCTGGGCAGCGACGACGACGATCGCGTGCGCGCGGCGTGCGCGCGCGCGCTGAGCGCGCTCGGCACCGACGCGCGCGCCGAGGCCGCCTTCGCCTTCGCCTTCGGCAGCGCCTATGGCGACGAAGCAGTCGAATGGCTCATCGAGCGGCCGCGACCGTTTGGCCTGGCGCTCTTGCGCACGGTGCGCGCGGGCGAGCGCACGCCGCGCGAGATCGACGAACTCGACACCGGTCGCGTACGCTTGGGCGACGCGGCGCCGCTGGCTGGCCTGATCGATCGCATCGCCACGCTGCCGACGCGGCTGGTCAAACGCATGGGGCCTGCGCTTCGCGGACTCGACGACGCACAGTTGGTGGCGAAGGTGCGCGCCGCCGCGGCGAACGCCGACGTCATCGAGAGTGTGCGCGAACCGCTCATCGAAGCCTTGGCCGCCCAGCCGCTGCGGCACGTCGAGTTCTTGCAGCAGACCTATCAGCGTGAAGAAGATGACGGCATTCGCCTGGCAGCGCTGCATGGCTTGTTGCAGACGCCAGCCGGCGCAACGCTGCTGGCTGACCTCAACGCGGCCATCGGCCAGCGCCCGCTGCGCGCGAGCGATGAAGACATGGCGTTCGAGGTGCTCGGCGCGGCGACCATGCCGCTGACACTGACCGTCGTCGAGTTCGCCGCGCGCTTGGTGCTGCTGGCACCGCTCGCCAACCCAGTGGCAGAGGCCGAGCTGGCGATCTCCGATCGCAGCGAGGGCACCGACTACCCGTTGGTGCAGCCGCTTTGCGAGTTGATCCGGCGCGACCCGCAGCGCGAGCACGGCGAGGTGATCGCGCGGGTGCTGGCGGAGGCGCGCGCGCACCGCAACGCGCACGCGTTGTCACGGCGCCGCCTGGGTCACCTGCTGGGCTACCTCACGCTCGCCGAGCCCACGTTCTTGGCGGTGGCGCCCGCGTTGGCGCGCGCCATCGTCGAGGCGCCCGATCGCGACGCACGCTGGCTCGGTCCGGCGTGGGGGCTGATCGCGCGGGATACCGAGGCGAAGGGCGACCTCGAAGCTGCCGCCGCAGCCTACGCGCGCGCGCGCGACGGCTTCTTGCATCGGCCGCCGCCCACCGTGCAGCGCCGGCGCTTCGTGCTCGACCCGGATCCCGCGCGCGGGATCGTGCCGATGGGCGAGCTGGCCGCCCGTTCACATCTGTTGCGCGCCCGCCTGCTGCTGACGCAGGGCGACCGCGACGCCGCACGAGCTGCGCTCGCCGTGGCGCGCTCGCGCGCCAGCGCCGACGCGCTCACGCTGGCCGAGGTCGCTGCACTGGCAACCCAGGTCGAAGGCAAGTGAGCCAGTGACGCCGCGCACGAGGTGCCTTACAACCGCAGCGGCGCAACCTGCTGAGCGCGTGCCTCCTTTGGCGAGATTGACATGACGATGAACCCATCCTCCTGGTCTTTGGTCCTGACTCTTTTCGTGGGCGCTTGCCTCGCCGCGCAGGAGCCAACCCCGCCTGCAAAGGGCGACTTGGGTGCGGCGTTCAAGCAGGCCGGGCTCGAGGTCGATCTCGCGGCCAAGACCGTGACCCTCAAGGCGAAGATGAGTCGGCCGATCGACCTGCTCGAGTACGTGTTGATCACGCGGCAGGGCAAGTCGCACGAGGCGCTGCTCGTAGTCGAGGCGCAGCCCAGCATTCTCAACGCCGCCTTGCTGGCGCTCGGGTTGACGCCGGGGACGAACGTCAGCTTCAAGGAGAAGGATCCGCTGCCGTCGGAAGAGGAAGTGCGCAACGGGGTCGACTGGCTGATCGTCACGCCACCGCAGGGGCCGCAGATCTGGTTCACCGCGGCTTGGAACGACGCCGAGGGCAAGCGTCAAGAGCGCGTGCTCGATGATCTGGTGATGGACCTGTCGACGGGTGATGTCCTCGAAGGCGGCGACTGGATCTACATCGGCGGCCGGATGGCGGCGCCGTATCGGGGCGAGCCTGAGGTCTTCATCGCCGACCTCGAAGGCAATCTGATGAGTTGCTGCTATCTCGATCCGAGCAATCACTTGGTGACGCTGCGGCACGAGCGCGCGCGCAGCGACCAGAACTGGTGGGTGACGGACGCGTGCCCCGAGGCCGGCACCGAGATGGTGCTGACCATCCACACGCAAAAGCCGAAGCTCGCCGTCGAACGCGAGGCGCGTCTCGCGAAGGAGCGCGCGGCGGGCAAGCAGCCCAAAGGCCCGCCCAAGGATCTGCCGGCGTTCCCGGCGAGCAGCGACAATCCGCCGCCGGTGAAGCGCGACGAGCCCAAGAAAGACGAGCTTAAGAAAGACCAGAAGAAGGGCGGACCGCGCGGCGCCTAGTGCGCACTCTGCGCACGGTGCGCCTGGCGCAGGCGGTGTTGCTCTTGGCGAGCGCCGCGCCCGCGTTGATCGCGCATCGCGGCCAGCAAGTCTGGCTCACGATCGGGCTGCATTTGCTGGCGACGCTGGCGTTCTGCGTGCTGGCGCGCGAGGTGGTGCGCGGCAGTTTCGCGCCGCGCCCGCGTGAAGCGTTCGCTCTGACCCTCGGCCTGATGCTGCTGGCGCTCCTGCTGTCGCCGCAGCTCAGCGACGACATCTGGCGCTATTTGTTCGAGGGTCGGCTGGTGACGGCGGGCGTGAACCCATACCTCACGCCGCCGAGCGCGCCCGAAGCGGCGCACCTGCGCGAAGCGTTCTGGCCGCTGATCAACAACAAGGACATCCCCGCGGCCTATCCGCCGGCGGTGCAGTGGGCGTTGGCGCTGGCGGTCACCGTGTCGCCGACGCCGCTCGGCCCCAAGCTGGTGTTCGGTCTGTGCGCGCTGCTCACGTTCGCCGCGTTGTGGTGCTACCTGCCGCGCCTGGGGATCGCGCGCGAGCGCGCCTTGGTGTTCGGCTGGTGCCCGCTGGTGTGGCTCGAGTGCGCCGGCGAAGGCCACAGCGATGCGCTCGCCGCGCTCTTCATGGTGCTCGCCCTGTGGGCCTCGGTGGCCGCGCGCCCGCGCCTTGCGGGTGTCTGCCTCGCGGTTGCCACCGCGGGCAAGCTGTTCCCTTGCGTGCTGCTGCCGTTCTTGGCGCGTCGCAGTCCGCGCGTGTGCGCCACCTTCGTGTTGACGCTCGCGCTGCTCTACGCGCCGTTCTTGGCCGAGCCGCGCGCGCTGTTTGGCGGCACGCTGGAGTACGCGGCGCGCTGGCGCGCCAACGACAGCGCGTTCGCCGTCGTGCACTGGCTCACCGAGTTGCTGATGTCACCGTGGCGCGACGGCGACGGCTATGTCGGCTGGCTCGCCGGCCACGAGGTGCAGCGTCTCGCCAAGCTCCCGCTGCTCGCGCTCGGCGCCTGGCTCCTGCTGCGCTGCTGGAAGAAAGACGAGTCGCCCGAGCGCGTCGCGTACCTCTTCCTGCTGTTCTTCATCGCCTTCGCACCCACCATGCACCCGTGGTACGTGGTGCTGCTGGTGCCATGGCTGTGTGTGTTCCCGCGGCCTGGCCTGCTGCTGTTCACCGGCACCGTGACATTCGCCTATCACGTGTTACCAGCGTGGCTCGACGGCGGCGTGTGGCGCGACAGCGTGTGGGTGAAGGTGTTGGAGTATGTGCCGTTCTATTTGGGGTGGGTCTAGGCGGGTAGACTCTGCAAATGACCGCGACCGAAACCACGCCCCGCATCGAACCCGACGCGCGGGTTTGGCTGCACGGGAATTGGGACGACTACGAGCGGCTACTCACCATGCGCGGGGAGATTGCGCCGTCGCGATTCCCCGCCAGCGTCCGGCGCGGCACACTTCCCGGCATGGTTCACCTCGTCGATTTGTGGCTTCCTATTCTGCTGGCCGCGGTTGCGGTGTTCGTGGTCAGCTCCGTCATTCACATGGCGTTGCCGATTCACAAGGGCGACTACCAGCGAATGCCGGGCGAAGAGGCGGTGATGGCGGCCATGCGCGCCCAGGGTTTGAGCAGCGGGGAGTACATGTTTCCGTCGTGCAGCTCGATGGCGGAGATGAACTCGCCCGAGTTGGTTGCCAAGCGCAAGCTGGGGCCGGTGGGGTTTTTGACGGTGCCGTCGGGCGGCTTCGCCATGGGCAAGTCGCTGCTGCAGTGGTTCTTGTTCTCGGTGCTGATCAGCGCAGTGGTTGCGTACCTCGCGGGCCTGGCGCTGCCGCGCGGCGCGGCCTTCAGCGCGGTGTTCCGCTTTGTCGGGACCGCAACCATGCTCGGCTATGCGTTCGGCAACTTCACGAACTCGATCTGGAAGGGCGTCGCGTGGAGCACGTCGTTCAAGTTCCTGTTCGACGGCGTCATCTACGGCTTGGCGACGGGCGCGGTGTTCGGTTGGCTCTGGCCTACGGTGGCCTGATCGCCGAGCCAGAGCTTTGCGCGCAAAGCGGCGAGCGTTTCACCGTCGGGTAACTTCTCGACGATGTGCTCGCCGAGCGCGCGGTAACTCTCGAACTGCGCTTCGCTGAAGAACTGATGCGCCGTCGACTCGTGCGGGAACTGTGGCACGCGGTCGGCATAGTCCAACACGTCCCTCGGTTCGTCGCCGGTCAGCGAGGCCTTCAAGACCAGCAGCTTGCCGGGCTGCGCCCCGGCGTCGACCGCGGCGTAGTCGATCGTGCCGACCGCGAAGTGCGCGCCCGCGCCCTTGCCGTCGGCGCCGCGCGCCTGGATGCGCATGTCATCGAAGAGGATGGGAATGCCGAAGTCGATGCGGACCTTGCGGATGGCGTTGCCGAGGTCTTCGAAGCGGCAGGTGGAATCTTGGCCGGCGTCGCACACCACGATGAAGCCGCAGCGTCGCCGCACCATCTCGTACAGGCCGAGGTTCTCGAAGTGACCGCCGTCGGAGAGATACACGTATCCGTGGTGGTCGGTGGTCCTGCCGAATGCTTCCCACAGCAGCGTGAGTAACCCAAGCCTGGGGGCTTCGCGCTCGTGCGTTGCGTCGCCGGCCTTGCCTGGGTTGCCAAACCAAGCCCCCAGGCGCACGTTGAGCAGCGTCAACAGGAACGCCATCAGCGGCGACGACTGGTAGCCCATGTTGGGGCTCACCGCGGCGCCAGAGATCGACATCGCCGTGCCCAGCGTGATGCCGTCCTTGCCGGCGTAGCGCGCCGAGTCGCGATAGCCCAAGCGCGCGTTGCCGGTGTGGAACATGGTCGACGTGAACGAATCGGCCTTGCGTTCATGCCAAGCCATGTTGTCGGTGCGCACCATGTTGAGCGCCATGTTGACGACGTGCAGCAGGCGCAGGGGTGGCGGCTGGTCGTCCGCTGCCTTCGCGTCGGGACCGAGGGCTTGGTTCATCGTCGCTTCCCGATACAGGCCGCACCGCGCGAGGTCGGTGACGATGTCGGTGACCAACCGCCGGTTGTCCGCCGCTGCTGATGGCGTTGCCCCGGAGCGCGAAGGGTCGGCGGTGACGCGGTTGAGTGCCTCGCGCACTGGCTTGCGCAGCGCGTTCTTCAGCTGGGTGGCGACCTCGTTGGTCGCTTGCTGCAGCGGCACCAAGAACTCCTTTGGCGATGCTGTGTCGGTGCGGCGGCGTAGCGCGGGGCGCATCGCGTGCAGCCACAGGTTGTCGGTTGGGTCGAAGCCAGTGAACGGGTGCGGTCGGCGATCGTGGTGCGAGGCGCCGAGGTAGGCGCGGATCAGGCGATCGCGGTAGATCGCGTGCAGGGTGAAGCGATTGAGGTGGATGGCGAGGGCCAGCAGTACCGCAGCGCCGATGAGTCCGAGCATCACCGCCGCGGCCCAGAACGACGAGTCGAGCAGCAGCTCGGAATGGGCGGCGCCGCTGGCCAAGCCCAGGGCGCGCAGCAAGCCGTCGGCGCTGAGCACGAGACCACACAGCAGCAGCAGCAGGAACAGCGGGCCGGCCAACTTCAGGGCGGGTGCTTTCCAACGCGCGCCCTTTGGCGGCGCGTGGCCGTCGTTGGTGCCCGGCGTGTCGGCGCTGAACCCTAGCACCGCCGTCGCGATGCCGGCGAGACCGCCGCTGGTGGCGACGAAGGTCGCGACCTTCGGCATCTGATCGCCGAGCCATTGCAGGCCCGAGGGCAACAGGATCACGACCACGCTGGCGAGGAGCCAGGCCAGCGTGGCGATGAGGATCCAGGCGCCATAGCGCGCCCACCATTCGCGATCGCTGTCCGTTGCCCAAGTCTGCCGGCTGCACAAGCCAATGTAGACCGTGCCGCCGGCGCTGAGCGCCATGAGTACCGAAGGCACGCCGAGAGCCACGTACAACAGATGCCACCACGACGCACCGCAACCGATCGACGTGAGCCAGGCCGCGACGTGAAAGAACGCCAGCGCCGCGACCCACAAGGTGCTTGCGGCGACTACGCCCGCGATCGCGACGAACACCAGTTCGATGAGGCCACGCGGGTCGCTGCTGCGGCGAAACCATGCCATCAGGCCGCTGACCGAGCCGAGCACTGCGCCATAGGTCGCAAATTGGCGCCACACGGCGAAGTCGGGCTTGGCCGTGACGCACGCGTCGCAGGCCCAGGCCAAGGTGGCGGCGATCGCCCCGAGCAGCAGGGGGGTCAGGCAGAGCAATAGGAATCGCTGCTCCGCGGCGCGAGCGCGTTTCCCGTCGGCATCGCGATCCGGCGCGACGGCGGTGGCCGACGGTTGATTGCGGGACGCGAAGACGAACGAGGCCCCGACCAGGCCGAGACCAGCAAGACCGAGCCACCCGCGCCACGACCACCCGAGTGCTCGGTCATCGCCGTGCAGGGCGAGCACTTGCTCGAGGCTCACGAACAAGCGAGGCAGCATCAACACCGCCATCAGCAGCGGCAGGATGATCAGCCAGTTGAGGATGAGGTTGCGCGTGTAGATCGACACCAGAGCCCACGTGTCAGCCGAGAGCAGACCCAGGCGCGGGCTGAGATACTTGGCGTGCCGGCGTAGGTGGTCGATGGGGTCGGTCGCGTCGCCGGCGCTTCTCTCTTGCCGCGAGCGGGCGGCGAGTCGGTCCTGCACGGACTCGACGTCGCCGTTTTCGCGGTGGATCCACGCGGACAGCCACGAGCCGATGTAGCCGCCCCCGGACACGGTCGACAGGTAGTGAAACTGCGGCAGGAGCTTGCGCTTGGCGAGGCCCTGCAGCACCCCCAGGTTGAAGGTTGCGCTGCGGATGCCGCCCCCCGACAGGCACAGGGCCGCGCCGCCTACACCGTCGCCACGCTTGCTGTGCAACAGGCGTAGTAGGCCGGCCAGGTCGCGGGCGTTCTCCCGTTCGCTGGCGTCGAGGAGGCCCACCGCGTGGGCCTCCTCAGCCAAGACCTGGCATTCGTCAAGGCGTGGGGCGGGCGAGTCTGCGGGCGTGGCCATCTTCACTTGCACAGTAGAACGCCGCGCCGCGCCGTCGGCCGCCACATCAGCGGAGAAACGTGCGAATCGCTTCCCCGCTATGCCCCACACTCAGTTGCGGGCGACGCCTGCCTTGCGCTACCTTCCCGCCCCCTTATGCAGGTTGCCGCCCTCGATCTTCGCCCTGGTTATCTGATCTCCTTCGAAGGCCGTATGTGCACGGTCGTGTGGTGGAACATCCTCCGCAACGACCGCCGGCTGTTCGTGCAGATGCGCGTCAAGGACCTCCAGTCCGGGCGCGTGCAAGAACTCAAGGAACACGGCGACACCAAGTACGAGGTGCTCGACAAGGAAGAAGTCGAGATGACGCACTCCTACCGCGATGGTGGGGACGAGGTGTTCTTCTCGCCCGAGGGCGAAGAAGTGCGCTGCAGCTCGACCGCGGCGGAAGACGCGCTGAAGTGGCAGGCGGAGAACTACGTCGGCCTGTTCGTTTCAGGTCAACTGGTGTTCGTGCGCCCACCCGCCACCGTCGTGCGGACGGTGAAGGACACGACGCCGCCGATCAAGGGCGTCGGTGCCGGTCTCAAGGAGGCGCTCCTCGACAACGGCATGAAAGTGCGCGTCGGCAACATGGTCGATGTCGGCAACAAGGTGCGCATCGACACCGACACCGGCGAGTTCAAGGAGCGCGTGCAGGGCTGAGGTTGTCGGGGCCGTCCCCGACGACTAGAAGATCTGCGTCTGCCGTACGTTGGAGACTTCGAGCGGCACGGTGAAGTTGCTCGGATCCAGCGTGATCGCCTGCCAATGCAGGAACAGGCCGACCGGAGCGCTCACGGGGAGCGTCACCGTCGTCGCGCCGGCGCCGTTGAGGCCGCACGTCACGTAGCCCAGCTCGAAGAGATCGGCAAACGCGTTGCCGATGCCGAGGTTGACGAGGCCAGGGAGCGCACTCGGAATGGTCGAAGTCGAGAACAGAACCAAGCCGATCCAGTTGCGGTCGCTGTTCAGGTCGATGCGGTTGGGGAAGTTGCGCAGCAGCAACGAGGTCAGCAGCAACGCGCTCGGATGATTGCCGGTGATCGTGAGGTTGAGCGGCGCGCTGGCGCCGGCACCGTTGCTGGCGATCACGGCCTGCGCGCCGATCGTCATCGGCGACGGCGGCGTGAAGCGCAGCGTCGTGGCGTTGACGACCGTGAAACCGACGTTGGTTCCACCCACGGTCAGTTGACTCGTGCCGTCGAGGCGCAGCCCGGTGGCCGTGATCTGTGCAGGCGCGTGCGACGTGGTGGCGTTGGGCGTGAGTAGGCTCAGCACCGGCGGGGCTGGGTCGCTGAGGCACGTGCGCGAGTTCTTGAAGCCGATGATGACGCTGGCGGTGCGCGGTTCGAACGACGAGAGGTTGCCGCTGCAGCCGCCGAGCCCGGAGCACATGATGTTGCACGGCGGGGTCGCGTCGCAGTGCCCCGCGTTCCAGTTGTGTCCGATCTCGTGCGACACCAGTCCGGTGTTGGTGGTCAGGTTGACGGAGAACGCCTTCGACGAGCCATACGCCGAGCCCGTGCACACCACGCCGAGGTAGGCGCAGCCGATCACGCCGGAGAACGAACCTTCGCCGGTGAACAGGTGGGCGACGTCGCGTCGGATGGCGCCGTGGTTGGCGGCCCAGTAGTTGCCGAACTGCCCCAGCAAGTTGCACAGGTCGCCGTTCCAGCTGTAGATGACCGTGGTGCGCACCAAGATCGCGGTGATCGAGTAATCGATCTCGACGTCGCGCCGATAAATCACGCCGACGCTGTTCATGACCGACGTGACCTGGTTCTGCACCGTCACCGGGTTGCTGCCGTAGCGCGTGTAATACGCGCGGTCGGCGTCGATGCCGATCTCGGCGATCTTGAGGGCTGCCGGCCCAACGATACCGGGCGGCACCTTGACTCCGGTGGCGTTGTTGTCGACGCCGCAGTGCACGTTCTCTTGGATGACGTCGCTGGTGCGGTAGACCACGTGGCTCTCGCGCGGCAGCGCCGAGTTCACCGTGCTGAGTGGTTGCACGGCCCACAAGGAACCGTCGTCGAGATGAATGGTGGCGCTGAGTTGACCGTCGACGAGCGACGCGGCGACGTCGCTGCGCGGCAACCCGAGCACCTCGCCGCGGTAGGTGACGGATACGGGCGTCGCCACCTGACGCAGCGCGGTGCCGTCGTCGATCAGCAGCTTGAAGTCTGCCGCGCGCACATCGTGTGGCCGCAGCGTGAGGGTGTGGTCGCCGCCCGCGAAGCGCACGCGGGCTGAGAAAGGCACCGCGTTGGCTAGCGGCAGGGCCAGGTTTTGCACCGAGCCCGCCCGCAGGTGGAAAGCGGTCAGGACGTCATCAGGCGCCGGATAGGCGATTTGCGCAGGCTGCGCGGACACGACGCTGACGAGGGCGACCGCAAGCAGCGGCAAGAAGCGAGAGAGCATGCAATCTCCAGGAGCAAGGAGCTGTCGTCAGGGACGCCAGCGGAACAGGGACAGGCAGTCCCTAGGATTGCACTTCGCGCGCCCACGTCAACCCGGTTGCGACCAGGACGGATGTGTCTGACACACTCGTCCTAGCCGCGCCAGCAGGCCGTAGAGCATCTGCACGTCAGCGCGGGTGAGGTTGGCGCGGCTGGCAATGGCGCGGCAGCGGTCGAGGATTCTGCCGTGCACCGGCGAATCTTCGCCGTCGCGGTAACCGAGGCTCGTGAGCGCTTGCGACACGGCCCGCAGCACGGCATCGACTTCGGCGTGCAGGAGCGGGGTGTCCAGGGGGAGCGAAGCAGGCGCTGGCGTCGCGGCCGCCGGCATGCACAGCAGCTCGTAGCCGGCGAGCAACACGGCCTGCGCCAGGTTGAGCGTCGGCCAGGGCGAAGGCAGGGGGATGCTCGCGACCGCGTCGCAGCGGATGACGTCGTCGTGCGGCAGGCCGCTCTGCTCGCTGCCGAACACCAACGCGACCTTGCCGTGGCGGCTGCGCTCGGCGATGCGTGCGGTCAGCGAACGCAGCTCAGTCGGCGCTTGCTCGCGCGGGCGCAGCGGGCTCACCATGGCCACGGCAAACCCGCAATCGCCGAGCGCGCTGGCCAGCGTGGCGTGTCGGGTGGCCGCCGCGAGTATGTCCTGGAACACGCACGCCATAGCGCGCGCCTTGGCGTCTGGCTCGACGCCGGCGACCAGACGCAGATCGCTCAGGCCCAGGTTGCCCAACGCGCGCGCGGTGGCGCCGACGTTGCCCGCGTGCTCGGGCCGCACCAGAACGATCGCCAGGTTGCGGGCGTCCACGCTCAGAGCCTGAGCAACAATTTGCTCAGGCTCTGAGTTCCTTGCTGGTGGGGGAGGCGGACCCTCCCCCACGCCGGCCGCGACACGCGGCCTCCCCCTCCTCGGCGCCTGATGGGCGCCGGGCGCCTTCGGCGGGGGATTTCTGCTCACGCTCTCACCGCTTGTTCGTCTTCTTGCCAAAGGTGTGCTGCTGCGCCTCCCACCACGTTCGCCAGCGGCGCAGGGGATCGGCGCGCGCGGCACTGTCGTGCTTGGCATCGAAGCCATGGTTCTGATGCGTGAGCGCGTACAGCAGGCCGATCGCGCTCTCGCGCATCGGCGGCGCGTCGCAGTCGAGCAGTTCGACCAGCAATGGGATCGCGGCGTGCTCGCGCTCCTTGCTCAGCACCTCGATCAGTCGCTTGTAGAGCTTTGGCTGGGCGGCGGCGAGTTCGGCGATGCGCTCGCTCAGTTGGTCGCGTTCCAATGGCAGCAGCGCCGTGCGGATGGCCGCGCGCCCGGCGGCGTCGCCGACCGCGACTGCGACCAGCGTGTCCAAGGCGTCCCGCGCCGCGAGGCGGCGCAGTGCCGCTTGGACCTGCTCCTTGGCGAACGGATCGGGCTCGACCGCCAGGCGTGCGTTCAGCTCCGGCAACGCCTCGCGTGCGCCCAGCGCGCCCAGCGCCCGCGCGGCTTGGCCACGCACGTGCGGGTTGTGATCGGTCCGCATCGCATCGATCAACGCCTTGCAGCTCTTGTTCGAACACACCCGCTCGAGCGCCCGCATCAGGGTCTTGCGCACCTCGCCGTCCTCGCTGACGCCGAGGTTCTGCAGCAGCGCCGCCTCGTTCATCGGCTCGACGACTTGCTCCACCAGCTGCGCGATGCGCAGGGCGGCCTCGCGCTTGTGCCCCTGCGCCAGCACGCGCAGCAGGGCCGGCACGGCGTACGGCCCAAGGTCGTCGCTCAGCTTGGCCACGGTGAGGCGCAGCACGCGTTCGTCAGGCGGGTCGAGCAGTACTGCGATGTACGGGGCGCACGCCTTGTCGACGTCACCAGTGAAGGGCGTCAGCTTGGGCTTGGGCGCGCGGTCATAGCGGTACCACGCGGTGGCGCACAGGATCGCCATCGCCGTGCTGTAAAGGCGCCCTCCGGTGCCGGAGTAGTGTTTGTCAGCCACGAACGAACCGTCGATGGGTTGACCTTCCTTCTCGACGTGCATCGCGAGCAGCGCCGGCGTGAGGTGCTCACTCCAGCTGCGCCAGTAGTCGCCGCCCATCTGGAACATCGCCAGCGTGCCGTAGTACCACTGGTAGTAGTCGGGTTGCTCGGCGCTCGGTAGATCGTCGAGCAAGCGGATCGCTGGCCAGACCAGGCGCGGATCGCTGATGTCCTGGCCGAGGAAGCGTCGGCTCGTCATCGCCACCGTCGCGAGCCGGTTGCTGAAGATGTGCTCGTCGGTCGGACCCAGATACCCGACGCGGTAGTAGTGCTTCTCGGTCACCCCGTCGAGGAAGCGCAGCGCGTCGCGAAAGCCACCGACGTCGAGGTGCGCCTTGTGCGCCGAGTTGAGCGCCATCACCACCCAACCGACCACCGAGGTGTCGCCCGCTTGGTCGGGCTCGTAGCGCCAACCGCCCGAGCCGCGATGCTGCGCATCCACCAGCCAGTCGACGGCGAGCTGCGCGTAGTTGCCGATCATCGGGTCGGCGGTGTAGGCGTAGACCTCGCACAGCGCCTGCGTTGCCAGCGCGTGGTTGTAGGCGTAGTGGCTGGCGCTGGTTTCGAAGCGCCCGAAGTCGAGCACTTTCGACATCAGGAAGCGCGTGCCCTTGTCGACCTGCTTGGCGTACTCGCCTTGCTGCGTGCTGTTGCCAGTTGTCGTGAAGCACAGGATCGCGAGCCCGGTCATCGCCAGTTCCCACTCGGCGTTGCCCAGGCCGGGGTCCCGGTACGCGGCGAGCCCGGGCACGACGTTGGCAAAGGAACGCGCCCGCCAGGCGCCGTCGACGTCTTGGCAGCGTGCCAGGAACGCGAGTCCGCGCTCGACCATGCGCTCGGTGCGGGCCCCGCCGCCGAGTTGCTTGGCGAGGCGCTGGCGATCGCTCTTGGTCAGCAGATTGAGCGGCGCTTTCAGGCTCGGGCCATCGCCGCGCGCGGGGACGGCGAGCTTGGGCTGCGGCGCCACCTTGGTCGAGTTGGCGAGCGACGGCAACGACAGATCGAGTGCGAGGCGTTCCTTGCCGGTCTGTGCGGCGACCTCGAGCAACACGCGTTGCTCGGGGAGGGCTGGCATCGACACGGCGACGCGCAGCAACTCCGCCGACAGCGCGCGTTCCCCGGTGTTGGTCTCGTAGACCGCGGGCAACGCCGCGCGCAGCAGCGCCGGTAGGAACGCGTCGTTGCCGGCTGCGGGGGCCGCCTTGCCCTTGCGGGTCTTCACCTCCGCCAAGAAGCGCGTCACCTGCGTCGCGGTCTCGGCGCGCTGCGCGGGCGTCGCGTCGCGATGCGCCACGCGCCAGCTGAGATCGCCGGCGCCGATCACCATGGTCCACATGCCGCGATCCATGGTGGCGCCGACGCCGAGCAGCGGCCCCTCGCCGATCATGTTGCGGTGGTGGCCCGGCGAACGGTACCAACCCTCGAAGGCGCCCTTGCCGTCGACGCTGCCGGCGAGGCAGTTTTCGCCGACGCCGCCGTTGAACCCCTCCAGGCGCGCGCGGTCGGTTGGCGTGCGCCGCTCGGCGATCGGGCTGATGTGGCCAAAGTAGTTGAGCCGGACCATCTCCTCGCTGTGCTTGCGCGACGAGCGCACCAGGCGCTCGTCGGGCTCGAGGCAAGGCAGGCGCAAGGTGCGGCGATAGCTGTTGAGGGTGTCGAGGAACGCGCGCTCTTGCTCGTCGAGGCTGGTGGCGACCACGTCGCGCGTGTAGTCGCGCAGCGCGTCGTCGCGCAGGTCTTCGACCAAGAGGCGCTCCCAGGGCGTCAAGCGATCGAGGTGTCGAAGCAGTTCGTCGGCGCGTGCGATCGTCTCGCCGAGCAGCCCAGCTCGGCTGCCGAGCGCGAGCCACACGCAGTCTTCGAGGCCCGACCACGACCGGCCCGGCAGCGTGTGCGCGGCGTTGGTGGGGGCATCGGCTGCGGGCGTGATCTCGACCTTGTCGAGTCCCGGCAGGCCCGCCACCCGCAGGCACGCATCGACGGCGCGCAGGGCGTCTTCCATGCCAGCGACCTCGTGGCGCACGCGTTCCGCGTCGGCCGCCGCGGCGGCGGTGTAGCCACGGCGATCCTGCGCGCGCGCGATGTCGATCTGTCCCATGAGGGTCGCGACTTCGGTGCGCAGCGCGTCGACTTCGCCCTGCTGCGGCTTGTCGTACGCGCGGATCTTCTCGACCGCCGCTTGCGCGCGCTCGCGCGACCGCTTGTCGAGGTCGAGCAGCGCGGCGCGTGTGCCAGGGCTGGCGTAGCTGGCAAAGAACGCGCGGGCCAGGAGGTAGCGCTTGCTGAGCGCGGTGCGCAGCGTGCCGGCGGCGTCGCGCAGCGCCGCTGGTCCACGGTTGCCAAGCGCGGCAAACGCCGCGCGGTTGCTGATGTCGCTGCGTAGTTGCAACGGCAACGACACCCCGGCCGGACTCGCGACTGCCGCCAGCGCAGCGAGCGCTTCGTCGAGCGCGCGCGCCGCGTCGCGCGCCGCCAGCGCCAGCCACTCGCCGCGGTAGCGGTGATAGCCGCCCGCCGGCAGCGGCTCGTTGCGCAGCTTGCACAGCGCCTGGTCGGTGGCGCTCAGCAGGCTGTCATCGAGTTCGCGCGCGCGGGCGAGCACAGTCTCGGCCAAGGCGCGATCGTGCACCGCGGTTGCGAGACCGGCGAGGGTCAAGCAGTCGAACGCGCCCAGTTCGAGTTGCGCGAGCCGTGGCAGCAGGTCCGAAAGGTTCTGGCCGCGCAGCGTCGCCAGCGGTTGCAGCCGACCGAGCAGCTCGGCTTCGAGCGACAGTTCCGTGGCGCGCGCGTGCGCCGCGGTTGCCACTTCGGTGCCGTGCCCCTGCTCGGCGATCGTCTGCAGGCGCGCGATCAGCGCCGCGTGTTCACAGCGCGCGCGCCCGCCGCGCACGTCGGCTTCGACGGCGATGAGATCGCGCGCGGGATCCGGCGTTTGCGCGACTGCATGCAGCGCCATGATCGTTGCGGTTGCTAACGCTCGACACAGGGAGTCCAGGCTGACGCGGTGCATGGGCAGGCGGCGGAGTATAGGCGCGATCAGCCTGCTACCCCGCCGCTTCCCGATCGTGCGCGCCGCTCGGCCGCGAGCGCACGCCCACGACGTGCGCGCCAGGCCACTGCGCGCGCTGCGGCGAGCACGTCAGCAGGACGACCTGGCAGCGCTCACCGGCCAGGCGGAGCGCTTGCCCCATGCTGTGCAGGCGTTCGGGGTCGGTCTGGCCGAGGGCATCGTCGAGCCACACCGGCACGCCGCCGCTCGGGGCAACCGCCATGGCACACGCCAAGCGCAGCAGGATCGCGATCTGTTCGCGCGCGCCGAGGCTCAGGTCGCGGAACGGCACCGTCACGCCGTCGAGCGTGCGATGCGTCACCTGCAACCGCTCGTCGACGGTCACCTGGAACGACGCGCCAAACACGCTGCGGCCGAGTTGTTCGAGGCGCTCGCGAATCGGCTGGTGGTAGGTCTGCACGCAGGTATCGCGCGCGGCGAGCAGGGCGGCTTGCAGCGCGGCGACTGCGGCGGCGCGCCGCCGCTTGGCGTCGAGTTCGTGCGTTGCCTGCGCCACCAGTTGCTGCGCGCGGCCCAGGCGGTCGGCCAGGCCTTCATCGCCGCGCACCGCCAGGGTTGCGCGCAGCGTGGTGAGTTCGTCGTGGCTCTGCTCGGCGGCGCGGCTGGCCGCCTGTTGCGCGGCCCGGTGCTTCGTGAGGTCGGCATCGACGGCCTCGACGCTGCGCACCGTCTGCTGCAGCAAGGTCGCGCGCGCCCGCCGCGCGGCCTCGAAGTGCGCGGCCGCGTCGGGCAGGGCCTTCTCGGCGTCTTCGATCGATGCGAACGCGGCGCCCACCTCGGTCAACGCCGCGCGCGCCGCGGCATTGGCCTGCAGACCCCCGTGCAGGTTGGCGGCGACCAGCGCCGCGCGCTGCGCGCTCGCTTGCGCGTCGAGCTGCGCCCGCTGTGCCGCCTGGCAAGCCTGCTCGGTGCGGTCGACTTCTGCGTTGGCGGCGTCGAGATCCACCGAGGGGTCGGCGTCGCTGAGGGAAGCGACCTCGGCCGTCAGCCGGTCGAGCGCCCGCGCCCAGCGCGCCGCGTCGGGCTCGCCCAGCAGTTGGGCCAGCACGCCCTCGAGTTCGCGCGCGCCGCGTTCCTTCTCCCGCTGATCGCCCAAGTGCTGCCGCGCGCTCTCGACGTCGGCGACGCCAAGCTGACGCAATGCGGCTTGCATCGCGGTGTCGGCGTGCGTCGCCGCTTCGGCCAGGTCTTCGGCGCGTTGGCCGGCGCGCACCTCCACGGTGATGCCGTCGAGGTCGAGCTGGACGCGCGTCGGTACGACGAGGCGATGGTCTTCGCCGGCGCGCAGGGTGAGCGTGGTGGGCTCGCTGCCTTTCTGGTGCACGCGCGCCGACACGTCGTGCGCCGCGCGCAGGCACAGCTCGGCCGCCTGCGCCGCCAGTCGCGCGTGCGCTTGCGTTTGCGCCGTGCTGAGACGGGTGAGGTCGGCCACCTCGGACGGGGCCAGCGGACGACGGCTCGCCAAGTCGTGCTGGAGGGCTTGCCACTCGGTCAACGCGCGCGCGGCGGAGGCCAGCTTGTCGGCTTTGCTGGCGCGCAACACGGCGCGCTGCGCGGCGTCGCGGCGCGTGCGGGCCGCGTCGCGCTGCGCGGTGGCCTCGGTCAAAGCGTGGTCGGCCGCCGCCTTGGCTGCCGCCGATTGCCCAGCGCTGTCGTGGGCTTGCGCGTGCTGTGCGTCGAGGCGGTCGCGTTCGCGCAGCAGGCGCACCGCGCGTTCACAGCCGCGCAGCAGCGCCTCGGCGGCGGCCGCGGCGTGTTGGCTGCGTTCGACGGCGAACGCGTGCGCTTGTGCCACTTCGCGCTCGGCGCCGATTTGGGTGCACGTTGCCGCGGCCGCGTCGCGCTGCGCGAGGCGATCGGCGAGCGTATGTTCCAGCTCGACCGACCGCTCGGCGTCGTTCTCCACTTCGCTGGTCGCCCGCGTCAGCGAGACCACCAACTCCTGCTGCTGCGCCACGCTGGCCGCCTCGTCGAGCAGCGCGCGGCGACGCTCGCCGGTCGGCGTGAAGTAGCGTTCGTACTCCCGCCGCACCGTGTCGAGCAGGTCTTCGTGCTGCGGCGATTGCTGTGGCGCGCTTTGAGCTAGCGTCTGCGCCAAGCTCGGGACCGCCATCAAATCGGGCTGCTCGCCGATGCTGCCTTGGCTCACGCGCAACGCGTGCCACAGGTCGAGATCCACCTCTTGGCGCAAGATGGCGCGCACGCGCTCGTGCGCTTCGCGTCCCGTCTTGTTCTCGGGCTTGGGCGTGTGCACCAACAGCTCCGAGCGTGGCGCCACGTGGTAGCGCTTGCGATAGGTGAACGCGAACGCGCCGGCCTCGACGTCGATCTCCACCTCGGCCCCGACGTCGCGATGCACCGGCTTGGTCGCGAGCACGGCCTGGTTGCGGCTGTCGTGCGGATAGTGCAGCAAGAGGTCGACCGCTTCGACGAGGCTGGTCTTGCCGGCTTCGTTGTCGCCGAGCAGCACGCACAAGCCGCGGCGCGGCAAGCGCACTTCGATCGTGTCGATGCCGCGGTAGTTGGCCAGGCGGATGCGCGTGATCTTCACGACGTCGCCGCCGCGCGCGTGAGGCGGTGCAGCAGAAGCAAGGCGTCGCGCGCGGCGGGCTCGCGCGAGGCACGCGCCGCCAAGCTGTTGGCCGCATCGGCGGGCCAGCCGGTGAGATCTGTCGGATGATCGAGGGCGTTGTCGGCCAGTGCGAGCCCCGCGTCGACGCGATCGAGCGCCGCGAACAGTTCGCCTTGCTCGCTGGCGCAGGCGTCGAGCGCGAGCCAAGCATCGAAGTCGAGGTGGCCGGCCAGCTCGAGGCGCAGCACCGTGCGCTCCTTGTCGCTCACCGCGGCGAGGGTGGCGCGCAGCGCGTCGACGTCGGCGCCGGTCGACAGCTCAACGCGCAGGCGCAAGAAGCGCCAGGTCTGCACGGCGAACGGTTCGACGGTGGCGCGCAGGCTGTCGTCGAGCGTCACCAAGAGCGCGTGCCCGGGCGCCTCCTCGTCGAAGTCGGTGGGCTCTGGCGTGCCCGAGTAGAACGCGCGGCCGCTGTCGCCGACGGGTGAGAACGAGTGGCGGTCGCCGAGCGCCAAGTAGTGCAACAGCCGGCGTTCGAGCGCTGCGTTCACGATCTGCATCCCGATCGAGGCGGCCTCGCGTCGGGCCGGCCGGAACGCGTCGGTGCGGCCGTGGGCGACGACGACGCGCGCGCCGGTGGGGGGGGGCAATCCGCGCAGCGTCTCCGCGAGCAGATCGCGGGCTGGCTTGCGGCTCGGCCATGGCACGCCGACGACTTCGACGCCGGGAACCGCGGCAAAGACGCGGCCCTCGCCGGCGAGCACGTGCACGTTGGCCGGCTGTCGCGCCCGAAAGGTCGACGAGCGATACACGCTGGCGCCGTCGTACGCGTCGTGGTTGCCCGGCAGCAACAGCACCGGCATCGGCACGCGCGCCAACGCTTCCAGCGCGCGCAGCAGGGTCTGTCGATCGACGAGGTTGCTGTCGAACGCGTCGCCGGCGACCACGATGAACGCGCAGGCATGGGCTCGGGCCAGATCGCCCAAGCGCGGGATCGCGTCGAGCCGTGCCTGGGCGAAGCGCACCTGTGCCTCTGCCCCGAGGTAACGCCGCGTCATCCCGAGTTGCCAATCGGCGGTGTGCAGGAAGCGCAGCACGGGAACGATTGTGCCGCCGCGCGCCAGGAGGGCCACCAGTTTCTGTCGACCTCCGTGCGCCTAGTGGGCGATGGCAACGATGCTGCCCACCAGCCAAGCACCGCCACGCACTTGCGTCGTCGCGCGAACGCTAGACTCAGGTGATCTCGCCGCCCTGCGAGTTCCGATAGCTGAACGTCGCATGCTCCTCCGCTACGCACTCGTCTGTTGTGCACTGTCGTCCGTCGCCGCCGCCGCGCAGGTCACCTGGGTCAACACCAACCCGACGACCGCGCCGTCGTACCGTAAGTACACGACGATGGTGTGGGACTCCGTGCGCGAACGCGTGATGCTGTTCGCCGGGCAAGGTGACTTGGAGACCTACTACAACGACACCTGGGAATGGGATGGCGTGCGCTGGACAGAGCTGTGGCCGGCGCGACGCCCCCCGGAGCGCGAGGATCACATGATGGCGTTCGATCGCCAGCGCGGCCGCGCCGTGGTGTTCGGCGGTCACGACGTCAACGTGCGCTTCTTCGATGACACCTGGGAATGGGACGGCACGACGTGGTCCAAGATGAACCCTGCGCTGAAGCCTCCTCCGTTGGCCTACTCGGCGATGGCCTACGATCCGCTGCGCGGGAGGGTGGTGATGTATGGCGGGCTGAATCAGGCGCTCACCGAGACCGGCGACATTTGGGAGTGGGACGGCACCACTTGGCGTACGCGCTTTCCGGGACTGACGCCGGGGGCGCGCTCGCACCATGCGATGGCCTGGGATCCCGTGTCGCAGCGTGTGGTGCTGTACGGCGGCTACGTCACCAACCAGGGCTGGCGCAATGACCACTGGGCGTGGGATGGCGTGGGCTGGACCTTGGTGACCACCGGCCCGGCGTTGATGGACATGCGCTTGGTGTTCGACACCGTGCGCAACCGCCTGGTCATGTGGGGTGGTCGCTTGCAGCCCGGCAACCAGTCTTGGGAGTTCGTCAGCGGGGTGTGGGTCGCGCGTACCGCGACCGCGCCGTTCCCGCTCAGTCGTCAAGCGCACACCATGGCGTTCGACGAGCGCAACGGCAACACGGTGATGTTTGGCGGCTACGACGACGTGAATCGCTTTGGCGAGACCTGGACCTACCAAGCCACGGTCGCCGCCAGTTCGAGTGCGTTCGGCCACAACTGCGGCGGCACCGCGGCGGATCCGACGTTGTCGATCGATGGCGACCAGCGCCCGTGGCTCGGCGACACGTTGACGTTCCGTGCGACGTCGGTGCCGCTTCTGCAGCCGGCGGTGTTGTCGTTGGGCGTGTCGCGCGCGGTGTGGCACAGCATGGCCTTGCCGTTCGATCTGTCGCCGGCCGGCATGCCAGGCTGCGAGCTCCTGACCGGCCCGGACGTCTTGCTGCCGATGGCGACCGTTGGCACGAGTGCGTCGCTTGCCTTGGCCCTCGGCACGCAGCCATCGTGGTCAGGGCAGTCGTTCTATGTGCAGGCGGTGGTGGGCGGCTTTGGCGTCAACGGTGCGGGTCTGGCACTGACCAACGGTCTGCACCTGCGCGTCGGCGGTCGCTGACGCTGCGTGACGAGCGCGACCCCACGTCAGTCACTTCGTGCCGGCTCGCGGTCGGCGTCGCCGCGCCCTCGCTCGCGCCGCCTTCTCGTCCCGCACCCGGGTTGCGGCGGACCTCGAATCGCTTCCATCGGGAAGGAACAGCGCGACCCAATCGAACACCGCGCCCTCGACCCTGCCTGCGAGACGAGCGGTCGCGGTCGCCTTGCGGCTGTCAACCGATTGCCGCCGCCGCTGCTCATCGAGCATGTCGTCCAGCTCGCCCTGATCGAGCCAGATGCCGTGCTTGTCGCAGACATCGATCGTGGCGCGATAGACCTGCATCGGCTGCATCGAGGCCGCGCACACGGGGCAAGGACGGTCGAGTCGCTGTGAGCTGTTCGGCATGGGTCGCGGCATGTTCTGGTCGTGGACTGTCTGTCCTTCAGTCTCGGGCGCGTACCTCTCGGGGTCACGAGAAACCTTGCGCACGCACGTCGGGGCTGCACCAAGCCTGCGCTTCTGGTCGAGCAGGCGCGCAGCCAGCGCCCGAGCACTGCCGTGAGGTCGTGGCTTCGTGCGTCCGAACCATTCCCCCACCCGTCCGCCTCGGATAGAGTCGCGGTCGCGACAGCGAGCGACGACCGTCAAGAGCGATCGCGATACCGAACAAGAAAGAACATGAAGCTGCCAGTGACTTTGGAGCGCGACGAGACAGGGATGATCATCGCCGAGTGTCCGGCGATCCCCGGATGCGTCAGTCAGGGAAGGACCGAGGAAGAGGCTCTCGTCAACATCCGCGAGGCCGCGATCGCGTGCCTCGAGGTTCGCGCCGAACAAGGTCTCCCGCTCACGGTTCGTACGACCGAGATCGAAGTCTCCGTTGGCTGAGCTGCCGATCGTCTCTGGCCAGGAAGCACGACGCGCCTTCGAGCGATGCGGTTGGATCTTCCGGCGTCAGACTGGAAGTCACATGGTCCTCACCAAACTCGGGAGCCTCGTGTCCCTATCGATTCCGGACCATCGTGAATTGGCTCCTGGGACCCTGCGCAAGCTGATCCGGCTGAGCGGCCTCACGGTCGAGGAGTTTCGACGCGCAATCCAATAGCTCGTGCTCCGTCGATCGTTCATGGAAGCCCTCGCCGCCGACACGCGCTCCGTTCCCGCCCACCGGCGTGCACCAGCTTCTCCCTGGGCTGCAAGAGCCGCGAATGCTCGCGGGGCGCGCGAAATCTACGACGGTCGCAATTCGCCATGACGCTCAATTAGCCACTACTCAGCGGCTCTGGAAGCCCCAGCAATAAAGCGGCCTTGGGCCCTTTTGGTCGGCGTTGCGCCGACGTGCAACCGGGTGGTTGCGGCCCAAGGCCGCGATGGGTCGCCAGGAACGCGACGACAAAGTGGCCGCGCCCTTCGTCGCAACCGTCAGCCAACGCTCGCTCCCCGGACTTGCTGACGCGCCCGCTCGCCCGCTGGCTGCGCGATCAGCGCCCGATGGCGAGTTCGATGGCGTTGCTGAGGGTGATCGGGAAGGGCAGCGTGCTCTGCGCGTCGACCATCACCGCTTGCGCTGCGAGCGAGCCGAACACCAGGCTCGCTTGCGTGGGGATTGGCAGCGGCACGACGCCGTCGCCGGTGGCGTTTGCGGTGAACGGCAGCGAGAAGGTGTTGCCGACGGCGAAGAGGTTGCACGTCGGGCTGAGCGCGAGTTCCGGGCCCGATGCGCCAAGCAGCACCACGCCAGCGGCGTTGGCCAGCGCGTTGCTGATCGTCAGCCGGAAGCCGCTGTTGCCGAGGACCGGCAGGCCGTCGGCGAACAGGTCGGTGAACAGGCCGTTGCGGTTGGGGCATGGAAAGCCACGGCGTTGCGCCTGTGCGCCGCCGAACGCGTTGAGCAGCACGGCGTAGAGTTCGGCGCCGCCCAGCGGCGTCGACGCCACGAACAGCACGCGTCGCCCGAGCGTGAAGAAGCCGCGCGGCGAGCTGCCTCCGGCGCCGGCCACGATCTCGGCGAGCGCGAGCGTACCGGTCGCGGTGCCATCCGAGGCCCAGACCTCATCGCCCGTACTGCCGTCGTCGGCGCCGAAGATCACACGGTTGGAAACGCCGGCGCTTGCCAAGCTTTGCGTGCGAGTGAGCAAGCCCGAAGTCGACCCGACGGCGATGTCGCGCACCAGGCGCGTGCCAGCGGCCGTGCCGTCGGTCGTCCACAACTCGAGCCCGTGCGTGCTGTCGTTCACGGCGAAGAACGCGCCGAGGTACGCGGTGGTGAGGTGATAGATCGTGCTGCTGGTGGGCCCTGGGATCAAATCGGTGAGCAGCTGCGTGTTGGCGGCCGTGCCATCGGAGACCCACAACTCGCGGCCGTGCGTTGCGTCGGTCGCTTGGAACACGATGCCAGCCGGCAACAGCGCGCCCGTGGACGGAGACGACCCGAGTGCCCCCGGGTTGATGTCGCGCACCAATGACGTGCCGCCGACGGTTCCGTTCGACTGCCACAGTTCGGCACCGACTTGCCCGTCGTCGGCGCTGAAGAACGCCACGCCGCCAAGCAAGGCAATCGGTGCGAAGCCCCCCGACGCGGTGCCCGGCTTGACGTCGCGCAGCATGATCGTCGAACCCTGATCGCCGGTGGTGTACCACGGCTCGGTGCCGTGCACGCCATCGTCGGCGGCGAAGAACACCGCGCCGCCGGTGCCACGCAGTGCGCTGGGGTTGGAACTCGCGGCGCCCGGGCGGATGTTGGCGAGCAGGCTGATGGCCAATGGAAAGCCGTCGACCTTGAACACTTCGGTGCCGTCGGCAGAGGTCGTGGCAACGAACAACACGAGGCCGTTCACCGAAGTGAGTTCGCGCGGCGTCGAACTGACACTTCCCGGCGCCAGATCGCCCACGAGCCTGGTGCCGGCCGCGGTGCCGTCGGTCATCCACAGCTCGCGTCCGTTGACGCCATCGTCGGCGCTGAAGTACACCGTGTCGCCCACGCGCATGAGTTCGCGCGGGTCCGAGCCGAGCGCGCCCGGCCGCACGTCGAACAGGCGCGTGGTGCCGGCGGGCGTGCCATCGGTGCGCCACAGCTCGCGCCCAGCGATGCCGTCGTCGGCGGCGAAGAGTGCCGTTCCCACGAAGTCGCAGAAGTCAGACGGGTTCGAGCTGGGGCTGCCCGTTCGGATATCGCGCACCAGCGTTTGGCTTGGCGTGGGGATTGCGAACAGACACGAGAGGAGCAACGGTGCGGGGCGTAGGTGCATGGCGGGGCGAGTAGCTACGTCGGTGCGCCGAGAGTCGGACGGTCTCTGTGGTGAAAGAACGGCGAAAGGACCGGTGGCGCCAGGAGGCCATGGTAGGCGCGCGGCCGTCGTCGTGAAGGTGCCCTGCGGTCGCGTTGAACCCGCGGCGGTCGGCAGGTCGCGCTGCGGTTCAGCACCACTCGTTGTCAAGGCGTGTTCGCTGTGCGGCCGATTGGAGTGCGCATCGCAGATCTCCCAGCCGAAGCTTGCATCGCACCACCTCGCCGGCCATCCTTCCGCCCCCTTCGCGGTCGCCTGGTTGGCTTGAACCCCTCGCGGGTTGTCGCTCGCCGTGTTCCGCGTCTTCGGTTTCGAAACCCTCTGCCCGGTTCCGGGCGATGCGGCGCATTGTGTATGCCGCGGTGGATGAGGCGCTCGAAGCACCTCTTCCTGCCTGCAATCACAATGTCGTTTACGACTGACGCATCCTTCGTCGAGCCCCAGCCGCTCGATGCACCCCTGACTCCCGCGACCCCAGCGCTCAAGGCCCATACGCCTGAGCCGGCCCCGTCGCCGCTCGCCGAGGTGCCGCCCATGCTGCGCCCCGCGCTGGAGAAGCGTGGCTTCACCAAACTGACCGACGTGCAGCAGGCCGTGCTGCGCGCCCAAACCGGTACCGACGCGGCGCACTTGCGCGACCTGCGCATCAGCTCGCAGACGGGCTCGGGCAAGACGGTGGCGATCGGCTTCGCGCTGGCGCCCCAGCTGGTGGCGCAGTTGGCGGCGGCGCAGGGCAGCAAGAGTGGCCCGGGCGCGCTGCTCATCGCGCCCACGCGCGAGCTGGCCGACCAGATCCGTGGCGAACTCGAGTGGCTGTTCGCCGACCTGCGCGGCGTCACCATCGAGTGTGTCACCGGCGGCACCAGCGTGTCGCAGGAACAGCGTCGCCTGTACCGCCGCCCGCGTGTCGTCGTCGGCACGCCGGGTCGCTTGCTCGATCACATCCGCACGCGCTCGCTCGATTGCAGCAGCGTGACGCAGCTGGTGCTCGACGAAGCCGACCAGATGCTCGACATGGGGTTCCGCGAAGAACTCGATGCGATCCTCGAAGCGCTGCCGGCGAGCCGCCGCACCCACATGGTGTCGGCGACCTTCCCGCCCGAGGTCAAGAGCCTCGTCGAGCGCTTCCAATCGTCGCCGCTGGTGATCGAAGGCACGCGCCTCGGCATCGCCAACGCCGACATCGAGCACACCGCCTGCCGTGTGCACGCGCGCGACCGTTACGCGGCATTGGTGAACCTGCTGTTGATGCAAGACGGTGAGCGCACCTTGGTGTTCGTGCGCACGCGGCAGGACACCGGCGAGCTTGCCGAGCAACTCTCCAAGGATGGCTTCTCGGCGTTGCCGCTGAGCGGCGAGCTGGCGCAGGCGCAACGCACGCGCACCCTCAACGCCTTCCGCAGCGGCGGCGTGACGACCCTCATCGCCACCGACGTGGCGGCGCGCGGTCTCGACGTGCCCGACGTCAACGTCGTCGTGCACTTCGACCTGCCGATGGACGATGGTGTGTATACGCACCGCAGCGGCCGCACCGGCCGCGCCGGGCGCAAGGGCAAGAGCATCGTCTTGGTGCCGCCGAGCGGCGCGCATCGGGTGCAGCGCATGCTGCGTCAGGCCAAGGTCTTGATGCAATGGAGCGACGCGCCGGGGCCGAGCCAGGTGAGCGCGGCGATTGCCGGGCGGGCGCAGGCGCGCTTGGCCGAGCTGCTCGATGCGGCGGAACCTCCGAGTGACGGCGACTGCGCCATCGCCCGCAGCGTGCTCGCGGCGCGCGATCCGGTGCAGGTCGTCGCGCGCTTGCTCGCGAGCGTGCGCGGCCAGCATTCGCGCGCGCCGATGCCGCTGAACGTGCCGATGCAAAAGCCCAACGTGACCACGTCGCATCCGCCGCGCGCGCCGCGGTTGCCCGGCGCCACCCGGCATCCCGCGCGCGCCGAGGCCTACGTGCGCTTCGCGATCAACTGGGGCACGCGCAAGGGCGCCACGCCGCAGCGCCTGGTGGCGCACCTGTGCCGCCGCGGCGAGATCGCCGGCAATCAGATCGGCGTCATCACCGTGCAGCCGTACTCGGCGACGTTCGAGGTGGATGCGCAGGTCGCCGGGACGTTCGCGTCGCGCGTGCGCGCCCCCGATTCGCGCGAGCCGCACTTGGTGATCGAGCGCGACGACGGCCGCAACTGAGTTCCACAGCCGAAGCATCTTCGCGAAGCGCGAAGATGTTTCGGCTGTGGAAAGCCGTAAGTCGTTAGCCGTAAGACATAAGCTCGGAACTCGGACAGGCGGATGCGGTCAGACCGCGATCTGGACTTAGGGCTTACGTCTTAAGACTCATGACTCGCGGCCGAGCCGCCCGTTGGCCGCCGTCGCGTCTCGTCGGTTGCGGCTCGGCCGCGCTGAGTTCAGTCGCGCGCCTGGACGGAGCCTTCGATCAACGTGCCAGTGCAGTGCGTGGTGTACTCGAACGGATCGCCGTCGAACAACGCCACGTCGCCGTCTTTGCCGGCCACCAGCGAGCCCACGCGCCCATCGACGCCGAGCAGCTTGGCCGCGTCGAGGGTGATCGCGGCCAGGGCGCGTTCGAACGACAAACCGTTCTGCATGGCGATGCCGGCTTCCCACAGCACCACGCGGGTCTTGGGCACGTAGCTCTCGAAGCCGCTCTGCAGCGCGAAGGCGATGCCGGCGTCGGCCAGCAGCTTGGGCAGTTCCATGGTGGCGTTCTTCATGGCGCCAGATGCGCGCGCCATCGGCGGGTGCGGCAGCACGGGCACGTTCTGCGCCTTGATCTGCGCCAAGAGCAGGTAGCTCTCGGCGGCGCCGTCGAGCACCAGCCTGAGGTTGAACTCAGCTCCCACGCGCAACGCGGCGCTGAGATCGTGCTCGCGGTTGGCCGTCACCAGCAAGGGCAACTCGCCGCGCACCACGCGCGCCAGTGCGTCGAGCTTGAGGTCCTGCGCTGGTCGCTTGGTGGCATCGGCAAGCGCGCGCTTGTCAGCGTATTCGCGCGCCTTGATCAGCTCGGCGCGCAGCATCGCCACCGCCTTGCTGCGCGTCTTCGGCGAGCTGGGTCCCTTGTCGGCGTCGCTGTCGCCCGAGCCGCTCGCGTACGCCTGCTCGCCGAGCGTGCAGGCGATCATCGCGCACGGCACCAGCGCGTCTTGATCGGCGCCACGGCCAGCCGTCTTGACGACCATCGTTTGGCCCGAGATCAATGCCCCTGGGCCGTGGCCGGTGTGGATCGTGGTGATGCCGAACGAGCGTAGGTAGCCCACGAGGCGTTCGCGCGCGTTGAACGCGTCGATCGCGCGCAGCTCGGGCTGCATCGCCGTGGAGCGCTCGAGCTGATCTTGGTCGTGCGGCTGATTGAGGTAACCCGCCAGGCCGACGACGCTGTGCGCGTCGATCAGCCCCGGCGTCGCCACCTTGCAAGTCAGCGTCTGATGGCCCGCCGGGATGGGCGTGCGGTCGCGAGCGCCGACGGCCGCGACCTTGCCGTTGGTGATCACGACGACACCGTCGCGGATCACTTCGCCCGTGCCGGTGTACAGGGTCTCGGCCTGCACGGCGATCTGCGCTGGCGCCACCGTCGTGAGCGCTGCGAGCCACCAGGAGGCGAGCGCGCGCATCAGTTGCCCTCCTGCGTGCCGAAGCAGCACAGGGTGAACGCCTGATCCTCGCTGGCGCCGTAGCCGCCCGTCTGCCAGCGACGATCAGCGGGATCGGCGCGGTCGAACACCTTCTTGCCGTCGACCCAGGTTTGCTCGACGTGCGTGCGCACGCTCAACGGATCGCCGTCGAGCACGATGAAGTCGGCGTCCTTGCCAGCGACCAGCGAACCCACGCGCTCGCCGAGGTCGAGCATGCGGGCGTTCTCGATGGTCAGGCCACGCAGGGCGCCCTGCCTTGTCATGCCGCCGCGCACCGCGAGTGCCGCGGAGCGCAGGAACAGGCGCGAGTCGGTGATCGGATCGTCGGTGTGAAAGCCGACGCGCGCGCCGGCTTTCTCCAGCGCGGCGCCGTTCTCGATGCCGACGTCGGCGGCCTCCAACTTCCCGCCCGGGCTGTCGACGACGATGATCGAACACGGCACGTTCGCCGCCGCGATCTCGGCCGCCACCTTGTGCGCGTCACTCACGTGGTGCAGCACGATGCGTAGGCCGAACTCCTGGCGCAGGCGCAGCACGGAGAGGATGTCGTCGTGCCGGTGCGTGTGGTGATGCACGATGCGCTTGCCATCGAGCGCCTCGACCAGCGCTTCCATACCGAGGTCGCGCTCGGGCAACTTGCTCGCGTCGGCGCCGGCGGCGGCGACCTTCGCCTTGTATTCGCGCGCCTTGGTATAGAGCGCGCGCACCAGCGCCATCGACTTGCCGCGCGTGCCGGGAAACGGCGCTTTGCGCATCGAGTTGGTGCCGTTCGCCATCTTGATGCCGCCCATCGGCGAGCCGTCGGCAAAGCGCAGCGCGAGGTCGTCGATCGTGTTGCCGTCGCGCAGCTTCATGGTGATGGTCTGCCCCGACAGCAGGTGACCCGAGCCGGGCATGCAGTTCACCGTGGTGATGCCGCCCGACTGCGCCTTCTGGATGCCGGGGTCGCGCACGTTGATGGCGTCGAGCGCGCGCACGTCGGGGTGCAGCGGTCCGCTGCTGTCGCCGCCGGCGACGGCGCCGACGTGCGTGTGCGAGCACACCAAGCCGGGCATCACCACTTTGCCGCTGAGGTCGACGACTTCGGCGTCGGCGGGCACGGCGATGGCGCCCGCGGCGAGGATCTTGCCGCCCTGCACCACAAGCACGCCGCGGTCGATCTCGGGGCCGTCGATCAGGATCAGGCGCATGCCCGCGAAGGCGATCTTCTTGTCTTGGGCGCTAGCCAGAGGGAGGAGGGTCGCCGCCGTGATGAGGCTGGCGCGGAACAGGTTGCGCATCGGGGGGCGATGCTAACCCGCGCGGGTGGCGACCAGCGCGGCGCACCGAAAGCGCGTGCGGCGACTCATGGCGAGCCCGATCAAGCCACGGGCAACACTCAGCACATTGTCGATGCGTCGGTTTTCTTGGTTTGTCCTTGCTTCGACTCCGGGAGGGGGGGGGTACCCTAAGCGGCATGTACTCAGACGAGAGTGGGATCCTGAACTACCTGGCCGCTGCCCGACAGGCGTCGACGGGGACGGCAGACAGCTACGTGTTGCTCGCCAAACGCCTCTACCTAGGCACGTCAGCCGTCGACTACTCGGAGGCGGTGCCGATGGAGGGCTTCAACGCGATCTTTGTGGAGTGCACGGTCCTCGCTGCAACGGGTGCGCCCGACCCTTCGCTCACCGTCTACGTGCAGGTGAGCAACGATCGCCAGAACTGGAGCACGCTGCCGCTCGGCGGCACCGCCGTGTTCATGAACATCGCTGTCGTCGGCTACATGAAGCTCGACCAGAGCGCGATCGGGCAGCAGATTTCGGCGGCCTACGTCAGGCTCAAGTACCAGACGGACTCGTGGACGGCCACGGTGATCTTTAGCGCCGGCATCGATCGCAAACGGCAGGGCACGTGAGTGCCATGATCGTTATGCGGCCCCCTCGCGACCCAGTTACGCTCCGTCGGCGAAGTGTTCGCCCTCGCGCAACCGCCCCTTCACACCAGCACGACGCCTTCCAGAAACAGAGGAACCATGTATCAAGAACTCGCTAGCAAGCTCTACATCGCCATCAGCGGCACACAGTACCTCCCGCTCGTGGACATGAGCGGCTACAACGCGTTGTGCGTCGAGGTCACCGTGTTCACCGCCAACTCCGACGTGACGGTCATGATCGAGTGCAGCAACGACGGCGCGAACTGGTCGCCCACCGCAAGCACGACGACCGGCGCAGGTCCCATTTACAAGATGTGTGCGCACACCGTCTTTGGCCAGATTGCTGCCAGGTACGTGCGCGTCAAGCTTACTACGAACGCCACGGCTGCGATCGTGGCAGTAGGGATCAACTGTACCAACATCGGCGCGTGAGGTGAGCGATGCGTCGTCTTCTTGCCGGGGACTTGTTCGGACGGTGTCTGTGAGGGTTGGTGGCTACGGGGCACGGGTGTTGCCGGGCGGCCTAACGGCCTATGAGCAAGCAACGATCTTGCCTCGCACCGGGACTCTTGGGCTGGCGCCCCTCGGGGCCGACAGGGATCCTGCAGTGACATCGACCCACTTTAATAGAACACGGGTTATTGCGGCCGGTGGTGGTGCGCCAGCTTCCATCGGTGACAAGGGCGCATTGTCTTGAAGCAGTCAATTCTATCACCCACAAGGCAAAACGAGGTCCGTCATGATCATCCACGAAGTCAATCGAGTCTATCCTTCTCTGCGCGCGCTGATCCTCGGGGTGTCCACCTTGCTCGTGGCTGCGCTACCGGCGCCTGGTCAAACACAATTCGTCACAACAAGCACTGGGCCTGGGACATTCTTCAACTCGACAGTTGATGAGATGTCTTTGGCAGACATCGACGGTGATGACGACGTCGACATCGTGGTTGTCGCTGGACTTCCGTCTATCGCCTTGATCAACGATGGGCACGGACGGTTCTCCATCAACTTGGCACAGATCCCGACGTTGCCCATATCTGCATTGACGATGGGCGACGTAGACGGAGACCGGGATGTAGACCTTGTGATCAACTACGCTTTGGGGCCGACTCGACTTGCTGTCTATCTCAATGACGGACGTGGGTCATTCACATCGGCTTCCGATATGGCGACAGCGCAGCTAGGGTCCGGTTTGCTCTCGCTGTTCGACGCAGATCTCGACGGTGATCTGGACTTGGTTGCTAGTGGTGGATTGCTTAACAATGGAATCTTCATCAACCACGGCGCCGGTGTATTTCGCGACGAGACCGCGAGCCGCCTGGTGTCGCCGCTTGGGACGTGTCGTCCTGCAGACATCGATGGCGATGGCAAGACGGACCTGCTAAACGCATACGCCGGCTCCTTGGAGGTCTTGCAGAATGACGGTGTAGGACGGTTTGCACTGACGCAGACAGTCGCCGTCCCGAGATTCGGCCGGTGGACTCTTGCTGTCCCCGCCGATGTCGACAATGATGGTGACATCGATGTTCTGGTCATAAGCTGGGGCAAAAGCGCCTTGCTCATCAACGACGGGAGGGGACAGCTGGCTCATGAACCTCACCGGTTGCCCGCGCAGATTTCGCTGAGCCACAAGGCGGTGTTCGGCGACATCGACGAGGATGGCGACCTCGACCTCATGATCGCGAATGGCTTGAGCTCCGTGCCCGCCTTTACCCCGTGGGCCTACATGAACGATGGGCAAGGCAAGTTCACGGATGCGAGCCGCTCGCGGCTCGGCACTCTCCCAACCGGATGCGTGGCGGTAGGCATGGCCGACTTCGATGGGGATCGCGATCTCGACCTCGTGTTCGGCCGGGACACGGGCGGGGCGATGTTGATCGCCACGAACAGACTCCGCCACGTGGACGCTGCCTCGAGCGTCCGCATTGGCACGACGTGGCCAGTTCAACTGTGGGCTCGGGCCGGATTCGCCTCGGCACCCCAGCTCGCTTTCCCTTTTGGCAGCACTCAGCTGGCCGCGGTACCTCTGCGGTTGCCCTACGGCAGCGTTTTCCTCGGGGCTGGTTTAATCTCGTTTCCGGCAGTGGTCGTCCCTCCTCCCTCGGGCTCGTTCGGAGCGCAGCTTTCGGTGCCCAATGTGGCGTACCTCATCGGCCAAACGGCCTATGTGCAAGCAATGATCTTGCATGACACGATGACATTTGGGCTGACGCCGCTCGGCGTTGGCAGGATCGTGCCGTGACCTCGGCGAACCTGCGTAAGACACCAATCGATGGGGCGAGCGGTGGCGCGCCAGCTTCGAACCCGGAGCTGACCGTTCGGAGGTTAGTCGCCGGGCTTCGCGCAACAGGCTTGCACCCCGCGGTGGCGTCGAACTTCGTCGCCGAGGGTGTGCTGCACGACGTGGGTTGGGCGCTATGGGAGGCGATTCCCAACCCGAACAGCGGAGCGATCTCTGGAGGCGGTTACACCCATGCGCTGTTCCATGTTAGCCCGGTTCAGTATGGGCTAGATAACCGGTCGCCGATGCCTCCGAGTCTTAGCGAGAGAGAGGTCCGGTTCCTGAAGGGGATCCTAGAGTCTCCAGCTGTGAATCTTGTACCAAGTGAATGGCACGAGTACGCTAACGGAGCCACTTCCGTTTGCACACAGCAAATGGTGTTCAGTCCGATCAGCCTCGGTGCCGGGTCGTTCACCTTTTATCCCTACCCTGAGCTGCAAACTCTCGTCAATCTGGCAGGGTCGTCGATGCGCGTCTACGCCAACATCGGCATGGCGAACAATGACCAGTTCTGGACCGGCGAGTATGAGTTCAACCGGACGTATCCGATCAAGACCAATCGAATCACGAACCCACCAAGGTTGAACAGGATTCAGCCGAATGACTTCGTCAGCGAGCCCAGATTTGCGACCCCCTTCGCAGTATTCCCCGGGGAGGACAGAGCCTGGCCCCACCTGGTCTACGATGTGACCAACGCCGAAGTGGTCCGACTTTGTATGGAGAGTATCCGGCATATGGCGAGGACCTACCCGTCGGTTCGCCTTATTCTCGGCGGCGAGGCTGGCATCGAGTACGGTGGCTGTTCCGGCGAAGTCTTGCATGCAGGAAACTGTAACCGGTGCGCGCCGATTACTAATTTCTCATCTGCGGCAATTGCAGGTTTCCAGAAGTACATGCAGCGGATCGAGCCGAATCCGCTCCGGATCAACATGCGGTGGCAGATTCCGAGTGGATCCGCGGCGCAAATTACGAATCACGGCCAGATCGCAATAGCCACGACGCATCACTGCCCGTACTACTTGGCGTTGCGCGACTTCCAGGCATTTCAACGGTTGATGATGCACGAACTCCACCGCCACAGCTACCGGGCCGCGAAGCAGACTCGACCGTCTGGAACATACGCGTATCTGACCGCCGGAACAGACGCGATGGAGCGCGGCTGGTTGGAGTCAGATGCTGCAGTCAGCTTGCAGTACTATATCGCCGAGGAGAATCAGCTGCCGGGCCCGAATGGATGGTCGGCGGCATTGCATACTGTTGCCGCGGCGGCTCGACTGTCCGGAAAGCCCGCGTCCATGGCGATCAGTTCCCCTGCGGGGAGACCGCTTCCGCCACCGGGTTTCACGACGCACTATGGACAACCAGTGCTAGCACCCTGGGCATTTTGGTATCTGGAGACTTTCCGGGCGACCACGCCGGATCTGATCTACCTCTTTCTGCGCGAGATCCTCACGGTTCATAGCTTGCAGATTGGCTACATGAAGGCGTTCGGATTCTCCCTGAAGTGGTGGCCGCCGAATGTTGCAGCCGTGCGGGACATGTTTGGTTTTCTGGATCAAGAGCGGCTTCGGTCGCTACGGTTCAGCGGTCCATACCAACGAGTTGCTGTGCACTATGGTGAGCCGCGCTACCAGGAGCTGCGGGGAGACATAGCGCGCGAGGTAGTCAAATACCTCGATCAGGAGCGTGTCCCTCACGCGGTGTTCAGTAGCAGTCGCGTGCTGGGGCGTCCCTTGGCACAGGATCTCTTGCGACGGAGCGTTGTAGTTGTTCCTTTTCATGATGGATTGCACGAAGATGTCAGTCTGGGGGGCCGCCGGCAGCCCCTGATCGCCCACTATCTGGATCTGTACCGCTCACCAAGCGCGCGGGGGCTGGCGCTGATTGTGGCGCGACCGACTGATGTATTTTTCACGCTACTGCCCGTGACGGAGTTCACGATCATCTATCAGAGCGGTCACTTGCGGTTGGAGTGGCGCAATGGCAAGATCATCATTCTCGTCTTTGTAGATACGACGGGTACCCACGTCATGAGCGTGTTGCGGCCGTATCTTCGATCGACCGTGCTGCGTGTCCTTCCGGTGAGCGTGTGCAGCGGCGAGATTCTGCATCGAAACGCCACCGTGGCGTGATCGCGGCTGAGGTTCGCCGGGCAGTCGCCAGCCGATCAGCCTGTCGTGATCTCGGCAACGGCAGCAGCACGCGCAGC
>JANPER010000103.1:0-4410 GCA_031423015.1 Planctomycetota bacterium | reverse complement strand
ACGCTCTTGGAGTCGTCGTTCGCGCGTATCCATGGCGAGGAAGCGGTGCGCCGCTTTCGGCAACTCAAGGCGCGGCTCGATCCGCAGAACGTGCTGCAGACCGACCTGGCGCGGCGTCTGAAGGTCGTTTGAGAGGGTCTTTGCCGTCGGAGCCGGTTGGATTCGAGTCCGTAGCTCTCGAGTCCACTCTCTACGCCGAGCTGCGGCAGCTGGCGCGTGGGCGCATGGAGCGGGAGGGGCCGGGGCAGACCCTGCAGGCGACGGCGCTGGTGCACGAGGCGTTCCTGCGCGTGGCGGGCTTCTCCGGCGTGCCCTTGGCGAAGCTCTTGTCGACGCCTGTTCGTGGACAGAGGGCTCGAGAGGACATCCGTCACCACAGCCGCGGCTCACAACGGGCCGTCCATGCCGAACGCGTTGAGACCGCAGGGCTTGCAGAAGCTCGTCTCGACTCGCCACGTCTCGATCGAGCCCTCTCTGGCGGGAGGCGCCACGATGACAGCGTGGAGTAGGCGAACCGGCGCCGCAAAAAACTAAACTCTGGGTGTAGTATTATGCGAGTGTCGCTGTCCCGCGCCATGCCGCATACGCCCGCCTGGGAGCGACTCTACGAGACCGCCGAAGGACAAGCCGGCCTATTCGCCCTCGCACAGGCCGAAGCCTGCGGCTACTCGTCCCAACACTTGCAGAAGCACCTGCGAGCAGGTCGCATCCTCCGGGTTCGCCGCGGGGTCTATCGACTCGCACAGTACCCGGCCGGCGATCACGAGGAATTCGTCGCTCTCTGGCTCTGGTCGGGCCGCGTCGGCGTCTTCTCGCACGAGACGAGCCTGTTCCTGCACGACCTGTCGGACACTCTGCCGACTAAGGTGCACATGACGGCTCCAACGTCGTGGCGCGCGCGGCGCCTACGTGTTCCGCATGGGCTCGCCCTGCACCATTCCGATCTGCCCGAATCGGATCGCACGTGGGCCGACGTCGTGCCTGTGACCACTCCCCGTCAAGCCATCACGGAGTGCGTCGCTGCGCATGTCTCCCCCGAGATCGTGGAGCAGGCGATCCGTCAGGCGCGAGAACGCGGCCTCATCTCGAGTGAGGACAAGCGAAGTCTCACCGGGCTGCATCGTCGGTCACTCGACGCACGCAAGTGACGGCCCATCGATACACGACACCGGCCGCCTTCAAGCAGTCGCTCGAACAACGCCTGCGCACGGCCTCGGCTTCCGGGCCCGATCTGGTGCGCCGCCGCCAACTGCTCGTGTTCGAGCGTTTCCTGGCCCGCGTGCAGCGGTCAGGCGACGACACCGTGATCCTCAAGGGAGGCCTCGTCCTCGAGATGCGCCTGCAACGGGCCCGCACGACGAAGGATGTCGACCTTCGCATGATGGGGACGCCCGCCGAATCGCTCGAATGCCTGCAGGCCGCCGGCCGCCTCGCGCTGGGTGACTTCATGCAGTTCGAGATCCAACGGGATCGGCAGCATCCCGAGATCCTCGGCGAAGGCATGAAGTACGCCGGCCACCGCTTCGCCGCCGAATGCCGCCTTGCCGGCCGGATCTATGGGCGTCGGTTCGGCGTCGATGTCGGCTTCGGCGATCCTTTGGTCGGCGAGCCGGACGAGATCGTCGGCAACCGCCTGCTCGACTTCGCGAGTATCGAGCCTGCGCGTCTTCGTCTCTACCCGGTCGCGTCCCACATCGCCGAGAAGCTGCACGCCTACTCGATGCCACGTGTGCGGCCCAATTCGAGGATCAAGGATCTGCCTGATCTCGCGCTGTTGGCGAGTGTGGGGGCGATCGACGCCGCAGTGTTGCGCACGGCGCTCGATAGGACGTTCGACTTTCGATCGACGCACGCGTTGCCGAGTGACGTGCCGCATCCACCGGAGAACTGGGATGCCCCCTACGCCGCCATGGCGGAAGCCAACGAACTTTGCTGGCGTACGTTTGAGGTGCTGCACCAAGCGGTGCAAACGTTCCTCGGCCCGGTGCTCGCCAAGGACATGACCGGTGGAGTCTGGAGTCCGACCGTATGGCGCTGGACGCGGGGCGCCTGAGCTGTCACACAGCGCCACCAGCGGTGACGACCTGCTGCCAAGTGGTGGTGTTCCACTGCCAGGTGTCGCCGAGCGGGATGCGTGGATTGGCCGCCGGCTATCCTCTACCGAGGGCGTGCCGATGACCGACCTGCCTTCCCGCATCACTCTGCTGCGCAGCCGCGCGCACTCTGACCGAGCCGGCGTTCGTCGGCGTAGTGCAGCAGCGAGGGGCCATCGAGGAACTCCATGACCACGTAGGGCCGCTGGTCCTGGTCGACGCCGGCGTCGAACACCCGCGCGATGCCGGGGTGGTCCATGCGCGCCAGCGCCTGCCGTTCGGCGCAGCAGGGACGCGCTGCGGACCGGCGGCCTGCAGCTTGTGCGTGCTGTGGTCGATCGACAGGCGGATCACCGGCACGTCGTTGGCGCGCAGGTCGGGGACCACTACCAAAACCAGGGAGCAGGACGCAATCGTTCGGCTGAGACAGTGCATGACATTCCTCGTCGTTCTGCTGGCAGCGCTTGCGCCGAGGGGGTCTCTGTCGCCAGCGCGCCAGCGTCCTCGCGCCGGTAACCCGTCGCGATTCAGGTGAGGATCAGATCGCCAGCGGCGTCGGCTTCCGGACTCGCAAAGCAAAACTGGTGGCAGGACGTCAGCGCGCGATCACGACCTGCAGCGGCGGCCCCGTTGCCTTCGGCTCGGTCAGCGGCAGCGCCATGTTGATTGGCGCGTGACTCGAGTCATCGCTAGCGCTCCGCGGCCGCCAGCGCGTCGAACACTTCCACCGCCTCGGCCTCGGTCAGCTCGGGGAAGATCGGCAACGCCAGGTTGGTGCGCGCCGCCCGCTTGTAGCTGAGCGATACGAAGCACGGCTGCTCGTGCAACGGGATCGGGTAGTAGACGGCGCAACCGATGCCGGCATCGGTGAGCTTCTTGCGCACGCCGTCGCGGTCGACGCCCTGCAGGTGCGTGACGCACTGGTGATACGTGTGGCCCGGTTGGTCCTCGGGGAGCTGCACGCGGTCGCTCAGGCCCTTCTCGACCAGCAGACCGCGGTAGCGCTCGGCGTCGGTGCGGCGCTTGGCGTTCCACCCGTCGAGGTGCGGCAGCTTCACTCGCAGCACCGCGCACTGCAGTTCGTCGAGCCGGAAGTTGCCACCGACGCGATCGTGCTTGTAGGTGTCGCTCTGGCCGTGATTGCGCAGTTGCTTGCAGCGCGTGGCGAACGCCGCGTCGTTCGTGGTCAAGAACCCACCGTCGCCGGGCCCGCCGAGGTTCTTGCTCGGGAAGGTCGAGAACGCGCCGCACAGGCCGATTGCACCTGCCAGCTGGTCGCCCACGCGTGTGCCGATCGCCTGGCAGGCATCCTCGATGATCGGGATGCCGCGCGGCGCGGTGAGCTTCGCCACCGCTGGCATGTCGGCGGCGGCGCCAAACAGATGCACCACGATCACCGCCTTGATGTTCTTGTGCTGCGTCAGGGCGGCTTCGAGGCCGCGCGGATCTGCTCCGTGCGGACCAGCGCCAGATCCGTGACGTTGTCGAGCACCAGCAAGATGTGGCCCTTGGTGGCAACGCGCTCGTCGAGGCAGCGCACCACCGCCGCGAAGTAGGTCGCCGTCGTCTTACGTTCCTCATCGCTGATCCGCGCCCGGAGCTCGTGGAAGTCACCCAGACACAGCACCGCCTCGCGCAAGCTCGACTTGCCGTCGCACTTCACCTCGAAGCGGCCGCCGGGGTAGGCGCTGGCGAACGCGTGCGCATAGGCATACGCGAGCTCCGTCTTGCCGATGCCGCCGAGGCCGTGGATGCCGCAGATCACTCCGGTGCGGTCGTCCTTCAAACGTTTGCGCAGATCGAGCAGCTCGTCGAGGCGGCCCGAGAACTTGGGGTTGTAGTTGGGGACCGTGCTCGCGCTGTTGGCGGCAGCGGCGACGAGCTGCGCGTGCTCGTCGAGGTCGCGCGCCAGCTCCGACAGCACGCGGCGCAGGTCCTCGCGCCGCAACGCCTCGACGCCTTGGTTGTGGAACGGCTGCACGAAGTCGAGCAGCAGTTGCCGGCGGCGCATCTGCTTCACCACCGGCGCCGTGGAGTCGAGGAAGTCCGTCGAGGCCGGGTGCTGGCCACCCGATCAGCAAGTCACGCAGCGGACTTCGAAGTGAGCGCGGCCAACCGCGCGCGCCTCTGGCAGCACACGCATGCGATGGCCGAGGTGGTGCTGTCGGCGGGCGGGCGGTTCTATTACGCCAAGGATGCGACGCTCTTGGAGTCGTCGTTCGCGCGTATCCATGGCGAGGAAGCGGTGCGCCGCTTTCGGCAACTCAAGGCGCGGCTCGATCCGCAGAACGTGCTGCAGACCGACCTGGCGCGGCGT
>JANPER010000102.1:0-19781 GCA_031423015.1 Planctomycetota bacterium | reverse complement strand
GCCCATCGACGATCCCGAACCAACTTCAGTCCGGTACAACCAGTCTTTGAAGTCCCAACTCCCGACGCCGTCCGCTGGGCGTTAGCCCGCGCCGGCGCCTATTAGGACTTTCGGTCCGTTCCCGTGACGCAGACTCCTAGGTTGCCGGCAGCACCCGCTCGGCGTCTTGTTCAGTTCGCGTACGACTCGATGGGCGGGCAAGCGCACATCAGGTTCTTGTCGCCGTAGACGTCGTTCACCCGGCCGATGGTCGGCCAATACTTGTGCTCACGCAGCCAGGCGGCCGGGAAGCAGGCTTGCTCGCGGGTGTAGGGGTGCTTCCAAACGTCGACGCACGCGTGCACCACGGAGTGCGGCGCGTTCTTCAGCACGTTGTCGGTCGCGTCCGCCTTGCCAGCCACGATGTCTTCGATCTCGGCGTGGATCGACAGCATGGCGTCGCAGAAGCGGTCGAGCTCTCCTTTGCTCTCGCTCTCGGTCGGCTCCACCATCAGCGTGCCGGTCACCGGGAACGACAACGTCGGCGCGTGAAAGCCGTAGTCCATCAGACGCTTGGCAACGTCGGTCGCCGTCACCGCCTTGAGGTGGCGCAGCTCCAGGATGCACTCGTGCGCGACGAAGCCACCCTTGCCGCTGAACAGCGTGGGGTACTTGTCTTTGAGGCGGTACGCCACGTAGTTGGCGTTCAGGATCGCCAGCGCAGTCGCGTCCTTCAGGCCCTTGCCGCCCATCATCGCGATGTACGCATAGCTGATCAGCAGGATCGACGAGCTGCCCCAGGGCGCCGCCGAGATCGGTCCGATGCTCTGCGCGCCGCCGGTCTTGATCACCGGGTGACCCGGTAGATACGGCGCCAACTGCGGCGCCACGCCGATCGGTCCCATGCCCGGGCCGCCGCCGCCGTGCGGGATGCAGAACGTCTTGTGCAGGTTGAGGTGACACACGTCGGCGCCAATGTCGCCCGGACGGCACCAGCCGACCTGCGCGTTCATGTTGGCGCCGTCCATGTACACCTGACCGCCGTGCTCGTGCACGACGGCGCAGATGCGTTTGATCGACTCCTCGAACACGCCGTGCGTCGACGGATAGGTCACCATCAGCGCCGCCAGGTCTTCGCGGTGCGCCGCGGCCTTGGCCTCCAGGTCGGCGACGTCGATGTTGCCGTGCTTGTCGCAGGCGACGATCACTACCTCCATGCCGCACATCGCCGCGCTGGCTGGATTGGTGCCGTGCGCGGAACTCGGGATCAGGCAGACATTGCGCCCTTGTTCACCGCGCGCGCGGTGGTAGGCGCGGATCACCAGCAGGCCAGCGTACTCGCCCTGTGAGCCGGCGTTCGGTTGGAGCGACACCGCGGCAAAGCCGGTGATCTCGCGCAGCCATTCCTCGAGCTGGGTGAATATCACCTTGTAGCCCGCCGCCTGCTCGACCGGCGCGAACGGGTGCAGCTTGCCGAACTCGGGCCACGTCACCGGGATCATCTCGGTGGTGGCGTTCAACTTCATCGTGCACGAACCCAGCGCGATCATCGAATGGTTGAGCGACAGGTCCTTCATCTCCAGTCGGTGGATGTAGCGCAGCATCTCGGTCTCCGAGCGATAGCTGTGGAACACCGGATGCGTCATGAAGGGCGACGTGCGCTGCAGCGCGCTCGGCCACGCCGTGCCGCGCGAGGCGAGCTTCGTCACGTCGACTGCGCCCTCGATGCCAAAGCAGGCGAGCACGTCGCGCACATCGGCCTCGGTGACCGTTTCGTCGAAGGCGACGCCCACGGTGCCGTCGCCAAAGTCGCGCAGGTTGATCTTGCGCGTCCGCGCCGCGTCGAGCACCTGCTTGGGCGTCTTGCCGTGGGGCCGGATGTTCAAAGTGTCGAAGTAGGGCGTCTTCACCTCGCAGCCGGCGTCCTGCAGGCCCACCGCCAGCGCCGTGGTCATCGCGTGCGTGCGCTGCGCGATCCCCACGAGGCCCGCCGGGCCGTGGTAGACCGCGTACATCGACGCCATCACCGCGAGCAGCACCTGCGCCGTGCAGATGTTGCTGGTGGCCTTCTCGCGCCGAATGTGCTGTTCGCGCGTCTGCAGCGCCATGCGCAGCGCGAAGCGATCGTGCGAGTCCTTGCTGACGCCGATGATGCGGCCGGGCAACTGACGCGCAAACTCCTCCTTGGTGGCCAAGAACCCGGCGTGCGGTCCGCCATAGCCCATCGGCACCCCGAAGCGCTGGCTGCAACCCACCACCATGTCGGCGCCCATCTCGCCCGGTGACTTCAGCAGGGTCAGCGCCAGCAAATCGCTCGCCACACACGCGAGGGCGCCCTCGGCGTGCGCCTTGCCGATGACAGCGGTCAAGTCATGCACCACGCCGTCGGTGCTCGGGGTCTGCAGCAGCACGCCGAACACGCGGTGGTCGAAGCGCATCTGCGCGGGCGCCACCACGACCACCTCGATACCCAGCGGCTCCGCTCGCATCTGCACCAGCGCGATCGTCTGCGGATGACAATTGGCGGCCACGACGAACACGTCGCGCCCCTCGCCCTTCTTGCCGAGCACGCGTTGACACATGGTCATCGCTTCGGCCGCGGCGGTCGCCTCGTCGAGCATCGACGCGTTGCTCAGCTCCATGCCGGCCAAGTCGCGCACCAGCGTCTGGTAGTTGAGCAGCGCTTCCATGCGACCCTGGCTGATCTCGGCCTGGTACGGCGTGTAGGCGGTGTACCAGCCCGGGTTCTCCAGCACGTTGCGCAGCACGACGCCGGGCGTGAAGCAGTCGTGATAGCCCATGCCGATGTAAGAACGGAACACCTGGTTCTTGGCGGCGAGCGCGCGCAAGTCGGCCAGGGTCTCCTGCTCGCCACGCGCGCTGGGCAGTTGCAACTCGCGATTCAAGCGGATGCTCGCGGGCATCGTCTTGGCCATCAAGTCGTCGAGCGTCTTGCAGCCGAGCGCCGCAAGCATCTGCTGCTGATCTTGCGGGCGCGGACCGAAGTGGCGGGGAGCGAAGGTGTCGGAGCGAGGCGGGAGCGTCATGAGGGTGAGGGACGGCAGAAGGACTGCCAGGGTCAGCGCAGCTTCTCGAACTCATCGCCCGGCGTCCAGAGTGGCGCCTGCGGATCGTTGGCGAGCCGCACCAAGCACTCGAGCATGGGCGGTGGAGTCCGGCAGCCTCGGCAGAAACCGCGTTACGCACGCGGTCGATCCGGCTATTCCCGGCGCCCGACGCACCGAGAGTCCCATCGACTGATGTGACTGCAATCTCACGCTACTCCGTGGCTGTCCTGCTGCCTTTATCTGCGTGCGCCACCGATCCGATTCGGGGTGCGGACTACCCGCGAGTTTCTCGCGCACGGTCGCGCCGAAGTGGAACTCGGATCGGCGCGGCACGACGCTGCCCCGCGGACCTTCCGACACACGTTGGAAGTCAGCGTCAGCGGCGTGGAGGGCACGAACCCAACGAACGACTTCAGGTGGGCATCGAGTGCTACCAGCTGTTCGAAGCCTCGGTGGCGTGGAAGCCGACGTTGCAGCTCGGCACCATGGCGTCGCTGTCTGGACTGGTGGGGCTCGCGTACGACGACTTCCGCTTCGACCTCGACACGAGCCTGGCCGGCGGAGGTGCGCCGCTCGGCGCAAGTGGGCCGACCTATGACGACCACGCGGTCAGCGGCATGGTGGGTCTCGAGGCACACGTCGGCTGGCCCGTCGCTGGCGTGTATGGCCGCGCGACAGAAGCCTTCGCGGGCCTCACGACCAGCAGCCTCGCCGAGGTCGGGTTGGAGTTCTTCCCCCATCGAAGCCTGGCGCTGCAGGTGGCGTACCGCTGGTGGAACCTCAAGTCGATCGACCTGTCCGGTGCGCCATCGTCGTTCGACGATGTCGAACTGACCGTCGATGGATTCACCGTGGGCGGCGTGGTGCGCTTCTAGACCTGGATCAGCGCCCGAGCGCGAAACCCACGCCGTTGCTGAGGTCGAGGCCGGCGCTCGTCTCCACCCGGTAGGGCTTGGTGAACTGAGTGGCCAGAGCAAGGCCTGCTTCACGAACAGCATCGCTCCACCTCGCCCAGTAGCGACCAAGCCACTCGGTCTGCTTGATGCCTGTCGCATTCTCGAAGCGCAGGACACCCAGCGGCACGCCACCGTTCTCAGCAGCCGTCTTCTTGATCTGCGCGAGGATGATCTGCTTGTTGACTGCCGCCACCGTCCGCTCCTTCACGGGGTCGCCGTACTACTTCGCCGTTAGCTCACGGACGTGCGAGATGTCCTGCCTACTGACCGGCCGAAGTTGCGACGCAGACACCGTCGTCACCGCCACCGTGCGCCCGGTCATCGTGACGAACTCGACCTCGAATGCGGACCCGCCCTGGTGGACGTGCACGACCGTGCCGACATCGCCGGCCACAAGGCCCACCACCGGGAGGTCATGCGTCAGGACAACGCAGTCGTGTTCGTGGATCATTCTGCTTCCATAGGATACGCGGTGATCAGGCGGGCCGTCGCAGGTCCCGCTAACGCTTCGCACGTTCGCACCGCACGGACCCGGAAAGCGCGTGGGTGACGCTATTGGGGTGCTCCTCGGCATCCCGAACAACACGGCGCTGCACGGCACGACGTTGGTGCTCCAGGGCTTCCTGCACCAGGCGGCGGGTTGCTTCCGCGCCACCGATGCGCTGCACGTGCGGTTGTGAGGGAAAGCGCGCTTCGATGGCGTGCCGGCACGCAGCGCGGCGAACCAATCGCCGGATCCGGCAAGCGCTGCGTCGTCAGCAGGTACATCTCCGCCACCGAGGACAACCGAAACGTCGCGGAAGAGGCAGATTTCCCAACGAGATCCCGCGGTACGCGCCGCAACGTTTTCTGCGCCCAAAGATGAGTTCGAAATCGCGGCGCGACGATTCTGTACGCCACGCAGCGATTTCTGCGAGCCCCGCAACAATTCAGAATCGCGCCGCGACGATTTCATCGGGCAACGGAGCGTGCCAAATCTCAACGCAACGGTTTCTGCAGGCCTCGCGACGATTCGGTACGCAACGCAACGGTTTGTGATCGCTTCGAAGAGTTGCGGTACGTCTCTTGGTGACGCGTAGGCACCACGAAGCACTTCGTGATCGCAACGCACGGACTTCTTGCGGCAACGAGGCGCGAAAAGCGGCAACGAGGACGCGGCGGCGGCTATGCGACCCGGTCGACACGGTGCGAAGTCACGACGCCGCGTGAGCGGGGTCCTGCGAGCAGGCTTCTCGATCAAGCACTTCCCCGAGGGCGGGAGCGTCATGCGGGTGAGGGACGGCAGAAGGAGACTGCCAGGGTCAGCGCAGCTTCTCGAACTCGTCGCCCGGCGTCCACAGTGGCGCCTGCAGATCGTTGGCGAGGCGCACCAAGCACTCGAGCATCAGCTGGATGTCGGCCACGGCGCCGTCCATCTGCCAGCGCGCCGGCTCGAACTCGTCGGACGGCTGGTGATAGTAGGTGTTGGTGTAGAGGGCCTTGATCCGGCGGCGCGCGTCGGCCTTCTCCAAGAAGTCAGTGCCGGCCTTGAAGTACGCCGACGGCACCCCCACCTTGGCGAAGGAGAAGTGGTCGGAGCGATAGAACAGGCCCTTGTCGGGCTCCTGGTTGGGCCGCACCTCGCGGCCGCGCCGCTGCGCCACGGCGTCGGCCAGGGCGGTGAGCGTGCTCTTGCCGTGGCCGACCATCTCGATGTCCCGCGCCGCGCCCCAGATGTTGATACCGTCGATGTTGAAGTTGGCGACCAGGTTCTTGATCGCACACGGCGGGTTGCGCGCCAGCCACTGCGAGCCCAGCAGACCCGACTCCTCGGCGGTCACCGCCGCAAAGTAGATGCTCCGCTTGGGCGCCGGCGACAACGCGGCGCAGGCGCGCGCCAGCACCAACATCGCCGCGGTGCCCGAGGCGTTGTCGACGGCGCCGTTGTAGATCTTGTCGCCCTTGCGCTCGGGCCCGATGCCGAGGTGATCGAAGTGCGCGGTGACGATCACCGCTTGATCGGCCAGCTTGCGGTCGCTCCCCGGCAGCTTGGCGACGACGTTGCCCGAGGTCAGCTCGCGCACGCGGTTCGTGGTGCCGACGTCGACCGTGACCCCGAGATCCACCGGCTTGAAGTCGCGCTTCTGCGCGGCAGCGCGCAAGCTGTCGAGGTCGTGGTTCCCGAGCCGTGCCAGCGCCTTCGCCGCGTCCTCCGAACACCATGCCTCGAGCGTGAGCGTGGGTTGGCCCCCGGCGTACGGCAGATGAAACTCCTCTTGCTGGTGCTTGGCGAGGATGACGTTGAAGGGGTACCCCGCCGACTCGTTGGTGTGAATGAGGATCACCGCGGCCGCGCCGCGCCGCGCGGCCTCTTCGTACTTGTAGCTCCATCGCCCGTAGTAGAGCCGCTCCTTGCCGGCGAACAGCTGCGGGTCGCTCGCCGGATCGTTGTTCATCACCAACAGCGCCTTGCCGCGCACGTCGACCTCCTTGAAGTCGTTCCACGTCTGCTCGGGCGCCGTGATGCCGTAGCCGACGAACACCAGGGGGACACCCATGAGCTTGGTCTCGGCGTCGGGCCGCCCGGCGCGCACGGTGAAGTCAGTGCCGCCCTGCAGCGTGGTGCTGCCGACGCTGCCGTGGCCGGTGAGCGGTGTGCTGACCATCGATGTGATGCCGATGATCGGCACGGGCTGTTCGAAGCCAGCCTCGCCGAACCCGGGCACCAGGCCGGCGCCTTCGAGCTGGGTCCGGAGGTAGAGCCGGGTGAGCGAGTCGGCCCGGGAGCCGACGCCGCGACCTTCTAGCAGGTCATCGGCCAGGAAGCGGACGTGCGCCGAGAAGGCGGGCACCGTGACCATCGATTCGACAGCGGCCGCTGGGTTTTCGGCCCGGGGCTCCTGAATCGAGAACGACAGCGCCAGGGCGGCAAACGCGAGGCAGAACATGCCGGCAATGTTCGCCGCGTCGACTCGAACGAGCAACAGCATTGGCCAGACGCGACTCGATCACCGACCGAGCACGGCACGCACGCTGGCACGCGAGGGTCGCCCCAGTTGCGTCGGAGCAATCGCGCCCACTCATCCGTAGATTGGCCACTCGCATGATTCCGATGCTCGCACGCCGCCGATCCTGGTCTGTTCAACTAGTCACGCTCTTCTTTCTGGGAGTCGCAATGGCGCAGGAAGCGACGCCGAGCGGCAAGCTGGCACCGCCCAGCCGTGCGGGGGTTGCCGACGAGGCCGATCTCAATGAACGTGTCACCCCGGAAGTCAAGGCGGTGCGCCGCGCTGAGAACTCGGTGGTCAGCATCTACGTGCTGACGCGCGACCAGCGGCAAGCCATGTTTCGCGGCTCGAACCTCGAAGGCCAAGGCTCCGGCGTCATCATCGATGCCAACGGCATGGTGATCACCAACTGGCACGTGGTGGCGTCAGCGGCGATGCGCCCTGACAGCCATCAGATCCAGGTACGCCTGAAGAACCGCCAGGACTACGCCGCCCGCATTCTGAACGCGTCGCGCGACCACGACCTTGCCCTGCTACAGCTCGATTTGCCACCTGGCCAGGAAGTGACCCCGGTCGTGATCGGCGATTCGGATTCCTTGATGGTCGGCGAGACCGTGATCGCCATCGGTAACCCGCAGGGTCACGCCAACACCGTGACCCGCGGCGTGCTCTCGGCCACCGACCGCGAAATCGCCGCGCGCACCCCCGACGGCGGTGTCCTGCAACTGAAGGCGCTGCTGCAGACCGACGCGGCGATCAACCAAGGCAACAGCGGCGGCGCCCTGCTGGACATCACCGGCAAGCTGATCGGCATCAACAACGCGATGGCCGCCAACGCCGAGAACATCGGCTTCGCAATTCCCGTGAACACCGTGCAGCGCGTGTTCAACGAGTTGCTGATCGGCTCGACCGGCTACACGTCTTGGCTGGGCATGCGGCTCGACGAGAAGGACGGCGCGCTCACCGTGGCCTCGGTCGACGCGATCGGTCCGGCGGCGCAAGCCGGTCTGCAGGTCGGCGACCAAGTGGTGGCCGCCGGCGAGAAGCGAGTGGCCTCTGCCGTGGACTACGCCCGCGCGCTGGTCGGCGCCGAACCCGGGCGCGCGTTCTCCCTGTCGGTGCGCCGAGGCAGCCGCGAGCTGGCGCTCAAGCCAGTGCCGCAGCCTCGCGCGGCGGGCACCATCGCCAATGCGATCGGCGCACAAGTCGAAGAAGTGCGCGAGGACGCACGCCTGCTGCGCGAGGCGAGTGATGCGTTCAGCGAGAAGCTCATGCGGCGCTATCGACTGCCGGTGGTGGTGCGCATCACGCAGGTGGCCGAGTCGGGCCCCGCCGCGACCCTCGAGCTGCAACCGAACGACGTCCTTCTCTACTGGCAGCAGCGCGGCGCGTTTGGCGGCCGACAAGCCTTCGACGGCATCGAAGGCCTCGCCAACCTCCTGACCATGGCCCGCGGTCAAAGCCTCCGGATCGCAATTCTGCGCGCCGGCGAGGTGCTGGAAGGCCCGCTCAGCGTGCGTTAGAGGAGCGGACTAGCGTCGAGCTAGCTTGCTAGCTCGCTTGATCTGCGTCGCGCTTCGCGCGCCGCAGATCAAAACTGCGCCCACCCCGGCACGCGCGGGTATGGGATCGCGTCGCGGATGTTGCCGAGCCCGCAGATGTAGACGAGCAAGCGCTCGAAGCCCAAGCCGAAGCCGGCGTGCGGCACCGAGCCGTAGCGGCGCAGATCGCGAAACCAACCGTAGTGCTCGGGCACGAGCCCCATCTTCGTCATGCGCGCGTCGAGCACGTCGAGCCGCTCTTCGCGCTGACTACCGCCGATGATCTCGCCGATGCCCGGCGCCAGCACATCCATCGCCGCGACGGTCTTGCCGTCGGCGTTGCTGCGCATGTAAAACGCCTTGATCGCCTCGGGGTAGTTCATCACCACCACCGGCCGGCCGACGTGTTCCTCGCACAGGAAGCGCTCGTGCTCGGTCTGCAGGTCGATGCCCCACGCAGGCGCGAACTGAAACTTCTTGCCGCTGCGCTCGAGGATCGCCACCGCCTCGGTGTAGTCGAGGCGCTCGAACGACGAGTCGAGGAACTTCTCGAGCCGCGCCGTGACTCCCTTCTGCACGCGCTCCTCGAAGAAGCGCATGTCGTCGGCGCGCTCGGCCAACACCGCCTTGAAGATGTGCTTCAAGAAGCGCTCGGCGAGGTCGGCGTCGGCGTTCAGGTCGGCGAACGCGATCTCCGGCTCGATCATCCAGAACTCTGCGAGGTGGCGCGCGGTGTTGCTGTTCTCGGCGCGGAACGTGGGCCCGAAGGGGTAGACCTTGGAGAGCGCCAGGCAGTAGGCCTCGACGTTGAGCTGGCCCGACACCGTGAGGAAGGTCTCGCGGCCGAAGAAGTCCTGCTTCCAGTCGACCTTGCCCGCGGCATCGCGCGGCAGGTTGTGCACATCCAGCGTGCTGACGCGGAACATCTGCCCCGCGCCCTCTGCGTCGCTCGCGGTGATGATCGGCGTGTTCACCCAGAAGAAGCCCTCCTGCGTGAAGAACTGATGCACGGCAAACGCCGCCGCATGCCGCACGCGCGTGATCGCGCCGAAGGTATTGGTGCGCGGCCGCAGATGCGCCTGCTCGCGCAAGAACTCGAGCGTGTGCTCCTTCTGCTGCATCGGGTAGGTCGCCGGGTCGTCGACCAAGCCCACCACCTCGATCGCATCGGCCTGGATCTCGAGCGACTGCCCCTTGCCTTGGCTCTGCACCAGCGTGCCGCGCGCGATCATCGACGCGCCCGTGCTCAGCAGGAGCACGCCGTCTTGGTAGTTCGGCAACGTGCTCGCCGCGACGATCTGCAGCGTGCCTTGGCAGCTCCCGTCGGACAGGTGCAGGAACGAGATCCCCGCCTTGCTGTCGCGCCGCGTGCGCACCCAACCGCGAACTTCGACCCTGCTGTCGACGGGAATCGCCCCCGCGAGCACCTGCTTGACGCTAGCTACCTGCATGTGATGGGTTGCCGAGGCGGAGGATGGTTCCGGTGCCGCGGTCGCGGGTCAAGGGTTGTGCGTCACAAGCGCAGAGGTTCCTGGTGAAGCTAGCGCAGCACCCACGTGCATCGCGCCGCGATGCTGAACTGCGTCGCGACGTCGGGATCGTCGTCGCGGGGCACGCCTTCGAGACACGCGGCCACCGGACCACGCGCCAGCACGCGCGGCAGGTCCGCGGGATCGACGCCTTCCAGCACCAGGAACCCCTCTGCCGTGCCCGATAAGCGCAGCTCGCTGCCGAGGCCGTCGCGGTCGACCCAGTAGCGAATGGGGATGCCGCGCTGACCGCGGCGCAGCAGCGCGAGCAGCCGTTCCTGCGTGACCGCGACGATCTGCTTGGCGTGCGTGTTGCCCGTGCGCGCCGCGTGCGCGCGCAGCGCCGGCACCAGGATGCCGCCGGTGAGCCAGGCGCGCTCTTCGTACGCGCCGCCGCGGCGCTCGCCTTCGCCAAAACGCACGACACCGGAACGCGCGTCGAACCGGGCCAGAACCTCGTGCGCCAGCGCGTCGGCGCTGCGCGCCACCGGCGGATCGTCGTGACACGCCAAGTACGCTTCCAACTCCAGCAGCGGCCAGCCGACGTCGCGCGCGCGATCTTGCGCCCGCGCTTGCGGCGGCGCGCGCGGATGCCGCGCCAGGCCGCGGGCCATGCTCGTGGCCTGGCCGATGAGTTCGTCGTCGGCGAACACACAGCCGGTGAGCATGAGGCCCTGCAACCACGCGTGGCCGGGCTCGGGCGGGTTGTCGCGATGGTCAGCGCCATGCGCGAACGGCAGGCCGCTGCCGGCTTCGAGATCATGATCGACGAGGTGACGCGCGCTCTGCGCCGCGCGCGCCAAGAGCTCGGCATCGCCGCAGGCGAGCCCCAAGCGCACGAAGCCGAGGGTGGTGTCGAACTCCAGGTTCGTTACCACGCCCTCGGCGCGCACGTAGTCACCGGCGCCGCGCACTCCCGGCAGCGAGCGGAGTTGCTTGCCCATCGCGCGCAAGTGCTCGCGCCACGGCGCCGCCGTGCGGCTTGGCAACGGCACGACGCCGGCGCGTGCCCACTCACGCGCGGCGATGCCTACGCGCAGCGTGCGCGCGCGCAAAGACGGCGAGTCCGCGGTGGTCGCCTCGCCGCAGCACAGCAGTTCCTCGTCGACCGCCAACTCGCCGCCGATCACCTCGAGGCGCTCGCGCCGGTCGAGGGCGTTGTCGGCGAAACGCCAGGTCGTAGTCGTCGTGCGAATACCCGATTTCTCGGCGACCTCGGTGCTGCGGTTGAACACAGCCCCGGTCGTCGCGTTCCCTTCCGACGTCGCCGGCACGCGCCCGACCCGCAGCCGCAGCGTCTTCTGTGGAACGGCCTGCATGCCGACGCCGCCGATTGCGATCTCCACCCAACGCCGGCCGGTGCCGCGATCGGGCCGCGGCATCAACGACCGCCATTGCAGCGTGGCCGCGGCGACGCCCTCGACGGCGAGGCCACGCGCGAGCGCGTTCTCGGGCAACGGAAACCCGAAGCGCACCGGGCCCTGCCCTTCCACCGTGAACGTCAACAGAACTTGCAACAGGAGTGCGGTCGTCATGCCCCCCTGTGTGCTGCGAGTTCGATTTGGTTACGCGATGGCGCGCGTTTTTCGGTGCTCGGGCCGCCGCACGCCCACTACTCCCGCCACGCCGACCGATGCATGACGCCACCCTGCTTCAACCACACGCCGAAGCTGTCGTGATACGGCGCAGTCAGCAGCGCCGGCAACTCAGCGCGCGGAACCACGCGCACCGCCAAGACCTCGCCGTGCGCGCGCGGTTCACCGGCCAGCGCTCGCACCGCGTAGAAGAACGAGCGCCACGCGTAGCGCCGCACGCCGGCATCGACCTTCTCGCCCTCCTGCACGAACAGAAACTCCGGCTCGTCCACACCTTCGACGCCGATCTCCTCGCGTAGCTCGCGCTGTAACGCCTCGACGAGCAGTTCCCCGGGCTCTACTTGGCCGCCCGGCAGATCGAACACCAACGTCTCGCGGCCAGCGATGCGGCGACGGTTCTGCACCATCAGAATCCCCGCGGCGCTCTCGATCACCGCAAAGCAGCCGAGGAAGTCGTCGTGCCGCAGATGCGGTGCACGGAAGTCAGAGTCGCTGCTGCTCACCAGGGCACCATAGAAGAAAGGGCAGCATAGAAAGCGCGCACCGCACCACAGCGCTCTTTGTCGCGGTCGGCTATCGTGCGCGCTCCATGCAAGCGGCGGTACCCGGCGCGTGAGTCAGCGCGCGCCGAAGATCTTCGTGCTCGACACCAACGTGCTGCTGCACGACTCGGGCTGTCTCGATCACTTCGAAGAGAACGATGTGGTGATCCCGCTCGTGGTCATCGAGGAACTCGACAAGTTCAAGCGTGGCAACCAAGAACTCAACCTGCACGCGCGCGAGTGCCTGCGCCGGCTCGACGAACTGACCGGCGACGTGATGTCGCCAAGCGGCGTGTCGCTCGGCGAGGGCCGCGGCAGCCTGCGCGTAGTCGTCTGCGCGGGGCCGAGCGAGGCGCTGCGCGCGCAGTTCCTTACCGACGGTCCCGACCACCGCATCCTCGACGTGGCGTTGGCGCTGCATTCCGACAAGCCTTCGCGCCGCGTGGTGCTGGTGACCAAGGACACCAACCTGCGCCTCAAGGCCAAGTCGCTCGGCGTCACGGCGCAGGACTACACCACCGACAAGGTCGAGAGCTTCGATCGGCTCTACACCGGCAAGCGAACCATCGACGGCCTGCCGGCCGAGTTGATCGCACGCTTACACGAAACCGGCACGCTGCCCGCGAGCGCGGTGCCCGGGCTCGACGCGCCGATCCCCAACGAGAACTTCCTGCTGCGCAACGGCACCGTCTCCGCGATCGCCAGCTACCGCGCCGCCGATCAGATCTTGGTGCGCATCAGTCACGTGACCGCGTACGGCGTGCGTCCGCGCAACGCCGACCAGACGTTCGCGCTGCGCGCGCTGCTCGACGACGACGTGCCGCTGGTGACGCTGGTCGGCAAGGCCGGCACCGGCAAGACGCTGTTGGCGCTGGCCGCCGCGCTGGAGTGCCGCCGTCGCTACCGGCAGATCCTGCTGGCGCGGCCGATCGTGCCGCTGTCGAACCGCGACCTCGGCTACCTGCCGGGCGACGCCGAGGCCAAGATCGACCCCTACATGCGCCCGCTGTTCGACAACCTGGCGGTGATCTGCGGCGAGTCGGGCGAGAAGGAATCCGAGGCGCAGAAGATCGCGCAGATGCGCGAGCAAGAGAAGCTGCTGATCACGCCGCTCGCCTACATCCGCGGCCGCAGCCTGCAGCGCGTGTACTTCATCATCGACGAGGCGCAGAACCTGACGCCGCACGAGGTGAAGACGATCATCACCCGCGCCGGCGAGGGGACGAAGGTGGTGCTCACCGGCGACATCCGCCAGATCGATCAGCCGTATCTCGATTCGCTGAGCAACGGCCTGAGCTACACGATCGCGCGCATGGTGGGGCAGCCGCTGTATGCGCACGTGACGCTGGAGAAGGGCGAGCGCAGCAAGCTGGCGGATCTGGCAAGCACGCTGCTGTAGGGACGAATGTGTCAGACACATTCGTCCTGGTCGCCTATCGATCCGCGCGCGCCGCGGCCGCAACCATCGCCGACTCGTAGTGGGTCACCAACTCGCGGGCGACCGCCGCCGGTTCAAAGCGACTGACGCTGGCTTTCGCGGTGGCGACGAGGTCGCTCGTTCGGCGCGCGTCTTTCAGTGTCGCGCACGCTGCAATGAGCCCGTCGAGGCCGTGCTCGGGTGCGACCAAGACGCCAGCGCCCCATTCCCCCAGCACGTCCTGCACGCCTGGCACCGCCAACCCCACCACCGGCACCCCCGCCGCGAACGCCTCGACCGCGGCCAGCGGGCAACCTTCGCGCACGCTGGTGAAGACCAACGCATCACACGCAACCAACCACCGGGGCAGCTGGTCGGTCGCGCCGAGCAACCGCAGGCGCGAGGCGCCTTCGAGTTCACCGCGGAGCGGGCCATCGCCGAACACCAAGCCGATCGCCTCGGGCACGCGCGCGACCAGCTCGGCGAAGAGTCGCGGGCGCTTCACAGGCACCAAGCGTCCGACGAAGCCGAGCACGAACGCGTCCGCGGCGAGACCGAGTTCTTCGCGCGCGCGCGCTCGCGAGCCGCCGACGAAGCGGCGCACGTCCACCGCCGGCGGCACCACCGCGATCCGTTCGGCGGGCGCCACCCCGAGCGCCGCGAGTTCGTCGCGACACGATGGACTCACGGCAAACAGCAGATGCGTGCCGCGCGCCAGGTATCGCTCCGCTCCGCGCACCAACCACGCGCGCCAGCGGCCGAAGTAGTCCTGCAAGACGTGGCCGTGGAACGTGTGTGCCACGACGCCGATCTCCTGCTGGCGCGCCACCGACCGCGCCAGCGCGCCTGCCTTGCTGGTGTGCGTGTGCACTACGTCTGGCGCGAACGCGCGCATCAACTGTCCCAGGCGCCACCGCGCCAACCCGTCGCGCACTGGATGCACGCCGCGGCGCAGCTGCGGTAGCACCACGAACCCGGCGCTGTTCGCATCGACCGCCTCGCGCGCGATCTGCGGCACGCCCTCCGCCGCCAGATCCACCGCCGGCTCGTCCTCGCACTGCCCCACGACCAGCAACGTCTGCCAACCCAGCTCGGCGAACGCGTGCCACAGCGCCACCATCTGCCGCGTCGGCCCGCCGACGTTGGGGCGCGTGAGCACGCGCATCACGCGTGGCACGGCAGCTCCTCGCGCACGCGCAGATAGATCTCGTAGGCGGCAAACAGATAGAGCGCGTGGCCGAGGTCGTGGTCGCCAGCGCGATGCAGGTCCAGAAGCTTGCGCACGCCGTCCTTGACGAGGTGTCCCCGCTCCAGCGTGCGCCGATCATTCAGAAGATCCGGCAGGTAGTCGTCGCAGCGCAGCCAACGATCGAGCGGCAGCGCGAACCCCGTCTTGCGTTGCCGCAGCACCTGCCGCGGCAGCTCCGCGGCGAACGCACGACGCAGCGCCCGCTTGCCCAGATTGCGCGCGGCAACCGCGGGATCCGCTTCCGGCGCCGCGCACACCTCGGGATCGAGGAACGGACATCGACCCTCGACGCCAGCGTGCAGCGTGGCCAGGTCGAGCTTCACCAACAGATCGCGCCGCAGATACTCGTCGCGATCGAGCGCCAGCATGCGCAACAACGGATCGCCGCGCGGGGTCTCGCGCGCCGGTGCCTCGCGCAACTCAGGCACCAGCGCCGTCGCCGCGACGCCCGGCGGCGCCACCGCGTACAGCGAACCCACATCCCGTCGCCGCAGCGCGCGCCGCAGCCGCGCGACATAGCCCTGCGCCAGCGCGTCCGGCTCCGGCAACCACTGCCACGGCAACGCGCCGATGGATCGCATGGCCGCCGCCGCACGATGGCGGCGGTAGCTGAAGAACATCTCGTCGCCGCCTTCCCCCGACAGCAACACCTTCACGCCGTGCGCCGCCGCCGCCTGCGCCACCGCGTGCGCCGCCAACGTCGACGGATCACCCACCGGCAAGCCGTGCGCGCGTGTCAGCGCGGTGAGTTGGCCAAGGATGCTGGCATCGGCGTCGACCGGCACGAGGCGCAACCCGTGCATCTGCGCCCCCGCCTCGGCCGCGGTGCGCTCGCTGCTCGGCGCGTCCTTGGCGCGGAACTGGAACGCGACCACGTCGGTGCGCCGCGCCGCGCCCAGACCCGCGGCAAGGCACGCGCTGTCGAGCCCTCCCGACAGCGACAGGCCCACCGGCACCTCGGCCGTGGCGCAGCGTTCGATCGCTGCCTGCACCCGCGCCCGCAGCGGCCGCGCCGGCCACGCCTCGATCGCTTGTGCGTGCGGCTGCCCGTCAGCCACCGACCACACTCCGCGATGATCGTCGTCCAAGCTACGCCCCGCGTTCACCACCGGCGCACCGTGCCAGCCAGCGCGAAAGAAGTGCGCCACCTCGCCCACCGGCAGCTCCACCGACAGGCCGAGCGCGCGCAGCGCCGCCACCGTCGACGCGAACGCCACCACCCGCTCGCCTTCCTGCACACAGTACAGCGGCTTCTCGCCGAACGCGTCGCGCGCAAGCCACCCGGCCCCGCTCGGCTCGATCACCGCGAGCGCGTGGTGCCCGCAGCGCGGCGCCAGCTCGGCCGGCCCGCGGTGGCGCAGCCGCAGCAGGGGCAGCTCGGCGTCGTTGCGAGTCTGCCGCCCCGCGCCGTAGCGCTGCCACTCTGCAGGCGCCGACGTCACCGCGCCGTTGAACACCACCACGCGCCCTGTGTCCGGGCAGGTGATCGGCTGCCCGGCCTGGGGATCGCTGATCGCCAACCGCGCCACCCCCACCTGCCACCCGCCCACCAGCGCCGTGCCGCTTCCATCCCGCCCGCGCCATGCCAGCGCGCGCAGGGCCGCGGCGAAGTCGCCGCCCGTCTTCTGCAAGGTCTCGGCGCGGATGCCGACGATGCCACACATGAGCGCGCGGATGGTAGCAGCCAAGCGCGCCCGCCATCGCATCCCTGACCCGCGCTCGGCCACCGGCGAAAAAAGCCAACGAAACACCCCCAAAACGCGGTGCCTGCGGCAAACCTAGGTCGTCGGCAGGCTCGCCCCCCCCAGCTTGCATGCTGCGGACCCGGTGCGCGTGCCTCGTCGCCGACCTTCGCCCCTTCCTCGCTAGCGGACCGCATGAAACCGACTCTCCCCATCGCTCTCCTCCTCGGATCAGCCCTCTGCGTGGGCAGTGCTCCAGCCCAGGCCCTCGTCAAGGACATCAACACGGTCGCGATCAACCCGGGCGCTGACCCGGCCTCGATCACCTCCGTCCTTGGCGGCACGACTGCGTTCTTCAGCGCCATCGATGGCGTCAGCGGCGCCGAGCTGTGGCGTTCCGACGGCACCACCGTGGGCACGACGATGGTCAAGGACATCAACCCAGGCGCCATCGGGTCGTCGCCGAACCAGTTCTTCAGCTTCGGGGCGGTGACGATCTTCGCCGCCAACGATGGGGTGAGTGGCAGCGAACTCTGGATCACCGACGGCACCGCCGCCGGCACCACCCTGCTCAAGGACATCAACCCAGGTGCGCCGGCCTCCTCGCCGACCGGGTTCATCCTCGTCGGCGGCTTGGTCTTCTTCCGCGCCACCGACGGCACGGGCAGCGAGCTGTGGCGTACCGACTTCTCCACGGCGGGCACCGTGCAGGTGAAAGACATCAACACCACGACGGCGACCGCGAGCAGCGTTCCCAACCGGTTCGCGGCGTTCAACGGCAAGGCCTACTTCGCGGCCAATGACGGCGTGAGCGGCTCCGAGCTGTGGATGAGCGACGGCACGGCGGCCGGCACGCAGATCGTGCTCGACATTGGCCCCGGATCGGTGGGTGGTTTCCCCACCAGCGTCACCACCATCGGCTCGCGGCTCTTCTTCTTTGCCGACAACGGCTCGACGGGCAGCGAACTGTGGTCGACCGACGGAACCACCACCGCGCTGGTGCTCGACATCAACCCGGGCTCGGCGGCGAGCGGCGGCATCGAGGAGATCATGCGCGACCTTGGCGGCGTGTTGATCTTCACCGCTACGGAAGCGACGACCGGGCACGAACTCTGGCGCAGCGACGGCACCCTGGGTGGCACCGTGCTCGTGAAGGACATCAACCCCGGCAGCGGCAACGGCGCCACGGGGATCACCAGCGGTGCGGCACTGCTTGGCGCCACCGTGCTGATCGGCGCCGATGATGGCGTGAACGGAACCGAGCTGTGGCGGACCGACGGCACCAACGCCGGCACCACGCTGGTCAAGGACATGGCGCCCGGCATGACTGGCGGCCTGCCTGACAGCGGCGTCCCGACCGAGATGCGCACCAACGGCTCTGTCGTCTACATGTCGGCATACAACCCGGCGTACGGCGTCGAACTCTGGGCCAGCGATGGCACCACCGGCGGCACCAATCTGGTGCGCGACATCTACATCGGCACGCCCGACGCCATCCCGCGCTTCCTCGCCAATGTCGGCCCGAAGGTCGTCTTCCAGGCCATCTCACTGATCTCGGGCAACCGCGAACTGTGGGTCAGCGATGCGACGCTCGCGGGCACGTTCCAGCTCCGCGAGATCAACCCGCCGAGCCCGACCGCGACCACGAACGCCAACCCTGGCAACTTCATCAGCTTCAACGGCAAGCTCTACTTCGGCGCCGGCGACGGCGTGAACGGGACCGAACTCTGGGTGAGCGACGGCACCGCCGCCGGCACGCAGATCGTCATCGACATCAACGCGGGCGCGAGCGGCGGCTTCAATGGCCCTCTGCGTTTGTTCGGCAACAAGATGATCTTCGCGGCGACCACGGTCGCGGCCGGCACCGAACTGTGGCAGAGCGATGGCACCGCCGCGGGCACGACGATCATCCGCGACCTGAATCCGGGCCCAGCCAACGGCTACAACGCCGGCTCGGGGGCGCTCATCGTCTACGGCAGCCAGATCCTCTTCGCCGGCAACGACGGCGTAAGCGGCTCGGAGCTGTGCGTGAGTGACGGCACCGCCGCGGGCACCCAGGTCCTGAAGGACATCGTCCCCGGGATCGACTCGTCGGGGCCGAGCAACTTCACGATCGCCAACGGCCTCGTGTTCTTCCAGGCGCTCGACCTCGTCAACAGCGGCAACGAGCCGTACCGGACCGACGGCACGCTCGCCGGCACGTCGCTGCTGCTCGACATCAACGTGGGCCCGAACTCGTCGAACCCCAACGGCTTCGTCGAGTACGCCAGCCGGGTCTACTTCGCGGCCTCGGATGGCGCGACCTCGGGGTCCGAGCTGTGGACCTCGGACGGCACGACCACGACGATGGTCAAGGACATCCGCGTCGGCCCCAACAGCTCCTCGCCGAGCCAGTTCTTCGCGTACTCCGGTGTGCTGTTCTTCTCCGCCAACGACGGCACGAACGGCACCGAGCTGTGGAGCACCGATGGCACAGCGCCCAACACGAACCTGTTCTTGAACATCAGCCTCGGCTCCGCGTCGTCTTCACCGACCGCATACGCGAACGTGAACGGCACGATGTTCTTCCGCGCCGGTGACACCGTCAACGGCACCGAGCTGTGGAAGAGCGACGGCACCCCTGGCGGCACCGTGCTGGTCCACAACATCCAGGTCGGCACCGGCAATGGCTACTTCTCGAGCCAGACGTTCCCCGCCGGCTCCGGCACGCTGGTGCTGATTGCCGGCACCGACGGCACGACAGGCAGTGGCACCGGCATGGAGCCATGGCGCAGCGACGGCACGGTCGCCGGCACCACGCGCATCGCCGACATCAACCCGGGCACCGCGGGCTCGTCGCCCGCGAGCTTCACGCGCGTGGGTAACCGGATCTACTTCTCGGCCAACGACGGCGTGAAGGGCATCGAGCTGTGGTCGATCACGCTGCGCGCACTCGGCGCCAACTTGGTCGAGAACATCGGCCAGGGCTGCCCCGGCACCGGCAACGTGACGCCGCGCGCCGGCAGCATCGGGCTGCCCACGGTGGGCAACGCGGGGTTCGGCATCAACGTGTCGAGCGGCCTGCCGAACTCGACGGCCCTCGTGCTGCTCAGCACCTCGACCTTCAACGTCAGCCTCGGCAACGGTTGCTTCCTCTACACCGCGCCGCCGCCGCTGAACTTCTTCGCCGGCACCAGTCCCATCGGCACAGCCTCGATCCCCGTGCCGGTGCCAGCCGTGCCGCAGCTGGTCGGTGC
>JANPER010000101.1:0-31352 GCA_031423015.1 Planctomycetota bacterium | reverse complement strand
ACGCCGCGCCAGGTCGGTCTGCAGCACGTTCTGCGGATCGAGCCGCGCCTTGAGTTGCCGAAAGCGGCGCACCGCTTCCTCGCCATGGATACGCGCGAACGACGACTCCAAGAGCGTCGCATCCTTGGCGTAATAGAACCGGCCGCCCGCTGACAGCACCACCTCGGCCATCGCATGCGTGTGCTGCCAGAGGCGCGTGCGGTTGGCCGCGCTCACTTCGAAGTCCATCGCCATCGAGAAGCCATCGACCGCGTGCGTCATCAGGAACGGGTCGAGCTTGTGTCGCTTGAGCACACCCAGGTAGGGGACGAGTCGCGCCTTATGGCACATCTCGAACAGCGTGCGGAACACGCGCGCGGCCTCGCGCGCCGGTACGAACGGTTGGAATTGAATCAGACCGCCGGGCTTGAACGCCCAGTGCCAGCGCGGCACGTAGTCCAGCAAGAAGTGAAACCCACCGTGCGATTGCAGATAGGGCGCGCGGTTGCCTTCCTTGATGCCGGCCTTGAACTTGGCCCAGTTGACCCACGGCGTGCCGCCGGCCTTCACGGCGCACCACATGCCGGGCCAAATCCATCCCTTGGGGATCAACCCGAACAGGCGGTTCGGCACGTCTTGCCGTTCGGGCAGCAGCATGCGCTCGCCGACCGGGTCTTCGCCGGCCTCCATCTGGTCGGCCCGATGGATGAGGCCGCGGCCGAGACCCTTGCCCTTGCCGTGCGCGTCGATCCAACCCACCAAGTAGTCGGCGAACGGGCGGTGCGCGTCGATGACCGCGAGGCTCTCCTCGATGTCGCGCGTGGCGATCGCGGTGACGCGCAGTCGGCCCGAATGCACCCGCTTCAGCTCGACTACGAGTTCGACGAAGCAGCCGAGCATGCCGAAGCCGCCGATCGCCGCGTGGTAGACGTCGACGTTCTGCTTTGGGCTGCACGTCAGCAACTCGCCGCTCGGCGCCAGCAGGGTGAACTCCAACACATGCTCGCCAAACGTGCCGGCGACGAAGTTGTTCTTGCCGTGGATGTTCATCGCCGCGGCGCCCCCCATCGACACCTGCATGGTGCCGGGCACCACCGCCGGCCAGAAGCCGTCCACGATGCTGCGCCGCCACAGGTCGCGAAACGTCACGCCGGGCTCCACCCGCGCGATGCCGTGCTCCTTGTCGAACGACACGATGCGGTTCATGCGCGACAGATCGAGCACGCGGCCGCCGGTGTTCATCGACGCGTCGCCGTAGCTGCAGCCCGAACCGCGCAGCGCCAGGCCAGCGCCGCCCGCAGCACCATCGGCAAGGCACGCCGCCACCTCTTGCCGCGTCGTCGGTCGCGACACCTGTGCGTCGCCGCTCACGGCCATGCCCCAGCCCGACACCCGTTCGCTGTGCCAGCTCGTCATCACTGCAAGAAGGCCAAGCGTTTGAACACGAAGGACGGCATGGTCTTGATCACCGTCATGATGATCCTCCACTTGAACGGCACATAGACGACGCCCTTGCGTTTGCGCGCCGCGCGCACGATCGCGTCGGCAGCTTGCTCGGCCGAGATCGCGCCTTTGAGGCCAAGGCCGGCCGTCATCTCGGTGTCGACGAAGCCCGGCCGAATCGTGGTGACACTCACACCCTTGTTCCACAGTCGATTGCGTAGGGCTTCGAGGTGCACGTCTTGGCCTGCCTTGGAAGCGCAGTAGCCGGGACGCTTGGCGCGCCCGCGATCACCCGCGACGCTGGAGATGCCGACGATGAAGCCGCGTCGCCGCGCCAAGAAGCGACGCGCCGCGGCGTTGCACCACGCGATCGAGCCGAGCGTGTTGACCGCGAACTGCTGCAGATCCTTGCTGGTGTCGAACTCGTCCGGCCCGACCTCAGGCATCACGCCGGCGACGTAGTAGATCGCCGCCACATCGCCAAGCTGCTTCTCGATCGCGTCGAAGGTCGCGTCCACCGCGTCGGGCGCCCGCACGTCGTGCTCGATCGCGAGGGCGAGCGGGCGTCCCGCCGTCTGGTCGATCTCGCGCGCCAACTGCGCGATACGGTCTTTGCGCCGGGCAAGCAACGCCACCTTGCAACCGTCGGCCGCCAGGCGCTTGGCCAAGGCGGCGCCGATGCCGCTCGAAGCGCCGACGACGATGCAGGTCTCGCCAGGATGAGTCATGTGCGGCAAAGCTCTTGGTGTGACGCCTATTTCGGCGTCGGTGGGTTCGGGTCGCCCGCGCGGGATGCGCCGGTCGGGCCCGCGATGGGAACCGGCGCGCCGTCGCGCATCAACCGTCTGTTCAGCAAACGTCGACGGCCGGCGGCGTAAGCGAGCGCGACGGCCAGACAGGTGAACAGCGTCAGCGGGTCCGGTGACCCAGCGGACTCGATCGCCGCGGTGACTGGGCCTTCGAGGGCTGTGGGCGCGCCCGGTCCTTCGCGCACTCAGATGTTCTCGAGGCGAATCGCACGGGTCGGGCAGTTGCGCTCGCAGGCACTGTCCTTGGTGCACTCGTAGTTGTGCATCTTGCGCACGACGTTGCCGAGTGGCACGTCGGCGAAGCCCTGCGTGGCGCAAGTGATCGCACACACGCCACAGTGGATGCAGGCGTTCATGTCGACGGTCAGCTGCACGTAGTCGCGCGGCGCGTGGATCGTACGTTCCACTTGGCGCGTCACCGTCGGATCGCACAGGTGGCGCGTGCTGGAGTGCGTCGTCAGCATTTCGAGGGCCTCGCGCTCGCCCAGGCGCACGACCTCGGTGAGGTCTGGCTCGTCGAGCAGACTCACGTTCTCGACGTGCGGCTTGAGCAGCACCACCTCTTGCGTCACGTGACGGTGCAGATTGTGCTCGTTGAGCACGCTGCCCATGATCTCGTAGGTCTGAAACAGGATGTGCGGCAGCGTGGCGCGATAGGTCGTCGCCTTGTGGTAGTTCTTGCGCGACAGATCGACCGCGATGATGAGGTCGGGCTTGCGCGCCTTGGCCGCCTTGAGGGGCAGGGTCTCCGCCATGCCGCCATCGATGTAGTGATCGCCTTGGATCTCGATCGGCTCGAACACCCCCGGCAGGCAACTGCTGGCGTAGATCGCGTCGGCCACCGGAACCTGCGGCGTGCCGGGCAAGCCGAAGTAGCGCAACGCGCCGGTGGTGATCGACAGCGCCGGGCACACAAACGGCAACTTCAGCTCGGCGAAGTGCTGCGCCTTGATCTTGCCGCGCAGCAGATCATGGAACGCGCGGCCTTTGTAGACCGACGCGTGCCGGTAGCCCTTCACCAAGAACTTCAGCAGGTTGAGCTTGAAGATGTTCTTGAGGTTGAGATCCGCCAGCGACTCCTCGATCGCGTAGCTGTCAAGGCCGGCGGCGTAGAGTCCGCCGATCACGGCCCCCATGCTGGTGCCATACACCTCGTCGATGGTGATGCCCAGGCGCTCGATCGCCCGGATCACGCCGACGTGCGCGAAGCCTTTCATGCCGCCGCCGCCGAGCACCAGGATGGCGCGCGGCCGAACCTGCGGCCTCGCCGCCGCCAGGGCTCCGGCAGCCGCAGGTGCTTGGAGGCTGCCGTTGCGCTCGCCAACCTGGCCGCCGCCGCTGCCGTTCTTGGAGTGGAGTTCCGTGCGCACGAATGTGATGTCGGCGCTCCAGACAGCGCCAAAGTCGAAGCGTCTCTACTGTCGATAGATCGGACGAGCGCCCTGGTTGCCTGAGGTCGCGCCGGAATCCCACACGGTCTCGGCGCCGAGCCGGCGGTGGCAGCGCTGAACTCCATCCCTGCAACCCATGCCGCGCACCGAACCGAAACAACTCGCCATCGTCGCCGGGCTGCGGACTCCGTTCTGCAAGGCCGGCACCGACCTGCGGCAAGCCGCCGCCGCCGACCTTGCCAGCCACGTGTTCCGCGAGATCCTCGACCGCACGGCCCTCGACCCGGCCCACATCGACGAGGTGATCTTGGGATGTGGCGGACCGGACGCGCGCGAGGCCAACGTGGCGCGCGTGGCAGCGCTGCGCGCGGGCGTGCCGCAGGCGGTGCCCGCGTTCACCGTGCAACGCAACTGTGCCTCGGGCATGGAGGCGATTCACCAGGCGTGGCTGCGCCTGCAAGCCGGCCAGGGGGAGGTGTTCTTGGTCGGCGGCGCCGAGTCGATGTCGCGCTACCCGTTGCTGATGAACGATCGCATGCAAGGCTTCTTCGAGAAGCTGGCGCGCGCCAAGAACGCGTGGCAGCGGGCGCGCGTGACGGCGGGCTTCCGCCTCGGCCACTTGCAGCCGCGCGTCGCGCTGCAAGAAGGGCTGACCGATCCGGTGAGCGGCTTGATGATGGGCCTGACCGCGGAGCGCGTGGCCCGCCGCTTCGGCGTTGGGCGGCAAGCACAGGACGAGTTCGCGCTGCGCAGCCATCAACGGGCGGCCGCCGCCGCCATGGCCGGTCGCTTCGCCGCCGAGATCGCCCCCATGGCGGCGCCGCCGCGCTTTACCGGCCTGGTGGCAGAAGACAACGGCATCCGCAAGGGGCAGAGCGTCGCTGCGCTTGCCAAGCTGAGGCCGGTGTTCGACAAGCGCGAGGGCGACGTGACCGTTGGCAACGCTTGCCAGATCACCGACGGCGCGGCGGCCCTGCTGCTGATGTCGACGACGCGCGCCGAGCAGCTCAATCTGGCGCCGCTGGCGATCGTGCGCGGACTTGGCCACGCCGGCTTGGCGCCGTCGGAGATGGGCCTCGGGCCGGTGCACGCGACGCCGCGAGCCCTCGAGAGCGCCGGGGTTGCGCTGGACGCGATCGACCTGTGGGAAATCAACGAGGCGTTCGCTGGTCAGGTGCTGGCATGCCTGCGCGCCTTCGCCGACCGCGACTACTGCCGGAACGAAGTCGGCCTGCAGGATGCCATGGGCGAGATCGACGCCGACACAGTCAACGTCAACGGCGGAGCCATCGCGCTCGGCCACCCGATCGCCGCGTCTGGCGTGCGCATCGTGCTGACGCTGATGCACGAGCTGCGACGTCAGCAAGCGCGCCTGGGGTTGGCGACGATGTGCATTGGCGGCGGGCAGGGCCAGGCCGTCGTGCTGGAGGCCGCATGAAGAACACTGCCACACCTACATCTCCGGTCGCTGCACCAGCGACCGAAGTCACGCGCGACGCGGTGCTCTACGACATCGACAGCGACGGCATCGCCGTCGTGCGCTTGGGCAGCGCGCACGAGGACATCGTCACGCTCACCGAGGCCCGCATCGCGTCGCTCGAAGCGACCATCGCGCGCCTGCAAAGCCAGCCGGGGCTGCGCGGCGTGATCGTCACCGGTGCGCGGCCTGGCATGTTTGCGGCGGGCGCCGACATTGGCGCCATCCGCGACATCGTCGACCCCGCCGTGGGCGAGGCGGCAGCGGTGCGGGGTCGCAGCGCATTCGACCGCTTGGGCGGGCTGCCCCTGCCAGTGGTCGCCGCGATCGAAGGCCCATGCCTCGGCGGTGGTCTGGAACTCGCGTTGGCGTGCGACATGCGCGTCGTCAGCGACCATCCGAGCACCCGCCTGGGGTTGCCCGAGGTCAAGCTCGGCATCGTGCCAGGCTTTGGCGGCACCCAACGCTTGCCGCGGCTCATCGGCTTGCCCAAGGCAGTCGAGCTGATCGTGCGGGGCAAGCTCATGAGCGCCGAGGAAGCGGTGCGGGCGGGCGTGGCTGATTGGCTGGCCCCGAGCCAACGCCTGATGCAGGTCGCACGCCGCGAGCTGGTGGCGTTGCTGGCCGCAGCGCGGAAGGAACCTCGACGCAAGGCGTGGTCGGCGATGACCAGGTTCTTGTCGCGGACGCCGCCAGGGCGCGCCCTCGTGCGCCGGAAGGCCGAGCGCAGCCTGGAGGACGGCACGGCGCGCTTCTATCCGGCGCCCAAGCGCGCGGTGCAGCTATGCCTCGACGCGCTCGCGCTGGATGCGGCCGCTGGCAACGCACTGGAGGCGCGCGCCCTCGGCGAGCTGATCGCCTCCCCCATCTCCAAGGCGCTGGTACGCATGTTCTTCGCCAGTGAAGCGCAGAAGCGGCTTGGCAAGGGCGACGATGGGCGCGACGTGCACCAGGCCCTGGTGCTCGGCGCTGGCGTGATGGGCGCGGGGATCGCTGGTGTGCTGGCGCAGAGCGGCGTGCGCGTGCGTCTATGCGACGTCAGCGCCGACGCGCTCGCGGCCGCCAAGGCGCGCTTACAGAAGGACCTCAGCCGCCGTGTGCAACGCCGCTCGCTCCCAGCGCACGAAGCGCAGGCGACGCAGGACCGGGTCGCCCTCGGCCTCCGCGAATGGGGTCGCCTCGACCGTTGCGACTTGTTCCTCGAAGCCGTCGTCGAGGACCTCGGGGTGAAGCACAAGGTGTTCGCCGAGGCGATCAGCCGCGGCCTACCCGAGCACGCCATCGTCGCCAGCAACACTTCGTCGTTGTCGATCGACGCCATGGCCGAGTTGCTGCCGCACCCCCAGCGCCTGGTCGGCATCCACTTCTTCAACCCGCCCGAGAAGATGCCGCTGGTCGAGGTCGTCCGCGGCCGGCAGACCTCGGCCGTGGCGATCGCCACCGCCTGCCGGCTCGCCACCAAGCTGGGCAAGTACCCCGTCGTGGTCAAGGACAGCCCGGGGTTCCTGGTGAACCGCTGTCTCACCCCCTATCTCAACCAAGCGGGTCGGCTGTTGCTCGAAGGCCTGTCGCCCGAGGCCATCGATCGCGTGATGCTCGACTTTGGCATGCCGATGGGGCCGTGCCGGCTGCTCGACGAGATCGGCTTCGACGTCGCGGGCAAGGTCAGCGAGACGCTGGGCGCGGCGTTTGGCGATCGCATGCGGGCCGGGACCCTGGTGCCGGCCATGGTGGAAGCCAAGGCGCTCGGACAAAAGACCGGCGGCGGGCTGTACGACCGAGGCGGCGACGGACCTGGACCTGGCCGCGCTGTGCTGGACCGGCTGCGTGGGCGCGGCCAAGTCGTCTCAATCAGCGACGCCGAGATCAGAGCGCGCCTCGTGTATCCGATGGTCGACGAGGCGTTCCGCTGCTTGGCCGAGCAAGTGGTCGCCTCAGCGGATGAACTCGACCTGGGCTTGGCGTTCGGCATCGGCTTCCCGCCTTTCCTCGGTGGCATCACGGGGTTCGCCGCGAGCGAGGGGCTGTCACACATCGCGTCGACACTCGACGCGCTCGCACGCCGGGTGGATGCAGGCATGGCGGCGAGCGATGCCCTGCGCCAGCACGCCACCCGCAGTCGTTGATCGACTCGTCGCGGGCGTCCCGCACGAGCGGAAATGTGTTCGTCGACAGGGCGCAGAACACACACAACCGTTGCTGAATTTTTCGGCGCCCACAGACAGCGTTGCTATCGCAAGGCTGCCAAATCCAAACCGGCGCTCAGCAACAACGTCATTCCGTCGAACTATAATAGTACGTGATCTGCGAGCCGTCCGGCCGGTCCACGCCGTAGACGCCGACGAGGCCGAGCGAACGCGCCGCAGGGGTCGTTCTTTTCAAGGTCAGGTGTTGTTGACTGAACATGCGCCGTCGACGCTGCCCACTCGCGAGTCGGTTGCCAGCCCAATCAAGTGGGCCAGGCGCAGCAACTGACGCGCGGCCCGCTGCTGGCGGCACGGCGCGCGCGCCGTGGCGGCGATGCCTACTGATGCTCGCCTGCTGGTCGTCGGTTGCGCTCTCGCCGGGCTGCGTCGGTGTCCAGACCGGCGACACCGAGCGCGTTGCCACCGCACCTAGCCTGCACGAGATCAGAGTCGGCGTCGAGTTCGTCGCACCGGAGGCGGCCAGTGACGGCTATGACCGCGCCCTCGACGCGTCGATGACAGAGGACAAGCAGCGGCCCGGCACGCCGGCGCCGCGTCGCCTTGGCGACGACGCTGATAGTCGGCCCACCCAGTCAAGCGAGCGGGGATTGAGCCTGCGCCCTTTGTCGCGACGGCAGATCGCCGCCTTGCCGACGGCGACTGAACGCGCGACCTTCCGGATGCTGCACACCCTGGTGGGTCCGGATGGCGACCGCCTGCCGCGCGAACTCGGCTGGTCCTTCTTGCAGCAACGGCTCGGCGCAGTCGACGCGGCCGCCACCGACCCCTGGACCGACCCAGTGTCCGCCGATGTCGAGGATGCCTTGCGCGAAGTGGGGCCGAGTCTCATGCGCAAGCCCCTGCGCAACGCGCTGCGCGAGTTCCCCTTGGTGCGGGACGTCGAACTCTGGATCGAGGACTTCAAGATCCACAACGTGCCCACGTCCGGTGCGTACCTGGACAGCCGTGACGAGGATCGTCGGCGATACGGCCACGTATCACTGCGCCTGCAAGACAACAGCAGTGACCGCTTGTCCTTCACCTATTCCGTGCAGGGCTGGCGCGTCGGCGCCAGCCGCGAGACCGTGCGCGCCGGCTACTCGGCGCTCTTGAGCGACGGGCTGTGGTTCACCGTGGGTTCGACGTACGACCACATGCACGATCGCTACGACGCCATGGCCGAGCTGAAGTTCGACGTGAGCGCGCGCACCCGGCTGCTGTGCACGTTCGGAAATCAGATCAACCTCTTCCCGGGTCCCGCCCTGGAACGTGCGGCGCGCAAGGATTTGGATGGAGGCACTGGCGCCATGGTCTACGTCGAGACGATCTTCTAGGCGTGTCGCCGCGCTCCCTCCGCGTACCCCGCACGTCCACCCGCACCGCACCGCGACGCGGCCTTGGGCCGCAACCACAGGTTGCATGTCGGCGCAGCGCCGACCAGAAGGGCCCAAGGCCGCTTTACTCCTTGGGGCTTCCAGTGCCGCTAGGGAGTGGCGAGTATGACGGGCGTGGCGAATTACACGGGCCGGAGCTTTCGCGCGCCCCGCGAGGATTCGCGGCACTTGCAGCGCCATCGACGCGTGCCCTTGTTTGGCTGGCCGGCACGGTCCTGACCGCGTGCAGCACCAGCCCGGCGCCCCGCCATCCGCGGCCCGCCCTGCCGATCCCGCAAGCGTTGGCCGACGGGTTCGCGCTGAACGCACCGGTGTGTGCGCCCGAGTTCGGCGCGGCTGGAGGTGACCGCGACACGATCTACTGGCGCGGCAGCCTGCACTGCGCCGACGCGGTCGCCACCTTCCATGTCCTCACACCCCGCGACCTGCCGCCACGGCCCTTGGTCGTGTGCCTGCCCATCCTCGCCGGCGGCGCCGACCTCATGCGCCACGTGGCTGGAGGGTTGGCGCGGCGCGGCTACGCCGCCGCCTGGGTGGATCGCGCCGGGGCCGCCATGCGCGTCGAGCAACGCACACCCGAGCTGGAGGCCCTGTTCCGGCGCACAGTGTGCGACTACCGCATGCTCCTGCGTTGGGCCGACCGGCGCGCCGACCTGTTCGCGCCCGCGCAACGCGGTCTCCTCGGACTGTCGACCGGCGGCATCGTTGGCAGCGTCCTGCTGGCCCTCGAGCCTGGGGTCGCCGCCGGCGCACTGTGCCTGGCTGGCGCCGACCTCCCGAGCCTCCTGCTGACCAGCGAAGAGACGCGCGTGGTCGGTTGGCGGCGATGGCGAGCCGAAGCCGATGGCCTCGCTGGCACCGGTTTGCAACACGACCTGGAACGCGAACTAGCCGTCGACCCGGCGCACTTTGGTGCGTATGTGGGGAGCGAGCGGGTTCTCTTGATGCACGCCGCCTTCGACAACGTCGTGCCTTGGCGCCAGCACCACCTGCTGTGGGAGTGCTTGGGCAGGCCTAGCGACCTTCGGGTGCCGTTAGGTCATTACTCGGCCGCGTTGGCGCTCGACCCGATTCTGGACGCCGTCGCCAGCTTCTGCGCCGGCCGCTTTGCCGTCGTCGCCGGCGCCTAGTCCAACGCTGGCCCCACGGAGGGCACCTCCGGCTTTGGGGCCGTCGGTCTACCGAACGAGATTGGCCGCGACCGCTACGGAGCAAAAGGTCGCTCTTGCGCGTCATCGCCGCCTTCTGTTTCATTCGTTGCCCTTCCCACGACCGCCCATGAATCTCCTCCGCGCCGCGACGGTGACTTTGCTCGCTGTCCCCCTCTTTGCCCAGAAGCCAACCCCGATCGCCCCAGGCGCCGCCCAACCGGTGACTCAGTTGGGGAAAACGGACACCGAGGCAGTCGACCGACCCGAGACCGAAGACGAGAAGAAGCAACGCCTGCTCGATCAGGTGCGCAAGCTCGAAGAGGAGTTGGCCTTCATCAAGCGCGTCGACTCCGCGGGAGGACTGCTCGGCAACGTCAAGCAGCGCTTGCACGAGCGTTCGCTCGCGCCGCAGGAGACCAATGATCCGGGTGGCGGCGCCAAAGCAGCCGCCGCTGGGGCCACACCGCCGGTGACGGAACCCACGCCGGCACCGGCCGCCCAGAAGGCGCGCCTACTGGGAGACGACGAGAAGAAGAAGCTGCCCGAGGGGACGATCTTCACCGTCGACGGCCTGCCGGTCAGCGAGACCGACTACAAGGAACTGTTGACCTACTTGCGCAGCGTGCCCAACGGCGTGAGCGAGGACGACGCCAAGGCGCAGGCGGTCGACACGCTCATCCGCCGCAAGGCTGCCGAGGCCGCGTTCACCACAGGCGCCGCCAACGCCCGCGACCGCATGGTGCAAGCGCAGCAGAAGCTCAAGGGCGGCGCCGACTTCGGCGAGGTGGCCAAAGCGATGTCGGATTGCCCCAGCAAGACCACGGGCGGCGACCTCAACTTCTTCGGTCGCAGCGGCATGGACACCCACTTCACCGCGGCGGCCTTCGGCCTCAAGGACGGCGAGGTCAGCAACACCGTGCAAACCAGCTTCGGCTACCACCTGATCAAGCGGACGGGCTCGAAGAAGGGCAACGACGCCAACACCGACGAAGTGCGTTGCAGTCACATCCTGGCGATGTATGCCGAGGATCAGTTCGCGGTGCGCGGCGTGCAGTCGAAGGTCAGCAACGGTCAAGTCGAGGTCGCGTTCGTGAACGACGAGTACCGCAAGCTGGCGCCGGCGACGCTGCGCTGAGCGCCACGGCGGCGAGCCGGTTCTGCAACGAGCACGACAACGGAGGGGCGGTGGCAAATCTGCGGCGCGGTGGCAGCGCGAGCTTGTTCTTCATCGAAGGCGACCTGCCGAGCCTGCAAGCGCCGGAGTTCGCTGCGGCCCTCGAACGCCAGCGCTTTCGCTCGATCGAGACGGCTGCCGCCGAGGAAGTGTCGATCGGCTGGGTGACGTGCAACGACCCCAGCGGCGGGTCGTTCGAGCGCGAGGACATCGACCTCGACCGCGCCCTGTGGCTACAGATCCGCGTCGACAAGAAGAAGCTGCCGATGCGTTGGGTGGCGATCTATCGCGCCGCGGCGGAACGCGCCGCCGGCCGCAAGCTGAGCGGCAAGGAGCGCAAGGCACTCAAAGAGGACCTGGCCGATCAACTGCTGCCGCGCGTGCTCCCGGCGGTGCAGCTCCTCGACGTGCTGATCGACACCAAGCAGCACCGCGCGCTGTTGTTTTCGACCAGCAAGTCGACGCGCGACGAGTTCGTGTCGCTGTTCAAGAAGACCTTCGGCAGCGCTGACCTCCGGCCCGCGACGGCCTTCGAGTGGGCCGTGCGCGGCAATCTCGCACTGCAGGCCCGCCACTACCTGGAAGAGGTCGCGCCGGTGCAATGGCCGTCGCCCAAGCCGGCGCCGCGGCGGACTGCGCCGGAGCGCCAGCCGACGAGCACAAAAGCCGTTGAGGCTGAGGCATGAGCCGCGACGCCGCCAGCCACGCGTTCCTAGGCGAAGAGTTCTTGACCTGGATGTGGTACCGCCTCGACACCAAGGGCGGCGACTTTGACGTCGGCGCCGGCCGCAGCATCGCGGTCGCCATCGACGACTTCTTGGCGTTCGCGCCGCGCGACGACGACGAGACCGAACAGACGCTGCGCAAGGGCTTGCCGACCCACAGCCAAGAAGCTCGCACCGCCCTGCGCAACGGTCGACGCCTGCGCAAGGCGAAGCTGATCGTCGCCGAGGGGCCGATGCAGTTTGGCGCAACCCTGGACGGCACTTCGATGTGCTTGTCCGGTATCAAGCTGCCCGACGACTCAGAAGACTGCGAGTCGCAGGAGGACCGCAACCTCGAGCGCGCCGCGCACTTCTTGCACGTGCACGAGCTGATCGGCCAGCTCTACGACTTGTTCCTGCAAGACCGACTGCGGCCGGACTACCTGGGCTCGAGCGGCGAGTTGCAGGCGCAGTGGATGGCGAGCTAGGGCCCTGCTCTCACTCCAGCTCGACGAGCGCCGCGCCCTGCGCGACGACATCGCCCTTCTTGACCCTCACCGCGCGCACTCGGCCCTTGCCATCCGCAACGATCGGGTTCTGCATCTTCATCGCCTCGATCACCACCAAGGTCTGGCCGTCGTCGACTTCGTCGCCAGGCGCGACCCGCACGTCGACCACGACCCCGGGCATCACCGCGGGAATCGCGCGCCGGCCCGACGCCTGCTTGTTCGCCACGGCGTGCGCCACTCGCTCGCGCTCGTCTTCGACCTTCACCTTCACCCGTTCGCCCCGCGTCTGCACGATGACGCCACCGTCGTACACTTCGACCAAGAGATCGTGACTCTTGCCGTCGATGAGCAGCGAGAACGCGTTGCCATCCCCCAACGGCGAGAAGTCGAGTTCCCAGGTGCGGTCGCCGCTGCGCGCGATCAACTTGCCATCGCGCGGCTCGAAACCGAACTCGAAGTCGCGCGACAGCGCCTGCGCGAAGTACTTCATCGCGCTCGCCCTCCCAAACGGTCGAGGCGCTCGACGAGGCGCCACGGCGAAGTCGCCGGGGCACGCGCGGAGTCGACAGTGTTTGGCCGCGCGAGTGCGAACTTGGCGACCGCAGCCGCCATGGCGGCCAGTTCGACCACCTCCGGTGCGGGCGCGCGGCTGATGCCGTCCAAGATCCCCGTGTCATAGTCGCCACGAACGAAGCGCGCGTCGTCCAGCACGCGCAGCGCGACCGGCACCGAAGTCGTGATGCCGACCAGGCGCAGCTCTTCGAGGGCGCGCCGGCATCGCGCGATGGCGTGCGCGCGGTCCTCGCCATGCACGATGAGCTTGCCAAGCATGCTGTCGTAGTGCGGCGTGATCTCGAGGCCGCGGTACAACGCGGCGTCCATGCGCACGCCGGGGCCGCCCGGCAGGTTCATCCGACTGATCGTGCCCAACGCCGGAAAGAACGTGTCCGGGTCCTCGGCGTTGATGCGCACCTCGATGGCATGGCCGCGCGGCTCGGGGACCGGCGTCAAAGCCAGGCCGGCGGCGACGCGCAACTGCTCCTTCACCAGGTCGACGCCAAAACGCACCTCGGTCACCGGATGCTCGACCTGCAGACGCGTGTTCATCTCCAGGAAGTAGAACTGGCCGCGCGAGTACAGGAACTCGACGGTGCCGGCGCCGACGTAGCCCACGGCCTTGGCTAGCCTGCATGCGGCCTGCCCCATCGCCTGCCGCAACGCGGGCGTGAGCACGACGCACGGCGATTCCTCGATCAGCTTCTGATGCCGGCGCTGCACCGAGCACTCGCGCTCGCCGTAGAACACGACCTCGCCGTGTTGGTCGGCCATGACTTGGATCTCGACGTGGCGTGGCTCGACGACGAGTTTTTCGAGGTACACGCGATCGTCGCCGAACGCCGCCGACGCCTCGGCGCGGGCGAGGCGCGCCGCTTCGACCAGCAGCCGCTCCTCGCGCACGATGCGAATCCCCTTGCCGCCGCCACCTGCCGCGGCCTTGAGCATCACGGGGTAACCGATCTCGCGCGCCTTGATCGCCATCGTTTGGTCGTCGCGCACGTCTTCGTTCAAGCCCGGCACGAGCGGCACGTCGGCGGCGGCGGCGATCTTGCGCGCCTCAACCTTGTCGCCCATCGCGCGGATCGCGTGCGGCGGCGGCCCCACGAACACCAATCCGGCCTCGGCGCAGGCTTCGGCGAACTTCGCGTTCTCCGACAGAAATCCGTAACCGGGATGCACGGCGTCGCAGCGCATCGCCTTGGCCGCCTCGATCAAGCGATCGATGCACAGGTAGCTCTCTTTGGGCGACGGCGGCCCCAGGCGGAAGGCGTAGTCGGCGCGTCGCACGTGCAGGGCGTTGCGATCGACATCGGAGTAGACGGCGGCCGTCTCGATGCCGAGTTCGCGCGCCGTGCGCATGACCCGCAGAGCGATCTCGCCACGGTTGGCGACCAGGAGACGGCGGAACAGGGGCTGCCTAGCAGTCATCGGCAAGAGGATTAGCCGGTCGCGCCAGTCAGCGGAACCGAAACTGTGCTGAGGAACAGCGCGAAGGCAGCGCGCCCAAACACCGCCCGGGCTCCGTCCTCGCCGCGGCAGACAACGGGCGTCGCCCGCCGCGGCGATGCGGACCTACTGAACGCGGATGACCGCGGAGTGCGTCACGGGCGAGAACACCGACAGGTTGAGGTCAAGGATGACGCCAGCGGTGTAGACCAGCGTGCCAACCGGCAGCGGCGGATAGGGCAGGCTCGGCACCGCGAACGAGCGGCCGACCGGCCCCGCGCCGATCATGTTCGGAAGGGCCGCATTGGAGAGCGCATCAAAGGACAGGCCCACGATGCAGCCACCTGGCAACGGCAGAGGGCCGTCGCCGGTGAGCGACAGCAGGCCGATGCAGATAGTCGTCGGCACCTGCAACGCGGCCGGGATGTCGGCGAACGTCAAGGTCAGCGTGCCACCAGCCGCCACCATGCCGTTGTTGCGCAGGTCGGCCCTGACGCAGCCGGGTCCACTGAAGAACCCGCTCGGCACGACCGTGATGCCAATCACGGTCGGATCGTCGTTCGCTGCCGTGCCGCCGAGCACGGTCTGCTCGCCCGCGTCCATCGCGTCGCCGTCGTTGTTCAGGTCGACCAGCTCGACAAACTCGCACGGTCCGGGAGTCCCCACCGGATCCTCGTGGCTCACGTACAGCTTGCCGTTCAGCCACTCGATGTCGTCGATCGACGTCATGTTCACCAGGCCGGTGATGCCGTCGTAGAACATCGTCACCTCGCCGGCGTCGTTGGCGTCGCCGTCGGCGTTGCCGTCCTTGCAACGGAAGACCCACGGCTGTTGCGGCAGCGCTTGGGTGAAGTTCACCGCCGCGAACAGCGCGTCGTTCGAGGTGTCGACCGCCAATCGGTCGAGGGCGTTGGCGTTGATGTTCAACGGCAACGTCACGCCGAAGTCCGGGTTGGTCGGCAACACTGGGTTGCGCACGATCAAGTTGTAGGCGGGTGCCATGTACAGGCTGTGCACACCGGCGGCGGTGGTGCGAATGAGCGCATGCGTGAGGACACCCGTAGCGCCCTTCGGGTACCAAACGCAATCCCCATTGGCCATCGCGGCCACACCGGTGATGTTGTTCGACGACACGCCCGCAATCACGGGGTTGGTCAAGGCGATCGTGGGCCCGGCCACCACCAGCGTGCTCTCGCCAGCGTCCAAGAAGTCGCCGTCGGCGTTGCCGTCCACGTACCGGTAGAGCTGGCCGATCGCGGCGGCGCCGATGCCGTTCCACCACGCGCCGCCCACTTCGTCGAGGCCGGCGTCGGACGACGCGACGTGATCAAAGAGAAGCTGGAACTCGGTGGGGTCGATGACGCCGTTGCCGTTCACATCACGGCCGCGATAGACGTCGTCGGCGAGGGTGTCGCACCAGTACAGGTAGTTCTGGCCGCTGACGGTTCGCCCTTTCATCTTGCGCACGCTGCCAGTGCCAGTGCGGCCGTGGCTCTCCTGCGCGAAGGGGCGCTGAACAGCGGGCGTCCATAGGACGACCGCGTCGCTGTAGGCCCGCGCCGACGTTGCGCTCGAATCGGTGATGTTCGAGTAGAGGATGTCAACCTGCGCGCGCGCCATGCTGGCGGCGGCGACGACGGAAGCGACAACGAGAAGCGGATTGGTTCGCATGCGTTTGCAGACTTTGGAACAGGAGGAGTGAGGGCGGGCCACTGCCCACCGGAGACGCAAGGCGAGAGGTTACCAGGCGCGTCCGTTGCTGTGCATTCCGGTTGCCGCGACATCGCCGGCTTGCGGCGAACCGGCATCGAATCTTGGGTCTCCGCGGTCGCCCCGCCCCCTCCCTGGCCCCCCATGGGACCCCGCTCACAACGGGATGTTGCCGTGCTTACGCGGCGGATTGCGGTCGCGCTTGTTCTGCACCAGCTCCAAGCCGCGAATCAGCCGCGACCGTGTCTGCTGCGGCTCGATGACGTCGTCGATGAAGCCGCGCGCCGCCGCCCGGTACGGGTTGTAAAACTTCGCCTTGTACTCCTCGACGAGCTGCTTCTCGGTCGCCGCCTTGTCGGTCGCGGCGTCGATCTCCTTGCGGAAGACGATCTTCGCGGCGCCTTCCACCCCCATCACCGCGATCTCCGCCGTAGGCCACGCCACGTTGAGGTCGCCGCGCAGGTGCTTGCTGCTCATCACGCAGTACGCGCCGCCGTAGGCCTTGCGCGTGATCACGGTCAGCTTGGGGACCGTCGCCTCGCAGTAGGCGTACAGCAGCTTGGCGCCATGCGTGATGATGCCGCCGTGCTCCTGCGCCTTGCCAGGCAAGAAGCCGGGCACGTCGACGAAGGTGACGATGGGGATGTTGAACGCATCGCAGAAGCGCACGAAGCGCGCCGCTTTGATGCTGGCGTCGATGTCGAGCACGCCGGCCAGGTGCGCCGGTTGATTGCCGACGATGCCGACCGAACGGCCACCCAGGCGAGCAAACCCGATCACGATGTTGCGCGCGTAGCGCGGCTGCACTTCGAGAAAGCGCGCGTGGTCGACCACCAGCTTGACGACGTCACGAATGTCGTACGGCTGGTTGCTGTTCTCCGGCACCACGGTGTCGAGCCGCGCTTCCCGCCGCTCGGGATCGTCGTCGCTCGGGCGGGTCGGCGGATCCTCGGCGTTGTTCAACGGCAGATACCCGAGGAGGTCGCGCACCAGCATGAGACACGACGCGTCGTCGGGCGCGCTGAAGTGCGCCACGCCGCTGATGTCGCTGTGCACGCGCGCACCGCCGAGGTCTTCTGACGTGGTGTCCTCGTGCGTCACGGTCTTCACGACATCGGGGCCGGTGATGTGCATGAAGCTCGTGCCCTCCACCATGAACACGAAGTCGGTGATGGACGGCGAGTACACCGCGCCACCGGCACACGGACCCATGATGACGCTGAGCTGCGGGTTCACGCCGGAACCCAGGGTGTTGCGCATGAAGATGTCGGCGTAACCAGCGAGCGACGAGACGCCTTCCTGGATGCGCGCACCGCCGGAATCGTTGATGCCGATCACCGGGATGCCCATCTTGGCGCACAGGTCCATCACCTTGCAGATCTTGGCGGCGTAGGTCTCCGACAACGAGCCGCCGAACACGGTGAAGTCCTGCGAGAACAACCCCACCGCGCGACCGTCGATCTTGGCGGTGCCCGTCACCACGCCATCGCCAAGGATCTGGTTCTTCTCGTCGTGCATGCCGAAGTCGCGGCAACGGTGCAGGACGAAGCGGTCCATCTCCACGAACGAGTCGGGGTCCACCAGCAGCTCGATCCGCTCGCGCGCCGTGAGCTTGCCGCGCTTGCGCTGCGCGTCGAGGCGTGCTTGACCACCGCCGAGGCGCGCTTGCTCGCCCAACGCGCGCAGCTTGGCGGTCTGCTTGCTCACCTTGGGCTCGCTCACTTGGGCTCCTCCACCAGCTCGGCGAGCACGCCGCCCAACCACCTGGGATGCAAGAACGCTTGCTGGGTGCCGTGCGCCCCCGGCTTGGGCGCGTCGGACAGCAAGGTCGCACCGCGGTCGGCCAGCACCTTCATCATCTTGCCGGTGTCGTCGACGTGAAAAGCCAGGTGGTGCAAGCCGGGCCCGCGCTTCTCGAGGAATTTGGCCACCGGTGAAGTCGGGCTCATCGGCTCCACCAACTCGATCCGCGTGTCGCCCGCCATCAAGACCGCGACACGAACTTGTTCGCCGGGAACGTCTTCGCGTCCGCACAGCGTCAGGCCGAGCCCATCGACCCAACGCGGCAACACCGCGTCGATCGACTCCACGGCGATAGCAATGTGATGCAGTGCCTTGATCATCGGCGCGGAACGATAGCGGGGTGGCCAGTCGGCGAGCGGTGTTTTTCGCGACCGAGCGGCACTCCGCTGACCTGCCCGGTGTCGGCGCTCTGCTCGATTCACTTCGTCAGTTTCTGGCGCAGCTCGCTCTCGAACATCGGCGACGCTGCGAACAGGCCGTCGGGATAGCGGAAGTAGCGCTTGATGGCGCCGTAGATCTGGCTGTCGCGGTAGACGTCCAGGCGCAGGCCGGCCAGATACTGCAGCCGGAGACCCAGGTCGTCGTTGATCTCCGCATCGACGAGCCAGGGTTGCAGATCCTCGGCACAACCGGCATACGTCGAGAGCAACGCCACCGCGCTGCGGAGGTCGACCTCGTCGAGCGCTCGCCGCGCCGCGTGGTTGGTGCCAAGCTCGCTCTCGATGGCGTCGACGTCGATCGTCGTCGGTTGCATCGTCGCCATCAGCACGGTGTCGTAGCCCTTCTCCTCGAGGTCACTGTTCCACACCGTGCCGTGTGGAAAGGCGCGGAAGAACGTGCCGACCTGGCTCTTCACCGCGGCTTCGTCGGTCTCGTAGAGCGGCACCCACTGCGTCACCACGGCGCCCGGGTTCAGCCGCTGCTTCACCAAGTCGTAGTAGTCGATCGAGTAGAGCGCCGCGGCGCCGCGCACCCACGGATGGATGGGGTCGGACGTGATGATGTCGAACTTCTCGCGCGTGGTGAGCAGGAAGTGGCGCGCGTCGTCGAACACGATCTCGGTGCGCGGGTCGAGGGTGACGCCGCGGTTCTCATAGCCAAAGAAGTCGCGCGCGGCAGCGATGACGTTGGGTTCGATCTCGCAGATCACGATGCGCTCGATGCCCGGGTAATCGACGAAGCAACCCGCCGTCACACCGGCGCCACAGCCGACGATGAGCACACTCTTGCGTTTGCCATGCGCCAGCGCCGGCAGGTGGCCGAGCATGCGTTGCAGCCGCATGTCGATGCGCTGCGAGCTTGCTTCGACCTTGCCGCACACATGGAAGCTGCGCACATCATCGGCCTCGGTGACCGCGACCGACGAGTTGATGCCCTCGCGCACCAACAAGTAGTCGACGCCGCCACCCCAGTCCCGGACGCTGCGCCCCGAGGCGATGAGTCCGGGCGGAACCTTGGCGATGCGCACCGTGAGCACCGGCACGACCAGGAAGGCGACCGCGATCGGCAGCAGGCGCCAGAACGGAGTACGCCCTGCGGCGGCCAAGAGGCACGCTCCAGCCACACCGGCGAGCAGCGTCAGTGCCTGCTGTTGTTGCTGGCTGCCGCCGAGAGTCTCCACCAGGAGGCTGGCCGCGAGCGCACCGAGGATCGCGCCCAGGGTATTGGCCGCCGAGATCCCACCAACCAACCGGCCGGCGTCGCGGTGACCTTCTCCCGCCGCGGCGATCGCCAACGGAAAGCTCATGCCCCAAAGGATCGGCCCGGGCGCGATCGCCAGGGCGCAGCGCGCGAAGTCATACGCGTACCGCACCGCCATGTTGTGATACACGGCCGGCTGAAACACCTCGGTCGGTTCACCCCAAGGGATCACGCAGGTGATCATCCAGGCGCTGTAAGCGAGCGCGGGCACCACCAAGAGCTGGCACAGACCGAACGCCACGAGCGGTCGCGCGACGCGCGCAGCGAGGCGAGCGCCGAAGCCGCTGCCGAGTCCGAGCCCGACCAAGAACACGGCGAGGATCAACGAGAACGTGTAGACCGACGCGCCGAGCAGCAGCGACAGCAGGCGAGTCCAGATCACCTCGGCGCCGAGCGCGGTGCAGCCAGAGACGGCGATGGCCCAATAGATGAGCCGGCGGGCGCGCGGCGGCGCGCTCGCGTCTGCTGGCGACGACACGAACCGCGCGGTGCCGGCCAGCCCCAGGGCGATGAACGCGACCAGCACGTTGATCGAGACGGCGACTCGCGACGCCACGACGGTGTCGTGCACGCGCATCAGATAGAAGCCGGCGAGCAACGTACCGGCGACCGCCCCCACGATGTTCGCCGCATAGAACCACCCCATCGTCGCCAGCCCGGCGCGCGAGGTGTCGAGCCAACGGGCGATGGCGGGCAGCGTCGCGCCCATGAGCATGGTCGGCAACACCAGGGCGCCCGCGCACACAGCGCCGCGCCACAGGAGGCTGCTGGTTCCGGCGTGCTCGGCATAGAAGCGACCGAGGGCTGGGAGCAGCGCCGGCATCGCCAAGCCGATGGCGGCGATCCCCAGTTCGAGGAGGGCGTAGACGCGCAGCGGGTGCGAGCGCGCGGGCAGCAGCCGCGGCAGCAGCCAACTGCCTAGCCCCATGCCGCCCATGAAGCTGCCCAACAAGAAGCCCAGCGAGATCGCCGAGCCGCCCACTACGAGGCGGAGCAGATGGAACCACACCACCTCGTAGATCAGTGCCGCGCAACCACTGCCGACGAACAGCAGCAAGACGAGAGGGGTGAAGCGGCGGCGAGCGGACGAGGTCATGCGAAGGACGCCGGCGCGACGCCGCGTGGGCTAGAGGGACGGGCTATACGCGGACCCCGTGAGCCTCAACACCACAATCTAGGCAACCGAGGTTGCCGCCAACCATGGACTCCATCGCGCCCACGGAGCGCGAGCGAGGGACCCGTAGGTCAGTTCCAGCGGAAGATCCGCAGAGCCACCGCGAGGCACACGAGCCCCGTCGCGAGCAGCGCGACGACGGGCAACATGACCCCGCCGCAGCCCTTCCCCTCCAACATCACGCTGCGCATGCCGTCGGTAACCAAGCTCATGGGGACGGCATCCACCACGGTCTGCAGCGCGCCCGGGAACCGCTGGTTGCTGAAGAACACGCCGCCGATCAGCCACATCGGCATCTGCACGGCGTTCATGATGCCGCTGGCGCCTTCGATGGTCTTGGCTCGACTGCCGAGCAGGGCGCCGATGCCCGAGAAGCAGATTCCGCCGACGATCATGAGCAGCACGAGCGCAAGCCAACTGCCGTGCACGGGCACGCCGAACACGATCTGACCGAACCACACCACGACGAGGGACGCCGGCAACGACAGCACCAGGCGCGTGACCATGAAGCCGGCGAAGAACTCAGCGCGACCCATCGGCGTAACCGCGAGGCGGCGCAGCGTGCGACGCACGCGCATGTAGACGAGGTTGAAGCCGACGCCGAACATACCCATGCCCAGCAGATTGAGACCCACGAGGCCAGGGATGAGGAAGTCGATGTAGCGCGCGCCGGGGCGAGTGACGTTGGTGGTCGCGATGGTCAGCGCGTCGCGCCGGCCGTTGGCTTCCTGCAGCCGCTGACGCACCAACAGCTCGGCGAGTTCAGACTCCGGCCGCGTCTGGTCCAACTCCAGGCGAAGGGCCGAGGATGACAAGTGCACCACCAACGCGACCGCGCCGAGCGTCAGGGCGCGTTCGGCGGCAACGACGTCCATCTCCTTGACGCCCAGGCGTGGGTCGCTGCGCAACGCCGCGAGCGCCGACGCGTACGACGCGTCGGCCGCCACCACCGCGACCGGTATTGGCGCGCGAGCTTGCTCGCGGAACGCAAAGCCCAAGACCAGCGCCATCGCGAGCGGGAACGCGTAACTCCAGAACACTGCCTCGGGAGTGCGCCAGAAATCGCGCAGCGTGGCGCGCGACACGGCCCAGATCACGGACCACTGCATCAAGCGGCCTCGCCGTCTCGCAGATGGCGGCCGGTGAGCGCCACGAACACGTCCTCGAGACTGGTGTGGCGCGTCGTCAGTTCAGTCAACTCGATGCCGCGGTCGTCCAAGCGCTTGATCAGGAGCGGCATCACCTGATGTGGTGCCGCAACCTGCATCGTCATCCGTTCGCCTTCGAGACGCGTCTGTGTGACACCTGGCAGGCCTGCTGCGAGCTGTTCGCCTTGCGCCGCCAGCCCCTGGCCAGTCACCTCGATCACGTGCTCGCCGCCGAGCGAACGCACGAGCGCGCGCGGCGTCCCCTCGGCAATGAGCTTGCCGCGGTCGACGATGCCGACGGTGTCACAGATCTGCTCGGCCTCTTCCATGTAATGCGTGGTGATGAGGACGGTGCCGCCCCGAGCGCGGAACGCGCGCACCACCTCCCACAGATTGCGTCGCGACTGCGGATCGAGCCCGGTGGTCGGTTCGTCGAGGAACAGCAGCTCCGGATCGCCGACCAAGGCGCACGCCACCGCCAGACGCTGTTGTTGGCCGCCAGACAACTTGTCGACGCGCGCGTTCGCCTTCTCCTGCAACGACACCGCCGCGATAGCATCGTCGACACTCTGACCCCGGTTGAAGAAGGCGCGGAACAGGGTCAAGGTCTCGCGCACCGTCTGCGTCTCGATGAAGCGCGTGTCCTGCAACGACACGCCGATGCGCTGACGGATCTGCTGCGAAGTCGCGTGCGTCCATTCGTCGCCCAACACGCGCACGCGCCCCGAGGTTTGCGTCTGCAGGCCCTCGCAGATCTCGACCGTCGTGGTCTTGCCGGCGCCGTTGGGTCCCAGGAGCCCGAACACCTGTCCGCGGGCAACCCGCAGAGACAAACCATCGACGGCGATGACGCTGGCGCCGCGGCGACCCCGGAACACCTTGCGCAGCTCGTCGATCTCGATGGCGTGCATGGAACGGCCTCTAACCGGCGATGGCCCTACGCCTTGTTGGCGCTCATCGAGGCGATGAACGAGTCCGCCTCGGCGATCGACTTCTGCATCTCCTCGATCAGCTTGCCCACGTCCGACTCGATCTTCACCACGGTGTCCTGCAGCGAGGTGATCGCCTGCGCGTTGAGATTGTGCTTCAGGAAGAGGACTTGGTCGCCAAACGCGCCCAGCACCGGCGCCATCTTGGTCTCGGCGCCCTTCATCGCCACCATCAGCACGTCGTAACGCTTGCGCGTGTCGCCCATGAGCTGCGCACTCTTGGCCTTGAGGTCGGCGCTCTGGTACTGCTCGTTCTCCTTCGTCCACTCGACGAACATGTCCTTCGCCACCTTCTCGATCGCGCCGATGCGACTGTTCACCGCCGCTGCCGACGACTTGCAAGTCTCATACTCGCTGCTCAGCTTCTTGTAGGTCACCTCCAGCGCCCCACTTTGCTGACCGGTCAGCTGCTTGAACGCATCGAACGTGCTCTGGAACTGCTTTTGCGCGCTTGCTTGCTCCTGCCGACCATCCTGCACGCGCTCGACGAGGATGTCGCGCTTCTGGTAGCCGAACTTCTCCCAGGTTCCGTAGTAGAGTCCGCTGCACGAGGCCAGTCCGCTGCACGAGGCCAAGAGGAGGAGAAAGCAACGAGAAGGCGTGCGCATGATTCGTAGACCTCAAGCTGAATGAGAAACGCGGGACGGTAACGCGGGAGCGCACGCGAGCAAGCGCGGACGCGGCCCCCGCGCCGCGCCAGGTCCGCTGGCTCGCTTGATCTGCGTCCCGCCTTAGGGCCGCGGATCAGTACTTTTTCAGCGCATCGGCGGGCAGGTACCCCCGCTTGTCGCCCTGCTTGGGGACGGTCACCTCGGTCATGCCGTCCTTGCTGGCAAACGCCCGCAGCAACTGGCCAGCTCGCACCTCAGCCAACACGTCGTCGGTAGCCGGCCCGGACGAGATTGCCCCGCCGCGGGTCACCGCGACCACGGTCCCGGCCTTGGGCTGTGCCAAGTTGAGGGTCCAGTCGTACTCCGAGAACGTCACCGCGTACTTGCTGACGTCTTGGCCGAGGTACTGGCCGATCAGTTTCTTGACGCCAACCTCGCCGCCAAAGTCGTCCTTGAACCAATCGAAGATGTGCGACAGTTCGAGCTTCTTGGCCTTGTGATCGACCTTGTTGCGCAACGGATCGGTGACGAAGCGGCGCATGTTGGCGTCCAACACGGCGCCAAGGTCTGCGCTGCGGTAGGCTCGCGCCAGAAGCGGCGGACACGAACGAGCACCGCACACCAACGCGACGTGCAGCCTCGGCTCCTTGAAGGTCTTGCGCAGAATCTCGTGCTCCACTTCATCGAGGCTGATGGTCTTGCCGCGGATGCGCACCGCCTTCTCCTTGAAAACCTTGTAGTTCTCGGCGGCGGGCGACCAATCGGCGGCCAGCCGCTCAACCACCGCCGCGATCATGCTGGCGTTGTAGAGGTTGAACCAGTAGGCCAGCTTCTCGCCCTCGGGCAGCGCCGACACGTCGATGTCGGCCGCGGCGTTGAGGTAGTCGGTCAACGCGGTGAGGTGCGAGTCGCGCACCGCCACGTAGTCGATCCGCTCATCGCGCACGGTCTGCGCCAGGATGGAGTCGAGCGCCGCATGGTCGACGGTGGGCGACGCCACCATCTTGGGTTCCTGCGCGGCCGAACAAGCTGGAAGCAGGGGAGCGGAGAAGAGAATGGCGATCGCGATTCGCATAGCGGCGAGCGGGGTTGGGGAGCCGCACAAGGCTCGCTGTCGGCGGCGGCTGGCACAACAGGAAACCCGCGCCATAGGCCGGCCACGACTGCCCCGGCGCCTGTCTACACCAGCGGCACCACCGTGCACGCGGTGAGCGCGCAGGCCAGCAGGAGCAGCTTGGCGAGCAGAATCAGACCAGTCTCTTCGTGGGTTTGACGCACCGAGGGTTCCTTTGCATCGCATTACGATGCCGTTCGAGCGAGTGGCCAGGGAATGTCGTGGTTGTCCTCGAGTGATGACACCAGCCCCGAACCTCGCGAGTCATCCGATGCACCGCGCCACCGGATCACCGCCTCAAGTACCGGGCGCCTGATGCCGCCCGTGGTATGGAACTACCGGCGACATCAACACTTGAACCGACACGACGCGCCCTTGGGTCAGCCCATCGGTGCTAGCATCACGGATGCACCCTACGGCACCGTGTTTGCCAACGGGTCTCCTCCTCATGCTCGACGTTCGCAGCCTTGTCTTGTGCGTCACGCTCGTGGGCTCGCTCCTCGGTCAACGCGACATCCGGTCGGCACCCACGCCGACCGTGACGCCACGACCGGCCCCGGTTCACAGCGCGCCGTCGCGTCCGCCGGTTCATTCGCCAGCACCGGCCCCGGTGCAGCGGTCGGCCCCGACCCCGGTGATCGTGCCGCGGCCGGCGCCGATGCCGACCCCGATCCATCGGCCAGCACCCACGCCGCGCTACTCGGCCCCGGTGGAACGTGCTCAGCCCATCGTACGTTCGCGACCGACGCCGCCCGAAACCCGAGCGCCGATCGTCTCGCCCCCTTCCCTCGGCCGCCGCGGCTTCGTCGAGCCCGCACCCATCAGGTCGCGGCCGCCCGGCGTCACTCCCAGGCCGTCGCCCGAGCCGAGGCGGGGCGGGTCAGTGGTGGTGCGGCCAGATGAACCGATCGTGCGCACGCCGCCGCGGCTGGCTCCAAGCCCTGGGCCTGGCGATGTCATCTCAGTGCCACCCCGGCGGCGCACCGTGCCTTTTGATGAGACCCCCACCATCCGGGATCGCTACCGACCGACGCCGATCGCGCCCGACGACCGCGACGCCGCCCGTCAGCGCCGACGCTTCGAAAAGGACGTCGACGGGGTGAGTCCCGGCAAGCCCATCGCGCGCCCACCGGTGGCGCGAGGCCCAGGCGACGTCGTCGCGCCGACGCCGCGCCCGGGCCAGCCAGTCGTTCGTCCTGCACAGCCACGCAACGGAGTGACGCCACGCTATCACTTGCCCGGCCGTGCGGCACCGGTGCCGACCCTCGTGCCAAAGCCCTCGCTCGGCTCAGAGCGTCTGACGTCGCGTGGCCAACTCGGCCGCGAACGCGACTCCGCTGCCTGGACGTACGGGCGCGGTGATCGAACGTTTCAAGGCCGCGGGCCCTGGGGCGTGAACGCCGCCGGGCGACGCAACTATGGGACTTGGTATGGGCGCCACTGCTCACCCTACAGCTTTGCTTGGGGCGGCGTGCCGTCCTGGTGCCAATGGGGCGCCTACACGTGGCCGACCTACTACGGCACCTATTGGCCGCGCTACTACGACTACTGCTCTTGGTCGTACGGCTACACGACGTCGTACTGGAGTTCGTACAACCCGAGCTACGTCGGGCGTCATCACCTGTGGTACTGGCCAAGCTCAGTCTACGCGCCAACCGCGGTCTACTACGGCTACGACGCGAGCTACGACCGCGGCTACGACGACGAGGCGAGCCACGTCACCATCCGGATCGAAGCGGGCGACGCCAGCATCGAGACGGCTGGAAGTGGCGTGCGCGTCACGCCCAGCGCTGCCCGCGAGGTGCCAGTCTCGAAGGAGACTCTGGCGGAGCGTCACGTCACGCTCGCCGATGCGTACTTCCGCGATAGCCGCTACCAGGACGCGGTGGACGCCTATCTGCGCGCGTTGACCTACCTGACCGACGACGCATCGATCCACCTAGCTCTCGCCGACGCCCTGTTCGCGCTCGGCGACTACCACTACGCCGCCTTCATGATCAACAAAGGGATCGATCTCGACCCAGAGTTGGCGCAGCTGACGATCGACAAGCGCGCGTTCTACTCCGACGCAGCGACCTTCGACGCGCAACTGGAGACCCTGCGGCGCTACGCCGCAGAGAAGCCCTACGACGCGGCCGCCCACCTGGTGCTCGGCTACAACCTTCGTTTCTCGGGCGACGACGTCGGCGCCGAACGCGCATTCGCGAGGGTGTTGGAGATCGACAAGGGCGCCACCGCCGCCGAGCTGTTTCTCAACGCGATTCGGAGCAAGAAGGCTGCGGTTGGCGGCAAGTGACCGGGCACGCGGATACCTGGCTCGCTTGCGACGAGCGAGGGCCGCGCCCGAACGGGAGCGGGGTGCCGGGCAGGATGATGTTGCGGTAGGTCCCCTCTGCCCTTCCGGCCCAAGCCGTGCGCAGCGGAGCAAGGGATGTGCGAAACCGGCATACATCCTGGCCGGAAGCGATCCGGGTTGCTGCTAAAACGAGCGCATGGCGCGTCGGATCGATACCTATCTCAAAGACCTCGTCCGTGAAGAGAAGTTCGACTTCTACGGCATGGTGCGCGACTTCGCCGACACCGAGATCGCACCGCACCTCCTGACTTGGGAACGCGAGCACATGCTCGTACCGGACGACTGCATTCGACGGATGGGCGAGCTGGGCCTGTTCGGCCTACCGATCGAAGAAAGCTACGGCGGCCAGGGCGGCGATCAGACCGACCTCGTACTGATGGGCTTGGCAATCGGCTACCACAGTCACTCGGTCGCGATCACGCCCGGTGCCGCGATCTCGCTCGGCGCCAAGCCCCTGCAACTCAGCGGCAACGATGCGCAAAAGCGCGCACACCTGCCCGACCTGGCCGCCGGCCGCCGCATGTTCGTGTTCGGGCTCACCGAGCCCGCGCGCGGCTCGGACGCCGCCAACCCAGAGGTCACCGCCAAGCGCACTGGTGCTGGCTGGGTGATCAATGGCGAGAAATGCTGGTCGACCAACGCGCGCTGGGCGAGCCACGTGATCGTGCACGCGATGACCGACGCCGACGCCACCAATGGCCAACGATCGACCTGCTTTCTGGTGCCGATGGACGCGCGCGGCGTGGACTACCAAGAGATGGCGGGCAAGCGCGTGTGGGAACAATCGAGCACGGGTGCCATCCGCTTCGACAACGTCACGGTGTCGAACGATGCGGTGCTTGGCAACGAAGGCGGTGGCTTCAAGGTGATGGTGCACACCCTCAACGGCGGCCGGCTGTTCATCGCCGGCTTGGCGCTCGCCTCGCTGGCGTTTGCCCTCGACAAGTGCCGCGTCTACGCCGAGGAGCGCGCGCAGTTCGGCGACAAGCCGATCGGACGCTTCCAACGCGTGCAAGACGTGATCATCGACATGGACATCGCCCTGGAGCGCAACTTGACCTGGCTGATGCACTGCTGCCGGCTGTTCAACGAGGGACGGCTGTCGCGCGAGCAGGCGGCGAAGGTGAAAGTCGATAGCAGCCGTGAGGCAAGCCATCTGCTGGTAGAGGCAATGGAGATCTGCGGCGGCGTGGCCTGCCTCGACGAGTTCGGCCTGATCCGGCACCACAATGACCTGTTCGTGACCAGAGTTGGCGAAGGCAGCAACTTCGCGCTCAAGGACCTCATCATCCGCCCCCTGCGCGAATAGCGCTACGCAGCGAGGGCTTGCTCCGGACTACTCGAGTTCGCGCGGGCCGGGCCCCGCCCGAAGCACCTCGAAGGCAGGCGCGATGCCGAACTGTGCCTCGTAGCTTCGCGCCACAGCTTCGGCGACGGCATCTGCTTCTCCCGGCACCACGAGTGCTGTGGCGCAGCCGCCAAACCCGGCGCCGGTCAGCCGAGCACCGAAGACCGCGCTGCACGCGCGCGCCGCGTTGGTGATGGCGTCGAGCTCGGCGCACGAGACTTCATAGTCTTCGGCCGTGGACCGATGGCTCGCGTTCAGGCATTCGCCAAAATGGGCGATGTCTCCGGCCCGCAACGCCGCAACGGCTGACTTCACGCGGGCCATCTCGCCGACCACATGCCGAGCCCGCCGCCGATGCACACCTTGTAGCCGATCGCCGGCGGCGTCCAGATCCTCTGGGGAGTAGTCGGCGAGGTTCGCGCGATCGATGCCAGCCCGGCGCAGCATGGCGTGCGCCCCGGCACACTCCGCCACGCGCTGGTTGAACCCGGTCGCCGCCAACGCGCGCGGCTTGCGCGTGTCCATCACCAACACGTCGAAGGCGCGAGCATCGAGCGGTACGTGCTCGAAGGTCTGCGTCGCACAGTGCAGCAGCAACGCGTGGCCGGCGCGACCCAACGCCGAGGCGAACTGGTCCATGATCCCGCACTTGAGCCCGACGTAGTCGTTTTCCGCGCGGTGCGCCAGCATCGCCAGGGTCGTCTTCTCGATCCTCGTGCCGTAGAGGGCGTCGAGCGCCGTTGCCGTCGCCACCTCGATGGCAGCCGACGACGACAACCCAGACGCCATGGGCAAGTCGCCGGCGAACACCAGCTCCACTCCTCGCCGGTGCCCGGTGTGGGCAGCAAAGCAGCCGATGACTCCCAGTGGGTAGCTCGCCCACCCGTGCTTGGGATCCTGTCGGCTGGCGATCCCCCCGAAGTCGACATCGACGGCAAGAGCTTGGTCGAGGCTCCGCAGCCGAATCCGACTGTCGTCGCGCAGCCGGGCGGCAACGTAAACGCCGCGATCGACCGCCAGGGGCAGCACGTCGCCGCCGTTGTAGTCGAGGTGAGCGCCGATCAGATTGACTCGCCCGGGCGCGAAGAACGTGCGCGGCGCAGCATCGAACTGGCGCCCGAACTCATCGCGAACGCGAACAGCCAGCGCATGGTTGTGGGGACCTCGCATCAGTGACGATCGACCTCGCCGATGCTATTGTGCGTCGTCGCACTCGAAGCGCCCAAACGAGGGCTTTCCCACTCGCTGCCGGCGCCAGGTCACGACCGCATCCGCCCGACGCGGCCCCTTCCACATGACACTTCGTCCAAGCGTCGTAGATCCCAGTCGCTGCCGAAGCCAACCATCGATGACCTCCCTTCCAGGTTTCCGCGGCCTCATGGGGCTGTGCATTGGCCTCGCCGTTGCCGTCGCCACGGTCGCGACCGGGTGGGCGCAAAGCTCGCCGCCCGCACAAGCACCATCCACACCGAGCCTGCGCCGCGATCTCACCAAGCTGCGCGGCGTCGAGCTTCGCTACCCGCGCGACAAAGACGTTGCCGTGGCGTCGGTGGACGGCGGCGAAATCACACTCTCGAGCGTGGTGCATCACCTCAGCGAGCGCCACGCCCCGGGCTTCGCGGAGTTCTTTGCCACGCCGGCTGGCAACCTGTACTTCCAGGAACGGCTGCCGGCTGACTGGGTGCGGCACTACGCCGACATCGTGGCGCTGCGCGCGGACGCCCGATACCAAGAGATCGCCGCCGACGTCATCGAAGCCAAGCTCGAGCGCGCCGCCGAAGACGGCTTCGCCGCATGGCTGGCCAACTACGAGCGGCAGCGGCAAGACCAAGGGGTGACGACAGCTCTGACCGAGGAACGCAAGGCCTCCCTACGGACGCGCCACCTCCGCGAGAACGGCCTCGCCCTCGAGCGCCAGGGCTGGCTGAGCGTGCTGACGCCCGACCTCGATGGGGTTGGCCTAGACGCGGCCCACTACTTCCACCGCGAGTATCCCCGCTACTTCGGCGGCGTCGTCCACCTCGCACACATCCTCATCTACGACCGGCACCCCGTCTCGGGGCAGTTACTGATCGACGAGGATCGCACCCAGAGCGACAACTTGGTCGCCGAGGCCAAGGCACGCATCGACCCCGATGGCTCCAACTTCGAGGACGTCGCCCGCCTGTTCTCAGAAGACCGCCGATCCGGCGATCAGGGCGGCGTCTTGCGCAACGTGTCGCGCTTCGATGGACGACTGCCGCCGAGCGTGACGCGTGCCGCGTGGGACCTCCGCGATGGCATGTGGGTTGGGCCGATCACGTCGTCCTTTGGCCAGCACTTCGTGAAGCGCATCTCCTACACGCACTACTCGTTCTTCTTGGTGACCGAGAGCACGTTGCCCAAGGTACGCGACGTGATCCGGCAGAAGATCCAAGAAGACACCATGCTCGCGGTGCGCGAGCGGCACCGCGTCAAGCTGTTGTTCTAAGCGCGCTACTCGGCCATCTGCGTGTGCAGCCAGGCGCGGGCCATCGCCCATTCGCGGTTCGCGGTTGCCCGCGAGATGTCCATGACTTCGGCGGCTTCCTCGATGCCGAGGCCGCCGAAGAAGCGCAGCTCGACGACGCGGGCTTGGCGGGCATCGATCTTGGCAAGCTCGGAGAGCGCGTCGTCGAGGGCGACGATGTCGACCTGCTTGTCGCTCAGGAGCCCACTGAGGTCGTCGAAGCTGAGCTTCTTGCCGGTGCCGCCGCGCTTTTGTGCCTTTCGATTGCGCGCATGGTCGACCAGGATCCGCCGCATCATCTGGGCGCACACGGCAAAGAAGTGCGTGCGGTTCTGCCAACGCACCTTGCTCTGATCGACAAGCCGCAGATAGGCCTCGTTCACCAACGCCGTCGCCTGCAGGGTGTGATCGGAGCGTTCTCGATCCAAGTACCGCCGCGCCTGCGCCTTGAGCTGCTCCATCACCAGCGGCATGAGCCGTTCGAGCGCGTTCGGATCGCCCTCGCACCAATCGACGAGCAACTTGGTGACGTGCTGCGGGTTGGGCTCGACCATTGGTAGATCCTTATCCTTCTCTCCACGTTGGGCGAAGAGGTGAATCAAGACCCCCTTTCAAACCGTGCGTGCGGATTTCCCGCACACGGCTTACCGGTGGCCTCTCGGGTTCGCGGCTTTGTGCTGGCTCCGGGT
>JANPER010000100.1:0-9135 GCA_031423015.1 Planctomycetota bacterium | reverse complement strand
GCGTCGATGGCAGCGCGCACACACGCTTCGGTGTCGGCGTTGCCGGTCATGCCGTACAGGCCGAGGCCGAGCATCGGCATCGCGGCACCGGTGTTCAGAGTGGCACTGGTCGGAGTAGAGACGAATGGCTGCATGAGTTCGCGCGAGGGGAGATCAGACATTGGCGAAGGCCGGTCCCGCCGCGGTAGCGGCGAGGCGAGGGAGGCGAGCCGTGTGCGACGGCTCCGGGCAGGAGGAGCGCCGAAGAGATGTGCGAGTACGAACGGCGTCCCGCCTCAGGGAACGGAGTAGGATCACGATGCGCGTAAAGGAAGGCCGGCCTCGAACGTGAAGGGCTCGCATCGCTTCGCGCGGGGAACCGACCTACTTCTCGATCAGCACGAGGCACGACAGGCGTTGCCGCCATGCAGCGCGCGGCCTGGGGTCTGTTCTGTTTCGGGTCCTAGCCTTCGGTCTCCTCCAGGCTTTGCTTGGCGCAATCCCGGCGCAGACATGGAAGACGCGCTCACTCGGCCCAGCGGCAGGCAGCGGTGCTCATCCGGCAGATGGCGGGTTGGTCGGCGAAGCCGGCAGCGACGTCGAGTTGCGTACGCCCAGGGACTCCAGCGCCGCGTTGACAAGACTGGCGACACCCAGGGACCTGGCGAGCCGCATAGCGCCTACCACGCTGCGGCGAACTTTGCGTGGAGTTGCGAGCAGCCATCGACTCGCGAAGAAACCAGAAGTCGCCCCGACGCCGAGTGAGGCCACCGGATGCGTGCGCCAGATGGCCGTGCCGCGCTGCATCAACTTCTCCTTGTCGCGGCCCAACTCACGCAGCGCATCTTGACGCAACCGGTCCAACTCTGCGCGAGCCGACGTGCTCGCCAACTCGGGCGACGAGGCCGGGTCGAGTTTGTGCCGCCACGTGGCCGCACGCGCTCGCATGCGCCGGAACCGCCAGACCTGACCCACCATCACAACGAAGGCGAGCAGAACGCCGACGGCCAGCACGGCACCGCCGAGCCCGCCACCCAGGATCGCGCTCAGTTCGCCAAGCAGCCTCGCCGTCGTCCATGCCGCCGCGGTCATCGCGATCACCACGACGGTGGCAGCGGCGACAATCGTCGCGAACAGTCGCCCGAGGCGCGCACGGACGTTCTCGCCGAGCCCCCAGACGCCGATGCGCGCGAGCACAGACCCGTGGCGGACGGCGTCCTTGCTCGCTGTCCAGAGGCCCTCGAGTTCGGGCATGACCGAAGTCGAGCAACCGTTGGCTGCCCCGTTGGGGGCCGCGGCGAGGACAGGCTTGGGGGGCTCGATGCGTGTCCCGGTCGCCGACTGCCCTTGGTGATTCTGATGATAGGGGGCAACCACGGCGCACCGATCAGCGGCGCCCGAGGATGAGCCCGAGCACGGCGCCGACACCGGTGGCGATCAGGATCGACTTGAGCGGTTGCTCGCGAGTCAGATCCGAGACGCGATCGCGATACTCCGCCGCCTTGTCGCGACCGCGGTCGACCACCTCGTGGGCCGCGCTCTTGCCCGCCTCGACCTTTTGTCCGAGGGCCGTCTTGGTGAGGCGCGCCAGTTCCTTGATGTCGTCGCCCAGTACCCGAAGTTGATCGCGCAGGTCGGAGCCATCGACCGCGGCGGTAGCATCTGTGGTGCTCGGCAGAATGGGATTGTTGATTCTCGTGTCGGCAGTAACCATGTTCAAACCTCAAGAGTGGATGAGCTGGACTGGGCCAGTCGCGAGCTCGGATGCAAGACGCTGTGGGGAAACCAGCCCAGGCCATCGCCGTCCATTCAACTGGCATGCCAGGCACGAGGCGGATCGTTGGCACGCGGACGCCGCGGCAACGAGTGGTTCCCGCCGCCCGAACGCCATCGAGAACACCAACACAGTCGCGGCTGCCGCTCATCCATGCGCTGGTGCGCCGAACGCGGCGAAGACTACAATCTGCAATCGCAGACGGCAGTTTTGCGCCTGGAGGACCATGCGATGCCGAGGCTTGCCGTTGCGGTGCCCCGGCACGGTTCTTGGTCAAGGTGCCCGCCGGAACTCCGTTGGTCGAACGAATCGCTCGACACGCCGGCGCCTCTTGCCCACTCAATCCAAGGACCGTCAAGTGCGAACTCTGATCAGCTCATTCCCTCTCTCTCTCTCACTCGTGCTCTTGTTTGGTGCTTGCGCATCGGTTGACGCCGAACGCAACCAGATGAAGGCCTCGATCACCAGCGCCGAGCGCCTCTCGAGTGAGATCTCGACCTGGCGCGCCGGGCTGACTACGGATGTGCCCGCGTCCGTGATCGACACGATCGACGCATTCAAGGCGCGCGCGGGCGAAACGGAATCTACGTTGACCAGTCTCTCTGCCGACTCGACCGCGGGCACGGATCTCACCGGTCTCAACCAGGCTCTGCGCACCGTTGCCGGCTTCGACACTTCGACGTTCACGCCGGCGTCACCAACGGCTCGCGCCGCCTTGCTCGACCAGTTCGAAGGCCTGGCGCGCAACCTGCGCGCCTCGGCGGCTCGCACGCCCCAGCGCGCCTGATCGATCCGCAGTCAGTTGTCGCCCCCTTGATGGTGGGCCACGCATGCGTGAGTGACCATAGACCTTGCGCCGGCTGACACGGCCCAGGAGCCTGCTCCCGTTACAGGGGCCTCGGTAGCCGACATCGTGCTGGCTACCCTGGCGGTGGCGTACACGCTGGCGATCGCGGGACCGTTCTTGATGCCGATCGCGTTCGCGTGGCTGGCAAACTCAGCCCTGACCCCGTGGTCCGTTTCGGGCGCCGCTGGGGACTCCCGGCCCCGCTGAGCGCCGCCGCGATCGTCATCCCAGGCGCCCTCTTTGCGGTCCCCATCCTGGCCGGTGGCAAGATCGTCTGCGACCACGTGCCACGGTTGCAGATCGTGGGCAAGTTCCTCGGGGCGTAGGCTTGGGCAGAACGGTCGAGTCGCCGCTCGCCGTTTTCTGCCAAGGATGCCGTGTGCACGCGCCGCAACTGCTTCAATCGTGGGCTCCGCTCAGGCGCAGGCCGAGTTCTGCCGAGCGGTTGCCCCCTTCAATGACGTACTCGCCGGTTCTGCTGCCAGCCGCTGGCCCCCGCACCAGCGGCACCTCGCGAGCAATCGCGCTGGTCATCGCGGTCGTTTCCATGGCGGTCGTGCTGGGCCGGCTCCTGCACGTCGATTGGTTGCACAGCCCGTTCGGTGGCATCGTGTCGATGGACTTCCACAGCGCGGCGGGGTTCCTCGTGCTCAGCGTCGCGCTCTGGCGCATGCCGCGCGGCCATCGGAGCGCGCGGTTCGCCTATGTCCTGCTCGGGTTGTGGGGAGGCGTCAACCTGCTGCTGCGGGTCGCCGACTGGGATCCGGGCCTCGACCGACTCATCGCGAAGGCGACCAGTCTAGAACCTCTCAACGCGATGCCTACGCGCATGCCGACGCCGACGGCGGTGAGCTTCCTCTTGCTCGGTCTCGGTGGCAGCTTGTCCGTTCACGGTCGGGGATGGCAGGTGGTTCTTGGCCACTGCACGGTGTTCGTGACAGCCATGATCGCGCTAGCGTGCTTGGCGGGCCACGCGCACCTCGTGGACCCCGACTACTGGCTGGAGCGCCAGACGGTGACGGCGCTGCACACGGGGTTCGGCTTCTTCTTTGGCGCACTCGGAACGTTGCTGTCCCGACGCGACCACGGCCTTGGGCGGCTGCTGAGTTTGCCCACACCCGCCGGCGACATGCTGCGCGCCGCGCTGCCGGCGGCCGTCATCACCCCACTGCTGATCGCATGGCTCACGCTGCTGGGTGCCCGCGAGAACTGGTACTCGACGGCGTTTGCGACCAGCGTGACCGCGGTGCTCACGGCGGCCATCATGGTGTTGGTCCTGATGGTCGTGACGGCGCGCGCTCGCGAGACGGAGTCGACCCTGATGCTGCGCGACCGCGCCTTGGAGAGCACCCAAGTCGCGGTGTTGATCGTCGACGCCAGAGTCGCAGGCCTGCCCATCGTCGAAGCGAACGCGGCCTTCGAGAACATCACCGGATTCACGTTTGCGGAGGTCGCCGGCCAGAACTGCCGCTTCCTCAACGATGACGCCCGCGACCAGGAGGCTCTCGAGACCGTTCGCAGCGCCCTGCGGGACCATCGATCGTGCGACGTCCTGCTGCAGAACCACAAGAAGGACGGCACGCCATTCTGGAATCGTCTGGCGATCTCGCCCGTTCGCGACGCGTTCGGTGATCTCACGCACTTCGTCGGCATCATCCGCGATGTCTCCCTGGATATAGCCCGCCAACAAGAACGCGAGCAGCTGTTGGCGGCGACCAAGAAAGCGCAGGAGACGGCGGAGCTGGCGCTGGGCGCACGGGACGAGTTCTTGGGCATGGTCTCACACGAGCTGCGGTCGCCGCTGCACAGTGCACGGCTCTGGGCTTCGTTGTTGATCGATGGGGCGTCGCAGATCGCGCCGTCCGAAGTCGCCGCTCACCTGGTCAAGAGCATCGATGCGCAGACCCGATTGGTGGCGGATCTGATCGACGTCTCCCACGCCTCCAACCAGGGCCTTGATCTCGTCCTGACGGTTCAAGATCTGCGACCGGTGGTCGCCACGACGATCGAGCATCTCGCACTACTGGCAGCCGAGAAGAGAGTGACCATCATCGCGGACCTGCCGGATGCCGAAGTCAAGGCACGGGTGGATCTGGATCGCTTCGCCCAGATCGTGCGCAACCTCGTCGAGAATGCGATCAAGTTCACTCCGGCCGAAGGAACCGTGCGGGTCCGACTCGCCACCGACGCCGAGCACGCCCTCGTGCAGGTTGCCGACACCGGTTGCGGCATCAGCACGACCGAGTTACCAAGCGTCTTCGACAAGTTCTGGCAATCGACCGAGCGCAAGGGTCGCCGCCCGGGCCTTGGCCTTGGCCTGACCATCGTCAAGCACCTCGTGGAGAAACACGGCGGCACCATCGAGGTTCGGTCCAAGGGCACCGAACGCGGCACGACGTTCCTCGTCGAACTGCCACTTGCCAAGCAGGAGTCCGTTGCCGCCGCCAAGGCCCCGCGCCCACTGCCGGCGAGCGGCGCTGTACGACGAGCCATGGTCGTCGACGACGACGAGAGTGCACGCGTTGCCCTCGCGAGGATCCTGGCTGGTCATGGCTGGCTAGTGGACTCTGCCGGCTCGGCGGAACAAGCCCGCGACCTGCTCGACGAACACCCATACTCGTTGCTCGTCAGCGACATCATGCTGCCCAATGCTTCCGGGCTGCAACTGATCCGCCAACTGCGCGACAGCCACTCCCTGCTGAACCAACCGGCGGCCATCGCCGTGAGCGGTCAGGACAGCCCCAAAGATCGACGCAACGCCCTCGACGCCGGCTTCGACGCGTTCTTGCCCAAGCCCGTCGTGCCCGAGAACCTGCTCGCGTTGATCGCCGCCACCACCCCGCTTGCCGATGATCCGCTCGCCACCGGGCCGCCAGAGCCGCCCACGCCGCCCTTGTAGGTTGTGCAAACGTCGGCCGCGACGAGACCAGGTGGCAATCCTGTGCATCCGCGGTCGAGACTCTGCCCCCATTCCAGGCGGCACGTGAGTTGCCGAGTATCCGGAAAAGAGCACGGCCTGACGAAGCGCACTCTGCGCCGACAGTCGGCTCAGAACCCAGGCGAGACGCGCTCGCATCGCACTTCAACCGGAGTCCAACCATGTTGTCTTGGTCCTTGACGTTCTTGATCGTCGCCATCATCGCCGGCGTACTCGGCTTTGGCGGCATTGCTGGCACCGCCGCTGGCATCGCGAAGATCCTGTTCGTCGTCTTCTTGGTGGTCTTCCTCGTGTCCCTCTTGTTGGGCCGCAAAGCCCCGGCAGTCTGAACCATGCGCGGCATCGGCATGCCGTGCCTCGTCGCTGGCATCATCCTGCTCGTCTACGGCATCAACGCCAGTGACTCCTTCGCCTCCCATGTGCAGGAGAGTCTCACGGGCAACCCCACCGATCGCACGATGGCTCGGCACCGATGGCACCGCACCGGTACAGCGCTTGCTCCCAGTCTCCCGCTTGCACCTGCAAGTCACTGTCTCCAAGGAGATCAGTTCGCTTCCCCCGCTACGAGATCAACATGAAGTACGTATCCATCCCCGCAATCGTCCTCGCCTCTTGCGCCACGCTGCTGAACGCTCAGTCCGACAGCTCGACGACGCGTCCCCAGAGCCCCACCCAGAAGCCGACCCAGCCTGACTACGTCGCCCTGAACGAGTGCATCGGCGCGAAAGTCAGCATGAACCCCGGCGCGGAAGCCGTTGGCGCCGCAGCCGAAAAGAAGGAACCAGCTACCCGCCCGACCGGCGAGATCACGGACATCGTCATCGCAACCAAGACCGGCCGCACGGAGTGGGCTGTGGTCTCCTTCGGTGGCCTGCTGGGCATCGGTGACAAGACCGTCGCTGTGCCGTGCTCGATTCTCCAATGGAACGCCGCGACCAAGTGCTACGACGCCAAGGTCAGCCATGACCACGTCAAGGCGCTGAACGCATTCGACGCCAAGAAGGCCAGGGCCCAGGGCCTCGACGACGCGATGCCCGCGCATGTCACGAACTGGCACACGGTGGTCACACCGTCCACGCCCGAGAAGTCGGCCGAAGAAGCGAATGCCGCCAAGGCCGCAGCGAACGCGAAGCGCTTGGACAAGCCCGTGGTCGCCATCGCCGGAACAACCATGGTCGGCAATCCCACGCGGCTGATGTGCGCCAGCGAAGTCGACGATTACCCGATCTACGCACGCGGCGAAAACTTCGGCAAGGTCAGCAACTGCGTCGTCGACCGTGCCAACGGCACGTTGGCCTTCGTGATCGTCGGCCACGGTGGCGTGCTCGGCGTTGGCAAGGACGAATACCTAGTGCCGTTCACGGCCCTTCGGCTCGCCAAGAAGGATGACGCGACGGTCCTCGTCGTCGACAAGTCCGCGGCGGACATGACTACCTGCGTCAAGTACACGAAGCCCGATCACGGCATCGTCGATGCGGAAGCGGCCGCGCGCTGCTGCGCCAGCGTCGGCGCGAAGAGCAGCGAAGATAACAGGTGATCCGTTGTGTGGCCGGGGGCGACGACGCTCTCAGCACAGCCGGCGGCCGCAACCCATGAGGGATTGAGGTCGGCGCAGCGCCGACCGGAGGGGCCGCCGGCGCTGTTGCCTCTGGAGTTCGATCGACGCCTGCCGCTGCCGCCAAGCGAAGGTGCGCGCCATGCGAAGAATCGCGGCAGGGTCGATCAGGACACTCCGCCCGCACTCGCGCCGTAGACCAGCAAACGCGTGTAGAGCGTCTTCAAGCTGATCCCCAGGACCTCGGCGGCCTTGCGCTTGTCGCCATCGAGGTCCACCAAGGTCGCCTCGATCAACAGCCTCTCGGCGGCTGCGATCGACATCCCCAGCACGACGCCAAGGACCGGCGGGGCGGCGCCAGTCGCCGAAGTGGTGGTGGCACTCGCCACGGATGCTGTCCCCGCGACTGGCAGCGGCAGGTGAGTCACCGAAACATCGTCACCGGGCGCCATGATGTAGGCTCGGCGCACGACGTTGGCCAGTTCGCGCACATTGCCCGGCCACGTGTGTGCCTCCAGGCGCCGCAAGGTCTCCTCCGCGAACCGCTTGCTCCCATCGTGCTCGCGATTCACGCGATCGAGGAACTCCTGCGCCAGCAGCCGGACGTCTCCCTTGCGATCCTTGAGTGGCGGCAAGTCGATCGGGAAGACGAACAAGCGATACATGAGGTCTTCTCGCAATTTGCCGCTGGCGACCGCCTCCTTGGGCTCGCGGTTGGTCGCGACCAAGATGCGAACATTGACGTCCACAGACTTGCTTCCCCCGACCCGCTTCACCTGGCGCGTCTCGAGGACCCGCAGCAACTTGACCTGGAGATCGATCGGCATTTCCGTGATCTCATCCAAGAAGAGCGTGCCGCCATGCGCCTGCTCGAAGACACCGATTCGCTGCTTGTCCGCGCCCGTGAAGGCGCCGCGTTCGTGGCCGAAGAACTCCGACTCGATCAGGCTCGCCGCGATGGCCCCACAGTTGACCGCCACGAAGGGACCACTCTTGCGATGGCTCAGGGCGTGGATCGTCGCGGCCGTCACTTCCTTGCCGGTTCCCGTGGGCCCCGTGATGAAGACCGTTTCATCGGTGCGCGCCACACGCTCGATGCACTCGTAGACGCCCTGCATCGCCGCCGAGCCACCCACCAGAGAACCGAACCTGCCCAGACTCTTCAGCTGGCCGCGCAGATCGCGAACTTCGGCCCGGATGCGCCGGCGCCGCCGCACGTTCTCGACGATGGCGGTGAGCCGCGGGATGTCGGCCGGTTTGGGCAAGAAGTCACTCGCGCCCAACCGCAGGGCACCGATGGCATCCTGGATCGTCGTCTGGCCCGAGATCATGACGACATCGACACCGGCGGGCGCCAGGTCCTTGAGGATCTGCAGACTGCTGCCATCGGGCAGGTTCAGGTCCAGCAACGCCAGATCCGGCTGCCGTTCAGCGATGAGCTGCTGCGCCTCGGCCACGGAACCTGCCTCGCGCACTTCGAGGTTGTGGTGCTGCAACCACGCCTTGAGCGCGGCTCGCGACTCGGCATCGTCCTCCAGGATCAGAACGTCAATGCGATCGCTCGAGCCTGGTGGTGACGGCGAGAGAACTGGGACGTCGGTTTGCGGGTCTACGGGCATGAAGGGGTGGAGTAGATGCTACCCGCCAACACCGGCAGTCCCTCGGCAGCGGCCACGTTCTGCCGGGGGCAAGCCAGTCCTTTGGCTCAGCGCGGCGTGAACGACCGCCGAACACCGACATGAGACGACTCTCACACAGCTTTCATCGAGTTATCAGTAGCAGAGTGTACGAGGTCCATTGTGGAAACGACTGTCACAGGCATCTTCCCGAACCAGCAGCTGGCGTCACTTGCGGCTTCGAGGTTGGTCAGCTCCGGTCTCCGACCGGACCAGGTGCGTGTAGTCAACTCCGCCACACCCGGCCACCACGAGTTCATCGACAAGCGGACCTCCAACACCAAGCGCGCGGTAATCCTGGGGACCGTGTTTGGTGCCACGGGTGGCGTTCTCGCCGGAGTCGCATGCGCCGATATCTTCGGCCTG
>JANPER010000099.1:0-2751 GCA_031423015.1 Planctomycetota bacterium | reverse complement strand
TGGATCGGGTTGGTGGGCATGCCGGTCTGCAACGGATGCCACGAGGCGCCGCTGTCGACCGACACGTGCACGCGCAGGTCGGTACCGACGAACAGCACGTGCTCGTTGCGCGGGTGTTGGCGCACGACGTTGATCGGCTCGTGGGGCAAGCCCGTGGTGATCGCCTTCCACGTCTCGCCGCCGTCCGTGGTCATGTAGAGGTACGGCTTTCTGTCGTCTTCGCGCAGGCCGCTGAACGCCACGAAGGCGGTGTCCGCGTCGTGCGACGAGGGCTCGACGCGCGTCACCCAGAGCTTGCCCGGCATGCCGGCGAAACGCTCCGTCAGCTCGGTCCAGCGTTCGCCCGCGGTCTCGGCGCGCTGCTCGACGCGGTCGCCTGCGCGCTCGGCCGACTACCCACGCTCAAGACGTCCCACCTGCCGCGTATGGCCGACTTCGCCCGCTTCGTCACCGCGGCTGAGCCAAGACTCGGCTGGCCGGAGGGGACCCTCCTGGCCTTGCTGCGTCGCAGCCGTGACGCGGATGCGGAGGCGCTGATCGACGGAGACGCCGAGGGGCGCGCCATTTGCCAGCTCGTCGCCGACAAGGGTTGGTGGCAGGGCAGCGCCCTGGACCTGTTGGCGGTGCTGCCGTTGCCTGACGACAAGCACGACGCCTGGCCGTCGACGCCGAAGGCGGTGTCCGAGCGCCTTCGGCGACTCGCCCCGAGCCTTCGCAGAGTTGGCATCGAGGTGGTTGCCCCCAGCCCGACCGCCCGGCCGAGGCACTACACGCTTCGTCGCGTAGAAGGTTGCCTGCGCCGCATTCTCGCCGCCAAGAGCTATCGAATCTGTTCGCCCGATGGCGCCCGCGGTACGATCGCCCCCAACCCTGGGAAGCCGTCGTCACATCGTGTCCCCCTCTGGCCCCACCCCCTCTCGACGAGCAAGCCATGGGCACCGACAGCGCGCAGACCATGCGACTGCTCGACGCGAAAGTCGTGAGCACGTTCAAGACCCTCTCCTCCAACACCGGCCGTCTCTCCCCCGAGATGGAGAAGAAGCTCGCGGCCTACGTCAAGTTCGTGGCGGTGAAGTGACGCGCCGACAGACCGGATGCCAAGCCTCGCCCACCAGCTCTGGCTGGAGGTAACTGCTGATGCTGCCGCGCCACCGACCGCCGACTCGCCCGGACGTCCGCATTGAGCTGACGACGCATGTCATGCGGCGCCTGATCGAACGCTGGGACAAGTGGCGGATGCAGTGGGCGATCACCTTCATGAGCCGCGAGGAGCTACAGGGGCTGCTCGGGCTGCTGAATGCCTCCGGCGAACTTCCGCTCGCAGCGATCATGCGGGCCATCGCGGAGCAAGGTCCCGTCTTTGATCGGCCGAACCGTGTGCCGGGCACCTTCCATCGCTACTTCTCGCTACAGACCGAGAGCGGCCTCCGCCACGGCGAGATCGTGTATTCTCTCACGCGTCCCGAGACCGAAAACTCTCCTGGCGAGATCGTCGTGACGACGATCCTTCCGCCGAAAGCGCAGTCGTACCACAAGTGACAGCCACTCAGCATCGCCTGCCAAAGCAGCTGGACGCTGTGCTGTTCGAGCACGCGATCCGCCTTCGCATTCCACCTTCGAAGGAGGAGCAGCTGCTCCAGGTGCCCGCGATGCTGGACATCTCGTTCCTGCTCTCGCAGGCGCCGCTTGAGGCCCGAGTCTTCGCGGCCAACTTGACCTTCGACGACGCTACCGGCGTGCAGATCGAGAACTGGGACGTCTACGACCAAGGCACACTCGTCGTGGGGCGCAACCCGGATGGGCTCGCGTTGACCATCGAGGCCACGCGGTTCTTCACCGGGCCAGCGGAGATCCCCGAGGCCGCGGTCATCGCCGGTGGCGGCGACAAGCGGCTGCGAGTTGCGATTCCCACGATCGTGCGGAACTGGTATCGCCATCAGCAACGGCTGAACAAGTTGCTGAACGACGAGCCTGTTTCGATCGCGTCGTGGAACCAGAACTGGACCAACGGGGAGCTGGCGGCGCACTGACCGTCGCCCGCACCTCTTCCACGTGACCCCCTGCCCGCCACAGTTCGCCGACGATCCGTGGAGGGTCAGCCGACCCAGCTCGCCGTGCTGATCTGCCACCCGCGCTCGTTCGTCATCACGGTCACGCCGCGAGCACCGAGGCTGGAAGACGTCGGGGAGGTCGACGGGCCCTCCCTGCTCCACCGCCTGCTCGAGCAGCGGTCGCAGCATCTCGATGACGCCGGCGGCGACCTCCTCGCGCTAGAAGTTGCGCACATGGCCGGTGTCGATCGTCACCTGGCGGATGAAGCGGGGCCGGGTCACGGCCCGGCCTCCGGCGCTGCCGATGCGTAGCCCTCGGGCCCGATGACCAGGTGGTCGACGAGCGTGACCCCCAGGGTGCGCCCTGCTTCGCGCAGGCGGTTCGTGACCGGAAGCGATCCTGCTGTCGGGCGCACGGACCGCGTGCGCTCGCGCGAGCGAATCGCTATTGCCAAGCCGGCGCAGTGAGTGGCGACCGAACGGGCGCGACCTCCTCTTCCTCGGGCCCGAAGCCGCCACCCGGCGCCCAGCCGGGTCCGACCCGGACGTTGAACGCGTACGCTTGCTTGTCCTCGCCGTGCGTCACCTCGAGCACGAACTGGCCGTTGGCCAGCGTGTCAGCGGGCGCTGCGGCCGCGGCGCCGCCGCGTCGGCCACCGCGCGCCTGCCCGGCTTGACCACCCGCGCGTGGCGCCCGCGC
>JANPER010000098.1:0-8957 GCA_031423015.1 Planctomycetota bacterium | reverse complement strand
GCTAGGCGCGCCGCCGCTGGCAGATTGGTGGATCTGTTGAGGTGGCGCAACGACGCCATTCGCCGAAGGGAGCCGCGGGATAAGCGTCAAGATGGGTGAATCACACCACTAGTGTCGCGCTTCAACGCGGCGCGCCGGGTGAGTATGGCGGCCGCGATTCCCCGGTTCTTGATCGAGGAGAAGCACATGCTCGAAACCATTGCCATCGTCCTGGTCGTCTGTGGCTCCTGGGGTTGGTCAGTTCCTACACCCTGGGTGGCTTCATCCACGTCCTATTGGTCATCGCGATCGTGCTGATCCTGCTCCGGTTGATCCAGGGTCGACGCAAGTAGCGAGAATCGCTCGACCAGTTGCCATGATGGTCGCTCGGAACCCGAGCGCCACGGAACTGCACGAACACGACCCGATGCGCCACCTCGAGAGACACCGCACGGGCCGTTCCGGTTGGCTGCGCGCCGCCGTGCTCGGCGCGAACGACGGCATCGTCTCGACGGCCAGTCTCGTGCTCGGCGTCGCGGCCGCGAACGCGGCGCGCGGTGACATGCTCACCGCAAGCGTCGCCGGGCTCGTGGCGGGCGCGATGTCGATGGCTGCCGGCGAATACGTCTCGGTGAGTTCGCAGACCGACACCGAGAACGCGGACCTCGCGCGCGAGCGTCTGGAACTCGCGACCGATCCGGCTACCGAGATCGAAGAACTCACGACGATCTACGAGCAACGCGGTCTCGATCGTCCCCTCGCGGAACAGGTCGCGAAGCAGCTGATGGCGCGGGATGCGATGAGTGCCCACGCGCGGGACGAACTCGGCATTTTCGACGAGTCGCGCGCGCGTCCGGTGCAGGCAGCGATCGCGTCGGCCGCGACCTTCGCGGTCGGGGCTGCCCTGCCGTTGCTTGTGGCGTTCCTCGCGCCGGCGAAGATTCTCCTTCCGGTCGTAGCCACGACCTCATTGGTCTTCCTCGGGGCCCTTGGTGCGTTCGCTGCGAAGACGGGTGGTGCTCCTGTGGGCAAGGCCACGGTCCGTGTCACTTTCTGGGGAGCTTTGGCGATGGCGATCACCGCGGGTGTGGGTGCCCTGTTTGGCACCGTTGCGTAGCGAGACGACTTTTCTTGCGACCGCCTTGCGGGCCGGCGGCGGAAACAGGAACTTCAGAACCCGATCGAAGCGCTTGCCCCACGACGCCTCGTCGTGCCGGCCGCGCGCGACGTCGGCGTGGCGCAGCGACGCGCGGCGGGCGACGCGGCTCTTCTGCCAGCCCTTCTCGAGCAGCAGGTCGTGCAGAGTCCGCACCTGCTGGCGCAGCAACGGCGCTTCGCACTTGCCGATGTCGATCCAGATGCGCAGCGGCGGCCGTTCGCGGAGCCTGGCGATGCGGCGCAGGATCGCGCCATTGCCCCACCAGACCGTCGGCGACAGCGCGGCTGCGCGCGAGAACACGTCGGGCCGCGACAGTGCGAGATGCAATGCGAACAGGCCGCCGAGCGAAGCGCCGGCGATCGCGGTGTGCTCGCGATCGCCCAGCGTCCGGTAGTGCGCATCGACGAACGGCTTGATCTCGTCCGTGAGCATGCGCCCGAAGTCAAAGGCATGGCCGCCCGCGCCGCCGAACGGCTCCGGGGTGTAGTCGTCGATGCGGTGCCGGCCGCTGTTGTCGACGCCGACGAGAATCGCTGCCTCGATGCGGCCCTTGTCGACGAGCTTCTGCGCGGTCTGGCCCGCGCGCCACGAGACGCCGGCGAACGCGGTGTCGGGCTCGAAGACGTTCTGGCCGTCCATCAGGTAGAGCACCGGGAAGCGGCGCTCCGGGTCGTCGTGGTAGTGCTTCGGCAGCCAGACGCGCACATGCCGGCCCGCGACGCCGTGGCGCGACCGTGCGAATTGATGCACGTGCAGCGCCGCGTGCGACGTCGTCATCGCGAAGCAGCCGATGCCGGCGTCGGGATCTCGAGGCCGTGTTCGCTGTAGGCCGAGTACTCGAACGCGGCGCCGCGGTCGTCGGCGGCAAACGAAAGCGTGATCTGCCCGGTGTTCGTCTGGCACTCGGCCTGTGAGTCGGCAGTTAGCACGCCGCGCGACACGACGACGCCGCCGGGGCCGCGGCCGCGCAGTTCCACGACCAGATGGCTCGGCGGCGACTCCCGCACGAGCTGCCTCGCCGTGTCGTTCGCCGCGAGCGTCATCGACGTGTTGGTGGCGGCTGTACATGAAACCCCGAACCGCCACCGCCGGTCTACAGGAGTGTGGAGGAGTGCGGATGAAGGGTGCGTGGATCGCGTGGTCACGCGAAGGGCAGTCTGAGCTCGGTCAACGTCGCCTTGATCTGTGTTTGCTGTTGCGATGCTAACAGCGGGAGGTGTGTGGCAGTGAAGTGCGCAGCGAGGTGTCAAGTTCGGGCGGTGTTCCGCGACCGGCAGCTCGGTCGGCAAACTGAGGTGTTCGAGGATGCGGCCAAGACTGATAGCCGTTTGGCACGGGCGCGGACGGAGCAACTCGTGGCTGGCAGCGTAGACACGCTGCGCTACTGACCGCGCGGCGCGACGACGTCTAGCCTGCGATCAGAACGCCGTCACCTTCGACAACGCGTCCCACGCGCGCGTGTGGCTCGTTCCAACCCTGCAACTCGGCCTCGACCCGCGCTGCATGGCGCAGCGGCGCGATCATCAACATGCCGACGCCCAGGTTGAACGCGCGCGCCAACGCCGACCGGTCCATCCGGCTGTGCGCGCGGAGCCACGCGTGCAGGGGCGACGGTTCGAAGCCCGCGAAGTCGAGCTCGGCGCCGAGCCCCGCCGGCAACGCGCTGGACAAGCTGCCGAGCAAGCCGCCGTCGCCGACCGGCACCAAGGCGTGCCAGCAGTCCTCGCCGAGCGGTTGATAGGAGACGCCCAGGTAGGTCTTGTGCTGCGCCAAGAGCGCCTGCCTTGGCGTCGAGCCAAGGTCTGCGACTACGGCATCGAGCGATCCAGCACGCCGCAGCAGCAAGATCGCGTCCTCGACGCCGACGCCTTGCAAGCCTGGCGCACCGCAGGCGTAGATCACATCGCCAGCCGCCACACCCGGCAGCGGCCGAAGGCGCGCGCCGTGCGCCAACATCATCGCCGACGGACGCCGCCCAGGCTTGCGCGTGCACGCCACCAGCGTGAACGCGTGCGCCCGGCAGGCGCGCTCGATGCCGAGCCCGAGGTCGTCGACCGCCTCATCGCCGCCGGTGATCACCGCCGCCAAAGTACGGGGCACCGCTCCCTGCGCCAAGAGACCATTCACACACTCAGCCACGAGATCGGCACTGCCGCGATCGCCAAGGCCGCACTCGATGGCAAAGTCGAACGCAGCGCCGGACGCGCACGACCACGGCACCGCGGTCTCGCCGGGCGGCCAGTCGTACGGCGCAGTGTGCAACGTCGTCAGGCTCTGGTCAGTCACGTCGTTCTCCGCCCGCATGCTAGCGAGGCGCCCCACGCCGGCGAAACCGAACCTCGCCACGGGAGCTGAGTCGTCGCGCGATTCGATGAAACCCGGACCCCGTCCACGCATCGCACACGCCGTCCGATACGCTCAGCCGACGTCGGAATGCCCTACTCGCCCACCGCCGAAGAACTCGACCTGGTCGAGCGCCTCAAGCGGGGCGAGGCAGACGCTTTCACAACGTTGGTGCGTGATCGGGCCGGCGCGCTCCTGCGCTGCGCGCGCAAGCTCCTCGGCAATGAGGAGGACGCGCGTGAAGCCGTGCAGGATGCGCTGCTGCAAGCCAGCCGTAACATCGACACATTCCATTGCCAATGCCAACTCTCGACTTGGTTACACAAGATCGCGATCAATGCCGCGCTGATGAAGCGGCGCGCGCGCCTGAGCCGGCCGCAGGTGTCCATCGAAGACTTGCTGCCGCGTTTCCAGGAAGACGGGCATCACGCCGAGATTCCGGCGCCGTGGCAAGAACCAGTCGAAGCGGGAATGGCGCGCGCGGAGCTGCAGAAGCTGGTGCGCGACGCCATCGACCAGCTGCCCGACAACTACCGTACGATCCTCATCCTGCGCGAGCTGAACGAAATGGACACCGAGGCGACCGCCCAGGTGCTCAGCATCACGCCGAACGCCGTCAAGATTCGACTCCATCGCGCGCGGCAAGCCCTGCGCACGCTCTTGGATTCGCACTTCCGAGCCGACACCAGTGACCTGCCGCGAGTTCGTTGAGTTCCTGAACGCCTATCTCGAAGGCAATCTCACGCCGGCCGAGAAGGCCGAGTTCGAGCGGCATCTCGCCGTTTGCACGGCGTGCGTGCGCTACCTCGCCGGCTACAACAGCACGACCAGGTTGGTGCGCGACGCGCTCGTCGACGCGGCCAACGCGCCGGCGGACGCGCCTGAGGAGTTGGTGAACGCGATCCTGGCCGCGAAGCGCCGCGCCGACTGAACTGAATGGGCCTGCGCGGCGCACGCCGCGAAACTTGCTCCGGGCGGCGCGATGGCGAAACCGGCGCAAGCCGACGGCATCAGAGGCGCTTTCCGCTCACTTGGGTACCCGCCTAATGCGCTTCTTGCCTCTACAACTTCTCCTCGCGCCCTTGGTGGCCCTCGCTGCTTGCGCCAGCACACCTCGCGACCGGCATCCGATGGTCCGCGAGTTGTATGCGAAGGCCGCCAAGCGTGAAGCGCGCAACCCGGTCATCGTGATCCACGGCATCCTCGGCGCAAGACTAGAAGAGCGCGCCACCAAGCGAACCCTCTGGGGTGCGTTCACCGATGACTACGCGAGCCCCGAGTCGGCCGACGGGGCCGCGCTCATCGCGTTGCCGCTGCGTGCGCCGACCAGCGCGCTCGCGCACGATCCAGAGAAGGCGGCGACGGGAGCCTCGGGCCCGCTCGGCGCTTTGCGCCTCAGCTTCCTGTTCCAGATCATCAGCGTCAGCGTGTACGCCGACATCTTGCGCGTGCTCGGGATCGGCGGCTACCGCGACGCTGTTGCAGTCGATCCGAATACCCCGGAGTACTCCGAGGACCACTTCACCTGCTTCACGTTCTTCTACGACTGGCGGCGCGACAACGTCGAGAACGCCATTGCGCTGGGTCGCTTCATTCGCAGCAAGCGCATCGAGATCAACGAGAAGGCGACGGCGCGCATCAAGAAGCTGCGCGCGCTCGGCGACCCGGAGAGTCTGGCCAGCGCTGACGAGATGGAGGCCTGGCTACGCGACGGTTTCAGGTTCGATCTGGTCGCGCACTCGATGGGCGGACTGATCGCGCACTACTACCTGCGCTTTGGCGAGAGTGACTTGCCGGCGGACGGCAGCACGCCCTCTGTGACGTGGGCCGGCGCCGCCGAGGTCGATCGCTTGATCCAAGTGGGCACTCCGAACTTCGGCGCCATCGACGCCCTCAAGCAACTCCACGCGGGCTTCCGCGCCGCGTTCTTCTTGCCGAAGTTCGCACCCGTCATCCTGGGCTCGATGCCGTCGATCTACCAACTGCTGCCGCGCACGCGGCACGGCGCGCTGCTCGACACCAAGGGCAAGGTCGCACAGGCCGACCTATTCGACCCTGCCCTGTGGCGCGACAACGGCTGGGGCTTGGCCGACCCCGACGGCGATCGCATCTTGCGCTGGCTGTTGCCCGAGGTCAGCGAAGCCGGCGAACGGCGCAAGATCGCGCTCGCCTACCAGGCGTGGTGCTTGCAGCGCGCCAAGCACTTCCACGCGGCGCTCGATTGCATGCCGTCGACGGCGCCAGCCACCCGCTTGTATCTGTTCGCCGCCGACGCCGAGCCCACGATCGCGCGCGCAGTGTTGGTGTCGCGCGACGGCAAGCTGGTGCCGACGTTCGATCGGCCAGAGTGTCTGCTGCCCGGCGACATCACGGTGCCGCGCTACAGCACAGTGGCGGACGAGCGCACAAACGGCGCGGCGCGCCCATGGCTCGTCTCGCCAGTCCCTTGGACCAACGTCACGTTCCTCGCCGACGACCACGTGGGCCTGACCCGCAACCCGCAGTTCGTCGACAACACGCTGTTCATCTTGCTGGATACGCCGCCGCCAGTGCGGTGACGTCGGCACTCACACGACGGTGCGCGTCGGCGCGTCGAGCGCATTCGCGTGCACGCCGCGCACGGCCCGCCCCGACGGGTCCACCACCTGCTGCAACGATGGATCCCAGAGCAGCGCTGCCGCCGTGCTGCACGCGACGCTCGGGCCCGACGGCACGCACGCCGCGGCTGACGGCAACGGGAACAGCTCGTCGAAGATCGAGCGGTACACGTACGCTTCCTTGCTCTTGGGCGTGCCGATGGGAAAGCGCGCGGCAGCGTCGGTGAGCTGGCGGGCGCTGACGCTGCTCTCGGCGTGCGCCTTCAGCCCGTCGATCCAGCCGTAGCCGACGCCATCGCTGAACTGCTCTTTCTGCCGCCACAGAATCTCGGGGGGCAACCAGCCCTCGAATGCCTCGCGCAGGATGCGCTTCTCGATCTTGCCGTTGCCCGCCATCTTGTGCCGAGCGTGGATGCCCATCGCCACTTCGATGAAGCGGATGTCCAGGAACGGCACGCGGGCCTCCACGCCCCACGCGGCCATCGCCTTGTTGGCGCGCAGACAGTCGTAGAGGTGCAGGGCATCGAGCTTGCGCACCAGCTCCTCGTGAAACGCGCGCGGGTCAGGCGCCTTGTGGAAGTAGAGATAGCCGCCGAACAGTTCGTCGGCGCCTTCGCCCGACAACACCATCTTGACGCCGAACGTGCGGATGCGCCGCGCGAGCAGCATCATCGGCGTCGAGGCGCGGATGCTGGTCACGTCGTAGGTCTCGGTGTGCCAGATCACGTCGCGGATGGCGTCGAGCCCTTCTTGAAACGTGTAGGTGAACGCGTGGTGCACGGTGCCGAGCGCCTTCGCCACCTTCGCCGCGGCGGCGACATCGGGCGAGCCGGGCAGCCCGATCGAGAACGTGTGCACGCGCGGCCACCACGCGCGATCTTGATCGTCAGACTCGACACGCTGCTCGGCAAAGCGCGACGCCAAGGCCGCGACGACCGATGAGTCGAGCCCGCCCGACAGCAAGACGCCGTACGGCACGTCCGACATGAGATGCGCATGCACCGACTCCGAGAACGCGTCGCGCAAGACGCCGACGTCGAGGTCGCGATCGGGCACCGCGTCGAACGAGGTCCACGTCGGATGCCACCAACGCACCGGCTCGGGGTCGGAGTCGGTTTGGTAATGGCCGGGCGGGAACTCGCGCACCGACGTGCACACCGCGAGCAGCGCCTTCATCTCCGAGGCCACCGCGATGGCGCCGTCCGGCGTGCGCCCGACATACAGCGGCACGATGCCGATGTGATCGCGGCCGATCATCCATTGATCCGACGTCGCATCGGCGATCACGAACGCATACATGCCGCGCAGCTTGCTCATGAAGCGCGGGCCGTGCAGACGGTACAGCGGCAAGATCGGCTCGCAGTCCGAGTCGGTCGCAAACGTCCACCGATCACCGATCTCGGCGCGCAGCTCGCGGTGGTTGTAGATCTCGCCGTTCACCGCCAGCGCCAAGGTGCCATCTTCGCTGCGCAACGGTTGCGCCCCGTGCTGCACGTCGACGATGGCCAGGCGCTCGTGCGCCAGCACGGCGCGGCCGCCGCTCCAGGTGCCGGTCCAATCGGGGCCACGATGCCGAAGCATGGCCACTTGTTTGACCGCCAGAGCGCGAGCGCGGTCGAGATCGCGCGGAACGTCGAGAAAAGCAAAGATGCCGCACATATGCAGACGCCGTGTTACCGAGCGCACACCGCCGCCGCAACAGCGGTGAAGTCCGCAGCACGCACGAGGGCATCTTGACCGCCAACAAGACGACCGCTTGGTACCCAGCCTGCCGCCCCGCGTTTCCCATCGGCGTCGCGTTACCCACACGCGACCCGCTCCTATCAGAGGTGGGCCGTGGCGATCCACGCTGCGGCGCCGCTGGTGCACGCGCGACGCTGGACCCCCGCTGAGTCTCGCGCGGCATTGGCCCGACAATGAGGTTCGTCATGAGTCGCTTGAGCCGCGCGATTGCGCCATGTGTTCTGCTCGCCGCCGCCATCCCGAGTCTGCGCGCCGAGGATGTGCCGATGCTTCGCCAGTCGCTCGACCAGAGCACGCACAGCCTGCAGATTCAGAGTTTCATCGAGGCGAGCGTGTTCGTGGTGCTCGGCCAGCCCGCGTCGCCGCGGATCAGGATCGGCACCTTCTACCTCGACGTGCATCCGGAATACGTGCTCTCGCTCGGCCTGTTCGAGGCCGGTGAGATCAGGCAGATCGTCATACCGCGCGGCATGCAGGCCCTGCATGCGCTCAGCGCCGAGGCCGTGTCCTTCGATGCAGAGAACTTCGTGCTGCGTGACTCCAACGTGGTCCGACTCGGCGAAGCGTTCCGCGACCTGATCGACGCCAGCTTCCGCGCCGTTCTGATTGGGTCGAGCATGCCGCCGGTGACGTATCGCGTCGACGTCGCGCTGACGGCACCCACGAGCGGCCATGAGCTGAACCTCGACGGCGTTGAACTCAACGAACTGACGGTGAATGTCTATCTGCGCCTCGTCACGCCCGCCGACGGCGAGGCCGTGATGCAGGTACTGACCGACCACGCACTCTCCGCCGACCTGGGCAACGACCTGGGCAAGGTCGTGCATGTCTATCTGATGCGAGTGCAGCGTGGCGGAGTCGGCCCGCACGTCTATGAACTGATGGCTGAGCTGCCGATACCGGGCATCGTGCGTTAGCCGGCCGCGTCGGACACCTCGTGAGTAGAGGCCTTGGGTTGATCGAAGTTGATGTGGATGAGCCAAGTTCCCGAGTTGCTCGTGTCCTTCCGGTGAGCGTGTGCAGCGGCGAGATTCTGCATCGAAACGCCACCGTGGCGTGATCGCGGCTGAGGTTCGCCGGGCAGTCGCCAGCCGATCAGCCTGTCGTGATCTCGGCAACGGCAGCAGCACGCGCAG
>JANPER010000097.1:0-2435 GCA_031423015.1 Planctomycetota bacterium | reverse complement strand
CTTCCAGCCGGCGACCATCGGCCCCGGTCGCCCCTCGTGCTGACCTTCGGCGGGAACCGGGTCGGGCGCGTACGGCACCGAGGGCGCCACCACGACTCGATCGTCTTCGATCCACGCGTAGGGTGGAAAGTTGGGAACGTCCGATTCACAAGTGCGGGCTAGTAAGGCCGCGCCGATTCTTGGCGCTCGCAAGGCGCGCCGACGCAGGCAGATCGGTAGGTGATCTGTTGAGGAGGCGCAACGCCGCAAGCGGCGAGAAGCGGCCGGGATGACTGGCTCGGACTTTTGAATCGGACCACTAGGTTCCACAGCCGAAGCATCTTCGCGAAGCGCGAAGATGTTTCGGCTGTGGAAAGACGTAAGTCGTTAGCCGTAAGACGTAAGCTCGGAACTCGGACAGCGGATGCGGTCAGACCGCGATCTGGACTTCGGGCTTACGTCTTACGGCTCATGACTCGCGGCAGAGCCGCCGTAGCGCCCACTTCGCCTCTCGTTGGTTGCGGCTCTGCCGCGCTGAGGGAATCACCGGCCTGAACCCACGTACGATCTTGGCGCGTCCGGTGGCAAACTGTGCCGTCAAGGTGAGGGACCGACCCTCAGACCCACTCACGCCATGAAACAACACACGACGCTGTATTTGGCTTTGACCGCGTTGCTCGCGAGTTGCCAGAACTCGCCTCACACGAGCGACGGCGATCTCGGCCGCCACCGCTTTGTCATCACGACTTCGTCGCCTACGGCGCAGACGTCCTTCGACCAAGGCCTCGCCTGGTGCTACGGGTTCCATCACGCCGAGGCGATCCGGTGCTTCGCGGCGGCGGCGGCGGCCGACCCTGACTGCGCGATGGCTTACTGGGGCATGGCCTACGCCGCGGGCCCGCACATCAACAACATGGAGATGAGCGAGGCGTCGGCGAAGTCGGCGCACGAGAACGCGCAGCGCGCGCTCGCCCTCCGGAGCCGTGCTACGCCAACCGAGTCCGCGGTGATCGAGGCGCTGAGCAAGCGCTACGCGTGGCCGGCGCCGACCGAACGCGCCAGCCTCGACCGCGCCTACGCCGACGCGATGCGCGTGGTCTACGCCGCGCACGCCGATCATCCCGACGTGGCGGCGCTCTACGCCGAGGCCTTGATGAACCTGCAGCCTTGGGATCTGTGGACCAAGGAGGGCTCGCCGCAGCCGCTGACGCCGGAGATCGTGGCGGTGCTCGAGCGTCTGCTGGCCACGCACCCTGATCACCCGCAGGCGTGTCATCTCTACATCCACGCCGTCGAAGCGTCGCCGCAGCCGGAGCGCGCTATCGCCGCCGCGGAACGCTTGGGCAGCCTGGTGCCGGGCGCCGGTCACCTCGTGCACATGCCGGCGCACGCGTTCATGCGCGTCGGACGCTACGCCGACACTGCCGAGGCCAACCGTCGCGCCATCGCCGTCGACAAACAGATCGTCGCGCGCACCGGGCGGGTCGGCTTCTACGAGGTGTATCGCGCGCACAACTTCCACTTCCTGGTGTGGGCCGCGATGTTCGAGGGTCGCGCGCGCGAGGCGATCGCGAGTGCGCGCGAACTCGTGGCCGAGGCGCCGGAAGCGATGGTGCAGCAGTTGGCCGACTACTTGGAGGCGTTCCTCGCGGTGCCGTACCACGCGCTCGTGCGCTTTGGCGAATGGGACGCCATCCTGCGCGAGCCGATACCGTCGGACTGGAAGTTCATCACGCGCGCGACGCATCACTACGCGCGCGGCATCGCGCTGGCCGCCATGAACAACGCGAAGGCCGCGGATGCCGAGCGCGCGCTCTTTGCGCGCGCGCTTGCCGCGGTGCCGGCGACGCGCATGAGCGGCAACAACCCGGCCGCCGCCGTGCTGGCGGTGGGCCGCGCGCTGCTCGACGGCGAAGTGGAGTTTCGGCTCGGCAACCACGACGCGGCATTCGCGGCGCTGCGTGAGGCGGTGCGCCTCGACGACGAACTGCGTTACGACGAGCCGTGGGGTTGGATGATGCCGGCGCGGCACGCGCTCGGCGCGCTGCTGCTCGAGGCCAACGAACTCCAGGAAGCCGAGGCGGTGTATCGCGCCGACCTCCTGCGCCACAAGGACAACGGCTGGGCGCTGCACGGCTTGGCAGAGTGCCTGCGGCGACGCGGCGACGCGGCGGCTGCTGCAAGCGTCGACGCGACCTTTGCTCGCGCGTGGGCGCACGCGCAGGTGCAGATCAAGGCTTCGTGCTTCTGTCGTCGAAGCTGAACGCGCCGAGGCGACCGGCCTACGCGCGCGGGCGACCGCGCAGCCGATCCACGCTGCGCAGCAGGCGGAACGTGCGCGAGCTGCGCACCTGGGTCAGTTCTTGTCCGCGCGCGTGCAGCTCGTTGGCCACCGTCGTGTTGCGCGCCGTCTCACGCGCGTGCCGTTCGCCCTGCTTCATGAGTCTTGCAGCGAG
>JANPER010000096.1:0-3663 GCA_031423015.1 Planctomycetota bacterium | reverse complement strand
TTGCAGGCGACCATCCTGCACCTGCTGGGCATCGACCACGAGCAGCTGACGTATCGCTTCCAGGGGCGCGACTTCCGACTCACCGACGTGCACGGGCACGTGGTGCAGGCGCTGCTGGCATGACGATCGGCAAGGCGTCGGCGGCGCTCGCGGTGGTGGTGGCGGCGGGCTTGTGCCTGCACGCGTGCGCTTGGGACTTCGTGTCCGACGACGCGTTCATCAACCTGCGCTACAGCCAGAACCTGCTCGCGGGGCACGGTCTGGTGTTCAACGTCGGCGAGCGGGTGGAGGCCTACTCGTCGCTGTCGTGGGTGCTGCTGACGGCGTTGCTGGGCGCGGTGGGCATCGACCTGTTGCAAGGCGCGCGTTGGCTTGGCCTGCTGTGCGCGGTGGCGAGTGCGCTGCTGGCGATGCGGATCATCGCGCGTTTGAGCGAGACGTTGCCGCTCGCGCGCGGCGCCGCCGGAGCGCTGATCGCTGCGAGCGCGCCGTTTGCCTGCTGGGCCCTCGGTGGCATGGACGCGCCGCTGTTCAGCTTGGTGGTGTTGGTCGCTGTGTTCGCGACCCTGCGCTTTGCACATGGTGGCGCGCCTTGGTTGGCCGGACTCACTGCCGGCGCGTGCGCGGTGACGCGACCCGAAGGCCTGCTCGTCGGCGCCGCGATGCTGCTCGTGGGTGCGGTGGGGGTCGAAAGGGGAACGCGCCGTCGCGCGCTGCCGGCCTTCGTCACGTTCGGCGGCCTCGTCGCCGCGCTGTTCGCCTTCCGCCTCGCCTACTACGGCGAGTGGCTGCCGAACACCTACTACGCCAAGATCGGCGCGCCGTCTGTGTTGCTTGCGATGCGCGGCGTCGACTACCTCGCCGACTTCGGCCGCGACCACGGCGGCGCGGTGTTGCTCTTGGCGCCATTCCTCGCCGCGTTCTGGCGCCGCGATGCCGCGTTCTGGGTCACCGCCGCCGCCGCCCTCAGCATGCTCGTGGCCGTCGTGCTCGAGGGCGGCGACGGCCTGCCGATGTATCGCTTCCTCGTGCCCATCGTGCCCGTATGGTCGATCCTCGCCGCCAGCCTGCTCAGCGACGGCGCGGCGCGCCTGCGTCGTGGGCCACGCAGCGCGCCATGGATCCTCGCGCTCGGTGCTACCTGCGCGTGCCTCGCCTGGCCGGCCGCCGAGTCGCTGCACTACCTGCGCTACCGCGGCCACAAGGACTTCGAGGTCGAGGCGTGGAGCGCCGCCGGCAAGTGGCTGCGCGGCAACGCGCCGCCCGGTGCATCGGTCGCGTGCGTGCCGATCGGCGCCGTCTCCTACTACAGCGGCCTGCCGGTGATCGACATGCTCGGCCTCACCGACAAACACATCGCGCGCGCGCCGCTGGCCACCGGCGACGGCTGGGCCGGGCACGAGAAACGCGACGGCCAGTACGTGCTGTCGCGCCAACCCACGTTCCTCCTGCTGGGCAACGTGCGCGTGCTCGACCGCGCGCTGTCGATCGACGACCCCGAGTTCGTGCGCATCGCGCATCCGGCGATCGAGGCGCGCGAAGGTGACGTCTACGGCCAAGAGCTGGTGCGCAACTATCAGCCGCGGGTCGCGAACCTGGGCGGCGGGCTGTTCCTGCACTTCCTGCAACGGCGCTGAGAAAGGCGACGGCGTGGGCCCGAGATCCGAGCGAAGCGCGCCGGCACGCAAGCTCTGCTTCCGGCGAGGTGGTCGGCTACCTAGCGTGCGTGGAGTCAGACGATATCGCGAGTTACCGCGCCATGAGCGCGGGTGAACGGCTCGCGCTGGCGTTCGAGCTGAGCGCGATCTGCTGGGAGTGGTTCGTCGGGGATCAGTCAAGCGGCCCGTCTGCTTCGATAGCCGCAATCACCGCCGAGTTTTGGTGGCACCCATTTCTTCAATTCGCCCGAGAAGATGCCTTTGGTGGAGATTGGGCGTGGCCGGCAGACCTCGGCGGCGATCGCCACCGCATGCCGGCTCGCCACGCGGCTCGGCAAGTATCTGGTCGTGGAATCACGGGGTTCGCGGCGAGCGAAGGCCCGGCGCGGGTGGTGGCGACGCTCGACCAACTGGCGCGGCGCGTCGACGCGGGGATGGCAGCGAGCGATGCTCTGCGCCAGCTCGCCACACCTGGCGGCTGATCCCGCAATTCTAGTTGCGGGACGCGAACAGTCGTCGCGCCTTGGCACGCCCGGTGCAACGAGGCGCGCTGCTGAGTCTTTCAACGAGCGCAGGCAACGTTGTTATCGCAACGCTGCCTATTCCCCAACTCGTGCTTAGCAACCCCAGAGCTGCGACGGACTATCACAATGGGCGATCCGCGAGCCGTTCGGCGCATCCACGCCATAGACAGCGACGAGGCCGGCCGAACGCGCCGCAGGGGTCGTTCTTTCGAGGTCAGGTTGGTTGATTGAGCATGCGCCGTCGACGCTACCAACTCGCCAGGCGGTCGCTAGCCAGGGCGAAGGATGCGAGACCCACCGCGGGCTCAGTCGCCAACGCGCCTAGGGCCGCCTGGCGAGAAAGCTTGCAGATGCTCGCGTGGTGGTCGGCAATTGCGCTGTTGCCCGGCTGCATCAGCGTCCACTGCGGCGACGCTCACCGAGTTACCACCGCACCGAGCTTGCACGAGATCAGAGTCGGCGTCGAATTCGTGGCGCAAGAGACGGTCGGTAACCAACGCGATGACATCGAGTGCGCTACGCCGTTGGTTCAAGATCGCCGTCCCGTCACCACGCCAGCCCTGCGCCGACCTGGCGGTAGCGATCCCACTGACGGTCCAACCCTCCTTTCCGAGCGTGGCCCGAGCCTGCGGCCGTTGTCACGGCGCCAGATCGCAGCTCTCCCGACGGCCGCCGAGCGCGCCACCTACCGCTTGCTGCACACCATCGTCGGTCCGGACGGCGACCGACTACCGCGCGAACTCGGCTGGTCCTTCCTGCAGCAGAGACTCGGTGCGGTCGACATGGCAACCGCCGATGCGTGGGCCGACCCCGTGTCCGCCGACGTCGAGGACGCCTTGCGCGAGATCGGGCCAGGTCTGCTGCGTAAGCCATTGCGCAACGCGCTGCGCGAGTTGCCACTGGTGCGGGACGTCGAGCTGTGGATCGAGGACTTCAAGATCCACAACGTGCCGACGTCGGGCGCCTACCTGGACAGCCGCGATGAGGATCGCCGGCACTACGGCCACGTGTCGCTGCGCTTGCAGGGCAGCGGCAGCGACCCGCTTGCCATGACCTACGCGCTGCAGGGCTGGCGGCTCGGCGGCAGCCGCGACACCGTCCGCGCTGGCTATTCGGCGACGCTGGGCGACGGACTGTGGCTGACCGTCGGTTCGACCTTCGACCACGTGCAAAACCGCTACGACGCCGTGGCAGAGCTGAAGTTCGACCTCAGCGCACGCACGCGCCTGCTGTGCACGTTCGGCAATCAGATCAACCTGTTCCCCGGCCCTACCCTCGAACGCGCTGCCCGGAAGGATTTGGACGGTGGCACTGGTGTCATGGTTTACGTCGAGACGATCTTCTAGGAGTCTGCGTCACGGGACGGCCCGGAAAGTCCGAAGAAGAGCCGGCGACTTGAGCCAGTGGTGACCGCTCGCGCGTAGGTGCAACATGGGCGCGTTCCGGAAATGCGACGATGTGAACCAGGGCCTGCTGCTGCC
>JANPER010000095.1:0-31063 GCA_031423015.1 Planctomycetota bacterium | reverse complement strand
TACGACGTCCGCGATGGCGGCAGGCTGGCCTTCGGCGGGGCTAGCGAGGGCGACACGTGGAGCGCCGACGGTCTCGACGGGGACGTGATCGCGCGCCGCGTCGTGCGGCAACAGTGGGTAGGGTGAGTTGCGCGCACGATCGCGTGCCAACCGACCTCTTCGCCAGCGCAACGCACTCGATAGCCGCCGTTTCGCGTGCTTAGCAGGCTCTTCAAGCGCGTATCCGCGCGATCGAGAGCCCAATCGATCGATCGCGGTGCGTAGCGGCGATCACAGAGTGCTTCGCCGCGTGATCAAAGGCCGAGAAGCGTGCACGAACTCTCGATCCGCGCTTTCGCGGGCCTATCCGCGCCGCGCGCCTGCCAATCTGGCAATTCGCGTCGCGCGCCACGGGATGCAATCGTCGCGCAGCGCGTCGTGACGCGGATCTGCGGTTTCCAACTCTTGTCGTGCGCGCGCCCTCGCGGCAAGCCGCACGGAATGTTAGACAGAAGCATGGGGTGGTCCGCGTCGCGGTGAGTTCCTTGGTCCGTCGTCGGCGAGTCAATAGTCAATGCTGCACTCTGCCCCTCGCATCCGTCTCGCCGTCGCCGGCGCCTTGCTAGTCGCGGCGGTTCCCGCCCAACGTACCTGGGTCGTGTCCGCCAGAGGCGGGCCAGGCGTCAACTTCACCGACATTCCTCCGGCGATCGCCGCGGCTGCCGACGGCGACATCTTGGTGGTGCGGCCTGGCTCCTATGGCGAAGTGCAGATCACGGGCAAGGGGCTGAGCGTGATCGGCGAAGCTGGGGTACAGGTCGCCAACCTACAGGTGTACGCCGTGAGTGCGGCGCAGCGTGTGGTGGTCACCGACATCGAAGTGGTGGGGTCGAGGGTCCTGTTCCTGCTCCCAGGGGTGGTGGATGCTCGCGGCTTCGTCTTGTGGGAGCGCGTGGTCTTGAGGCGTGACAGCTTCCCCCCGACCTTCAACGTGTGCTCTGACTTGCGCCTGAGTTCGTGCGACATCGAGGGCAGCGTTTCGATCGCAAGCTCCAACGTCACCATCACGGACTCGCAGTTGCGTCCCAGGTTCGATTCCGCCGTGGCCACGCTGTCCGTCGCTGGCAGCCGAGTGACGCTCTCGCGTTGCACGGTGACGGGGATGAACGAGAACGTCCTACGTCAGGCTGCGCAGCCGGCGATCGAGCTTGTTGCAGGGTCCATCCTGGCGGCGACCGATGACGGGACAAACCTGATTGTGGCCGGGCAGCCAGGCTTTCACAGCGCGCAGCCTTCGGCCATCGTTGGGAGCGGCAGCTTCGTGCGAGATCCGCGGGTCCGCGTCTACGCGGGCATGGCGTCGCCGGTATGGGGTCCGGTCGAGACTGTGCGGCCGATCGCGACTCTGCGCGCTCTCGGCGCGCCGGTCGGCGGCAACGTGCAGGTGGAACTCTCCGGTGCAGTGGGCCAGGCTTTCGCGTTGGTGGTCGGTTTGCCAGGGCCGCCCGTCCCGTTGCCGCGGTTCGGCGGCACACTCGGTCTGTCGACGTGGGTTCTGGTTGCGCTGGGAGTGTTCACCGCGCCGACGCATGGTCTGTCGCTGCGCGTTGCTCCCGGCCTGCCGCCGGGCTTCACCCTCGCCTGGCAGGCGGTCGCTGGCGACACGCAGGGTGGTTGGCAGCTGTCGAACGTGGCGACCTACGCGCACACGAATTGACCGCTACGACAGCGGCGGCAGCTGCCCGGCCTGGATGTAGGCGCGCCGTTGCACGTGCACGCGAACGTCTTGCGCCGGCGCGTGGATGGCCAACGTGGCGAGAGTCAGGAGAATGAGCGCGACGAAGGGTCGCATGCGGTAGGTGGCGGCCACGGTTCGCCGCGCGATGCAAGATAGACGCACGATCATCGCACGCGGCACGCGACGCAGCGACGACGCCTACCGCTCGTAGCGCTTCAACACTTCGGCGATCGCCAGCGGCAGGTCTTCGGCGCAGAGCCCGGGCTCCGACAGCCGAAGCGCGACCAGATCGCCCGCGGCGCCGTGCGCGTGCACCGCGAGACAGGCGGCGTCGAACGCCGGCATGCCCTGGGCGAGCAACGCGCCCAGCAGGCCCGCGAGGACGTCGCCACTGCCGCCGGTGCCCATGCCCGGGTTGCCCGTCGAGTTGGTGAACAGACGATCGCCGTCGGTCACCAGCGTGCGCGCACCCTTCAGCACCACGATCTGTCCGCTACGCGTGGCGAGCGTGCGGGCGGCGTGCGCGCGGTCGCGCTGTACGGCCGCTACCGTGCTCGCGAGTAAGCGCGCGGCCTCGCCGGGATGCGGGGTCAGCACGCACACGGCGCGCGCCTTCAATTTGCTGTGGCCTGTCGCCTTGGTACGCAGGGGCGTTAGCACGTTCAACGCGTCGGCGTCGAGCACCAACGGACAAGACGCCCCCGCCAGGCAAGCGCGCACCAGCGCGCGGGTCGACGGCGTCGCCCCCAAGCCGGGTCCGATCACCATTGCGTCGCAGTCGTCGCTGCTGGCAGCGCGGCGGGCGCGCGTGGTCGCCGCCGGCACCGCTACCGTGAACGGCGCCGCAAGACTGCGCGGCAAGTACACGCGCACCAACCCGGCGCCGCCCCGCAGCGCGCCGCGCGCACACAGGATGGCCGCGCCCAGCATGCCGTCGCTACCGGCGAGCACGCCGACGGTGCCGAACGTACCCTTGTGGCCATCGCGCGCGCGACGTGGCAGGCGCGGCACTCGCTGGCGACTCGGTTCACGATCGGTCACCACGGCAGCGCGCTCTCGACGTGGCCGACGACTTCTTGACGCGTGTTGCGGATCGGTATGCGCGCGAACTCAGCGAGGCTCGCCGGTATCTGCGGCCACAGGCCAAAGCGCTTCAACACGTCGATGACCACCGGCGTGTAGCCGCGCTCGGCGCCATCTTCGACCTTGATCGCGATCGCCAGATCGAGCCCCGCGACCCCCACCGCGTACACGCCCTCGGCGCCGTTCTTGGGATACACGCTGCCCGGCGCCGACTCGATCAGCGCGGTACACAAGCGACCGTGGCCCGCCAGGTGAACCGGCCACTTGGTGACCGCGGCGAGCAGGCGCTGACAGGCGGCCCGGCGCGGCGCGGGCAGGCTCTGCGGATTGGCCAGCTGCCAGAAACCGATCGCCAACGCCGCCAACGGCAACCGCAGCGTCGGTGCCCCGCAGCCGTCGATCGCGCCGTGCAGACTCGACTCGGGCACGCGGGTCATGTCGGCGACGGCGGCGCGCACCAGGCGCTGCGCCGTCGACTCGGGCGCCAGATACTCGCCGAGCGGCGTACCGCAGTCTTGCGCCAGCAACAGGAAGCCGGCGTGCTTGCCGGAGCAGTTGTTGTGAACGCGCTGCGGTGCCGCGCCGGCGCGCAGGAGACTCTTGGCGGCGTCGCGATCGAACCGCGCGTGCGGCCCGCAGCCGAGGTGTTCGGCGCTGAGACCGCCCTTGTGCAACAAGCCCGCCACCGTATCGACGTGCAACGGCGTGCCCTGGTGACTGGCACTGATGAGCGCCAGCTCCTCGTCGGTCAAGCGAAGGCGCTCCACGACGCCGCGATCGAACAGCGGCAAGGCTTGGAACGGCTTGATCGCCGAGCGGCTGTAGACCGCGACCCCGGCGTCGCCGAACGATGCGGCGATCGCGCCGCCCCGCACCACCACCACGTGACCGCGGTGCTGCGACTCCACCACCCCGCCGCGCGTGACCACGCTCAGGCTGACAGCCGGCTTGGCGCTTTCCGCTCCTGCCTCGCGCCGGTGGATGCCGGGTGTTGTCATCGGGGTGTTGTCATCGGGCTGGGCCAAGCTAACCTGACCCGCCCGCGCGCGCAGCGTGTCGCCGCCGCAATCAACGATGGACACCCCCGAGGATCTGATCGAAGTCGAGCTGGCTCGCGTCGTGATCCAGGAGAAGGGCGAGCAACAGGTGCTGCACCTGCGGCAGCGTAACAGCGAGCGCAGCTTCTCGATCGTCATCGGCTTCAGCGAGGCTGCCGAGATCAACCGCAAGGTGCTCGGCATTCATTCGATGCGGCCGCTCACCCACGACCTGCTGGGACGGGTGCTCGAAAGACTCGATTGGCGCCTCGTGCGCGTGGTGGTGAGCGACCTACGCGAGCACACGTTCTACGCCAGCCTGGTGCTGGCACCGGCGGCCGGCGACGCGGCAGCGCCGGAGCGCGAGGTCGATTGCCGCCCCTCTGACGCGATCTGTCTCGCCGTGCAGACGCACGTGCCTATCTTCGTCACGCGCAAGGTCATCGACATCGTCAGCTAACTTCGAACTCCACGTGGTGGGATGGCAGAGCGGCTGATTGCACCGGTCTTGAAAACCGGAGTCGGCGAAAGTCGATCGTGGGTTCGAAACCCTCTCCCACCGCCATTTTTCAGGCGCGCCCGCGCGCGCCGCGCTCTTTCTAGCCGCCGTGCCCTACCAACCTGAACGCCACGGACCGCGGCGCGTCATCGGCCCCGGCTTCCACGCGCGCGTGTTCGCGGTCGTCGCGCGCGTACCGCGGGGAAGAGTCACCACCTACGGCGACGTCGCCGCGGCGCTCGGCCATCGCGGCGCCGCCCGCCAGGTGGGCTACGCGCTCGGCCATTGCGAACGCGACGTGCCGTGGCATCGCGTGGTGAACGCCAGCGGCCAGGTCAGCGCGCGCGCCGACGGCACGCCGAGCCGCGACCAAGTGCGCCTGCTGCGCCGCGAGGGCCTCACAGTCGACGCCCGCGGTCGCATCGCGGAGTTTGCGCGCAAGCGCTGGCGGGCCAGTGCCTCGGCGCGGTGCCGTTCCTCAGCTCGCGCACGAGCGCCGGCATGAGCGCGTCGGGTGCGGTGAGCGTTGTGCGGGATGGGCCTGAGTCACGAGCGGCTTCGATCAGTAGATGCGCGTGCGCAGGCCGTTCGAACTCCACAGCAGGCCTTGGTCCAACTGCACGAACTGCCAGTAGAGATCCGCGCCGCGGACGTGGCTGGGGATGGGCATGTACGTGAAGTAGATGCCATTGGGTGGCGACAACGCCGCGTCGACCAGGACCAAGGGCAGCGACGGGTCGAGCAGCAGTCGGCAGCCAGCGCCGCCGGAGGGGAGCGGCAGATCGGCGGGTCCATGGCCCAGGACCAAGACCGTAGGCGTGCTGGGGCGGGAGCCCGTGACCCTGATCTCGTAGAGACCGGTGCCAGCATGCGGCCTCGGGTCGGCGGCACTAGCGCCACCCACGATGATGCCCGAGCACCCCGCGCCGTAGCCGGTCGCCTGCGAGCGGCTGTCGAATGTGAAGCGCCGCGCGTAGATCGGGTCGGAGGTCGACACGCCCGAGGACGAGTACACGATCGCGAAGGCGATCGAGTTCCAGTCCCAACACATCGACGGTGAGGTCATCTGGCCCGACGCCGGAGTCGGCTCCAACTGCACCAGCTCGGCGACGCCGTTGTCGTGACCGATCCGAGCGACGCGCAACTCGTTGGTGTCACCCCGGCGCCAGGCCACACCCCAGTGGCTATGGGTCGCGGTCGAGAAGTTCACGGGTCGGTTGGTGAGGCCGAGCACCAGATTGTTGCCGGCGGCGGTGTCGATGGTGTTGCTTGGGCCGAGGAGCACTCCGGCCCCGTTCTGCCAGGTGAAGCGCTGGACCCGGAGCGTCGAGCCCGTGAAGCCGACTGCCTTGGTGCCGGTGTTCGTGCGCGTGAGGTACCCGACCATCCAGGTGTAGCCCCAGCCGTCCACGAAGGGCGAGATCTTGTGCAGGCTGTTGCTGGTGCTCTCGCCCAGCACGAGGTTCCCCGACGGCGTGCCGTCGAACTCGATCATCTGCCCGATCACATCCCAGTCGTCACCGGGGTTGTCGAAGTTGTATTCCTGCCACACGGCCATCCACGAGTTGTCGCCCGCGCCGCTGACCGACACGTGCTCGACGTCGTAGTTGTTGCCAGGGTTGGTGTGCAGCAGGCGCGCGGGAGCGAACGTGCGCGCAGCGATGTCGATCAGGTAGCCCACCGGAATGGATGCCTCCGTGTTCGCCGGCACCGGCGAGAAGTCGCGGCGCAGCACCAGGAAGGCCTTGGCGCCCGACCGGTCGCCCAGGCTCGGCTCCGCATCCTGCACCCCGGCGGGCGCGGGGATCTCGGTCGACACGCCAGTCATGAAGCCCAGGTTGGTGATGTCGTGGAAGTAGAGGTTGATCCGGCTGGTAGTCGCGGTCTCACGCTCGAAGGCCAGCAACCAGCGCGTCGGCAACTGGCTGCCGATCGTCACCGTGGCGTGGCGCGTGTTCGCGGTGGACAGCTCCGAGAACAGAGTGGCGACGCTGGACCAGTCGGCGTGGCGCAGGCGAAGAATCAGATCGTAGTCGCTGGCCGACACCGGGCGCGAGTCCGTCAGCACGAAGCGGTCGTGGTCGCGGTCGTACGCGACGTTGGGTTCGGCCGCGGCTCCGAGGGACGAGACGACGAGCGTGGAGCGCTGGGTGAGCGGATCGACGACCACAGGCCAGGTGGCCGTGCGCAACCACGCCGCGGGCACGCGCAGCTCGACGACGCCATCGTGCAGCGCCGTCGTGATGTTCAACCGACGACCCAGCGCATCGAGGGCGAACGCGGCCCCGTACTCGATCACGTCGCGACCCGCCGCATCGACGAAGCGCAGCGGCGCGTGCTCGGCGCCGCGCGCGGCGCAGTGCAGCGGCGTGTCCAGACGACCACGGATCACGAGGTCGCCGCCGATCGTGCCCATGCCTGGATCGGCGAAGACGAACGACTGCTCGACGCCGGCGGCGAGCACGTCGTACACCTCGGTGACCCCCGGCCGCGTCAGCTCGTACCGCCAGTCGCTGGGGCGCGGCGTGGCGACCGTCGCCGGCGCCGCCAGCACGAGCTGGCCTTCGATCCCCGCCGACTCCGTGCGCCAACCGAGCGGCAGGTTGTGCGGCGCCAACGCGCCGAGCACGGGATAGAAGGTCATGCCGCTGTCGAAACGGACCTTGTAGGTCGGGCCGCTAGCCCAGCGTTCGCCGCCGTCGCCATGCGTACGGATGGGCAGCAGCCAATCAACGTCGCTGCCGGCAAGCTGCCGCCCCGGCGCAGCCGCGTCGGGCCCGCGGGCTTCGACGCCACGGGGGTCCTGGCCAAAGAGAGGGGATGCCGCGAGCAGCGCGACGACGAGGGAAGTGGTTCGCATGGTCATTCCTGAATGGTTGTTTCCCCCATGACCTCGTCGCGGCCGCGCGCACCGAACCCGTGTTCTGCAAGTTTGTGTGGCGACGACGCTGCGGTCGGCGATGTCGACGCGTGAGCTGGCCGAACCCCCGAGCCGGCCGCGTCGAGGCGTTCGGAGCCTGCCACCGCACAGACAGGATCCACCAGCGTCGTTCCTGGTTCGCTTCAGCGGACATTCCCCCAGGGTCCTCCCCGCATCCGCAGCCGTCGCTGATCTCGAGGAAGGCGTGCGCCACAAGCAGCATGGCGATCGCGGTCTGATCTTCCGAGCGATGAGAGTCCGTTGGGTCGACGCCGAAACCGCAGAGGTCGAAGGGGGCTACTACGAAGCGGGCCGCAGTTCCTCCGGCAATCGCTATCGCGTGCAACGCCAACACGGCGCGTGGGTGGTGGTGCGCGACACGTTGCTGTGGATCTCGTGAACGCCGAGGCCGGCGCGGCGCGCGAGCCGCGCGCGCTTGCTCATGGACGCAGCTGCTGATCGCGAAGGTCAGTCGCGCCGCGGCAAGTCGAGCACGCGGACGAACACGCGCGCTCAGCGCCCACCCTCGGGCGGCGGCGTCAGGTCGAGTTCGACCTCGAGCGGTTCGCGCTGCTCGGGCGGGACCGTGAAGCTGCGCGTCACCTGCCGCTTCGAACCCATCACGCTCGCCTGCGCACGGTACTCGCCCGCCGCCATGCCGCAGGTCACCACGCTCGGACCCGCACCGCCCACCTCGAATAGGGAATGCAAGACCATGCGTTGGCGCGCGTCGTACGCGACGAAGACCACGCTCGCCGATTGCGCCACCTGCCCCGCGCCAGGCACGCCCAGCACGAAGCGCACGGGCGTGCCAGGATCCACCGTGATGTCGGTGCGTGGATCGCGGTCGGAGGTGACCTCGACGCGACGCTCGACGATCGCGAACGCCTCGCCCCACGCGCGCAGCGTGTACGGGCCCGGCGGCACCGGCTTCGACTGCCACGCGCCGTCGGCCAGACGCGTGAGGTGCCCGCTGTTCGTAGCGTCCAACACCACCCTGGCGTCGCGCACCAGCGTGCCGTCCGCATGACGAAGCAGCACGGTGAAGGTCACCTGCCGCGCGAAGGTGATCGTGCCGAGGTCCACGGTCGCGCCGGCCGCGAGCGTCGGGCTGGGGCTGACGTTCACCCGCGTCCGATCGGGCAGTTCGGCGTGCACCTGGTAGCGGGCCGGCCGCAACGGTCCCAGGCGGAAGCGCCCGTCGGTGCCGACGGGCTGCGTCCACATGGTCTCGTCGGGGAAGCTCGGGTACACGGTGACCGAGGTCTTCGCCGGCACGCGGCCCGCGGCATCCATGACCCTGCCGGTGAAGTAGCCATCGCTGCCAGCGAGGGCAGGCACGCGCACGACGACGTCGTCGGTATCTGCCGACGTCTTCACGTACGCCCACGGCAACGTGGTCGCCGCGCCGGCCGCGGTGGGCGGAGCCACTTCGACGCGATAGTCGGCGGGCCGGAGTCCCTCGAGCGCGAAGCGGCCGGCCCCGTCGCTCAGAGTCGCGAGCGGGCTCGGGCGCCCGACGTCGGCGTACACATGCCACCCGACAAGGGGCGTGCCGTTCTCATCCACCACCGTACCACGGACAGCGAGCCCGTTCGTCAGGACGGGGTTCCACTCGAACTCCTGTCCGTCGGCGAGTGCCACTTTGTGCTGCACGGCGGGCAGGTCACCTGGCTGCGCGGTGATACGAATGGCACCTGGCAGCAAGTTGCGCAGTTCGTAGTGGCCCTGCGCATCGCTGGATGTGCGGAGCCAGAACAAGGAGTACATCGGCGCGATGCGGAGCGCGACCGGCTGCGGCGTCGCGTAGAGCAAGACCCCCTGCCGCGGCGCGTCGCCTTGCCGCACGATCCCGCGCACCGTGGCGCCGCGGCACAAGCGCAGCACCAAACGCCCGCCGTCGACCGGCAACGTGACGGTCTGCATCGCCGGACCGAAGCCCTCGGCGATGGCGACCGCGAGCTGCTCACCGGCGGCCAGCGAGGCCGTGGTGAACTCGCCGCGGGCATCGCTGCGCAGCGCGATCGGGCCGCGGCGCTGTTCGTTTGGCAGACCCGCTTCGATCTTGCGCGTCGCGGTCGAGATCACCACCAGCGCACTTGGCACCGGTTGGTCGTCCGGGTCCAGCACCGCGCCCGAGACGCGGACCCCACGCTCACCCAAGACGAGACGGACCTCGACGCGCCCTTCGAACATCGATCGCGACAACACGCTCGGCAGCGAGCCTTCGTGCTGGGCCCAGATCTCGCCCAGCCCGCCGCCCCGCCAACGAAACCGCCCATCGGCACCCGTGACCGCGAGCACGAGCGCCTCGTCGCGGCCCCCCGTACGCACTTCGGCACCCCTTACCGGGGCGTCCGTCTCGTCGACGACGATCCCGTGAACGTCCACGCGCGGCTGCAGCACAATGCGCAGCCGCGCCACCTCACCCGCGACCACGTCGACTTCGCTGCCGGCCTGCTCCAGGGCCGCGACGCGGTAGCGGCCGGGCGTGAGTTGCGGCAGGTCCAAGATGCCGTTGCGGCCACTCTGCAGCCAACGCGCGTCGAGTTCACGGTCACCCTCGAGACGCACGACGCGCGCGTCGAGCAAGTCGGCGGGTGCCGCGTCTTCGACCCACACGAACTCGGCGCGCAGCGCGCCGGCAAGCGCGGTGCGCGTCGGTGGTTCGCGCCGCGCAGACTCGGGCGTGTCTGCCACCGGTGCAGTAGTCACGTCAGCCGGCGCAGACTGGGCGACCGTGAGCGACACCGCCTGCCCACCCGCCACCGGCGCGGTCGAGTCGGCGATCGCACGCGGCCAGAACATCCACACCGCGGCAACGACCAGCGCCGCGCCCACCCCCGTCAAGAGCTTCGTCATCAGCAACACTCCTCCGATCGAACCCACCACAGTCACCGTCGCGGGGACGCCAAGCGCGGCGACCTCGCCCAACACCGCTTGCCGCACCGCGGCCAAACCGCGGCCGGCGAACAGGCTGGTCACGCACGCCGCGAGCGCCACCGGCAACAGCGCGCGCAGTCGCTCGAGGCCACGGTGCAAGCGCGTGCGCACGGTTGCCACCGGACACGAAAGCGCGTGCGCGATCTGCGCCGACGAGAACCCGTGCACGAGGTGCAGGGTCAACACCTGCCGGTAGTGCCGCGGCAATCCTTCGAGCGCGCTGGCCACGTGCGCCGCGAGTTCGCTGGCGGCGGTCGCGTCGAGCGGCGTCGACGGTGCTGCCCGCCGCGGCAACCGGGCCGGGTCGGGCCGACGGTTGGCCATGCGCCCCAGCGCCTGCGCGTTGCGCACGAGGATGCCGATCAACCATGGCAGCAGGGGCCGCGCCGCGTCCCAGCTCGCCGCCTTCGCAATCGCATCGAGGAAGGTCGCTTGCACGACGTCCTCGGGTTCCACCCCCCGCGGTGCCAAGTGCGCCGCGACGAGCAGCAGCTCCGGCGCCAGCAAGTCGAACACCGCCGCCAATGCGACGGCACTCCCTGACGCGCGGAACTCGGCAAAGTGCGACTCGGGTGTGAGCACCACGCCATTCTCGTCCCGAGGGTTGCGCCGCGTTTCAGCGGACGGGCGAATTCGCGTAAGGCGCGTCTGCCGTCGCGATGGCGTGCGATGGCGCGGGACCTTCACCTCCCGATTGGCCTGACGGCCCTACGCGGCCCGCCTGCTACAGTTGAGTTGATGTTCAGCCCGCGCGACGACGAGATCCGCGCCGTGCTCGCGCGCTTCCCGCGAGTGAGCGCGGCTTGGGTGTTCGGCTCGGTCGCGCGCGGCGACGCCCGCCCAGACAGCGACCTCGACATCGCGGTGCTCCTCGCGGGGCCGGAGGATACGGCGGACTCATCTCATCTCCTCGCGCTGGCGGCCGAGCTGGAGCGCTTTTCACCGTCGGGGCTAGTCGACGTGCTCGTGCTCGGCCGCCAAGGATCGGTCCTGCGCCACAAGATCCTGTCGGAGGGTCGGCTGGTGAAGGACGCCGACCCGAACGCGCGGATGGAGTTCGAGGAGACGACGATCCGCGAGTACCTCGACTGGAAGCCGACGCATGACCTCGCGATGCGGAGTACCTTCGCGGGCCTCCGGGATCGCTTCGCCCCGAAACTCGAACGATGACCCCCGAACAGGTCCAAGCCAAGTTCGTCATCCTCGCGGACGCCATCGCGCGGCTACGCGCCATCCCGCACGAGGATCTCGCCCAGTTTCGCGCCACGACCGCAACGTGGATGCCGCGCTCCGCCGCCTCCAGAGCTGGTTCGAGCATGTCTGAGAGCGCGCGCTACGCCGCGGCGCGCTTGCGCATCTGCATCCCGACCACGACGAACGCGAACGCCGCCAGCACGCCGGCCAAGCCCAGACCCGCGCCCCAACCCAAGTCACCGAAGGCGCCGAGCACTGCGAGGCCGGCCGGCGGGCCGACGACGTTGGCCGTGGCGAACGCCATCCAATACGTGCCTTGGTAGCGACCGCGAAGGTGCTCCGGGGCAAGGTCGGCGACGGCGGCGTTGCACAGAGGAAAGAGCGCGATCTCACCGAGCGTCCACACCGAGACCGCGAGCACGTGCCCGGCCGAACTGCCCGCCACGGCGTGCAGGGCAAAGCCAAGGCCGAACACCAGCGCGGCGCACGGCAACACGCGGTAGCGACCCAGGCGCTCGAACCGCGGCACGAGCCACGGCTGCCCGACGACGATCAACATGCCGTTGATCGCCATCACGCGCCCGAACGCCGCCGCGCCGAGTCCGTCGGCGCGCATCACGTGCGCCAGCGACGACAACGACTGGATCATGATCAAGCCCAGCAGGAAAGCGGCGATCAGGATCGGGACGAAGCGCGGGTTGAGGAAGGCCGGCGGCGCATCGCCCGTCTCGCTCGGGGGCGCGTTCGCCGTCGCGGTCGCCGGTCGCGTCTCGCGCAAGCGGGCCGCGATCAACAAGCCGGCGAGCAACATGGTCGCGCCGTCACCGACGAACAGCCACGGGTAGCCTGCGTGGTCGATGAGCAGCCCGGCGAGCAGCGGACTGAACGCGAAGCCCAGGTTGTAGGCCCAGGTGAGGTTGGCGAAGGCGCGCGCGCGGTGCAACGGCGCGACGAGGTCGACGATGGCGGCAGCGACCGCCGGGCGATACAGCTCGGCGACCACGCCGAACACCAACGACAGCGCCGACAGCGCGACGACGCCTTGCGCGTTGCCCAACGCCACGAGCACCACCGCGCCGCCGAACAGACTCGTGAGCATGGTCGGCTTGCGACCCCAGCGATCAGCGAGCTGGCCGCCGACCGCACCGGCCAGGATCGTGCCCACGCCCCAACAAGCGAGCACCACGCCGGTCGCAGTCGCGTCGAGCGCTTCGTGGTCCTTCAGAACCAGCGACAGGAACGGCAGCACGAAGGCGCCGATCCGGTTGACGAACATGCCGCCGATCAGCAGCCAGTAGGCGCGCGGGAAGTCACCAAAGATGGCCTTCAGGGTCGACACCGCGCGGATGGTAGTCCCCCGGCAGGATGCGCTGACCACGCGATCCACCGCAGCCACGCCAGCGAGCGACACCCACCAGTGGTCCAACCGGGGCGCATCGGCCACACTCTCACTGACCATGACCCGCCTCGACGACAATGCACTCTCCGCCGCCCTGACCGAGCTACCTCACTGGCGACTCGACGACGGCAAGCTGCATCGCGAGTTGAAGTTCCCCGACTTCGTCGCCGCGTTCGCGTTCATGACCAAGGTCGCGCTCGTCGCCGAGCGTATGAACCACCATCCCGAGTGGTTCAACGTGTACGGCACCGTGCGCGTGTGGTTGACCACGCACGACGAGGGCGGCATCACGGACAAGGACTTGGCGCTGGCGCGCGTGATCGGCGCGTAGAGCGATCGGCAAGCGCGGCGTGACGGAATCAGGCAACGTCGGCGTCAAGACTCACTCGCGCTGCCACATCAGCAAGACCACGCCCGCCACCGCGAGCATCGTGCCGACGACGCCGAGCACCCCGATCCTCGCACCGTATGCAATCCGCGACACCGGCATCATGAAGACCGGCGTCGTCGCCATCAGCGCTGCGGCCGGGCCGATGCGCGCATGCGCGAGCGCGATCATCGACAGCCAGACGCCCACCACCGGCCCGAACAGCGTGCCGAACAACGCCGCCTGCAACGCAGCTCGATCCGTGAACACTCGGCAGAACGCCGTGAGCTGTCCCCGCAGGAGGGCCACGAACGACAGGCCGACCGCGGCCGCTGCCACGCGCACCAGCGCGCAGCTGAGCCCCGGCACGCCGTGGGGCAGTGCCTCGCTGTGCGCGGCCGCAAAGCTGACCAGCAGCGATCCCGTTGCCTGGCCGAGGGCACCAAGCAAGGCCCCGGCGATCGCCAAGTTGCGGCGCCCAGGCCCGATGGCGCTGTTCCAGGCACTGGCGTCCCGACCGCGCAGCAACACCAGGATGACGCCGAGCATCGTGACCGCGATGCCGGACCCCATCGCCAGCGTTGGACGATCGCCTAGAAACCCCCACGTGATCGCAGTCGCCATCGCTGGCCAGGTCGCCATCAACACCGAACTGAGCCGTGGACCGATCGCGCCGAGCGCGTAGAAAAAACCGATGTCGCCGATCACCAGGCCGGCCACGCCAGACAACACGAGCAACTGCAGGCGATCGGTGGGCAGCGTCGGCCACGGCGAACCCAGCAACACCACATGCAGCACGGACAGGCATGGCACCGCGGCCAGCAATCGAAACTGATTGACCGGGATGCCGCCGACTCGCCGCGTCGCCAGCGCAAACGTCAAGCTGCTGCCGGTCCACAACAGTGCCGTGGCCAACGCCGCCATTTCGCCGAGGAAGGCCATGCAGAAGGGCGCGGAGTGTGTCGCTCGCCGGCCCTGGACGCAACGTGAGCGGCGCTCCGGTTCGACCGGTGGCTTGCTGGTGGGAGCAAAGACACGGGCAGCGGTTGTCTACTGGAGCGTCGCCGACCAAGCAGTGGCCTCACCCCGCCAAACTTGTCGGCCTCCACCTTGCACGCCCCCACCGCCCTCGCTCTACTCGCGCCTCCTCTCAGCGCGGAGAGGTGGCCGAGTGGCTAATGGCACCGCCTTGCTAAGGCGACATATCGGTTATGCCGGTATCGGGGGTTCGAATCCCCCCCTCTCCGCCATTTTCTCCCCCTGGATCTGCAACGACCTACAACGTGGCCCGACGGTCAGCGGTGTCGTGTCTCGTGCGCGGCGGCGCCCTTCTCGCCTGCACCCTCATGGGCTGCGCCGGGCCAGGCTTGCGCGTCGACACCGACGCCCCCGACGCGGCGCTGTACGTCGACGGCCAGCTCGCGGGTCAGGGCATCGCCGAGCTGCCCTTCCGCTTCTACGGTGCCTCGTCGATCACGGCGGTGCCAGTGCGACGCTCGCTCTTGGAAGACGTACCCGCGCCGGTGCGAACGCGCGTGCAAACCGATGCACCCGCGCCGCAGTGGCTGTTTCCCTTGGACTTCTTCGTCGAAGTGCTGCGCCGTGGCTTCGCCTCGGCGCCGCCGGTCGACGCGATGATCGAGCTGCCCCCGGCGACCACTTCCTTGGCGTCGGGAACGCGTCCGGCACGCGCCAGCGAGATGCGAGCGCGGGCCGAAGCGGCGCAGCGGGAGCGTTAGCGTGACCCGGCGCACGCTGGTGTTCGGGCTCGGCCGTTTTGGCGGCGGCGCCGGCGCCGTGCGCTACCTGGCGGCGCGCGGTGACCGGATTCGGGTAGCCGACAAGTGCGGACCCGACGGCCTCGAGGCCTCGCTGCGCACGCTCACTGGAGTCGATGTCGACTGGCAACTCGGCCGCGAAGACGAAGGCGTGCTCGATGGCGTCGATCGCGTCGTCGTCAACCCCGCGGTGCCCGAGGCCCATCCGTTGCTGGCAGCGGCCCGCGCACGCGGCTTGCCGCTGACGCAAGAGGTGGCCTTGTTCCTCGCCGACTACCCAGGTCGCGTCTGCTTGGTGACCGGCACCAACGGCAAGTCGACGACCACGCACCTGCTCGCGCGCGCGCTGATCGCATCCGGGGTCGACACTCTCTACGGCGGCAACATCGGCAAGAGCCTGCTCGACGAGAGTGCGCAGTGGCGCACCGAGCAAGTCGCGGTGGTCGAGATCTCGTCGTTTCAACTCGAACGCCTCGATCCCGCCACGCTGCCGTGTGTCGAGGGCGCCGTCGCGGTGCGCGTCACCGTCGACCACCTCGATCGGCATGGCACCGTCGCCAACTACCACTGCGCCAAGTCGATGGTGGCGCGCGCCGCGCGCGGCTTCTTCGTGCACGCAACCGACGATCCGGTCGCGGCGCGCTTTGCCAGCGCCGCACGTGAGCGCATCACCTTCAGCCCGCAGGCGCCGACGGCGGGACAAGTGGGCCTGGTCGGCGGCATGCTGGTGTCGCGGCTGCCGGGCGCTGCCGGACACGTGCTCGACCGCGCTGCCCTGCGGCTGCTGGGCGCGTTCAACCTGGAGAACGCGATGGCGGCGTTCGCCGCGGCGGTGCGCCTCGGCGCGACGCGCGGTGCCGCGGGCCTCGGCATCGCCATGGCCCCGCCGCTGCCGTTTCGTTTGCAGGTTGCCGCGCGTCTCCCCGAGGGCGTCACGGTCTACGACAACGCGGTGTCGACCGACGCCGACTCGACCGCGGCGGCACTGCACACACTGGCCAGCCTGGAGACCGGCACGGTGCATTGGGTGGGCGGTGGCAAGAGCAAGGACGGCGACTTCGCGCGCGCCGGCGCGATCTTGCGACCACACCTGCGCACCGCGTTCCTGTTCGGCGCCGCCGCCACGCCACTCGCGCCGCACTTGCCGGACGTCGAAGTCCACATCGGCAAAGGGGTCGTCGACGCTCTGGCCGCGGCGCGCCGCCGGGCCAAGCCCGGCGACGCCATCCTGTTCAGCCCCGGGTTCGCATCTTTCGACCAATACGCCAACTTTCGCGCCCGCGCCGAACACTTCCACGACTGGCTCGCACACCACGAACGATAAGGCCCTCGCGCGACGCCGGCAGCCGTCCCAGAATCTCGATAGCGCGCAGATTGCCGGCCGCAGACTCTGACGGTGGGCACCTCGCGCTACACTCGGTAACCGTCATGCAGCCGCCCCCCGCCCCCATGTGCTCGTCGTGCCAGAAACACCTGGCGTCGGTGCATGTGCTCGATCTCGCGAGCGGCGTGTTGAAGAGCGAGCAGCACTTGTGCCAGGTCTGCGCCGAGACGCTTGGCGTCGTGCAGTCCAAGTCACAGAAGACGAAGCCGATGTCGGCGGAGATCCTCGAAGACCTGATCGGCAGCATGACTGGCGACAAGGGCAAGATGCGCGGACGCAGCGTCGGCCCGGCTTGTCCCGGTTGCGGCACCACGCTCGGCGACTTCAGGATGCGCGGGCGGTTTGGCTGCGGACGCTGTTACGACACCTTCCGCGCTGCGTTGCTGCCGCTGCTCGAACGGGTCCACGACGCGCCCCGCCATCAGGGACGCTTTCCCACGCGGCCACCGGTTCTGCGCACGCGGCCGGACTCGCTCGCCGACCTGCGACGTCGCCTCGATGCCGCAATCCTCGGCGAGAACTACGAAGAGGCCGCCAGCCTGCGCGATCAGCTGCGCAACATAGATCCCCCCGCAGGCAGCAACCCGGCCGCCAGCAAGCCGGCGGGCGAGTCGGCGTGACCGACGCGCCGTTCTCCGTTCCCGAGAACTTCCAGCCGGGTGAGTGGCTGCGCGGGCAAGGACAAGACGCCGACATCGCCATCTGCACGCGCGTGCGGTTGGCGCGCAACGTGACCGGGTTCGGTTTCTACACCACGATGCAGCCGGACGATTCGGCCGAGTTGGTGCAGGTGCTGAACCGGGCGCTCACCCGCCCCGACTTTCCCGAACGTCTGCGCATCGTCGACCTGCCGGGCCTCGGCGACATCGAACGCAGCGTGCTGATGGAACGCCACCTGATCAGCCGCGACCTGGCCGTCGCCGACCGCCCGCGCAGTGTGGCGGTGAACGAGCAAGAGAGTGTCTCGGTCATGGTCAACGAGGAGGACCACGTCCGCGCCCAGGTGTTTCAATCCGGGTTCGCCGTGCAAGCGACCTACGACCGCGCCGAACGCCTCGACGACGCGATCATGGCGGACGTGCCGTACGCGTTTTCCGAGGAACTCGGCTTCCTCACCTCGTGCCCGACGAACGTCGGCACGGGCCTGCGCATGTCGGTCATGCTGCACTTGCCCGGCCTGGTCTGGGCCGACGAGATCGACAAGGCGACGGCGACGATTCAGAAGATCAGCCTGGCGGTGCGGGGCCTCTACGGTGAGGGCAGCCGCGCCCTGGGCGACTTTTACCAGGTGAGCAACCAGGTGACCCTAGGGCGCTCGGAACGCGACATCGTGCGTGACGTGGGCAGCGCCGTCGAACGGCTGATGACCTGGGAGCGCGAGGTGCGGGAGGCCTTGCTGCGAGGCGACAGCCGTTGCCGAACCCTGGACCGCATTCATCGCGCCCTGGGCATTCTGGAGCGCGCCTACATCCTGTCGAGTGAGGAAGCGCTCAACTTGCTCTCCGCGGCACGGTTTGGGGTCCACGCCGGCCTCATCGGCGGCCTCGCGATCCGCGAAGTCAACACCGCTCTCCTGCTGTCGCAGCCTGCCCATCTACAGCGCATGCACCAGTCCACGTTGACCTCGGAGCAGCGCGACGAGCACCGAGCCAGCCTGATGCGTGGCATCCTGGCCCGCCGGTAGCCGGTATGCCCTTTGCGGCCCCCGAACGCAACGGGCCCGAAGGCGGCCTGTCCGAAGGCAACGGGTCGGAAAGACAACGGGTCCGAAAGGCAAACAGTTGAGCGAGAAGCCAACGAGAAGTCGTCCCGAGGCTGGACGTCCGTCCCGATCGACCTAAACGTAGTGGTCTCGATGTCCCCAACGCTTTGTCCATGCAGCCGACCGGAGGCAACCGGCCGCCCGGCCGGCACCTGGCGACTACCCGCCAGTTCCGATCGCTGCACGGCCGATGTATGGGCACAGAGAGTTCCCCAACCAGGGCTGACAGGTCACCGCAAGGGCTGGAGATAAGCGCAACGATGTTCGACCGCTTCACGGACCGGGCCAAGAAGGTCATGTCTTACGCGCGCCAAGAGGCGCAGAAGTTCAACCACGAATACATCGGGACGGAACACGTCCTGCTGGGGCTCGTGCAGGAGGGCAGTGGGGTAGCCGCCAACGTGCTGAAGCACATGAGCGTCGACCTGGAGAAGATCCGGCACGAGGTCGAGAAGATCGTGAAGACCGGACCCACGACGGTCACGATGGGGCAACTTCCCTTCACGCCGCGCGCCAAAAAGGTGCTGGAGCTATCCATGGAAGAAGCGAGCCAGCTCGGACACAACTACATCGGTACCGAGCACCTGCTGCTCGGCTTGATCCGCGAGAGCGAGGGCATTGCGGCGCAAGTCCTGATGAACCTGGGGATCAAGCTCGACGAGGTTCGCGAGGAGGTGCTCGAGTTCCTCGGTGCCGACAGCGGCCAACACGAGGATGAGTCCGAAGGCGAGACGCCGCCTTCAGGCGGAGGCAGCAGTGGCAGCTCGGGCGGCAACCCCGCGCAGCCCAACACCAAGAGCAAGACGCCAGCGCTCGACAGCTTCGGTCGGGATCTCACCGACTTGGCGCGCGAGGGCAAGCTCGACCCCGTGATCGGCCGCGAGAACGAGATCGAGCGCGTCATCCAGATCTTGTCGCGTCGCACGAAGAACAACCCGGTGTTGCTGGGCGAGGCCGGTGTCGGCAAGACCGCGATCGTTGAGGGTCTGGCGCAGAAGATCATCAAGAGTGACGTGCCCGAGATCCTGCGCCGCAAGCGCCTGGTCGTGCTCGATCTGGCGATGATGGTCGCCGGCACCAAGTACCGCGGTCAGTTCGAGGAGCGCATCAAGGCGGTGATGACCGAGGTGCGTCGCGCCAAGGATGTCATCCTGTTCATCGACGAGCTGCACACCTTGGTCGGCGCCGGTGGCGCCGAAGGCGCGATCGACGCGAGCAATGTGCTCAAGCCGGCGCTGTCGCGCGGCGAGGTGCAGTGCATTGGCGCCACGACTCTCGACGAGTTTCGCAAGTACATCGAGAAGGACGGCGCGCTCGAGCGCCGCTTCCAAACCGTCCACGTCGAGCCGCCAAGCAAGGATCAGACCGTCGAGATCCTGAAGGGCCTGCGCGACAAGTACGAGGCGCACCACCGCGTGACCTACACGGACAGCGCGCTGGCGCAGGCCGTCGAACTGTCGACCCGCTACATCAACGGCCGCTTCCTGCCAGACAAGGCGATCGACGTCATCGACGAGGCGGGCGCCCGGGTGCGCATTCGCATGATGACCCAGCCGCCGAACCTCGCTGACATGGACGGCGAGATCGCGCGCCTCAACAAGGAGAAAGAGGAGGCAGTCGCCGGCCAAAACTTCGAGACCGCCGCCGACCTGCGCGACAAGGCCTACCAGCTGGCCAAGAAGAAAGACTCCATCCTCAAGCACTGGCGCGAGAAGCAGGCCAGCCGCGAGTCTGGCGGCACCGTCGACGATGACATCATCGCCGAGACCGTCAGCAAGATGACGGGCATCCCGCTGAGCCGCCTCGACCAAGCCGAGGCCGACCGCCTCATGAACATGGAGGAGGAGCTCAAGAAGGACGTGATCAACCAAACCCGCGCCGTCGAAGCGGTGACGCGCGCGGTGCGGCGTTCGCGTTCGGGCCTCAAGGACCCGAACCGGCCGATGGGTTGCTTCATCCTTTTGGGCCCGTCGGGCGTCGGCAAGACCTGGCTGTCGAAGTGCCTCGCCAAGTTCATGTTCGGCAGCGAGGACGCGATCATCCAGATCGACATGTCCGAGTACATGGAGAAGCACAACGCGTCGCGCCTGGTGGGCGCGCCGCCGGGCTACGTCGGCTACGAAGAGGGTGGTCACCTCACCGAGAAGGTGCGGCGCCGGCCGTATGCCGTGGTGCTGCTCGACGAGATCGAGAAGGCACACCCGGACATCTTCAACATGCTCCTCCAGATCATGGAGGAGGGGCGGCTCACCGACTCGTTCGGGCGCCACATCGACTTCCGCAACGTGGTCTTGATCATGACGTCGAACATCGGCGCCAACCTGATCAAGAACTCGGCCGGGCTGGGCTTCAGCAAGACCGGCGGCACGGGCGGTTACGAGAAGATGCGCGACATGATCCAGGCCGAAGTGGAGCGCCACTTCCGGCCGGAGTTCTTGAATCGCGTCGATGAGCTGGTGGTGTTCAACCAACTGTCGCCCGAGGACATGCAGCGCATCGTGCGCATCGAGTTGACCAAGGTCAGCAAGCGCATGACCAACAAGAACCTCACGCTCGAAGTCAGCGACGAGGTCGTCAACCACCTGATCGAGAAGAACTACAACGCCGACTTCGGCGCCCGACCGCTCAAGCGCGCCATCGAGCGCGTGATCGAGGATCCGCTCTCGGAGCAGATCCTGCGCGGTGCGCTCACCGGCAGTTGGCTGCTCAAGGTCCGCATGCAGGACGGCCAGGTCATGTTCGACAAGGAGAGTACGGCCGAAGAGCCGCCGACCGCGGCGGCGGGCGCCTCGACGAGCACGACCGGCGAAGGCGACGCGCAGAAGACCTAGGCGATCGCATCGCCACCCGAGAGCAAGTAGGGCGCAACGCGCCCTACTTGCGTTTTCGGAACTCGATGGCCGAGAAGCTGCCCGCCTGGAAGGGCACGGTCGCGTAGTGCGCGGGCACGTGCTCGCGCATCAGCCGCGCGATGGTGGGCTCTGGCAGCGTGCTCAGGAGCTGGAAGGCGCGCTCGGTGAACAAGACGGCGTAGCCGGCATCGAGCTGGCGATTGACCAGCTCGTCGAAGCGGGCGACGAATCCGTCGTAGCCCAGTGCCACCAATTGTCCCAACCAGAACAGCGGTGCCGACGCCATCGAAGGCAGGTCACGCAGCAGCGGCTCGTACTCGGCTTGATCGGCGCACAAGACGAACAGCCGTTGCTGCTGCGACGCCGCCGCCAGGTCGGCGATGAGGCGCGGGTTCTCGTGCGGATGGTCGTGCTCGAAGACCGCGTACACCGACAACGCGGATCCGAACACCAGCGCCGACACCTGCAGCGCGCGCGGCGCCAACGCGAGCAGCAGCAGCGCCGCGGGCCAAGCCAACGGCAAGTGATAGGCGCCGCGCTCGACCAGTTTGCCGAACAACAGAATCACGGTCATCGCCAGGAACGCCAAGGCGGCTGACCAGAACGCCCACGCACAGCGCCGGGTCGCCCGCGCGAAGACGGCGATGATCGGCACCACCGACAACGGCAGGAACGGCCACAACCACTCGCGCCACAGGTCGCCCACGATGTTCCAACCGAGCGGGAGCTGGGCGATGCATTGGAGAACGAAGCCGAGCATGCCTTCGTGACGCACGTCCACCGTGTCGCGCCGTAGCCAGGCGTCGAGACAGAGGCTGCACGCCGCGTGCGCCAGCAAGAACGTGGCGGCCAACCGAAGCCAGCGCGCGCCCGGCCGCGCGCGCAATCCAACCGTCAGCATCGGCAGCAGCACGACCAGCAGGTGACCGGTGGCATGTACCGCCGCGGCCAAGGCCGTGCATGCACCCACCATGCAAGCACCGACGACGCTTGGCCGTACGTGCGTGCGCGCCCATTGCCAACACGCCAGCCCGAAGAACGCGTAGAACACCGCGTGGATCTCGGCGACGGTGGCGAAGAACACCACTGCCGGCGTGGTGGCCGCGAGCGCCGCCGCCATCGCTGCGTCAGCGCGCCGCATGCCCAGAGCCGCGCCCGCGCGGTGCAAGCCAAACACCGCGAGTGCGCCACCGAGGCACGACGCCAAGAGCAGCGTCTGGTGCGGCGTCCAACCGAAGCCGCGCAGGCCACGATGCAGCGCGTCCATCAGCGGCATGAACAGGTAGTGGATGTGATGGTTGGCCTTGCCGATCTGCAACCAGTTGATGAAGTCGGGCACGTCGAGTCCGTGCAGGGCGCGCTGGCGCAGCAACCAGAAGGTGACGAGCGCCGCCAGCGCGAGCAGCAAGCCGTCCGTCCAGGGCGCTGGTCTCTCGGCGTCGAACCGCAAGCGTCCCAGCGCCGGCACCGGATCGTGAGTCATCGAGCTGGCACGCATCAACTTGTGGCCACTTCAGACCCACGCGACCGGCAGCGCAATAGGCCCCGCGCCGGTTGCCCGACGTCCCCATTCCTTTGTCTTGGCCATAGGCCTCTGGCCTTGACTATGAGCCACTGCCACAAGACAGTCCTCAAGCTTGCGCGCACCCACAGTCGATCGCCAACAAGTGTTCAATTCCGGAGGTTCATTGCTGGCACGCTCGGTCGCTCACATGGCGACCTGCTTGGCGTTGCTGGTCATGTCCCTTGGGCTGTCCCGCTTCTTGGTGGTCTGCACGGGGCCGCATTGCCACGGTCAGATTGAACTCGCGCACGTCGCGGGCAGTTGTTGCGATCACGACCAAGCAGCCCCGCTGACCGATCCGGCGCTTGCTGACGACCTCCAGGCGACCGCGGGTGCGGGGCATGGCACGTGCGTCGATGAGGCCCTCGGGGCCGAAGATGTTGCGCGACCTGAGCACCTGAGTTCATCTCCGGGCGACGTGGCCAGTTTGCAGGCAGCGCCGACGGCCGCGTTCCGGAGCCTTCGCGCGCGCGCGGTCGCGATGCTGCCGCCGACTACGGGTCCGCCGCGGACCGACCAGCGGACAGCGCTGCTCGCCACGACCACTCTGCTGCTCTGAGTCGATGTGCGCCCGCCGAGCCTCGCTCGGCGTTGGCAGCAGGCCAAAGGCCTGCTGAGCCGCGCACGCACGTGATGCGGCTGCGTTTCGCACCGTCACTTGTCGACTCACTATGCACGCACCTTCCTTCGCCGGGCTACTCGCTGGCATCGTCGCCGCTGGCTGCCAATCGTACTCGCCGGCTCCGGTAGACCTCGCGGAGCACGCTCGCCAGTTCGCCGAGCGGGTGCCCGACGCGGCTTCGATCCGCCAGTTTGCCCAACGCCTGGCCGACCACGACCCGGCGTCCCACGCCTTCGACCTCGACGACGGTCTGGATCTGAAGGAGGGACGCTACGTCGCCCTCCTGTTCAACCCGGAGCTTCGCACGATCAGGTTGCGAGCCGGCGTCGCCCAGGCGTCAGCTGAGAACGCTGGTCGCTGGCCTGATCCAGTGTTGAACGCGGACTTCGCCAAGATCCTGGAGAGCGTCGATCACCCATGGCTGGCGGGAGGCTCGCTCGGACTGACGCTGCCGATCACGGGCCGGCCAGGCCTGGAGAAGGACATGGCGGAGAGTCGCCACGCGCGAGCACTCACGGAGGCGAGGGTGGCCGAAGCGCATGCGCTGGACACCCTGGATGCGGCGTGGGCGCGGTGGAGTGCCGCGCGTCTGGCCGACGAGTTGCTCGGAGACCTGGTGCAGCGGCTGATGGCGTTGGAGTCGATTGCCACCCGACTCGCGGATGCACAGGAAGTGAACCGCGTCGAGGCTCGCGCCTTCACGCTGGAGCGGGTCTCTCGTCAGTCGCAGCTCGTCCGTGCGAAGGCAGCCGTCGCCGCTGCCGAGATCGACATCAAGCAAGTACTCGGCCTGCCACCCGAACGGCCGATCACGTTCCTGCCGGCGCTCACGATCTCGGCACGCGTCGCCGATGCAGGGCAACGACGGCAGCACCTGCTCGACAGTCCGAGGGTTGCGCTCGCTGGCCGCGAGCACGATGTGACCGAGCGCCACTTGGCTCTGGCGATTCGTAAGCAGTGGCCCGAGCTGACGCTGTTTCCCGGCTTCCAGGAAGAGGACGCGCAGCCGCGCGCCGCACTCGGGTTCTCGTTGCCCTTGCCCTTGTGGAATGTCAACGCGCGCGAAATCGCCGAGACGCGCGCGGCACGCGAGGTGGCAGCGGAGGCTCTGCGCGGCAGCCTCGAACGTGCGGTGCAGGATCTCGCTCGCGCTGAGGTACGGCGCGAGGCCGCTCTGAGCCAGCGAAGCCTCGTCGACACGCAACTCGTGCCCCTCGCCGAGCAGCAGGTCGCTGACGGACGCCGGCTCGCTGAGCTCGGTCAACTTGACACCCTGCTGATTCTGGACGCATTGACACGCTCCCACGAGGCCAAGGCGCTGGCGATCGAAGCGGCGCTGGCTGAGGCCGAGGCCACCATCGAAATCAACGCGCTGTTCTGGCCAACCCTGGGGATTGGCGACGCCAAAGAGGCAGGACGATGAACACTACGAACAGTCTGACCATCTTGTTCTGCTTCGGCCTGCTCGGTGCGTGCCGCAAAGAAGCCCCCCCGACGCTGGCAGACAAGCAGGAGCCGCCGCCCACCAACCGCATCGCCGTCCCCGAGTCAGTCAGGAAAAACCTGGGGATCGAGTACGTGAAGGTCGAGCGCCGACGCGTGGCGCAGACACTGCGCCTGCCGGGCCACTTCGAACTCCTGCCGGCGGCTCGACACGAGCACCGAACTCCCGTGGCCGGCCGAGTCGATGTGCTCGTGCAGCCACTGCAACCGGTCAAGGCCGGCGACGCTCTCTACCGGATCGAGTCCCCCGAGTGGCGGCGCATGCAACGCGAGATCGGCGAACTGGTCACCGCAACGCAGGTGACCGAGGCGCGACTCGCGGCGATGCCCCGGCTCGTCGAGGCGCACCTGGTCCACGAAGAGAGTCTGCGCGACGCGGTCACCGTGATGGACGCGCGGGTCCAAAGCCTCGACGCGACCCGCGCCGAGGTCGGCGGGCAGGCACAGGAACTTGCCGCCGCGCGCGTGCAGGTAGCGCAGGTTCGCGCCGAAATGGCCGAGGCCGCTGAGAAGCACACCGCGACCGAGGCACTTCTCGCGGAGCTACGAGCCAACTTGATTGCCGGGCGCGACCGCTTCCGTCTCGCGCTGGACGCGGCTGCCACGGTGGTTTCTGTGCCCACGGATCAGCTGTTGGCAGAAGTGAGTCAGGGCACCGTGAAAGTGCCGGCCTGGCGCGCCATCTCGGCGATCGAGGTGCGCGCCACCGCCGCAGGCATCGTCGACAAGTTGCCGATGGCGACCGGCGTGTGGGTCGAGGCTGGCAGTCTCGTGGTGACCGTCGCCGATCTGTCGCAGGTTCGCTTTCGTGCGCGCGGGCTGCAGAGTGATCTGCCGCTCCTGCGCGCCGACTTGCCGGCTCAGGTCGTGCCACCGCAGGGCGGCGCGTTGGTGACAGATCGCCTCGCTGGCGCGCTCGCGCTGGGCGCCGAAGCCGATCCTGTGCAACGCACCATCGACCTGTTCCTGCAGCCCAGCGCCGCCGCCATCTGGGCCCGACCGGGGGTCGCAGGCTTCTTGGAGGTCGAGACCCAAGGCGGCAGCGAACCCGAACTCGCGATCCCGCTCTCCGCGGTGTTGCAAGATGGCCTCCAGCGCGTGCTTTTTCGTCGCGATCCGGCCGACGCGGACAAGGTGATCCGAATCGAAGCCGACCTTGGCATCGACGATGGTCGCTGGGTCGAAGTGAAGAGCGGGCTGCGTGACGGCGACGAGGTCGTTCTCGCGGGAGCCTACGAGTTGATGCTCGCGAGTTCGGGGTCCGTCGCCAAGGGAGGCCACTTCCACGCCGACGGCACGTTCCACGCAGGCGAGGACAAGTAGCCGACGCATGTTTCGCTACCTCATTGCCTTCTCCCTGCGACAGCCAGCCATGGTTCTCATGCTGGCCGCCCTCGTCTCGGTTCTCGCGCTCTACCAGATCCCGCGCATGCCGGTCGACGTGTTCCCGGAGATGAACGCCCCCACCGTGGTGGTGCTGACCGAGGCTGCTGGGCTGGCTGCGGACGAAGTCGAGCAAAACGTCACTTTCCCGATCGAAAACTCGGTTGCCGGACTCCCGGGCGTGCGGCGCGTGCGCAGTTCGAGCGCCATCGGTCTGTCGCTGGTGTGGGTCGAGTTCGACTGGGGCGAAGACATCTACCGGGCGCGCACGCTGGTCGCCGAGAAGCTCACCTTGGTGCGCGCGTCGTTGCCTGCCAACGTGCACGCCGAGATCACGCCGATCACTTCGATCACCGGCGAGATCATGCTGCTGTCCGTGTCGTCGCCAGACGGCAGCCAGACGCCGATGACGGTGCGCGCCTATGCCGAGTTCGACCTCCGCAACCTGCTGCTGGCGGTGCCTGGGGTGGCGCAAGTCGTTGCCATCGGCGGCGACCTACCGGAATACCAAGTCAACGTGCGGCAAGAACAGTTGCAGCTCTACGGGCTGACGATGGAAGACGTCGTCGACGCCGCGCGCAGTGCACACAGCACCGCCGGAGCTGGGTATCTGTCTGACGTCAACGGCCTCGAGCTGCCGGTGCGGCAGACAGGTCGCGTACGATCCGTCGCCGACATCGCCGGCACCATCGTGCGCTACCAAGACGGCAGCGCGATCACCATTGGCCAGGTCGCCGACGTGGTGTTCGGCGCCGCGCCCACGCGCGGCACCGCCGCCGAGGCCGGCAAGCCCGCCGTGGTGCTCTCGGTGCAGAAGTCTCCGGGCACCAACACCCTGCTGCTGACCGACGCGATCGACGCCAAGCTCGACCAAGCACAGAAGTCGATGCCGAGCGGTCTGGTGCTGAACCGCCATGTGATGCGGCAGGCGGACTTCATCCAAATCTCGGTGCACAACCTGCTGGCTGTGCTGCGCGACGCGGCGATCTTCGTCGCCATCATCCTCGTGCTGTTCCTGCTCGATTTCCGCACGACGTTCATCACGCTCGCGGCCCTGCCCATCAGCTTGGCCGTGGCCTTGCTGGTCCTGTGGGCCTGTGGACTGTCGGTCAACGTGATGACGCTCGGCGGGCTGGCCGTCGCGATCGGTGGCCTCGTCGATGACGCGATCATCGATGTCGAGAACGTCTTTCGCCGCATGCGCGAGAACGCCAGCAAGCCACCTGGCGAACGCGCCGGAGTCGGTGAGGTGGTGCTCGCAGCGAGCAACGAGATCCGGCAGCCGATGGTGTTTGCGACGGTCATCATCGTGATGGTGTTCGTGCCGCTGCTCTTCTTGCAGGGGATCGAGGGCCGCTTCTTCCAGCCGCTCGGCATCGCCTACATCGTGTCGACGCTGGCGTCGCTGCTCGTGGCTTTGACCGTCACGCCGGCGTTGTGCAGCTACCTGCTGGCCAAGGTCGGCGCGAGTGGCCAGCACGACGACGGTTTCCTCGTGCGCTGGTTGAAGCTGCGCTACGCCCCTTCGCTCGCGTGGGCGATGCGGCGGAGCAAGGCGATCCTCGCCGCCGCCGCGCTGGCCACGGTGGCGAGCCTGGGGCTCGCCTCGACGTACGGCACGAGCTTCCTGCCGGAGTTCAACGAGGGCACGTTCACCGTCTTCTTGATGGCGCCCCCCGGCACGTCGCTGACCGAGAGCAACCGGCTGGCGATTGGCGTCGAATCGCAGCTGATCGAGATTCCTGGCGCGCGGTCGGTGGTTCGGCGCACGGGGCGCGCGGAACGCGACGAGCACGCCGAACCGGTCAGCAGTTCGGAGATCGAGGTCACCATCCTGCCAGGGCACGACAAACTCGCGATCCGTCGGGCGATCGATGGCGTGCTGGCCAGTGTGCCTGGCATCACCACCAGCATCGGTCAGCCGATCGAACATCGCCTGTCGCACGTGTTGTCGGGCACGCCCGCGGCGCTCGCCATCGTGGTGCAGGGCGATGACCTGTCTGTTCTGCGGCGCTTGGCGAAGGAGATCGAAGGCGTCTTGCAGCAGGTGCCCGGCACCCGCGACGTCGCCGCCAATCGCGAGGTCATGATCACATCGCTGCCGGTTCGCTATCGGCCGCGCGATCTGGCGGCCGTTGGCCTGAGCCCCGCGGCAGCGGCGGAACAGGTGCAGGACGCGCTCATGGGCGAGACCGTCGCCGAGGTGAACGAGGGCATCCGTCGCTACGCGATCACTGTGCGCCTGCACCAAGAGCAACGCGAGCGCGTCGCCGACGTCGGCAACCTCGTCTTGCGTGGCGTCGGTGGCGCCAATGTCCGCCTACGAGACGTCGCCGACATCGGCCCCGAGCGCACCTCCAACCTGATCGCCCGCGAGAACTCGCGGCGCAAGGCGGTGATCTCGTGCAACGTGGCAGATGGCTACAACCTTGGCCAACTCGTCGCTGAGGTGCAGAAGCGAGTGGAACCCATCGTCACCACGGCCGGGTGCACGGTGGAGTTCGGCGGCCAGTTCGAAGCACAGCAGTCGGCGAGCCGCACCATCTTGCTGATGGGCGCGGTGGTGATCGGGATCATGCTGATGCTGCTCCACGGGGCGCTCGGCTCGATGCGCGCCGCGATCCTGGTGATGGTCAACCTACCGTTGTCGTTGATCGGCGGTTTCGTGGCGATCTACGTCACCGAGTCGCCGAGCATCTTCTGGAACACCCTGGCGTTGTTCGGGCTCAGCGGCGAGCGCTACCAAGCACCGGTGATCTCGATCGCCAGCATGGTCGGCTTCGTCACGCTCTTTGGCATCGCGGTGCGCAACGGGATCTTGCTCGTGCGCCACTACTTCGACCTGATGCATGCGGGCGTGCCGTTGGCGGAGGCCGTCGTGCGGGGATCGATGGAGCGCTTGGCCCCCATCTTGATGACCGCGCTCACCGCGGCCCTCGGCCTGGTGCCGTTGGTCTGGGCCGCCGGTCAGCCCGGCAGCGAGATCCTCGCGCCGCTCTCGGTCGTCGTGTTGGGCGGCCTTCTCTCTTCCACGTTCTTGAACCTGCTGGTCGTCCCGGCCGGCTTCTTCCTGTTGTTCCGCAGCCGCAGCCCGATCGCTCCGGCCGCAGCATCCGCAACCCTCACCTACACCTAGACATGAAACTCCACTCGCTGCCTGTTCTCACCGTCCTCGCGCTGGCGCTCGTCGGCTGCTCGAAGGCGCCCGCGCCCACCGCGACCCCCAATGCGCAGGCGCCGGCCCCAGGCGGCCATGACGGCCACGACCACGCCGGCGCCGACCGCACCGAACTCGGCAAGGCCGACTTCGGTGAGCATCGGGTGACGGTGTTCCAGGTCACGCCCATCGTGCCTGGCAAGGAAGGCGACTTCGACCTCGAGTTCGGCGGCACCAACGCCCTGCCCGCAACGGTACGTGGGTGGATCGGCGTCGAGTCGGGCGTGGGCTCGGCCAAGGTACGGTTCGAGAAGGAAACCGACCGCCGCATGCACGGTCACCCGGAAGTGCCGAGTCCGTTGCCAGCGGGCGCCAAGTTCTGGTTGGAGATCGAGACGGCTGGCGCGACGGCCAAGAACTCGTTCGCGATCAAGATGTGAGCCCTACGGTTCATCGCCCGTCCATCGCGGCCTTGGGCCGCAACCCGGTTGCACGTCGGCGCAACGCCGACCAGCATCGAGCCAGCTCAGCTGGCTCGCCAGAGTTGTGCCGCGTCAGGCGCGGCACAGCTCGAAAGGGCCCAAGGCCGCTTTATTGCTGGGGCTTCCAGAACCGCTGCGTAGTGGCGAATTGAGCGTCATGGCGAATTACGACTGTCGTAGATTTCGCGCGCCCCGCGAGCATTCGCGGCTCTTGCAGCCCAGGCAAGGGGCCGGCACTCGCCAACGACCGCACGATCGATGTCGACCGGCACTCGATGCGCCGCGCCGCGTCACTTGATCTTCGTGCCCGGAATCGGCGGCATCTTGTGGTCGGGCACTTCGTGCGCCCGCGTGTAGTGAAACTCCATCCGACCCTGGTCGCCGCTGCCAAACACGAAGGTGGCGACGCGCGTGTTGTCGTCCGTCCACAGGATGCTCTGCCGCATCGGCATGTCGTTGCCCTCGCCGTCGCGCGCCGACCCCGAGCACGACAGCGTCTTGGTCTTGTCGTCGTAGGCGCCGGTGAAGATGCTCATGTACGGGCCCATGGTGTCGACCCAGTAGTTGGTGACCTTCTTGGTCGAGGGGTCGTAGCCGATGAGGCCGGCCCCGGTGAACGGCGCGCCCATGAAGTCGTCGGCATGGAAGTCGGACCACACCCAGTTGCCGTGGCACGCGGCGCTGTTCGACTCGCGGCCCTTGAACTCCATCGCGGCGCCGTCAGGGCCGGTCACCTTCATCACGACATTCCACTGGCCGACCGCCTTCAACAGCTCGCGGTGGACGCCGGGGGTCGACCCCGTGGGTTGCGCCACGGCAACGGCAGCCTTCTCGACCTGTGCCACCACCTTGCCCTCCACAGTGTTGGCGGCATCGCGGATCGCCGCCGTCGTCGGCTTGCCGCGCTTGCGCGTGACCTGCATGTGCACGACCTCCTTGCCGTCCTGATGCATATACGCGGTCTCGTGGAACGTGTCGGCGTCCTTCCACTCGATGACACCGCGCGACTTGCCGCCGCCGCTCGTCATCTCCGTGGCCCAGGTCTTGGTCTTCTCGTCGTAGGTGGCCGTGGTCTCGGACGCGGCGGGGCCCATCGAGTCGCCCCACACGCTGACGTAGTGCTTGACCTTTTGGTCGTAGCCCCAGATCGCCACGCCGTGGAAGGGTTGGCCGCCGAAGGTCGCATGCACGATGCTCTTTACGAACAAGCCGTTGCACAGCGACTCATAGGTCTGGGTGCCGGCGCTCTTCTCGCCGGCGAAGTCGATCGCACAGGTCCAGGTGCCGAGGAAGGCTCTGAGCGGCGCGTAGGCCGGGTCGTTGGCGTCGGGGGTTGGCGTCGTGTCCTGGGCAAAGGCCACGGGTGCGAGCAGAGCGAGAAGGAAGGGGAAGCGGATCGTGTGCATGGGGTCTTGGG
>JANPER010000094.1:0-9431 GCA_031423015.1 Planctomycetota bacterium | reverse complement strand
GTCGTGCGCACCTTCTTCGATCCGCTCTCGCAGGTCGCCAAACAACTCCTCAAGTTCCTTCGCGTCTCTGCGGCCCACTACGGAATATGAGCCCCGAAAACGCCAGTCGCGTGAGCGCGTCTATTCTGCGGAAAGTAGGCTTGATGTCTTTGGCGGAGAGATTTCGATACACCGATCCGATGCTGCCCCGGGCACGGCCGTCCTGATTCTTGAGTCCGGCACTTACGGCCTTGTAGAGCGACTCGAGATCTACTCCATCTAGCGACCGGCTGAGCATCCCGCCATGCGCATCAAAAAGGGCGAAAGACAGATACCGCTGCTGCATGCCGCGCGGATCGTTCTCCGTGTCCACATGAGCCAGCAGTTCCAGGAGTTCGGGCACCGTTTGCATGGCCGGCGCACCGATCTTTGCCAGGGCCTCGGCCGCCTTGATGCGCAGCCAAAGGTCTTTGTCCGCCAATGATTTTTGCAGCGATCCCATGGCAGGCTCTGCACGCCGGCCAAGGGCGATCAGGGCCTGGCAGGCACCGTAGCGGGCTTCGAGGCTCGGGGAATTGAGCATCTCCAGCAGGGGAGGGATTGGCGCATCCTTGCGGCGGGCCAGCGCCATAGCCGCCCGTTCGCGGACGATTGGCGACCAACTGGTTAGACATTCCAAGAGTTGATCACCACCCAACCTGTCGTAGGCGCTGTTGCGGTCTTTGTTGCTCCAGCCACGCCCGTCGATAATGCGGGCTTGCGCGGCGGCGGCGTCAAGCTGCGGGGCGACGCCCAGGCGTTTGCCGGTCAGGAAGAGCTTCTTGAGCGGCATCGCGTAAGCCAGCAGGTAGCTGCCGGTGGCATCCCAGCCTTCGTAGCTGTCATGGTCCATCTCTGGCGGGCCTTGGTGGTGGAAGCTGCCGTCCCAGCAGCGTGCGAGGTCGAAGTACCAATCTCCGAACTCCTTCATCCAAGCTCCCGTGGCATTGGGGCCGGACTGGGCCACGCCCGGCAGCGACCACAGGATGTTGAAGTAGTTACCGGTGTGACCGGTGTCGCGCTCTGATCCGTGGGAGGCGATGCTCATGCTCGAGAAAAACTCCGCGCCCTTCTTTTCACTGAGCAGGTTGAACAAGACGGCCGCCATCCCGCACTTGCCGTTGTCTTCGTGGCTTTCAGTCCACGGGTGGTGGTCGCCGTAGGGGACCGCGCCCTTGCCGATGTAGAATCGCATCAAACGGGTGCTGAGTTCGATGGCGCGGTCCACCGCTGGGTCTTTCACGCCCGCTGCCCGGGCCATCACCAACGAAATGGTCAGTGGCAACCCCGGGGAGTTCATCATCCCGTAGCCGCCGAGCCGGCCATCCGGCACCGCAAAACCATGGCCCCATGAACCGACCGCACTCTGACCCTTGGCGGCTTCCAGCGCGAGACGCTTCAAGCCTGGCATGACCGATTGGTCGCTGGTTGCCATCAGATACTCGGCGAGCAGCATCATGACGTAGCCGTAATACCAAGTTTGCATCGCGTCGGCCGAGAAGTCCGCGGCCCATTGGGCTTCTTTCTTGACCAGCGGGAGGTATGCGGGATTACCGCTGGCTAACAGAGCGAGGGTATTGAGGGAACGCGGAATGGGGTCCTGGCGAGACGATGTCTCCGCGATCCTGGCGGCGAGCGCTTTGCATCCTTGCTCGAGAATCTGTTTGGACTTCGGACAGTCATAGGGAGCGGTGACACTGTAGCTGCCGAGAACCGGCAGTTTGACTGCGGCCTCTTCGGTCTTGCCGGCCCGCCAGCGAGTGATTGTCAGTTTTCCGCCGCCTGTAACCGACTCGGCGGTGGTGAGCGCCTTGCCGAACTCGGTGCGCGGGTCGTAGGAAAACGGCTTGCCGCCGACGCCGAGGATGACATCGCCGACCAGGAGGACTCCCTCGGCGGGCGAACCGTTCTCTACTTTGGTGATCGCGATCTGGCGGGCGTCCGCCGTCACCATCTTGTCGCAGTACATCCAGCCGCGTGCCCCGGTGGCGCCAAGGTTCCAGTCGTGTTTTGCACCGGAGGGGATTGCTTCGCCTTTGGTGAAGTCGGGAAGAGTCATCTGACGCTGCGGAGCGGCAATGGCCAGGCCAGGAGCGGCTAGCAGAACTGCGGTGGCAAAGAGCCTGAGAATCGAGGCTAAATAGAGGGTGGTGGCCATAGAGCTATTATGAGCGTCTGTAGGAGAATCAGGCGAGGCGAGCGAGCAGCGCCGCGCGCACCGTCGGCCACTCGCTATCGGTGATGCTGAACATGACCGTGTCGCGCACGAAACCGTCGGGCAGGATCATGTGCCTGCGCAGCACGCCTTCGCGCACGCAGCCGAGCTTGGCCATCGCGCGCTGGCTGTGCTCGTTGCGCGCGTCGGTCTTGAGCTGCACGCGCACGCAACCCAGCGACTCGAAAGCGTGGCGCAGCAGCAGCAGCTTGGCCTCGGGGTTGACGCGCGTGCCCTGCGCCGACTTCGCGATCCACGTGTGCCCGATTTCCAGGCCGCGGTGCTCCGGCCGGATGTCGAGGAATGACGTGCTGCCAACCGCGCGAGCCTGGCGCTGGTCGACGATGGCGAAGGCGGCGCGGTTGGGCATCGCGAGCGCGCGCGCGATGTAGCTCTCGAATCCCAGCGCATCCCAGGCCGCCGGCCGGTCGAGCAAGAAGCGGAACAACTCGGGGCGCGCAGCCAGCGCCAAGTCCGCGGCATGCCGCGCAACGAGCGGTTCCAGCCGCACGGCGTCGCCGATCAAGGTCTTGGGGTTCGCGCTCACGGGCCCGCTCTGGATCAGGCACTCACGCGTGGCGGCGCCACATCTAGCACGGTCTTGAGGCCGGGCGAAGCGGCAACGACCTGCGCGATCGAGTTCACCAAGATCGCCGCTGTCGCGATGTCGCCCGGGATGCCGCCCGCAAACATCACGTCGACGTTCGGCTCGCCCTCGAGATGCATCTCGTCGCGCGTGTTCGGCGCGCCCACGTACATGCTGAGGTCCAACTCGATGATCGTGTCGGTGCCTTTGATGCCCCGGCCGATGTTGCGAATGCCGGCCACGTGGCCCTTGTGCACCGTCAGGAACTGAGTCTTGCGCTCCTCGGTGGCGAGCACGGGCTCGAGCGTCTGCTCGTTCTTGTCGATGGCAAAGCCGAGCGCGCGGGCGATCAGCGCCACCGACTCACGCATGCCGATGTGACCGAATCGGCCGGTCTTCTTTTGGGCTTCGAACTCGGCCGTGGTCATACCAGCGCCGACTTTCTTCTGCAGCGGCAGCCGGCGCGTGCCAGCATCGACCACCCGCACGCAACGCACGCGCTTGACGCTATACATCACCGCGGAGGCGACGATCGCCATGAAGTCCATCGCGAAGCCGGGGTTGACGCCAGTGCCGAGCACGGTCGCGCCCCCCGCCTTGGCCGCCGCGTCGACCGCCTTGGCGATGTCGGGGTGTTGCAGGTCGGGCACCAACAGCTCCTCGGTCGACGAGATGATGTCGATGCCACGCTTGCAGATCTCGATGAGCTGGTCCTTCACCATCGGCATGAACGACGACGTGCAGTGCAACACCGCGTCGGGCTTCAAGCGGTCGAGCACGGCGAGGTCGCTGTCGATCTCGAGGCCGGTGCGCACCTTGGGATCGAACAACTCACCCAGGTCCTTGCCGGCCTTGCCCGGGTCGATGTCGATGGCGCCGACGAGTTCGAGGTTCTTGCGGCTGAGCGCGAGCTGGGCAGCGCGCACGCCGATGGGGCCTAGACCGAAGGAGACGACGCGGAGCTTGCTCATGCGAACGGCGCAGAATGCCGCCGCGGGCGCTGAATTGCACGCCGTTGGGCCGGCGCCTACTGGTCCGCGGACGCGTGTACCAGGCGCGCGAACGTGCGCACCACGACATGGTCGTCTTCCAGTTCGGGATGGAAGCAGGCGGCAAGCACCTGGCCTTGCTGCACCAGCACCGGGTCGGCGCCGCGACTCGCAAGCGTCTTGACGCCGGACCCGGTCTGCACGATGCGCGGCGCGCGAATGAACACCCCTGTCGTGCCGGCAGGAACGCCGTCGCCGGCGATGCTGAACCGACCGCTGGCGATCTGGCGGCCATAGCCGTTGCGCGCCACCTTCACGTCGAGCACGCCGTAGCTGCGCTGCGGTGGATCGCTCACCTCGCGCGCCAGCAGAATGAGCCCGGCGCAGGTAGCGAACACCGGCACGCTGCCCACGCGCAGGAACTGTGCCAGTGGTTGTTCGAGACCCTGACTCGCCAGCAAGTTGAGCATCGTCGTGCTCTCGCCGCCCGGCAGCACCAGCCCGGCGATACCCACGAGGTGCTCAGGCCGACGCACCTGACGGGTCGCGAGCCCGTGCCGCAGGAGAGCTGCTGCGTGCGCCGCGAAGTCACCTTGCAGCGCGAGGACTCCGACCGTGCGCATGTCTACCAACCACGGCTCGCGAGGCGCTCGCCTTGCGGCATCGAGGCCACGTCGAGGCCGCGCATCGGCTCAGCCAGTCCCTCGCTCACTTCCGCGATGACCTTGGCGTCCTCGAAGTTGGCGACCGCGCGCACGATGGCGACGGCGCGCTGCTCGGGGTCTTTCGACTTGAAGATGCCGGAGCCGACGAACACCGATTCGGCGCCGAGCTGCATCATCAACGCGGCGTCGGCGGGGGTCGCGACGCCGCCGGCCGAGAAGTTTGGCACCGGCAGCCGCTGCGCCTGCGCGACCCATTGCACGAGTTCCACGGGCACGCGGTACTCGTTGGCTTTCTTGGCCAACTCGCGGTCGCCGAGCCCGAGCAGCGCCCGGATGCCCGAGGTGAGCGCGCGCATGTGGCGCACCGCCTCGACGATGTTGCCGGTGCCCGCCTCACCCTTGGTGCGGATCAGCGCAGCGCCTTCATGGATGCGGCGCAGCGCCTCGCCGAGGTCGCGGCAGCCGCATACGAACGGCGTCTTGAACTTGCGCTTGTCGACGTGGAACTCCTCGTCGGCCGGCGTGAGCACTTCGCTCTCGTCGACGCAGTCGACTTCCAGCGCCTCGAGTACCTGCGCTTCCACGAAGTGGCCGATGCGCACCTTGGCCATCACCGGGATCGACACCGCCTTCTGGATCGCCTTGATCATGCGCGGATCCGAGGCGCGCGCGACGCCACCGTCGCGCCGGATATCGGACGGCACGCGCTCCAGCGCCATCACCGCCACGGCGCCAGCGCTCTCGGCGAGCTTCGCTTGGTCGGCGTCGACGACGTCCATGACGACGCCGCCCTTCAGCTGCTCGCAGAAACCGATCTTGCTGAGCACTTCATCGGATGTGAAACCTGGAATGGATCGTTGCATGACTAGGGAGGGAGGGGGAACTACAAGAACACAGGAAGGCGGGCGGCGCGGTCGCGCGTGCTGCGCAACGCGTGCACACCTGCGGCGAGAGCCTCGACCCCGGCGTCGATTTGCGCCGGCGTCGTGCGCGACAGGGACAGGCGTACCGCTGGACTCGCGCGGCGTTCAGGATCGAACAGCGCGCCCGGCGTGACCAGCACGCCACGCCGACTCGCCGCCGCCGCGAGCGCTTCGCCGTCGATGTCGTCGCCCGCGATCAGCCACAACGCAAAGCTGCCATCGCTGACCGTCCACGACGCGCCTTGCGGCATCGTCCGTTCGAGGGCTCGCTGCGCCGTGGCGTGGCGCTGGCGCAGGCTGGCGCGCAGCGCGATGAGGTGACGCTCCAGGCTGCCGCGCGCAATGAAGTCGACGAGTGCCGCCTGCAGCAGCGGCGTGGTCTCCAGGTCGCAGTAGCGCTTCAACGCCGCCATCGCTGGCAACACGCTGGCGCTCGACGACAACCAACCGATGCGCACGCCGGGGAACAGCTCCTTGCTGAAGCTGCGCACAGTCACCGTCAACGCGCGCGGATCGAGACTGCGCAGCGACGGCTGCGGCTCGCCGGCAAAACGCAGTTCGTTGGCGCAGTCGTCTTCCAGGATCGGCACGCGGGTGGGCGCCAGGACCTCGAGCAACGCGCGCCGCTGCCGCTCGTCGAGGCTGCGACCGGTCGGGTTCTGGAACGTGGGCATCACGTAGAGCAGGCGCGCGCGTGGCGAACGCAACGCGCGCGCGAGCGCTTGCCGATCGACGCCGTCGTCGCTCCACGCCACCGGCAACACGTCGAGGCCGTGGCTCGCGAGCAGCCCGAACAAGTGGTGGTAGCACGGCACCGGTACCACGACGGCATCGCCCGGCGCGGTGAACGTGCGCAACACCAAGTCGATCCCTTGCTGCGCTCCGCTGGTGATCAACAGGTCGTCGGCGCGCGCGTCGGGATCGGTCGCCTGCGCGCGCTGCACGAGCATGCGGCGCAGCTCCTCGTCGCCGGTTGGGTTGCCATAGCCGAGCAACTCAGGACCGCGTTCGCGCAGCACCTGCTCGATCGAGACGCGGAACTCGTCGACCGCGAACGCCGCCGAGTCGGGCAAGAACTGCGCGAAGTCGGCGACGATGGCGATGCTGCTCGGCGGCGCGGCGTTGGCCGACGCGCTCTCGAACGCATGCAGCGCGGCGCGCGCGGCGCGCGCCAGCGGATCGCCCGCCGGGCCGGCGGTGGTCGAGGCCGGCGACACGATGGTGCCGCGACCGACGGTCGCGCTCACCAGCCCGCGCTCTTGCAACTGACGGTAGGCGGCGTGCGCCACGGCGCGCGGCACCTGCCACTGCGCGGCCACCGCGCGAATCGTCGGCAGGCGCTCGCCTGGGGCGAGCTGGCCAGCGGCGATCGCCGCCGCAAAGTGGGCGGCGATCTTCTCGTCGGTCGCTTCAGTGGCACGTGGCGCTGAGGGCACGCCGGGGATTGTCTGAGACAAATTGTCCGCGTCAAGGCCTGATTGTCCTGCGGCACAGCGGGACCCGATCCACTCCGAACGATCCACCTGGCCGCCCCGGGGCTGTCGCGTCCTCGATACACAGCGATTACCAACCTGACGCCGTCAGCGCCTTCCGGCCCCGCCACCCACCGCTACCCTGTGCACTCCTTGCAATGGCCTCTTCTCCTGGAGCTGTCATGATTCGTCTTGCGCCGGTTGGTGTCATCGCCACCACCCTTTGCGGCTGGTCCTTCGGCCAAACCTCGGCCGTCATTCCTTCGGCCAACACGATCGTCGAGGGCAACAGCCTCGATCAGGAGCCGTTCGGCTTCAACCAGATCACGCACCTGCAGTACATCGATCGATCGGCGCTCACCGCGGTGCCGAGCGGAGCCTCGCTCAATCGGATCGAGTACCGCCGCGACTGGGCGAGCACCGCGGGCACGGCAACGATGACGCGAGTGCTGCGCGGCGTGCCGGCACCGGCGATCTGGGAGATCTGGATGATCAACTACCTGGGGCCAGTGCAGAACCCCACGAACGTGATTACGCGCACCGGCTGGAGCAACGTGATGACGCCGATCTTGGTCAACTTTCCAGACCTGCCACGCGGCGCCGGGCCGACAGCCAACTTCACCCTCAGCTTCGCCTTCGACTTCCCTCTCCTTTACAACGGCGGCAACTTGGGTGTGTCGCACGTGGCGTACGAGGCCAATGGGGGCACGTTCAACTACCTCGCCGATGGCGTGGTGTCGGCGGTCACCGCCGGATCGGCTGGACGCATCAGCCCGACCGCGCTCGGTTGCCCGGCCGAACAGAACCGCTGCGAAGGTGCCGCGCCCAATCCAGGCGCAGGCAACCTCGAGTTCTACCTCTACGGCGGCAAGCCCTCGTCGACCGCCGTGGCGTACCTCGGCACCAACACGACCACCTGGCTCGGTTCGCCGCTGCCCTTGAACCTCGGATTCATGGGCCTGGGTGCGTGCTCGGTGTACACCGACCTTGTCGTGCCGATGCCGAGAGTGACCAACACCGTCGGCAATGCCAGCGCCATCGTGCCGGTCCCGGGCGACCCCGCGTTGACCAGCGCTACCCTGTTTGGCCAGTGGGTGCTGCGCGACGATCGCGTCAATCCCGCGGTCGACCTCGCCACTTCAGATGGCCTCAGGTTCACGTTCGGCCCCGCCGTGGGTGGCTACTCGGTCCCCATGTCGGTGGTCTCCGCCGGCTTGAACCTGGCGCGCGGGCGCACCGGGTTCGTGCGACCCGGCGAGGGGCTGATCTTCCGACTCAGTTGGTAGAGCCGCGCGACGCGGAGTCTCGATCGGAGACAGCTCCGCCACCGCAGCGCGCCGCGTTGCCATCGAGGCCGTAGACCGAACACCGGCGCAACGGCCTCCGCCCGCGCCTTGGCGCACCGCTCGCTCCTCAACGTCACACACTTCGTGGTCCGATCCCGCCTCATGCGGGCCGCTGTGGGTTGACCACTTCTTGCGGCTCACGAGGCTGCAATGCAACGACGGGAAAGGGCGGTGTGCGTGCTGGTAGCAGCACTGACGGGCGGCGCGCTTGCGCTGGCCGGCGCTCCTTGCATGCCCTCTGCTCCGCTCGAGGCGTCGGCGACGCTCGAGGTTGCGCCCGCCGAGCCGCCGACCCGGACCAAGGTCGTGGTCGGCGTCGCTAGTCAGCCGGCGGTCCCTGCGGACGAGACCGCGCCGCGCGCACGCGCGGAGTCACGATCCGACGTGCCGGCCGAAGTGCGCCTGTGCTGGTCGCCCACGGCGCGACGACTCCTCGGCAGCCGGGCTAGGCTCGACCTGGAGCAACTCGGCGCGCGCGTACGCGTGTTCACTGAGTCCGACCGTGGCGCGCTAGGCCGGCTGATCCGTGGCGATGACGATCTGACCCTCATCGCCGGCAGCACCACGGACGAAGAACGCGCGCACGGAATCCAGAGCCGCGTGCTCGGCTACCACGTCTTGGTGGCGCTCGTGCACGAGAAGAACACGCTGCACGGACTACCTCGCCACCTGCTGCGCTCGGCGTTGATCGGCGAAGCCAACGACTGGCAACACATCGGTGGCGGCAAGAGTTCGCCCATCACGATCGCTGCGGTAGCCGAGGATCCGTTCACTGACCAAGCGACGAGTCTGGTGCTGCTCGGCGATCGTCTCGCGCGCGGCACGCAGCACCTCGAGACCGACAACGACGTGTGCGCGTTCGTGGCGGCGCACGAAGACGCCCTGGGGTTGTGCAGCCTCGCGTCGGTGGGTCGTGCGCCAAAGGGCGTACGCGTGCTGCTCGTCGACGCCGTGGCGCCGTCGGCAGCCGCCTACGCCGCAGGGCTCTATCCGTACGCGAGCCCGATTCGGCTGCTCGCCAAGCAGTCGCGCCCGTGCGCGTGGCTCGACGAAAGCATCGGCAGCGATGTGCTCAGCCCCGCGCCCTGAGTTCCACAGCCGAAGCATCTTCGCGAAGCGCGAAGATGTTTCGGCTGTGGAAAGCCGTAAGTCGTTAGCCGTAAGACGTAAGCTCGGAACTCGGACAGCGGATGCGGTCAGACCGCGATCTGGACTTA
>JANPER010000093.1:0-5136 GCA_031423015.1 Planctomycetota bacterium | reverse complement strand
CACGTGGAGCGCCGACGGTCTCGACGGGGACGTGATCGCGCGCCGCGTCGTGCGGCAACAGTGGGTAGGGTGAGTTGCGCGCACGATCGCGTGCCAACCGACCTCTTCGCCGTCGCAACGCACTCGATAGCCGCCGTTTCGCGTGCTTAGCAGGCTCTTCGAGCGCGTATCCGCGCGATCGATAGCCCCATCGATCGATCGCGGTGCGTAGCGGCGATCACAGCGTGCTTCGCCGCGTGATCAAAGGCCGAGAAGCGTGCACGAACTCTCGATCCGCGCTTTCGCGGGCCCATCCGCGCCGCGCGCCTGCCAATCTGGCAATTCGCGTCGCGCGCCACGGGATGCAATCGTCGCGCCGCGCGTCACGACGCGGATCTGCGGTTGCCAACTCTTGGCGTGCGCGCGCCCTGCGCGGCAAGCCGCACGGAATGCTAAACAGAACATTTCATGCTGCGGTGAGCCGGTGTTCTCCGAGTTCTCGCGTTCAGGGGCACGTCGGCGCAGCCGGCATTCGCCGGCTGTCGATTCACCCTTGCGCGCGGCGCGTTGCCGACGGGCGCGCTGCGCGTGATCACAACGAGGAGCATTCCGTCATGAACCATTTGATGGCAAAGAAGCTGGAGATGGCTGCGCGGGTCCAGGAGTTCGAGCAGGCACATCCGTACACCGATCGCAACCAGGCCGCAGTCGCGACGCAGTTCGCGGAGCGGCTTGCGCAGGCGCAGTCCCTTTTTCTCGCGGAGCACAAGGAACAGCGCGCGGCAAGCGCTGCCGCGCATCACCGGCAAGGGGTGCGCCGCGGCCTCGAGACGCACGTGATGAGTAGCGTGGTGCGCATCGGCGCGTTTGCTACGCGCGGGGACGCCCAGGCCGCGCGCCACTTTACGGCACAGTCTGGTAGCAAGAGCAATGCAGCGTTTCTGCGGCACGCATCGAGTCTGTTGGAGGTTGGGCGCGCGCATCAGGAACCCCTGACGCGCAACGGCCTCCCGCGCGGAACGCTCAGCGAGTTCGCGGCGGGCTTGAGCGAGTTCCGCGAAGCGGAGGCGCAGGCGCAATCCAGCCGCCGGCAGCACCGTGAGACGCGCGTCGCACTCGGCGGGGCGATCGCTGACCTCACCCAGTTGTTGAACGTGCTGGATGTCTACAACCGCGGCCGTTTCCGCGATGACGCGCTCCTGCTGAGCACATGGAGCAACCTGCGCACGGTGGGACGCCCCGCGACCCGTAGGCGCAGCGACGACACGAGCGCGGCGCCGCCCAACCCGAGTGGAACGGTGAGCCCGCCGGTGATCGCGCCAAGTCAACCGGCGCCTGTCGTCTCCGATCGCGGTGACGATGGGCCGCCTCGCGACGGCGGGCAGACCAGAGCGGCGTAGGTCGAGCGGACCGTCGAGCGCGAGTGCGACCAGGACGAATGTGTCAGACACATTCGTCCTGGTCAGCGCTGGCGGGCAAGGGCAAGGCGCTGTCGGTGCGGCCCAGGTAGTCGTTGAGGGCGAGAACTGCTCGGCCGGCAGCGCCCAGCTCGGCCATGCGATCGACGTCGGTGAGGATGTGGGTGGAGAACAGCATGGCGCAGCCGCGCGACAGCACGCCGATGCGCTGCTTGTCCTTCAGGCCGCAGCGCGCCAGCGCCTCTTCGGCGGTCTTGCGTACGAAGCGTGGCCGCGTCGCCGCCTCGTCAAGTAGAACCAGGGGCCATGGCGCAAGGCCGGCACTTCCTGCACGTGTTCCCGAGCTTCGACGCCGGCGGCATGGAGGTGCGCTCCGCGATGGTGATGGACCTGCTGCCCGCGCCGCACCGGCACACGGTGATCGCGATGAACGGACGCACCGGCTGCGCCGCGCGCGTGCGCCACGCGGCGATCGATCTGGCGCCGCCGCCGCTCAAGGCGGGCTTCTTGGCGAGCGGTCGCGCGATGGCCGTGCGCATCGCCGCGCTGCGACCCGACCTCGTGCTCACCTACAACTGGGGCGCCATCGAGTCGGTGCTCGGCTGCCGGCTCGCTGGCCATCGCGCGCTCATTCACCACGAAGAGGGCTTTGGCGTCGACGAGTCCGACCGCCTGCTGCGCCGCCGCGCGTGGGCGCGGCGACTTCTGCTGCGCCGCGCCGCCGCCGTGGTCGTGCCGTCGCAGAACCTGCGTGAGGTCGCGCTGCGCGTGTGGCGCCTGCCGACGTCGCTGGTGCGCTATCTACCAAACGGGGTCGACCTCGCGCGCTTCCCGCCGCGCGCGCCGCGCGATACCGCGGACGTGGTGATCGGCTGCGTGGCGCATTTCCGACCCGAGAAGGACGTGCCGTCGCTCATCGCCGCCTTCGCGCGTTGCGCGCATCGAGCGCGCGCTCGTCTCGCTCTGATCGGCGACGGTCCCGACCGCGCGCGCGCCGAGGCGCTGGCGCGCGAGCTAGGCATCGCCGACCGCGTCCGCGTCGCCGGCGCGGTATCCGACACCGCAGCCGAGTACGCCGCGTTCGACATCTTCGCGTTGTCGTCGCGCACCGAGCAGATGCCGCTCGTGGTGCTCGAAGCGATGGCCGCCGGCTTGCCGATCGCCGCGCCCGCGGTGGGGGACATCGCCACCATGGTCGACGCCGAGAACGCGAGCTGCATCGTGCCACCGAGAGACCCGGCGGCGCTGGCCGCGGCCCTCGATCGCCTCATCGCCGACGCCGCCTTGCGCGCCCGCGTCGGCACGCGCAACCGCGCGCGCTGTGCGGCTGAGTTCCCACTGCAAGCCCGCCTCGACGCGCACCTCGCGCTCTACGAAGACGTGCTCGCCGCCAGGCGCTGACGCCTGCTTCAGGATGTGGTTGACTAGGCGTATGACCAGGACGCAGAACCCAGACCCAGGACGCGCGACGCTCAACGTCTCCCTCACCCCGGAACTCGCGCGCTTCGTCGATGGTCAGGTGAAGGGAGGCCTCTACTGCACAGCGAGCGAGGTCATCCGCGAAGGGCTTCGCATGCTCGCGGAACGCGAGCGCCTGCGGGACATGAGGCGCGAGGAGTTCCGGAAGAAAGTGCAGCTCGGCGTCGACCAGCTTGACCGTGGCGAAGGCCTCGACGGCGACGAGGTGTTCGACGAACTCGAGCGCGGCTTGGATGAACTCGAAGGTCGTCAGGGCAAAACGTGAAGAGGTTCATCGTCGCCCCCGCGGCGAAGCAGGATCTGAAAGACATCAGGGACCACATCGCGAAGGACAGCGCTTCGGCGTCGCGGCGAGTCACCGCGAGCTACGAGCCAAGTTTCGGCCCGCTCCCGCTCCCGCTCCCGACCTACATCGTGTCCGGTGCGCGTCACAGTCCAGCGCAGCCCGGCGAAGGGTCACAGGACAAGTCGGGAACGGGAGCGGAAGCGGGCGACTTCGACACGCTCGTCGGGCTGGGGCGAAGCCCCGTCTAGAAGTCGAACCCCACGCCGACGTTGAAGTAGAACGTCGGCTCGATCGAGCCGGAGAAGCGCTGGCCGGTGCCGTCGCGCAGCTTGTAGTCACCTGCCACCGCCGACCCGGCTTCACCGAAGACGGAGAGGTAGTCGCTCAGGCGTTGCACGAGGCCGGCCGCGACCGTGATCTCTTGCGTTTGCCACTCGACGCGGGTCTTGCCGAGCGCGGCGGGGCGGCGCACGTTGTAGTTGTCGCCTTCGAGGTAAACACCGACGCGGATCGTGCTGGTGCCGGCGTTCGGCGACCATGACACCTCGGCGCGGTGCGGCAACAGGATGTCGACGCGCCACTGGTCGTCGATGGTCCACGCCAGGCCCACCAGTGGAATCACGTCCACGTCGGCGAAGTCTTCGGACACGGCGGCGCCGCCCTTGAGGAACAGATCCTCACGGATGCGCCAGGTGCCGAGCGCATGGCCGAACCAGTGCCAGTCCTCGCTGGTCAGCGTGCCATCGAGATCGGAGTAGATCCCGGGGCGGAACATGCCTTCGAGCAGGAAGTCTTCGTTGACGAACACGCCGGCGCCGACGCGGGCACCCAGCACGTAGAGGTCTTCGTCACGGGCGCCGGCCACGTTGTTGGTGAAGTCGTACTTGCGCTGGCGATACTCGGCGCCGAGCGACACGTAGTTGTCCGGATCGACCGTGATGGGCACGTCGCCGCGCGCGCGCAGCTCCTGCAGGTCGAACGAGCCGCGCTCGCTCGTCACCTGCGTGTCCGGCATCACGGTGTAACGCGCGAACAGCTTGGGCTCGTAGCGCCGGGCGCGGGTGAGGAAGCCGCCGTGGCGCTCGGCGAACAGGCCGCCGGGTGAGTAGTCGCGCTGACCCACAGAGTCTTGCGCCACGGGCATCACGCCGCTGCTGCGCGCGACGTTGCCGTCGGCCGCGGGCCCTGGTGTGCTATCCAGCGTGCCGAGGTGGCCGCGATCCGTCACTGTCGTGCACGCTGCTAGCAACAAGGTGCCAGCGCCCAGCCAAAACTGGCTCTTGCTCATCGATGCGCCCTCCCAGGGGTGTGTTCAGTAGATCTGCGCCGGCACCCGACCGGTGTGCCAACGGGGCCGGATCCTAGGCAGCGCCACGGCGCGCGCAACGAAGAAGTGCGACGTGACAACCCGGGCAACCAGCGGCGGCCGTGCTTCGCCGAATTCCCTGACGCGAACGTCTAGGGAGGCTTCGCCCCAGCCCGCTTCTGTTTCCGCTCCCGCTCCCGCTACCCGTTGGAGTTGGCGGCCACGCTCGCGCCAGAGCATCAAGCATGACGGGAGCGGGAGGTGCGCCAGGCCAAGCCTTGGAGGAACAAACGATGCAGTAGATATCGAAAAACTCGTAGCGACCCCGCAGGCGACCGATGCCTGCCCAGCAAGGTTGACCACCGGCTGGAATCGAGTGTTGCGTGGCGACCGGGTAACCGGCGCGACGAAGCGTACACAGAGAGTGCTTGGGCCGTGAGATTGAGCCCCTGTTCCCCGGCGACAGCGAGGACCACGTGCTGCACCCAACCGGCGTGCAGCGAGTGTTCCAGGGGGCACGCCTGCGGGCGCGGATCGACAAGCCGGCGACGGTGCACACGCTGCGCCACAGCTACGCCACGCATCTGCTCGAGCTCGGTGTAGACCTGCGCACAATCCAGAAGCTGCTCGGCCACTCCAGCCTGACGACGACAGCGATCTACACCCAC
>JANPER010000092.1:0-24756 GCA_031423015.1 Planctomycetota bacterium | reverse complement strand
GGCGTGGATCGACGGCTTCGTGAATGGCCACAGCTCGGCGGCGGCGCTCGCCGTGGTCGAGGCCTTCCTCGCCGAGCGCAAAGACCTCGCCGAGGACGTGCGCAAGAAGGTGCTGCAGTCGCTCGACGAGTTGCGCCGGGTGGTCGCAATCCGCGCGCGCTGGCGATGATCGCGACGTTGCGTGGCTGCCTGTGCCTCGCGTTTGAGAGCGGCCGCGTCTGCGTGCGACGGCCAACGCGGGCGGTGCATCTGGAGAGCGAACTCCGGCGAACTCCCGAGTGATGCCCATCGCCTGGCTAAGGCACACGAAAGCATGTGGACCAAGGTGGGCGCGCAACGTGTTGGTTTGTGCCGCCTTCTACAATCTCGTTTGGGGGGCTCTGGTCGTCGCGTTCCCCCACGCTTGGTTCGATCGCATTGGCTTGGCGCGCCTGAACTACCCTGGCATATGGCAATGCGTGGGGATGATCGTAGGCGTCTACGGAGTGGGCTACTTGATCGCGAGCCGTGATCCGCTGCGCCACTGGCCGATCGTGCTGGTCGGCCTGGTCGGCAAGGTGCTGGGCCCGATCGGCTTCGTGATCAGCGTGAGCCGTGGCGAGCTGCCCTGGTCCTTCGGCTGGATCATCGTCACCAACGACCTCGTGTGGTGGTTGCCGTTCGCCGCCGTGCTTTGGCGAGCGTGGCGCGCGCACTGCAGCCGGGCTCCAGGCGAACGCGCGTGATGGCGATCATCCCGCACGTCCACCTCGCCGTGACGTGCATGATGGCGGGGCTGATCTGGTTCGTTCAGCTGGTGCATTATCCCCTGATGTCGCACGTGGGTCGCGATGGCTTCGCGGCCTACGAGCAAGACCACACCCGCCGCATCCGTTGGATCGTCGCGCCTTGCATGTTGGTCGAAGCCGCCACCGGACTGTGCATCGCCCTGTGGCGGCCAACGTCGATCTCGCCTGCCCTGGTCTGGACCGCGCTCGCGTTGCTCGCGGTGATCTGGTTGTCGACTGCGGTCCTGCAGATGCCCTGTCACCGTCGCCTGCTCCGCGGCTTCGATCGCGACACCTGGCAGAGCTTGGTGCGCAGCAACTGGATCCGCACGGTCGCGTGGTCGGGCCGCACTGTCTTGGCCGTTGCGATGGTGGCGTAATCGCGGCGATGACGCAGGGGTGTCGCACGGGCGCTGCACTCACCCATCGCGGGCGGCTCCCGCAATCTGAAGACGGGGAGTTGCGCCGCCCTCGATGATGTCCCTGGAGGCGATCGACTCGTCCCGTGGATCGACGTGAGGAACTCGGTCGCCATTCATCAGACGAAGCTGCATCCGAGCGTGGCCGCAAGCGAACAGTGTCGCGAGAGAATCGAGACAACATCAATGACCCAAATATCCCTCGACGTCGATCCAGTCCACGCCGCCCAGCGCCGCGCCAAGTCGCTGTTCTTGATTGCGGCTGGCGCGTCGTTTCTTTTCTCCGTCAGCCTATGGTTCGCCGGGTTGCGCCAGGAAGGAATGTTTGTCGGCTTGTGGGTGCCGTCCATCCTCGCGCTAGGCGCCTTGATGCTGGCTGGTCCGAGCGGCAAGTCATGATCGACATCGCGATCTTCGGCTTTGGGCTCGCGGTCTTCTTGCTCGTAGGCAGCGCGCTGGTCACCCTGATCACAGTCAACAACCGCGAGTTGGAACGGAGCGTCAGAGCAGATACCACAGCAAGCGAGCCCCGGGCCAAGACCAGTTGACCCTTTCGCGATCCGCCTAGCGCCCGCGACAGCGCTCCTTCGCTCGCAGCGCGGGTTCGACCCTTCCCGCGAGGTCGATCGTGCGGCATCCTTCTGGACGCCGCGCCCCTTCGGGTCTCCCTTTCGCCATGCGCCTCCTCGTCTTGTTCTCGTTGTTGCTTGGTATGGTCGCCATCCCGGCGCAGTTCCCGCAGCACGCGGTCGCCACGATCAATGACCCACGTTCGCACGGGCAGATCGGCGACAACTTCCTGTCGTTGAACGAAGCGATCCTGTTGCACAACCGGCAACTGAATACCAGCCAACTGTCGGCGACCGAGCAACTGCAGATCTCGTTCATCGGCGGCGACATCGCGCTGGCCGACATCGACACCACCCAGGTGCAGACGGTGACGCTGGAACGCGACCTCGATCCGATCATCAACCTGCCGCACGGCTTCAACGTGCGCGCCTCGCCGTTCATCGGCACGATCGACATCGGCACGACGAACGGCTTCCTCGTCGACAGCGACTTCTGCGACTTCCGCCGCGTGGTGATCCGCGGCGGCACAACGGCGATTCGCGTCGCGCAGCGTGACACCTTCTACGGCTCCACCTTCGAGGGCGTGCGCTTCGAGGGGCAAACGGTCAGCGCGGTGCACGTCTACCTGGTCAACAACGACGGCGAGACGCGCCTGAGCTTCGAAGGCTGCACGTTCGTGAACTTGCCGACCGCGGTGCGCATCGACGACTTGGGGCTCAACCGGCGCGGCGAGATCTTGATGCGCGGCTGCCTGTTCGACGGCGGCAACGAAGGCTTCGTGCTCAACCTGGGTGGCGGCGCCACGCCGGGCACCCGCTACAACCTGCGCCTCGACCGCAGCACGTTCCAGAACCAGACGATCGCAGGTCTGATGGTGCGGCGCCTGTCGCCGCTCGCCGACCGCGAAGTCGTGCTCGACCTGTTCGACATGGTGTCGCGCAACGTGCCGATCGGCGTGTGGGTCGACGGCCACCCCACCGCGCGCACCGAAGCACTGGTGCGCATGGCCGACCTGACCGGCAGCACCACGTCGCTATGGCTCGGCGGCCCCGGCACCAACACCACGATCGCCGTGCAGGACTCGACCTTCGCCGGCGGGCTCGGCCTGTCGGGCAAGACGACGGTCGCGCTCGACAACGTGCGCCAGGTCGGTGGCGCGCTGGCGCTCGACACCGCCGCCGGCACGACGCTCACCGTGACGCAGAGCGCGTTCAACAACGTGACCGCAGCGGTCACCGGCGGTAGCGCGGCCGCGTTCAGCGAATGCCGCTTCGACGGCGGCACGATCCGTGGCACCACCACGGCGCTCGTCGCCATCAGTAACAGCTACACGAGCACGCTGTCGCTCGGCCAAAACGCCACGGCGACCGCGTCGATCCCGAACGCGCAGTTGGGCAGCACCCGCGTGACGCAACAGGAAGTGCCGGTCGGCCAGAACGTCGATCTCGACCACGACCTGCCGCCGGGTTTCTTCGGCTTCTGGCTGTTCGGCCTCGGCAAGGACGACCCCACGCTGCAAGTCGGCCTGCGCCTCTACATCGAGCCGGCGACCTTCTACGTCTACCCGGGCGTCTGGCGCGGCCAAGGCCGCGTGCCGTTCCCGACGCCAAACTCGACCGCGCTGCGTGGTTTGAACCTCGTCATGCAGATGCTGGTGGGACACGACGTCGGCATTCGTGGTCCGCGCCTGCAGTTGGCGCCTGGCGGCCGCGTGACCTTGCGTTAGCGAGCGAAAGCCAGACACTTCCTGGCGATGACCGAGATCAACTTTCCGCGCAACGTCCGCGCGGCGCTGCGCGGCGTGCAAACCCTGTCGATCGCCGGACCGCAGCATCGACTCGACGGCAAGACTCTCGCTCCGCTGCTCGGCCCGCGCTTGACCTCGGCAGCAATGGCGCTGGTCAAAGACGTGAAGCCCGGCGATCTCGGCAAGGTGGTCAGCACGCTGACGGGCCTCGACAGTCCACGCAAGCTGGTGCTCGGCGTGTTGCCCGACAAGGTCGCTCGCCACAACAGCCCGGTGCGCGGCGAGAGCCTCCGGCGCTTCGGCCTCACGGTCGACGCCGAGAGCGGCAAGCGCGCGGCACTGCTGCTCGTGGACGACGCGACGCACGCGCTCGCGGCCTACAACGCCATGGCCAAGGCGATGCCGACGTTCACCGCCAAGTCGGAACGCGGCAAGAAAGACGACGTCGCGCAGTTGCTGGCGATCGCGCCGGGCGGCCGCGTGTTGCCGGCCGGCAGCCACGAGCAAGAGACCGTGCGGATGACGCGCCTCGCCGCGCGCCTGGTGGACATGCCGCCCGCGGTGCTCACGACCACAGCGCTGGCCGCCGAGGCGAAGGCAGCGCTGAGCGGCCTCAAAGGCGTGCGCGTGCAAGAGATCGTCGGCGACCGCCTGCTGCGCCTGGGGCTCGGCGGCATCCACGCGGTTGGCCGCGCCGCGACCACGCCGCCGCGCATGTTGGTGGCGAGTTGGCCCGGGAGCGGGCCGCGGAGTGGCTCCGGCAAAGGGAGTGCGCGTCGCACCCACGTCGCGTTGGTCGGCAAGGGCATCGTCTACGACACCGGCGGCTTGCACCTCAAGGCGCGCGGCAGCATGGAAGGCATGAAGGGCGACATGGGCGGCGCCGCGGCGACGCTCGGCGCGTTCCGCGTGCTCGTCAAGGCGGGCTGCGCCCACCAGCTGACGCTCATCCTCTGCATCGCCGAGAACGCGATCGGCCCGACGGCCTACAAGCCCGACGACATCCTCACCATGCACTCCGGCAAGACGGTGGAGATCAACAACACCGACGCCGAGGGCCGCCTGGTGCTGGCCGACGGCGTGAGCTACGCCACGCGCGTACTCGGCGCCGACGTGGTGCTCGATGCCGCCACGCTCACCGGCGCGCAGCTCGTGGCCACGGGCCTGCTGCACGCGGCGGTGGTGAGCAACGACGACGATCTCGAGCGCGGGCTCGTCGCCGCCGGCCGCATCACCGGCGACCTCGTACACCCGTTGCCCTTCGCGCCCGAGTTCTACAAGCACGAGTTCGCGAGCCCGATCGCCGATATGCGCAACTCGGTGGCCAACCGCAACAATGCACAGACCAGCTGCGCGGCGCAGTTCATCTACTGGCACATCGAGAACACCGGCGCGCGCTGGGGTCACGTCGACCTCGCCGGCCCGGCGATGCTGAAGGACCGCGGCACCGGCTTTGGCGTCGCGCTGCTGGCGGAGACCGTGCTGCGCATTGGCAAGAAGTGACCGGGGCGACGAAGATCATTGCATGTCGAAAAAACGTGAACCCCTGCTCGATGCGATCGATGGCCTGATCAAGAAGTCGCCGTTGCCGTTCGACGAGATCCTCACCAAGACTTCGACAACTTCGCCGCGCCTCATCGCCTCTCTGCGCCCCTGATCCCAGCTCCTTCACCCGCCCCGCGTCGCTGCCGCGACCGACGAACACGCAGATCGAGCTTCCTATGGCTAGACAGGATCCTGGTGTGAACGGAGGCCTGTTTCTACTGGCGATTCGCTTCGGTGACCGTTCCTCTCAACACGTGCTAGACCTTTGAGCATGAGCAAGCTGAAGCGAGCGCTGGGCGATGGCTACGACGGCGTGTTGCGCGGCATCGTTGAACTGCTCGAAGCTTCGCGAAGGACTGCGGCGCGAGCCGTCAACGTCGTCATGACCACGACCTACTGGGAGGTCGGACGGCGCATTGTCGAGTTCGAGCAAGGCGGGAAGCAGCGCGCCGATTACGGGCAAGAACTCATTCGGACGCTCGCCGTTGCTCTCACCGAGCGGTTTGGTCGGGGTTTCTCGAAGCGAAACCTCGACTACATGCGAGCCTTCTACCTCGCCTGGCCGCCGCCACGGCTCGATGACCACAAGGAGCGCCGCCAAAAAGTGCAGACGCTGTCTGCACAATCCTCCAGGGCCTTCCCGCTCCCGTGGTCGCACTACGTGACGTTGCTCGGGGTCGAGAACCGCGACGCGCGGGCATTCTACGAACGCGAAGCGCTGGCAGGGGGCTGGACCATCCGTCAGCTCAGTCGCCAGGTCGGCAGCCAGTTCTTCGAGCGCGCCGCACTCTCGAAGAACAAGGAGTCGGTGCTCTTGAAGGGCGAAAGATCGAAGCCTGGAGACGCCATCTCCGCGGCCGAGGAAATCAAGGACCCCTTGGTGCTCGAGTTCCTGGACCTGAAGGACGAGTACTCGGAGAGCGACCTCGAGGAAGCGCTCATCCGGCATCTCGAGAACTTCCTTCTCGAGCTCGGCGATGGCTTCGCGTTCGTTGGTCGGCAGCGGCGCTTTCGACTCGACGACGTATGGTTCCGTGTCGATCTTGTGTTCTTCCACAGGCGACTGCGCTGCCTCGTTCTTGTCGACTTGAAACTCGATAAGTTCACGCACGCCGATGCGGGGCAGATGAACCTCTACCTGAACTACGCGAGGCGCCACTGGACCAATCCGGGTGAGAATCCACCGGTAGGTCTCATCCTCTGCGCGGCGAAGGGGGCGCAGGTGGCTGAGTACGCGCTCGAAGGCGTCAGCAACAAGATGCTCGCGACCCAATACCAGACCGAGCTTCCAGAACCGACCGCACTCGCGAAGCGACTCATCGAGACCAGGGAGCGCATCGAGGATCTGCAGGCGAAACGCGTGGTGTTGACGGAGGCGCCGAAGCGTCGGACCAAGAAGAGGAGCGACCAGAAGTGACCATGACGACGCGTGAACGGCTACCACCTGCACGACTGTCACGGCGACTGGAACGGCCCGGCGATCCTGATGGACCGAAGGACCGCGGTACCGGCTTTGGCGTCGCGCTGCTGGCGGAGACCGTGCTGCGCATTGGCAAGAAGTGACCGGGGCGACGAAGATCATCTGCATGTCGAAAACACGTGAACCCCTGCTCGACGCGATCGATGGCCTGGTCAAGAAGTCGCCGTTGCCGTTCGACGAGATCCTCGCCAAGGTGCTGGCCCGCCTCGACTGCCCACTCGGCACCATTCATCTCATGGGCCAAGGCGGCGACCTCGAACTCGCGGCGCACAAGAACTTGCCGCCGCCCGTGATCGACAAGGTGAAGATCGTGCCGATCGGCAAGGGCATGGCCGGCATCGCCGCCGAGCGCAAGGAGCCGGTGCAGGTGTGCAACCTGCAGAGCGACACGTCGGGCGTGGTGCGTCCGGGTGCCAAGCTGACGCAGATGGAGGGCTCGATCGCCTGTCCCATGCTGGACGGCGCGCGCGTGGTCGGCGTGCTCGGCGTGGCGAAGCCAGTGCCCTACGAGTTCACCAAGGCCGAGACCGAGCTGCTGATGGCGGTGGGAAAGACCTTGGCGAGGGTCGTGAGCACACCGAACATGCGTTGAGGTCACCCCCACGATGCCGGCTGCCAGGCGGGACGCTAACCAATGGCTCGGCGAAAGAGCGTGATCGCCGCGTGATCGTCGTTGCGTGGCGCGCGAGCGTCCAGCAACCTGCGCGTTCCCCATGCTGCACGACCTCATCCAGTTCTGGTTCCAACTCGTCCACGACTGGGGTTACCTCGGCGTGTTCCTGCTGATGGCCGCCGAGAGTTCGATCTTGCCGGTGCCCTCCGAGGTCGTGATGCCGCCGGCGGCATACTGGGCAACGCAGGGCAAGATGGACTTCTGGTTGGTGGTGCTTGCCGGCACGGCGGGTTCTTGGTTCGGCTCCGCAGTCAGCTACTGGGTAGCGCTGTGGATCGGCCGCCCGTTGGTGATCCGCTACGGCAAGTATGTGTTGATCACGCCCGCCAAGGTCGAACTCGCGGAGGCCTGGGCCAAGGACAACGGTCTGAAGGGCATCTTCGTTGCGCGCCTGCTGCCAGTCGTGCGGCATCTCATCTCGATCCCGGCGGGCATCCTGCGCATGCGCTTCCTGCCGTTCAGCATCGTCACCACGATCGGCGCCGGCATCTGGTGCTGGGTGTTGGCGTGGTGGGGCGCCGAGGTGCTCGGCGATCAGCCCAACCTCATGAGCGACCCAGGCGCCATGGTCGACGTGATGAAGAAGAAGCTGTACTGGTTCGTCGGGGCCGTGCTGGTGCTCGGCGCGCTGTTCTTCGTGGCGACGCGGAAGAAGAAGGCCGCCGCCTAGTCCTCGCCGATGTCGAGCACGCGCGCCTTCCCACGATCCCGTTAGACTGGCTCACGTATGGAACGACACGGCAAGCTCGTACTCCTGCTCTTCGTCGTGGTCGCGCTGAGCGTTGGCGGGTGGTTGGTGTTCGGCGCTGGCGGCGGCAGTGGCCTCGCGTCCGGGTTGTCGACGGGCAACGAGTCCGAGACTCCAGCCACGCTCACGACCAACGCCGCGTTGTCGGCCAACGCCAAGGACGCGGAGTCGACTGCGCTGGCACGCACGACGGTCAGGGGTGTCGCCGAACGACCCGAGGAAGACGCCGAGATCCGCGCGGCGATGGCCAAGTTCGTCGGCCGCGTGGTCGAGCACGGGGGCCAGCCAGCGGCGCAGCGCGTCGTGCGCTTCTTCCGCCTCGATCCACAGATCGCGTTGCAGCCCGAGCTGGACATGCTGTCGGCGCCGATCGCCGACTTCCCCGACTTGGTGGCCGGTGAGGCGACGACGGCCGAGGACGGTCGCTTCGCGGTCGAGGGCGCATGGCCGCGCTCGATCTACCTGATCAAGGCCGACGCCGACGGGCCGAATCCGACCATCCTGTTGGCCGACCGCACGCCGGGGCCAGCCGAGACCGTGGACCTCGGCGACATCGTGCTCAAGAACGGTGCGATCGTCACCGGGCGCGTGGTCGACGAGAGCGGCGATCCCGTCGTCGGTGCGATGGTCCGCGCCGCGGACGTGCCGGCGATCGTGACCACGATGGTGCCGATCGAGCAGTTCGATCCTGAGGGTTGGGTGATCGCCGGCAACGGCGCTGATCGCATGGTGCTGGAGATGCCGCCGTGGGTGAAGAAGTACTGGAAGGAGCTGCCGGTGCCGACGACCCTGTCGGGCGCCGACGGCAGCTTTCGCCTCGAAGGGGTCGATCCTGGGATGAATCTGGTCGCGGCGACCAAGTCCGGTTTCCTGGCGGCGACCAACAGCGTCAAGCTCGACCCCGGTCAGGAGCGCGCCATCGGCAAGCTCGTGTTGCGCGAAGGCGAGATCGCCAACGGCACGGTGGTCGACGCGCAGGGCAAGCCGATCGCCGGCGTGCAGGTGGTCGTGGGTTCACGCCTCAGCGTGGCCCCGGTGTCGTTCGGACGCGAGGCGACGCGGACCGATGAACGCGGACAATTCGAGTGCAGCGGACTCAAGACCGGCGACGTGATCGCCGCGGCGCGGCGTGGCTCGGGGGAACCATGGACGATCACCGAGCCGCAGTCGATCCAACGCGCGCTGCGCATCACCCTGCCGACGCAACACGTGTTGACGGTGCGTCTGATCAGCGACGCCGGCAAGCCGATCGCGATGCCGAAGGTCGCGCTGCTGAGCGTCGGCGGCGCTCCCAACGCGGGCTCGATCACCGCGTTCGCCACGCTTGGATTCGCACGCCAGGTGCCGCTTGCCGAGCGCCAGCGCAAGCTCGAGGACGGCCGCATCCAGTTCTCCGGTCTCGACGCCGCACGCTACGCGGTGATGGCCAGCGCGGAGGCACACGGCTCGACGGTTGAGACCGTCGAGCTTGCCTCGGATCGAGAGGTCGAAGTGCACCTGACGGCAGCGCACACCATCGAAGTTCGGGTCGTCAACGGCGACGACAAACCGATTCGACGCGCGGCGGTGTACCTGCAACTCGAAGGCAAGGGGCCCAACCCCATGCCGATGCACGTTGGCTACACCGACGGCGACGGCAAGCTGAGCGTCAAGCAGGCGAGCCGGGAGTCGGCGTTGATCGAGGCTACACACCCGCGCTACGGCGCGGCGGCGGCCAAGGTGGCGCTGCCGGCGACCGCACCGTTGGTGATTCGTCTCGCCGAGCCGGGAACGATCGACGGCGAAGTCACAGAGGAGGGCAAGCCGCCGGAGCTCGGCAAGTACATGGTGGTGGCCAATCGTCCCTGGACCGAACTCCGCGGAGCGGTGTCTGGCATGCCGGCGATGACTGTGCTCAGCGCCGACGGCACGTTCGCCCTGCGCGGCTTGCAGCCGGGGAAGTGGCGGGTCGAGGTCGTCAAGTCGATGCAGGCGGTGAAGTCGTTCGGCTCGATGGCGGAGATGATGATGGCGATGCGCATGACCGGCGACCTGCCGGAGCAAGACGTCGACCTCGTGCCGGGCAAGAGCGTGCATGTGCGCCTGGAGACCAAGACCCGCCGCGTCGTCGACGGCCCCAGCGCCAACGTGTCCGGCACGGCATTCGTCAACGGACGGCCGGCGCAGGGAATGGTGGTGTACGGCTGGAGCGAGCAACGCGTGTCGGCCGAGGTGGACGCCGTCGGTCAGTTCGACTTGGGCCCGGTCAAGGAAGGCAACATCCACCTTCGTCTGGTCGACAACTCCGACAGCGTCGCCGGCTTCAATAACGACCTATGGTCCCAGTCGGTCGTCGTGAAGGCAGCGAACGACGTGCGGCTGACGATCGAGATCACGACCGGCGCGTGCTCCGGCGTGGTGTACGACCTCGAGGGTCGACCCGCGGTCGGGGTGCGGGTCAACGCCATGAACGTTCCCGCACCGGGCGACAATCGTGGCGGCGGCAGTCGCGGCCGCGCCATGACCGATTCGGAGGGACGGTTCGACTTCCAGCGGCTGCCCGCGGGGCGTTACACCCTCGTGGCCGACGCGGCGGCGCTCGGTCGTGGCTCCGCCTCCGTCGACGTTCTGAGCAGCGGGCGGGTCACGGCGCGCATCGCGCTGGAGCGAACCTTCACCGTCGCCGGCACCTTCGATCGCAAGCCACTCGACCTCAAGCAGGAGGAGAACATGAACGGGGTGTGGCTGTCGTTCGAGTACCAGCTACCCGCGGGCAGCACCGTCCCTGACCGCGGCAGCTCCAGTTCGGGCTCGTCGATGGTCGACGACGACGGTTCGTTCCGGGCCAAGGGGCTCGCACCCGGGAGCTACCGCGTCCGTGTCTACAGCCGCGCCTCGGGTACTTGGGAACACGAGCGACTCGTCGAGGTCGTCGACCGCGACCTCGACAGCATCGCGATCGTGCCGGTGCAGAAGGCACCGCCGCCGCCACGACCGCCGGCCAAGCAGAACGGCTGACGCCGGCGCGCGACGTCGGCGCGGCGCTCCGCACGTGAACTCCGCGCGTCGACGGTCGTCGTTCGCCACCGCGCGCCGCCACAGAATCCTGCAAGTTCTCGTCATCGAACGCGACGTCCGAGTCAATCACCGTCGACCCTGCCTTCTCGTCTTGGAGTCTCGATGCGTTGCCGTGTACCTCTCGTCTCGCTGATCGCCATCGCCGCACTCGCCACCCTCAGCACCGGCCAAGACATCCCGCCCGCCAGCTCGGCTGAACTCGCCGACACCGGTGTGCCTGGCCAAAGCGTGCTCCTGGTGCGCTTCGCCGAACCGCCGCGCTTCCAGACCGTCACCATCTATCCCTACGACCGCGCCGCGGTGCTGCGCGACGATGCGAACTACCTCAACGCCCTGCAAGCGATCACGCTGCAGGTCACCGAGAGCAACTTGGCGCCGACGCGACCCAACGGCAGCGCGCTGGGCCAACTGCGCACCAACGAGTTCCTCGACAGCCCGTGGGAGCTGCGTGAGTTCAAGCTGCCCACGGGCAACGGCAACCTCACGCCGTCGACCGTGGCGATGACCCCCGACCCGTCGTTCGAGAACGGCGCGCCGGAGGCTGCGCTCGGCGCCTGGCTCGACACCCGCCCGCCGGGCCCGGTGATTCCGCTCACGGTCAGCGGCATCGGTCCCATGCTCGGCGGCAACGCGGCGGCGCCGGGCCCAAACTGGCACTGGAATCCGCCGACCAGCACGTTCGAGCGCCGCTTCAAGTTCTCGCTCAACACCTGCAACGCGTGTCACGCGGGCGAGACGCAAACCTGGTTTGGCAACCCTGGCTTCCGCCACGTGGTCGAGGAGTTCTTTGGCACGCCGGCTGGGCTGTCCGCGTTCTTGGTCGGCGATCCGGCGAACGCGGCCGACAACTTCTGGCACGACGTGAACGATCCGGTAAACGGCGTCGAGCACCTGTTCTTCGATCTCGAAGTGCGCCGCCTGCACCTCGACGCGCTCATCGCCTCGTCGTGCCTGAGTGGCGTGGTGTTCCAGGCGCTGGCTAGTCCGCACTGAGAGCGTGAGCAAGAATCGACGCGCCGCAGGCGCGCGGCGCCCATCAGGCGCCCAGGAGGAGAGGCCGCGTGTCGCGGCCGGCGTGGGGGTGCGTGGGGGAGGGTCCGCCTCCCCCACCAGCAAGGGAACTCAGAGCCTGAGCAATTGTTGCTCAGGCTCTGAGTGCATCACAGGCGCAGCGGCCACACCATCGGCACCAGCAACAGCGCGATGCCGAAGATGATGACCGTCAACGGCGCGCCGACGCGGAGGAAGTCGCTGAACCGGTAGCGGCCCGGGCCGTACACCATCAGGCACGACGGCTCGAGCGGCGTCAGGTAGGAGCAGCTCGCGGCGACGGCCACCATGATCGCGAAGGTGCGCGGGTTGAGTTCAAGCTGCAGCGCGGTCTGGATCGCGGCCGGCAGCACGACGACGGCGGCGGCTTGGTTCGACATCGGTTGCGTGAGCAGCACCGTGAGCCAGAAGAAGCCCGCGAGCAGGGGGACGGGTCCCAGCTGTCCCACGGTGGCAACGATCTGGGCGGCGAGCCAACGATCGGTGCCGGTCGCCGTCATCGCGGTGCCGAGCGCCAAGATGGAGCCGATCAGGATCACCGCCTTCCACTCGATGTCGCGGTAGGCCTCCTCCGGGCTGATGCAGCCGGTGAGGAACACCAAGAACGCGCCGAGCAGCGCCGACACCGGCAGCGCCAGGAGGCCGAACGACGGCAACAGGATCGACAGCGCGAAGATCGCGACCGCGAGCGTCCTGCGCCCGGCCGGCAGTCGTTCGCCGTCGACCTCGCCGAGCACGCGGAACATGCGGCCGCGCTCCAGGTCGGCGATGCGATCCTTGTCGCCTTGCACGAGCAGCACGTCCCCCATGCGCAGCGCGATCTGGCTCAGCTTGCGCAGGATGGTGCCGCCATGCCGGTTCATCGCCAACACCGTCAGTTCGTGGCGCTCGAACAACCCGGCGCTCTTGAGCGTGCGCCCGATCAGCCACGAACCCGGCAACAGGATCGCCTCGACGAGCGTGCTCGGTGAACTCTCGTCCGGGGCTGCGTACTGCAGGTCGGGTCGAATCTCGATGCCGGCGATGTCCTTGATCTTGAGGATGTCCTCGCTGTTGCCCTCCACCAACAACACGTCGTGGACCTGCAGTTCGAGGTCGTCGGCGGGCGAGAGCACCCGCGTGCCGCGCGCCACGCGCAACACGCGCAGGCCGAGTTGCGCCGCGAACTGGGCGTCAGCCAAGGGCTTGCCGACCAGCGGCGAGGTCGGCAGCAGCACGATCTCGGTGAGATATTCGCGCAAGCCGAACTGTGTGAGCGTGTCGCCGACCCCGCGATCGGGCAACAGGCGATGACCGAACAGCCACAGGTACGCCACGCCGACGATTGCGATCGGCACGCCGACCGGGCTGAGTTCGAACATCGTGAGCGGCGCCTGGTCGTACAGCGGCAGCAAGCCGCTGATCACGATGTTGGTCGAGGTGCTGATCAGGCTGACCGAACTGGACAGGATCGAGGCGAACGCCAACGGCAACAGCAGCTTGGACGCCGCGATCGAGGCGCGCTTGGCGACCGCGAACACCACCGGTACGAACAGGGCGGTGGCTGCGGTGTTGCTCATGAACGCACTCGCACCGGAGCACGCGACCATCACGAGGAGCAGGAGGCGGCGTGGACTGTCCCCGGCGTGGCGCAGGATGAAGCGGCCCAGTACGTCGACCGCGCCGGTGCGCTGCAGCGCGGTGGTGAGGATCAAGACGCCGAGGATCAGCATCACGGTGTCGCTGCCGAAGCCGGCGAAGGCGCGCGCGGCGGGCAACAGGCCGGTGAGCACCAGCGCTAGCATCACGCCTAACGCGACGACGTCGGGCGACCAGCGTTCCAGCGAGAACAGCACGCCGGCCGTCACCACGATTGCCAGCAGCAGGCCGATCTCGAAGGTCATTGGAGCTTGGTTACGGTTCCTTCTTGAAGAAGCAAGGTCCGGGCTTCCAAGCCCCCCGTTTCAACCGCGCGTCATGCGAAGCGCTCAGCCCACGCTGAGCGCGGCCTCGGCGACGGCGGTGGCCGCGCCTTCGCGCACGCCGAGCCACGCTTGCGTCGCGAGCGCTTCGATCTGCGCTGCGGCGAGATCCCACGACGAGCGCGCCGCGACGGCCGGCGCGGCGGCGAGGGCGGCGCGCCGCAGTTCGCGGCGCTCGCGCACCGCGCGCGACAACGCGGCGCCGAGCGAGCCGAGGTCCGGCTCCAGCACCCACGGCTGCGACAGACATGGCTCGGGCAGGTCGACGTTGCGATGGATCGCGGCGACGCGCAGGCAACCGCTACCCCAGGCAAAGTCGTCGGTGCTGCCGCCGGCGGTGACGACCGTCGGCAGTCCGCATGCGAGTGCCTCGAGCACGGGCAATCCGAAGCCTTCGCCGCGATAGGGCTGCGCGTACACGTCGCTCGCGGTGTAGAGCCCAGCCATCTCGGCGGGGCTGAGGTCGCGCTCGATGATCAGCGTGTCGACGGCGCCCGCCTGGCGAAAGCGGTGCAGCAGCTCACCTAGCTCGAAGCCGCGGTAGCTGGTGTGCGACCCCATCGGCTTCACCACGAGACAAACCTGCGCGCGCAGCGACGCGGGCATCTGCAGCAGCGCGTTCAACAGCACGTCGATGCCCTTGCGCCAAATCAAGCCACCGGCAAACAGGATCGCGGCGCGCTCGCCCTTGAAGGCCACGACCTCGGCCAACGGAGTCGCGAACGGTTGGAAGATCTCACCGTCGACGCCGTGCGGCACGAGCGCAATGCTGTCACGCGCGCGACCCGACGCGATGATCGTGGCCTCGACGGCGCGCGAGTGCACCACCACCGCGTCGGCCTCTTGCACGACGAGCGGCGACAGCGCCAGGGGCAGCGCGCCGTACTCCCAGTCGACGCGCACCGCGAAAGTATGCACGCCGGTGGGTCGGCTGGCGCGCGGCGGCCAGCCCGTCGTCAGCCACAGGTCGGTCGCGGCCGGCGGTTGACGCACGCAGCGCGCGAGAACCTCGGGCGCCTGCTCGACGAGGCGCTTCAGTCCGATTTGATGCGCGCCGCGCGGCACCACGAACACCTCGACCTTGTCGCGTCGGATGAGCGCGCGCGCGGTTGCCAAGGTGAGCAACGACGACGAACTCAGCTCGAACAGCGGCGCTTCGAGCACCAGGCTCGGGCGGTCTTCTAAGGCGCACGCCACTGGTTGTGGCCGGCTGGGTCGTGGCCCGCGCGCGTGCGTGAGCGCATGCGTGCGGCCGCGACGGCCCACTTGGCGCGCGTGGGCTGGTTCGCCCACAGCGCGGCGCAGCTGCGCCAGCAGGTGACGCGGATCGGGCACGAAGACACGGCCCCGCTCGGTGGGTTGCCAGCAGCCGCCGACAGGAAAGCACCCGCCGTCAGCGAGCAACTCGGCATCCGCGGCGGTGCGCGGCGCGACGACCGCGCGGCCCGAAGCGAGAGCGCGCGCCAACTGGGTGCGCTCGCCCGGCGCCTGCCACGGCACCACCACCACCGCGGCGGCGTGCAGCAGGTCGCGCTCGTCGGCATCCACGTGCAGGTCCGCCACCAGGCCGACGGCGGCCATGGCGTCCCGCACGCGCGCGCTCTCGGCGGCGTTGGTCGCGATCGCCATCTGCAGCGGGCGCTCGCGCTGCAAGGTCGCCAAGGCGGTGAACACGGGGCCCACGCTCTGCTGGTCGCCGCTGGCGGCGAGCACCAGCACGCGATGCGCGGCGGCAGGTTCGTCGCCGGCCGCGGCCAGGGCGCCCGCGTCGAGTTCGCACGGCGTCGCGTCTTCGCCATGCTGCGCGCTCACTTCTTGCAACCGCGACAGCAACGCGGCGGCGCCCTCGACCGCGTGCAACACAGCGCAGGCGTCGGCAAACTCGAAGCCAGCCTGCGCCACATCGTCGCGCGTGCCGAACACCACGAGCGGCGCGGTAGCCACCACCGCGCACGCCGACGCGGCGATCACGCGGCGCATCTCGGCGTCGGTCGCGTCGGTCAGCACCCGCAGGTCGCCGCCGCAGCCGTCGTTGAGCACGACCTCGCGTCCGCGCCCCGGGCTTTGCCGCAGCCGTGTCGCCGTCAAGCTCAGGCCGCAGCGCACGCCCGCGGCCGGCGCCGCCGCCAACAAGGCGCGCAGGTTGCGCGCGTCCAGTGAGTCCGCGAACGGATCGCCCCACAGCCTTGCTTCGATCACATCGGATCTATCGACGCGCCGCGAAGTCGACTGATGTCAAAAGCAACACTCTGCCGCCGCGCAGCGAGAGCGTGAGCATCGACCCGCCCTAGGCGTTCTGACTCCTGAGAACGGCGCCTCTCAACCACCCTGCGCTGCCGATACCGCCGTGTGCAGGCAACTCTCGGGCACGGCGCATACGTGCCCACCGCCATGTGTGCGCCGCGACCACGGCCGCGGCCAACCGACCCGGCGTGGACGCGGGCCGATGGCGTGATCTTGGCGGCACTGTTTGCCGCGGTCGCGTTCTGCACGTTCCGCATGCGCGAGATCTACCCCGACGACGCGCTGATCGTGCTGCGCTATGCGCACCAGCTGCTCGCTGGCCACGGCTGGACCTACAACCCAGGCGAAGTGGTCAACGCCACGACCTCGCCGCTGTACGTCATGCTGGTGACGCTGCTCGGCTGGTGCGCGGGCGGCAATCTCATGCTGGCGCAGCCGCTCGCGTTTGCGTTGCCACTGATGGTCACGATCAGCATCGCGTACTGCTTGCTGCGGCCGCACGGGCGCATGCCAGCGGTCATGGCCGGGTTGTTGCTCGTCGCCGCGCCGTGCATCTACTCGACCATGGGGATGGAGTCGACGTTGCTGGTCGCGTGCGCGCTCGGTGCGTGCGTTGCGTCGGCGCGCGAACGCCATCTCGCCGCGGGAATCCTCGCGGGCGCCGCGGTGCTGGCCCGGCCGGACGCCTTTCTGCTCGTGTGCATGTTGCTGCTGCGCGCGCAGCGCAGCGGACTCCGCCACACGCTGCGTTTTGTCGGCTCGGCCACAGTCGTGGTGCTGCCCTGGATCGCGTTCGCCATCGCCAAGTTCGGGTCGCCCCTACCGAACACGATGGCGATCAAGCTGGCGCAGCGCCGCCTGTTCAAGGATCCGCCGATCTTCTTGAACGGTGCGTGGCGCGAACTGCAAGCGATCGACGAGCGCCTGCTCGGGGTGAGCCCACCCATGTTGCTCGCGCTGTTCCTGGTCGCGGGCGCGGCGCTCGCGTGGCGGGCTCGGAAGCACGTCGCGATTGCGGTCTTCGTGGCGTTCGCGGCGGCACAGTTCGCGACGTATGCGTGCTTCGATCTGCCGCCGTACCATTGGTACTACACGCCGGCTCTGTGCGCTGCTGCACTGTCGACCGCCGTCCTGTTCTGCACGCTTTGGCAGACCCAGAAGGCGCTGCCGATACTGGTCGGCATCGTGATGGCGACCACTCTGTTTGCCACCTCGATGCCCGAGCTGCTGGCGCCTGAGCCCACGCGCCAGCATTACCGCGACGCCGGCAAGTGGCTCGCGGCGCACACGCCGCCCGACGCGTCGATCGCCGTCGCCGACATCGGCATCGTCGGTTTCCTCGCGCTGCCGCGTACGATCGTCGACATGCAGGGGCTGGTGACGGCGGGTGCCGCCGAACCGATCGCGCGCGGCGACACCGGCTGGTGGTTCGATCGACATCGCCCCGACTACATCGTGATGCACACGACGCCGTGGCCCGAGTTCGAGGCGCCGGTTGCGGCGCGCGACGAGTTTCGTCGCGGCTATCGCCGGATCGAGGCCACCGGGCTCAAGGGGCTCGAAGTCTTCGTGCAGGTCATCACCACGCGCTGAAGGAGCGCGTCAGCTTCTGGCGCAAGTCACCCCCTGGCGGGTAGGACTGCACCGATGAACCGCGAGCTATCCGCTGCGCCCAGCGAACCGGCCAGTGCGCTGCCGGCCAGCCCGGAGCGCGCCGCCGCCAACCTGGCGCTGCGGCGCGCCGCGCCCGCGGGGCTGACGTTCGCGCCGCCTTGTGCCGGCAGCGCCGACGCGCGGGTCGATCTCAAGCTGGCAGCGTGGCAAGCGCGACACGCCCTTTCGACCCGCGGCACCGCGGCGGCGCGGCAACGGCTCGAAGGTCTCGACGCGCCCGACCTCGTGGCGGGCACGGTGCAAGACGGCACCGCGCGCGGGTTGCTCGTTGCCTACGAAGAAGCGCGCACGCTGTGTGGGCCGCGCCCGCCCGAGGATGATCCCTTCAGCGATCCGCTGACGCGCGTGCTCGAAGGCAAGCCGTTGCGCAAGCAGCGCGAGCACTTGATCGAGAGCGGCGGCGCGCGCGTACGCTTTGCGCGCAAGAGCGGCGTGCACCTGATCGATCGCGTCGCCGACGTGAACATCGAACACTGCATCGGCTTCGAAGACCAAACCGATGTGGGGACGCTCGATGGGTTCGTGGCCAAGGAAGGCGAGCGCCCGCGCTTGTTCTCGGCAGCGTTCTTGCAGCCCGTGCAGATGCTGCACTGCGCGACCGCCGATCGACTCGTGCTGCGCGGCCGGCTCGGGCGCACACCGCACGGCTATCCCTGCGAGATGGTGATCGAGGGTCGCAAGAGCGAACCCACCGTGCGCGTGTGCCTGCGCCTCGACAACCGACACCCCGATCACCGCCTGCGCATCCGCTTCTTGTCGGTGCCGCAAAAGCTCATCGCCAGCGAGGGCACGCCCGGCTTCGAGGAGATTGCCGTCGGCCACCGCCACTTCGTCGTCGCCACGCTGGTGCGCGCGTGCGGCAAGCTACGGGTCGACACGCAGATGGTGGCGGTGCCCAGCGCGCAAGTGCCAGGCCGGATCGAACACCACTTCCGCCTGGGCACGTCCTGCTAGCGCAACGACAGTCCTACGGTGGAACCGCTTGGCAAGGAGGCTGGAATGGCGACGTGGCCGGAGACCTTCTGGCCTTCGGCGCCGACCCAGATCTCGTGGTCGCGCGCGGCGAGCCAGAGATCGGTCGACCAGGAACCGTCTTCAGCGCGTTTGAAGGCGCAGCTGCCGACCGACTTGCCGTCGGTGTAGAGCGTGCCCGACACCCAACGCGGCACGGGCGACTCGGCAGGGAGCTGCACATGCACGACGCGGTGTAGGCCCGGCTCGACCACGAGTTCGATGCGCTTGTCTTCGCCGGCCTGCAACGCCAGCTCGTGGCGCGCGCGGGCGATGCGCCCGCCCGAGATCACGAGGACCAGCTGACCCGGTGGCAATACCGGCGAACGCAGCGTGTCACCGGCGCGCTGCAGGATCCCCACCGCCCGGTGCTCGGCGTCGAGCACCTCGATCTGCACGTTGGCATCGTCGACGCCGCCGGCATAGCGCGTCGTCACCACGATGCGGCCGCCGGCGATCAGACGCAGCTCGCCGAGATCGGTCGTGCTGTGCGGCGCCAGCGCACGCTGGCCAAACTGCAGCGTCGGGTGGTCCGCGTCGTGCACGCTGATCCAGTAACTGCCGGGCAGCACCTGCGACAGGCGGAAGGCTCCGTTGGCGTCGACCGACGTGTCGACGACTCCGCGCGCGTCGGCGCCGCCGATACGAACGGAGGCGCCGATCGCCGGCGCACCGTCGGCCCGCGTCACCCGACCAAGCAGCGTGACACTCGGCAGCTTGTCATCGGGCACCACCAACAACAGATCGTCGCGCGGCGGGATGACGTCGGGCACGGTGAGCACCGTGAGCCGCGTTTGCTTGGCGCCGCCGCCTGGCGCCACGCCGACGCGCAGGGTCAGCGATGCCAGCTCGAGGCTGTCGAAAGCGAAGCGACCTTCGGCGTCGGTCTTGGTCTCGCCCACACCCTTGGCGTCGCGGAACGCGACCACGCTGAAGTTCGCCAGCGGTTGCTGCGTGCTGTCGACGACGCGCCCGCGCAACCCGGCGCTGGCCCCGAGCACCGGGTTCCAAACCCGCGCTTGCCCCGGCGACAAGCTGAGCGTGGTCGACAACGCCAGTCGCTTTTGGTGCCAGAGTTGAACCGGCAGCTCGCCGGGTGACACGTCCTCCGCCACGAAGCGCCCTTCACCATCGCTGCGCGCCCAGACGAAGTCGATGTCGTGCAACGCTGCGAAGTAGCAGATCACGCCCGCGACCGCTGCGCCGCTGCCGTCGGTCACGCGTCCCTCGACGCGGGCCGCCACGGGCAGACTGAGCATCACGTCGGCGGACGCGCCCGCTGCCACACTGACGCTCACCACCGCCTTGCCCAGGCCGAGCGTGTGGGCCCGCACCGACAACTCGCCAGGCTGTAGGCCTTCGAGCGCGAACGCGCCCGCGCCGTCGGTCTTGCCCACGACTGGCGTCCACGCGCGCTGCTGGCTGCCGTCGATGCCCAGTTGCCACTTGCCTTCGCCCGGCGGGCTCGCCATCACGACCGCCTCGGCGCACGCCTTGCCCGTGCTGTCGCGCACGAATCCGCGCACGCGCGCGTCGTTCCGCACCAGCACGATCTCCAATCGGCGCAGCTCGCCCAACTTGGCCTCCACCAGGCTGACCGCAGAACCGCGGTAGCCCCGGGCGCGCGCCCCGACCCAGCGTCGGCCGTATGCGCTCGTGATCTCGAACTTGCCCGCGGCGTCGGAGCGAGCGACCGTCGTGCCCATGTCGGCGTTGTATTCCTCCGACATCCAGATGTCCGCCGCGCGTACCGGCTGCCCTTGTTCGTCCCGCACCACGCCGCTCACCCGCGCGCCGCGCGGTACCGCCACCCGCACCTGCTTGTCGCCGCCTGACTCCACGTCGATCTCGGCGACGCCACCGAGCGCGCTGATCACCGAGTAGTGGTTGGCGACCACGTCTTCGAACGCGAACGCGCCCGCCGCGTCGGTGGTGACGGTGCGCGCCCGCGCGGAGTTCGCCCACGTCGCGAGCACCAAGCGCACCTCGACCTCGACGATCGCTTCCTTGGTGTCCTGCCACACGACCTTGCCGTGCACGCGACCTGTGCCGCCCTTCGACACCACGGGTGGTGTGTCAAAAGGCAACTCGGTGCGCTCGAGCGCCGACGCGATCTCGACCAACGCTGTCTCGTCCGTTGCCGAAGGCGCTTGCATCGTCAGTGTGCCCGGTGGCGGCGTGGCCGCGGCAGCAGGCTCGTCTGGCTGTGCGACGCCGCGGGACTCCGCGGGCGACCACATCAACCAACCGACGCCGAGCGCCAGCAGCAAGACGAGAACGGCAACGACGACCTTCTGCATGAGTGAGGGCGAGAGCGTAGCGCAGGCTGCACGCAGCAGTGCGATCAGCAGATCAACGCGTGGATAACGCACCACGAGTCGTGCAGTTTTTTTGCGCGCGTGCGGCGCGCTCGCACCAACGACTTGCGTCGGTTTGTGGAGAGCCATGCGCTCGCTTGCAGCTTGCGTGTTCCTGCGCGGTGCGTAGGGTGCGTCGTCCCTCGTCGGCCGCTCGAACCTTGACGCACACCCTCTGTTTCTTGCTTGGCGGTGTGCTCGTGGCGGTGCTCGCCATGTTCTGGCCGCGGCGCCGTCAGCCCACGCGCATGCTGATCGCACCACCCGATCTGCGCGCGCCGGAGATCGCCATCGGCGTCGGCGCCGAACTCGCGAACCTGGCTTCGGGCATCGAGGGCAACGCGCAGTTGTTGTGCGAAGCGATCGATCAGCGCGCGCCGGTGGAGCCGCACGCCGAACAACTCTGCGCGGTCGTACGACGCCTGCGCACGCTGACCGAGACCATCCAACTGGCGGTCGGACACCCCGACCTGCACCGCCAGAGCGTGCGCGTCGAAGACGTCATCGCGGGCGTACAGCAGGAGCTCGAGACTGCGAGCTGCGGGCGCTTCCAGGTCGCCGTGGACACCGCGTCATGTGTGCCGAAGGTGCAGACCGATCCGCGCGCGCTGCGACAGACCCTACTGCTGCTCGCCGAGGTCCTGTTCGGCCGCGAACCCGCCGCCGGCAAGCTCACCCTACGCACGCGCAACTCGCTCGACGAGGCCATGCACGCGGTCGTGGTGGTGATGACCGCGGAGGTCGAAGAGAACGTGTCGACGCGCCCACGCCCGTCGTCGCAGCTGGCGCTGGCGCACCAAGCCGTCACCAATCTGCTGTCAGCGCTGGGCGCGCCATGGACGTTGCACGTCGACCGGGGTGTCGAGGCGACGGCAACGATCACCCTGCCAGCAGCGACCGAGGCCGGCGAGCAGGTGCCCATGCTCGACAAGGCCGCGCAACCCCGCCACGAGTTCGGCGGCGCCTTGGTTCTGGAGAGCGATCCCGCGGTGCGCTACATGGTCGGCCAAGAACTCGAGCGCACCGGACGTCAGGTGTTCTTGTGTGCAGATGGCGTGGCGGCGCACACTCTGTGGCGCGCGACGCCGGAGCGCTTCGAACTGCTCGTGGTCGAAGCGCAGGGTGAGCGCGCGCCTGGCGAAGAGCTGGTCGCGGCGGCGCTGGCACGCCATCCGAACACCTGCGCCGTCCTGCTGGGGCGCACCGACCTGCCGGCGCTCACCCGCGCCCTCGCCGCCCCGTACGCGCGACTCGCCGTGGTGCCGCAGCCTTTCGGCCTGATGGAGCTGCGCGACGCGCTCGCGCACGTCGGCATCGAGCCCAGCTCCGGGACGTCGCCGACGCACGATGCCGACTGAGATGCTGCCTGACTGGGGACTCTGCCTGACTGAAACTCTGCCTCGAGGTTAGACCAACTGACATTTGACGTGCGACGCAAGTCAGGCGCGGTGGCTACGCTCTCCCCCCCCCTTTTCGCATCAGGAGTTCCACATCAAACGCAAGGACGACCGTCTCGCGGACCAGATCCGCCCGCTCAAGCTGACCCGTTCGTTCGCCTCGGCCGCCATCGGCTCGGTGCTCGCCGAGAGTGGCAACACGCGCGTGCTGTGCACCGTGAGCTACCAAGACCAGGTGCCCCCGTGGATGAGCAACCAACGTGGCGCGTGGGTGACGGCCGAGTACTCGATGCTGCCCGGCTCGACGGCGCCGCGCAAACAGCGCGAGCGCAACAACAAGGTCGACGGACGGTCGCTCGAGATCCAGCGCTTGATCGGGCGCAGCCTGCGCTGTGCGGTCGATCTCAAGAAGCTGCCGGAGATCACCCTGTGGATCGACTGCGACGTGATCGCGGCCGACGGCGGCACGCGCACGACGGCGATCAACGGCGCCTACGTGGCGATGTACGACGCGCTGCTGTGGCTGGAGCAACGCAAGATCATCCGCCAGTGGCCGCTCGCGTGCGCGGTGTCGGCGATCTCGGTGGGCCTGGTCGACGGCGTCCCGCTGGCCGATCTGGACTACCAAGAAGACTCGCGCGCCGACGTCGATCTGACCGTGGTGTGCACCGACGACGGTCGCTTCGTCGAGCTGCAGGGCGCCGCCGAGAAGACGCCGTTCGACCAGGATCAACTCGCCCAGCTGCTCGCGCTCGGCAAGACGGGCAACGCCAGCGTACAGGCGGTGCAGAAGGCCGCCCTCGGCTTGTGAGCCGCCGCGATCCCGCCGCCGCGCGCATCCTGTGGATCGCCAGCGGCAACAAGAAGAAGCGCGCCGAACTGGAGCGCTTGCTGGCGCCGCGCGGCTTCGCTCTGCGCACCCTCGAAGACGCGCCGGTCGCGCTCACGATCGTGGAAGACGCGCCCGACTTCGCCGGCAACGCGCGCATCAAGGCAGTGACGCTCGCGCGCGCGGTGCGCGCGCCGGCCCTCGGCGACGACTCGGGCCTGTGCGTCGACGCGCTGGGCGGTCGGCCCGGCGTGTTGTCGGCGCGTTACGGCGGCCCTGGGGCCACCGACGCCGACAAGATCGGCAAGCTGCTGGCGGAGCTGAGCGACGTTCCAACCGACCAGCGCACGGCGCGCTTCGTGTGCAGCCTGTGCGTCGCGGATGCAGAAGGCCACGTCGTGGCCGCGCTCGAAGACACCTGCGAGGGTCACATCGCGCGCGCGCCCGCCGGTGGCGGCGGGTTCGGCTATGACCCCGTCTTCGTCCCGGCCGCAACACGCACCGCCAAGGACGCGCCTACCATGGCCGAACTCGCCGCCGACGCCAAGGACGCGGTGAGTCACCGAGGTCGCGCGCTGCGCCGATTGATCGACTTCTTGCGCACCTGGCCGGCCTAGCCGCCCAAGACCTGCCCGGGCACCGCCGCAACCGACGAGTTGTCAAACCTCTCGACACTCGCCCCTGAGCGCGCCGAATTTTCTTGGCCGCGACCCCCAAAGAACTCTGCGTGTGGCAAACCCGTCCCGAGCCGTTGGCCGCCTGGCCGACTGCCATCTCGTCCCCTGTGTCCAACTTGCCCGAAGGCCCCATGCAACGAACCACACGTCTGCTCCCCCTTGCGCTCGCATGCGCTCCAGCGTTCGCACAACCCACCCCGGCGCCCACGCCCATGGCCACGCCGCGCGCCACTTGGTCGCTGACCCCCGGCGTCACCGGCACGCCGACCCAGCGGCGCGATAACCCGGGCGCCGCCAGCAACGACCGCATGTACGTGTTCGGCGGCCGCTCGGGCAACGCCACCACCACCACGCTCAATGCTCTGTACGAGTTCAACGGCACGGCCTGGACGCTGATGACGGCCGAGGGCGCCGTCGGGTCGCCCCCCGCGCGCGGCGGCGCGTGCGTGGCTTGGGCCAACGCACGCGGCAAGCTGATGGTGTTGGGCGGCGGCACCGGCGGCGCGTCGCCGGGCCAGTTGGGCGACACCAGGGAATGGGATTCGACCCA
>JANPER010000091.1:0-6558 GCA_031423015.1 Planctomycetota bacterium | reverse complement strand
CACGCTGGTCTTGGTGAAGTTGTTCGCCGCTAGCAAGGCGTCCATCGACACACCAAGTGCAATCGCGATGCGCTTGAAGTAATCGCCTGCTTTCACCGTGTACAGCGCTCCGGTCACCGCAGGGGGCGTCGATGGGGGAGTGCTCGGAAGCACGCCGCCGGCGGGGACGACCAGCTGATCACCGGGGTGAATGACGCTCTTCTTGGTCAGACCATTGGCAGTTAGGAGCGACTCAAGCGAGACCTGCAGTTTGGTGGCTATCGCGCCCGGCGGTCCGCACCCCGGGATTCCGTTCCTCGGCGGCGAGATCCTGTTTCAGCTCACGCCCGCGCCGATCATCCTCGCTGTTGCCCCGTCGTTCTCGTTCCCCATCCCAGCGCAGCGCTCGGGGATCGGCGTCGTCATCACGACCCAAGGCATCCGCATCGATCAGGTCGGGACGACGGTGAACATCGTGCTGCTGAACGCGCTCGATCTGGGGCTCGGGCTCTGATCAGCGGCGTGACTCGTCGGCGAGCGCCACTCGCAGGGCTGGACGGCGCGGGGGTGCGCCCTGTAGCCTGCTCTTCCCTTGAGGAACCGGACGCGGAAGAACGACCGACCGCTGACGACTGCAGGACTCTCGCCGAGGCGTCGGCGTCCTCAATCCGCGCGTTCGCGCCAATGATGGATTCGAGATGTTCTTGCGGTGAAGACGGCGCGCCTAGGCGCGGAGACAATGGCGACCAGTGAACGGTTACCTGCAGACTGGTCGACCGACAAGGCAACCAAGAAGAACGCGACGGCGCGCTCGACCTCGGGTCCTACTCTTCTCGCTGCTGCTGGCCGCGATCCTCGCCGCCTTCGTAGCATGGATGATCACCGGCCAAGCGGATGATTCCGCCACAGCCGAGGCGATCGCGCGCGAACACGTGCGCGCCGAGCGCGCGCAGAAGTCGCAGGACGTGGGGCGCATCGCGCGCGAGTTCCACGGCGCGTGGGCCCGTTCCGACATCGGCCAGGTCAAGTCGTACTTGCACGAGCAACTGCACGAGGGGTTCTGGCCGCAGTTGTTGGCCGTGTTGCAGCGACGCGGTTGGGAGCCAACCCTGCCGAAGTTGGGCGAAGGTGCCGTGAGTGACCACGGCGACGGCAGCTTCGACGTCCGCTTCCCGCTCGACGACGGCGAGCAACTGCTCACTCGCTGGATGTTCGACGATGGTCAGTGGCGCATCGGCCGCCTGCTGCTGCCACCGGAGTAGATGTAGTCGGCGGTCTAACGCCGACCAACCGATCATGGTGCTGGCGCCGGTGATCCGCGAGCGCAAGGGTGAGTACCGCAAGGAACTCGCCGACTTCGATCAGGCGGCGCGCATCGAGCACGTCCTGCGTAGGGGGCGACCGCCGCCGCTAAGCAGCCAGAATTGCGTGGATCGGACCAGAAACCGCGCCGGCCGCGAACGCGAGCGCAACCGCGTCGCTTTCCCGGCAAGACCAATGAACACCATTTCAATCTCACTCTTCTTCACATCCCTCCTGGCTGTCACCGCCTCGGCGCAGACAGCCCTTTTCTCGACCTCCGGCTCGTCCTGCCCGAGCGGGGCGACCTCGCGCGGCGTCGGCGCGCCCACGGTTCGGCTGTCCAGCACCAAGCCGATCATCGGTTTCACTTACACGGTCACCACCAGCGGCCCGGCCAACAAGACCGGCGTGCTGATGTTCTCGAGCACGGCGAACCTCGCGGGCGTCGATCTCACCGCAAGCGGCATGACCGGCTGCCGGCAGTATCTCACCGGCATGCAGGTCTCGGTGCCGATCGTGCTCGACGGCAACGGCATCGCGCGCACGACGATGCAGGCGGCGCCGACTGCGCTTCCTGGCACGACGCTCTACTTCCAAGCGCAGGTCGTCGTGCCCGGCGCCAACCCGGCCGGCATCCTGACGTCGCACCTGGGCATCGCTCGCCTCGGCACGGAGCCCGATCTCACGCCGCAAGAGATCACGCAGTACGCGCCGATCGTGCGCATTCATCCGGCGGAAGAGTACCGGCCGATGAGCCCCGACGAGTTCATCGCGCGGTCGCGCTTTCGCCATCATCGTAGCTGGCAGTCCGATCAAGGTTTCCATCGCACAGCGCTCGGCTGGTTCACCAACGACAGCCACGCGCTTAGCTACTACGGCATCCCGGTGAATTGGCTGAACGCGTATGCGCTGCACGCCAACGGGCAGAACAGGCGACCGCACGACGATCACTGCGGCGATTCCTACAACGTCTTTCTGCAACCGGATGGTCGTCTCACGGGTCCGACGGCGCCCACCGGCGTGGTGCCCACCTACTACCACTACCGCCGCTTCGGCCGTACGCACCAGATCCAGTTCTGGTGGTTCTGCGGCTTCAACGACTCCTTCGCGTCGTTCAACCACCAAGGCGACTGGGAGCACGTGACCGTGCACGTCGAGCGCGAGGCGATCCGCGGGGTGTTCTTCGCGTCGCATGAAGACGGCAGCTTCGTCAGCACAAGCGCTGGGCTGCGCTTCGACGGCAGTCGGCCCGTCGTCTACATGGCCAAGGGTTCACACGCTTCCTATCGCACGACGGGAACCTGGATGGCGGGGATCGACGTGACATCCGACTCCGGGCCGCAATGGGACACGAGCCGCCTCCTGCGCGCACTCGCGGTGCAACCCTGGAAAGACTACGCCGGCGCATGGGGCGAGGTCGGTACGACCGGGGTTACGACTGGCCCTCTGGGGCCGTGGCACAAGCGCAACAACTCATGAGGTGAAAGCGCCGCGACCGACTTGCTGTGCAGCGCGAGAACATCAGCACGATGGTGCTGTTGGGATGCCCGGGTCGCAGCCTCCACGGGGAGGCGCCGACGTCTCGGTGTCGGGCGCGGCGGATCGGCGTTTGGCCGTTTCGCTAACGCTGAATCGTGAAGTCAAGCGCGTTCGACGCGGACCAGCCGAGAGGCGGGCAGGGTAGTGGAGCAGTTGGGCCCACCCAGAAGAACTGAGCGAACAACCGCCCACCAGCTAGGGCAGCGTTGTTGGGGACCGGCACCGGCACCTCGCTGGCACCGATGCTGTTGCTGTTGGCAGTGAGTGAAACGAACACCAACGATGGGTCGACCCAAATCTCCACGCCGAACAAGGTCAGCGGGTTCGACAACTGATTACCAGTGAGTGCGCACAACCCTGCGGTGCTCGGCGGGGCGTTGCCACAAGTCAGCGCGAAGCTGACGTTGCCGATACGGGGCATCGAGCTTACGGACGCCGCGAGCGGACCGGTGCAACCGGGGCTCGAGCGCCCAAAGGCAGAGGTGCCGGTGGGCAGCATGTCGAGGCGGGTGACGAAGGCGTCGCCGCCAGAGATGGGGATGATGGGGCCACCGTTGTAGCTCGTATCGAAGACGCCGGGCGTGGTTGGGAAGTCGGCGGAGTTGGTCCAGCCGGCGACGGTGGCTACGCCCTGTGCGTCGAGGGCGAGGGCAGAAGCGCCCTCGTAGTAACTAGTTCCTCCCAGGAATGTCGAGTAGACGAGGCTCGAGCCCGTCGGGGATAGCCGAGTTACGAACGCGTCACCGCCGCTCGGGCCATTGTAGCTCGTGTCGAAGGCGCCAGGCGTGGTCGGAAAGCCAAACGATACGGTTTGCCCAACGACGGTCGCGGCACCCTGCGCGTCGAGGACGAGGGCAAGAGCCCTGTCGACGCCCGCTCCGCCGAGGAACGTCGAATAGACGAGGCTCGAGCCAGTCGGCGACAGTCGGGTGACGAAGGCGTCGTCGTCCCAGCCGCCGCCGTTGTAGCCCGTATCGAAGGCGCCGGGCGTGGTCGGAAAACTGGTCGAGCGGGTCTGTCCCACGACGGTCGCCGCACCCTGCGCGTCGAGGGCGACGGCAAGGGCTTCGTCGGGGCGCTCGCCGCCGAGGTAGGTCGCGTAGACGAGGCTCGAGCCGGTCGGCGAGAGCCGAGCGACGAAGGCGTCCCAGTCGACATTGCCGTTGAAGCTCGTATCGAAGGCGCCAGGTGTGGTCGGGAAGTCAGGGGACCCGGTGCTCCCGGCGACGGTAACCGCGCCCTGGGCATCGAGGGCGATGGCAAAGCCCGTATCGATTCCGTTCCCCCCGAGGTATGTCGAGTAGACGAGGCTGGTGCCGGTCGGCGAGAGCCGGGTCACAACGGCGTCCCATACGCCATTGAAACTCGTATCGAAGGCGCCGGGGGTGGTCGAGAAGTCGTGCGAACGCGTAGCTCCCGCCACGGTGACCTCGCCCTGCGCGTCGATGGCGAGGGACCGGGCTGTGTCGTCGGCCGTCCCGCCGAGAAACGTCGAGTAGCCGAGACTCGAGCCGGTCGGTGAGAGCCGAGTGACGAAGGCGTCGGTGCCGAAAGTGCCGTTGAAGCTCGTATCGAAGGCGCCGGGGGTGGTCGGGAAGTTAGGGGAGTTGGTCTCTCCCGCGATCGTGGCCGCGCCCTGTGCGTCAAGGGCGATGGCATAGGCGTAGTCGGTGCCCCCTCCTCCGAGGAAGGTCGAGTAGACCAGGCTCGAGCCATTCGGTGAGAGCCGAGTGACGAAGACGTCATAGGAGCCATTGTAGAACGTACGAAAGGCGCCGGGCGTGGTCGGAAAACTGGCAAGGGTAGTAGAGTAGGTCTTCCCCGCGACGGTGGCCGCGCCCTGCGCGTCGAGGACAATGGCATAGGCAGCGTCGGACTCCGCTCCCCCAAGGAATGTCGAGTAGACAAGTCCCGGGTCCACGGTCAGCGACCAGCCAGGTTGCCGCCCTGTCACTTCGAAGCCAAAACGGTTCTCGCCGCGCAGCGCGTAGCAACAGGTCACCAAGCGCCGTTCGCCAGAAGGGCCCTCTTCCCAAGTCAGGGGCGCGGGCATGCGCACAGGGCCTAGCTGAGTCTCGAGGACCAGGGCACCTTCGCAGTCGACATGCATCCGTTCGATACCTTCCACGGCCATCTCGACGGGTTCGAGCTGAGCGTGCGGCTGGAGCAGGAGATCGAATTCGAAGTGTCCAGCTTGCTCGCGGACACGTACGTCCACGCCGGGGTAGATCTGGCCGTAGCAAACCGAGGCGTACAGCGGAACGTCGCTGCACCATTTCGCCGGGTCGCTGCCGAGGAAGTAGTTGTGGCGGCCGGGCAGTTGGTGTTCGGCCGCCAGCTCTGGTGCGTTTGCAGCGACGAAGGCCATTTGCACCGCGACGCCGCGGCCCTCCGTCTCGTTGAGCTGACGCTCTGGGAGACTCGTCGGAGCCGTCTGCGGAGTGTTCTCGATCGCAACCGGACCTCGCTTGACGAGAGTGAACGTCCAACCGTGATCTTGCAGGTAGACCGTCATCGCACCGAAGCGTGCGACGTAGCTGGCGCGGTGTTCCCACTGACCGAGGTTTGGCACGAACGCGACCGGCATGCGACTGAGGAGCCTGCCCGCCTCAGCGCCGGGCGTCGGCGAGCTCGGTCGTAGCGACGAGGTGTTCGCGACGGGGAAGAACAGGACGCACAGCGCAAGCACAGCAATCGCCGGGAGTGACACCATCGAGGTTTTCATCGTGAGTCATCCTATTGATGACAGGCGAAGCATGCACGACGCCGGGGGCTAGCCTTAGTCGACTCACCAGTGGCACGGCGGCAGGGCGCGGGTCAGATGACGATTTACGACGTTGAAGCGCCAGCCGCGGCATCGAAGATGACCTGACCATCAGCATGCTGGATGCCGAGATCACGAACGTGAATCGCGTCCAGCCCACGCGCTGCCAGACTGCGGGCGGCGCTCGGCGACACCGCGTTGTCGACTAGGAAGCGCGCGCGGCTTGTCGTCATGTGACGTGCAGACGCTACTGCGCGCGTCGCAGAGGTAGCTCACGTTCCCGGACCGCTTCTGAGGCGTAGCGCAGCGCTTCGCGCAAGTCAGCCGATTCCAGATCGGGATAGTGCGCCAGGATCTCGGTCTCCGCCATGCCATCCGCGAGCATGCCTACGACTGTGGCGACTGGAATCCGCAGGCCGCGAATGCAGGGGACACCGCCCATCTGCAGCGGGTTGACCGTGATGCGAGAGTATGTCATCGCCAGTGCGAGAGTGTAGCAGGTCGACAGGGTTGAGGAACGATGCCCTTGGCGGGTGGTCGCGACTTGGTGACCGATCGGGATCTCCGCGGGCGACACGTTCATGTCTGCAAGCAGGTCCATCTTGTGCGCGGGCGCTCAGCCGATCACGCGCAGTTGCTCGGTTGCCAGCCACGCTGCGTAACGCAGGCATTGCAGGATGTCTTCCTCTTCGACTTCAGGATACGCGCCCCGTACTTCCTCATGGTTCTTGCCCGCGGCAAGAAGCTCGAGGATGACGCCCACCGTGATCCGCAGGCCACGGATCGTAGGCTGACCCAGGCAGACCTGGGGATCTACGGTGATCCTGTCGAGTCGCACCATTGGTAGATCCTTATCCTTCTCTCCACGTTGGGCGAAGAGGTGAATCAAGACCCCCTTTCAAACCGTGCGTGCGGATTTCCCGCACACGGCTTACCGGTGGCCTCTCGGGTTCGCGGCTTTGTGCTGGCTCCGG